>JAKPTB010000154.1 GCA_029555205.1 Bacillota bacterium
ACAGCATTGCTGCAAGCCTGCAGGGATTAGCCACCGGGGTTGCCAATTCCCTTCTGTCATTTGTTTCAATAGTACCCGGTACCCTTACCATAATGTTGGTAACACTGCTGTCGTCATTTTTTATAGCCCGTGACAAGCAGATCATTATTGATTTTATAATAAGGGTGACACCCGAGCCCTGGGGTGAAAAAATTATAAAGACAGCGGGGGAAGTCGCTTCCGCCTTTATGGCCTATGTGAAGGCACAGGCTGTATTAATATTGATAACAACATTAATGAGTGTTATAGGCCTTTATTTGATCGGAGCGGACTTCGCCCTGCTGATGGGGTTACTGATAGGCGTTTTTGACCTGATTCCGGTTTTGGGCCCGGCGACTATATATCTGCCCTGGGTGATATGGTCTTTTGCCACCGGCGCCACGGGTTTCGGTGTAAAACTGGTTGTCCTGTATATTGTGGTCCTTTCTGTCAGGCAGATCCTGGAAACAAAAATTGTGTCCGGCAACCTGGGACTGCACCCGCTGGCAACACTGATCTCCATGTATGCCGGACTGCGTACTTTAGGCCTTGCAGGTTTGGTGCTGGGTCCCATTACATTAATTGCAATCCAGTCTTTTTACAAGGCGGGGGTCCTGCTGCCCAAGTCCAAGTGAGGCTGGCAGGGTAATATAGACGCATAAATGTTACGAAACTGATTGTTTAAGTTGTGACTTTGACAGCAGAATGGGACACACGAACGGGGACACGCCTCTCTTACAAGCATTCCTGCAAGCCGAGGAATGTCCCCGATTTAAACCCCGAGGTATGTCCCCGAGCGGAATGGCGGGTTAAAACCCGCCCTACAATGGAACGGGACCATCCCTTGTAGGTACGGCTTTAGCCGTACATCTTCGG
Organism: Bacillota bacterium; assembly: GCA_029555205.1. Classification (GTDB taxonomy): domain Bacteria; phylum Bacillota; class Desulfotomaculia; order Desulfotomaculales; family Pelotomaculaceae; genus DTU098. The sequence goes on from JAKPTB010000154.1 coordinate 895, forward strand.
CGCCCTCTTCTGCAGCCTTATATGGTTAAATGATACCAGACATCGGAATGGGGACACATGGTTTGAGACGTGAGAAATGAGATGAGACGTGAGAGTGCAAGACAGAACTTAAGGGTTGAAAGCCTGAAAGGAATACATGAACTTCACTTTCAACGTCTCACGACCCACGACTCAAACAATGTCTCCGATCGGGTGCTGTTTGAATGGAAAGGTATTTCACAAATTGGAGTAGGTAATGAAGAGAATTGTTATACTTGGCAGCACCGGTTCTATCGGGCGGCAGACGCTGGATGTAATCAGGAACCTGCCGGGCAGATTTGCGGTAACAGGTTTGGCTGCAGGTAAAAACTGGCGTCTTCTGGCTGACCAGATAAAGGAGTTTCATCCAGCATACGCGGTCCTTTCCGGGCCAGGGGAGTTGGACCTGTTAAAAAAAGATCTGGGCCCCGTGAAAATTCCCGCGCTGGGCTGGGGCAGGGAAGGCATGGAGTCCCTGGCCTCATTGGGCGAGGCTGATTTGGTCGTTGTAGCTGTATCCGGGGCGGCCGGCATTTTCCCAACCTTCGCAGCCCTGCGGGCTGGTAAAAACATTGCCCTGGCGAACAAAGAAACGCTGGTTGCTGCCGGACAGCTGGTTATGGAATTATCAGCACGGAAAAAAACCAGCATTTACCCGGTGGACAGCGAACATTCAGCATTGTGGCAGTGCCTGGAAGGAAATAACCGGAGCCAAGTTGAAAAAATCATACTCACAGCGTCAGGCGGCCCTTTCCGTGAGTTCAGCGCCAGGGAACTGGAAAATGTGACGGTGGAGATGGCGCTGCGCCATCCCAACTGGAATATGGGCAAAAAAGTGACTGTCGATTCAGCCACTTTAATGAATAAAGGCCTGGAAGTAATTGAAGCTAAGTGGCTGTTTGGGGTAAACTATTCACAGATAGAGGTTTTGGTCCACCCGCAGAGTATCGTCCACTCGGCTGTCGAGTATATAGACGGCTCAATAATTGCTCAAATGGGGGCTCCGGACATGCGCCTGCCCATCCAGTACGCCCTCACTTATCCGGAACGCGTTAACGGGCCGGCGCCCAGGCTGAAAATGGCCGACTTAAAAGGATTGACCTTCGAGGCGCCGGACAC
>JAKPTB010000006.1 GCA_029555205.1 Bacillota bacterium
GGGCCGCCAGGGGCAATCTGCCGGTGCTGGTGGCACAGACGGAATTCGGCAGGCTGGGCGTGTTGATCTGTGCCGATACCTATTCTTATAAACCGGCACGGGCGGCCGCGCTGAAAGGCGCCCGGGTCCTGCTGGTCCCGGCCAACTGGCCGCCGGAACATCACAACCCGGAAAAGTTCTGGCGGGCGCGGGCGGCGGAGAACGGGATTTACCTTTTAGCCTGCAACCGGACGGGAATGGATAAAGGCATGGACTGCCGCGGTGCGGAGTCCTTTATCATTGACAGGTACGGCAGCCCATTGCAGCAGGTCAGTTCACCGGGCGATACCATTATTTACGGCAGGCTGCCCCTGGTTGGGGGTAAGTTCGCTCCGCCTGATGATAGCGGTTTTCCTGGCCGGAGGAAGCCCGGTTATTACGGCGACATTTCTTTGGACATCTATTCTCAGTTTAATCCAGGTGCGGTGCTGGGCTTGCCGGAACCTGCCGGATTTACTGTCGCGACAGTACAATTCCGTCCGGATCCGGGTAACCCGCCGGCCAACATCGGGAGGATTATGGGATTAATCGATAAAGCCGCGGCCATGTCTGAAGCCCGGGGGCAGCCGCTGGACCTGGTCGTCCTGCCGGAGCTGTCCACGACCGGAATAATTTTCGATCCCGTGGAGGCGGGGAAACTGGGCGAAGAGATCCCCGGCCCCGCCACTGAGATATTTGCCAGGGCGGCTGCGGGTAAAAACATTTATATCGTCCTGGGGATGGCTGAAAGCCAGGGCGGGAAACACTACAACAGCTGTGTCCTGATCGGTCCCCGTGGAGTAGAGTGCAAATATAGAAAGGTGCACCTGTCGCCGCGTGATCAAAAATGGGCTGAAGAGGGAGACAGCATTTTTCCTGTCTGCGACCTGCCCTTCGGCAGGATCGGCCTGGTGGCCGGCTGCGACCTGATGTTTCCTGAATGCGTTGAATCCCTGGCCAAACGCGGCGCCGACCTGCTCTGTGCGCCCGCTCTCTGGGAAGACCGCCGGAGCAAGTTTATCTGGGAAGCCAGGCTGGGGGAGCAGACGCACCTGGCCATAGCCAATCAATGGGGAGACGCGGGAGGGTTTTACGCCGTGGGAGGAAGCGTTATATTCGGTTACTCCAGGTACCCGGAAAAAATGCTCAGGTCGGAATCACCGGCCGAGGGTGACGGGATCAACGTCCTGCGCCTCAACTCCGCGGACGCCAGGGAAAAGAAGTTTTTGGAAAACATCGAATATGACGTCATACTGAAATAATACATTTTCTTATGCCGGTGCAAGCATTAGTCATGAATACCGATTATGCAACCCGGCTGTTTCTGCGCCAAGGAGCTTGAAAAACAAGGCTTCTTTTGCGCTTGAAAAGACATGATTGACGATTTTACCCTGCATCATCCACAAGCCCGTTACGTATTGGTGGGTCACAGCCTCGGTGGCAGGATTGCCTTTGATTACGCTGCATAGTACCACCTGGAAAACCGGGGGCTATCAAGGCGGATTCCTGTAAAACAAAAAACAGGTGGAATGCCAACTTTTTGTGTTTAAAAGACTACCGACTTTTTGTGATTTGCATCCATGACATGAGTTGCACAAGCCAGACAGGGGTCAAAAGAGCGGATGATCCGCCCCAGTATAGTGAAAAGCATGTCATTGGA
>JAKPTB010000008.1 GCA_029555205.1 Bacillota bacterium
GCCCCTGTCAATTACCATGATAGATATCGACCATTTCAAAGACATCAACGACACACACGGCCACCAGGTCGGTGACGAGGTTTTGAAAGAGGTTGTACAGGTCCTTTCCTCCAGTATGAGGACCTCGGATTTACTGGGGCGCTATGGCGGTGAAGAATTTATTGTAATCGCTCCCCTTACCGCGCACCATGAGGCCCTGGTCCTGGCTGAGAGGCTGCGGGAGACAGTCAGCAAATGGCCTTTTGAAACAACTTACGGCTTCTTGAAATTAACGATCAGCTTGGGTGTCGCCACATATGACGGAAAAACCGAGGCCTACCCGAGCACCCTGCTTGAACAGCTGCTGGCGAGGGCTGACGCGGAGTTGTACAAGGCAAAGTCAGCCGGCCGCAATTGTATCAGCCCGGTGTATATAGAAGAAAGAGCAGCTGCTACTTCTTAATAAGGGACTTGATTATTGATTTCGCCCCCGCCCTGGCGGCGCTGAAGAACCCTTTATGAGTGGCAAATATGTCCTCCAGGGCCTGCAGGACGGTGTCGATTTGTTCCTTGCTTACGCTCAGCGGCGGTTCCAGCCTGATTACATTGGGGTTGTTTAGTGTATAAGCAGTGATAATGTGGTGCTTGTTCATTAATTCTCCCGCTACCAGGCTGCCCAGGTATTCCTCTGAGAGCCTGGTGGCAAGTCCGAAGGAAGCCTTTGCCGCCAGGCCGCCAGGCTGGTTGAATTCAATACCTACCATCAAACCGCGACCCCGCACAGCCTTAATCAGCGGGTATTTTTCTTTTAAGCGGGCAAGGCCTTTCAGCAGGTATTCCCCAGATTCCCGCGCCTTCTCCGGCAGGTTTTCCTCAAGTATTATTTCCAGTGCGGCGATCCCCGCCGCTGCAGCCCAGGTATTGCCACCGAACGTGGAGGTATGAAGCAGCGCTTTTTCCATGCCTCCATAAGCTTTTTTCCAGATTTCATCCGTGGTGATATAAGCGCCGGCCGGCATAATTCCACCGCCCAGTGACTTCGCCAGGCACATAATATCCGGTACTACGCCGTCGTGCTGGCAGGCGAACATTTTGCCCGTACGGCCCAGCCCGGTCTGAATTTCATCGATGATGAGCAGGGTTCCATATTTGGAGCAGAGCCGCCTGACCTCGGGCAGGTAGCCCGGCGGCGGGATAATAATACCTCCCTCACCCTGTACCGGTTCAAGTATAAATGCGGCTGTATCTCCTTTTTTCAGTTCATACTCAAGGGCGCCCAGGTCGCCGTAAGGCACTGAGGTGCAGCCCGGTACCAGGGGCTGAAAAGCTTTCTGGTACTTGCCGCGGCCGGTTACCGCCAGCGCTCCCAGCGTTTTACCATGGAAGGAACCATCGCAATAAATCAACTTCTGGCGGTATGTAGCGGCACGCGCCATTTTAAGAGCCCCTTCCACCGCTTCCGCCCCGCTGTTGCAGATAAAAGAGCGCTGCAGATTACCCGGCGTGATTAAAGCCAGGTTTTTAGCCAGTGCGCTTACTACCGTGCCAAGAGACGCCTGGAGAAGGTTGGGCATCTCTTTAACCCTGTCCAGCGCCTCCAGGACCCTGGGGTGGTTGTGGCCCGTGTTCAGGGCGCCGTAAGAGCCCAGAAAATCCAGGTACTTTTCACCCTTGCTGTCCCAGACATATATGCCTTCAGCCCGCACAAACTGCTTGTCGAAATCTAAAAGTCCCAACATCATTGCCAGTCCCGCATTCAGGTATGTTTTATGGTTTTCCACCACCTGTTCCCGGTCCTGCTTAACAGCGCCGTCAATTGAGATAAAACCTGCCGGTTTTGAATATTTTTCATTCTTGGCTGAACTGTTAACCTTCAATTTTACTCCACCTCCGTTATATATGTTTTTCTCCTTCTGGTTTAAATAACCTTCACAGGTACGGAAAAAACTCTCTTTCACTTGACAGGGCGAAGTCAATACTTTAAAATCTATCTGTAAAGCTATTAGCCTTTGCAGTGGTCCTAACGGCTGATCCGGAAGGAAAGGCTTCTGTAAACAACGTAGTCTCAAGCCGGCCTTGTATTTATATGGACATAACCAGCCGGCGGGAGGGGGTAAGGAAAGATGCTCGAAAAGGTAGCCTGGATGAATATGCTTTTTGATTTTTACGGCGTGCTCCTGACCGAGCGTCAAAAAATCTTCATGGACCTTTACTACTGCCAGAACCTGTCCCTCGGCGAAATAGCCGTCGAATTTAATGTTACACGCCAGGCTGTTTATGATACCTTGAAGAGGGCTGAGCAAGTCCTTTCACAGTATGAAGAAAAGCTTGGGCTGGTGACAAAGTCCACAGCGGAGAGAAACAAGCTTGCCGCCGCTGCCGCCATGCTGGAAGAATATGAAACCGTAAAAAGCGACGGCAGGGTACGGCAGGCCAGGAAGATTATAGAAGAAGTCCTGGAGATGTAAAAAATATATCACAGGATTTACAAGATTTTCAGGATTAACAGGATTTAAAATTAAATGTTCATGTGAATTCGTATTAAAAAGTCAATAACATACTTTTTATGTACCTGATAGGAGAGAATAAGAACTGGGGGGTGGACGTCGATGTTTGCCAATCTGGCTGAAAGGCTGCAGGAAACCTTTAGAAAGTTAAAAGGGAAAGGACGCCTTACCGAGTCCGATGTAAACGAGGCCCTGCGGGAGGTGCGCCTGGCGCTCCTGGAGGCCGATGTCAATTTCAAGGTAGTAAAAGATTTTATATCAAAGATTAAAGAACGCGCGGTCGGCCAGGA
>JAKPTB010000030.1 GCA_029555205.1 Bacillota bacterium
TTCTCGGTCGCCCCGACACTGGGAAAGTCCAGGTAAACCCTCGCCCCAACGAGCCGGTCCGGCGAGCTGCCGCATACACAGCCGTGCTCCAGGGAGAGGTTGGCCCCCAGCCCGGTCAGGCCCTTAAAATGCAGGTCCATCGGCCTGATCCCGATATTGCAGCCGCCGGGCAGCGCTACCGTGGCCTGTCCGAACCTTGCCAGCATAGGCCCCAGCAGGAGGTTGGAAGCCCTTAGTTTTTTTACCAGGTGAAAAGGGGCTCCCGCGTTCAACTTTTTAGGGGGAACGATCCTGAGGGTTTCGGGGCTTTCCCAGGCGGCGCTGGCGCCAAGGCTGTTAATTATTTCTATCATTACTCTTACATCGCTGATATCGGGAACGTTTTCCAGTACTATTTCATTCCTGGCGAGGATGGCAGCGCATAAAAGCGCGAGAGAAGCGTTTTTGGCGCCGGAAATTTTCACTCTGCCGCGGAGGGGAATCCCTCCCTTGATTAGAATTCTACCCATACTTTCCTCCTGGCCATAATCCGGGTATACTGCTTTCGTTTTTAAATTATTCTTCCCGAAAGCATTTATTCCTGCCACCCTCTGGAATAAGTCCGCACAATTACCTGTCCGATATCGCCTGAGCTTTAATAATTGCTTAAAGCCCATTCCCGCCGGCACTTTTCAAGCCCGGTGTAATCCAGCCCTAAATGTTCTTGCATCGCATCTTCAAATCTCATCCCGCCACCCAGTGATTTAATCATATTATACAGGGTATTCTCGCCATACACGCCGGCGATATACCTTACCGCGGCAAACGCTTCCCTGTATGCCAGGGACTGGTTGGGCAGGTCATCAAAATTTTCCGCGATGTCTGCCATGGAATAAAAATTATTGCCGGCAGCGCCCGCAGGTTCGCTGAATTCGAAGCCGGTCAGCTTGTATTCCTCGTACTGGGCCAATCCCTCGGTAAACCAGCGGGGATAATTTCCGCCGGTCAGGTAGTCGACCATCAGGTGGGTAAATTCATGGGCCATCGGCCCTGAAGATACAAATGTTTCTTTGACGCCGCCCCGGCTCTCTTCATAAATCCAGGAGTGCGGCGCCAGCACCCTTATTGTCCCGGCATAGTAAACCCCTATGGCGCTTTCTTTGGCTTCCCAGCCAAAACTCCTGTTCAGCTCAGACTTGGATGAGTATAAAATGATCGGGATCCGGGCGCGCGGGTTATAGCCGAAATCTTCCGTCACCAGCCGGTAAAAATATTCTGCCGTTTCCAGGACCAGCGCCGCGCTCTCACGGTCTTCGGGCCTGAATTTAACATAAAAGTGTTCCGATGTCAATTTCTCCATGTTCCAGGTGCCAACAATGCTATAGGCCTTGAAAATTTCTCTGACTGTCCAGTAACTGTATGATCTTGCCGCCGCAGGAATTTTCCATAATAAAGCGCTCATCAAAACAAAAGCGGCCGCTAAAATTTTAACCGTCTTGCTCAAAGCGCCGCCGCGGCCGGCAGGGTGTGATCCACACGACAATGTATTTTGAGTTGTCACAGTATTCATAGCCAGCCTCCTAACTGATTCGTTGACCAGTTTCATTATAAAGGCTGGCGAACAGGCCTTCCTAGCGGTAATATATGCAAAAAGCAACCGCGGGGTTATCTGTCTTTAAAATCCCCGCGGCACATGCTCTATTTAATTCCCGGCCTGTGCGGTCTTCCATTCATTAATAATCAGCCTGGCCTTTTCAACATCCGGCCCTTCCTTGGCCAGGTCTATATACTTTTCAAGCTCCTGGATGCCCCCGGCATAATCCTTTTTGCCGGCTCCCAGGACATAACCGTAGAGAAGGTGGGTTTCTTTAAAATTGGGGTCTTTTTGTGCCAGTTCTTTCAGGCTCGTTTCCGCCTGGTCGAATTCACCTTTCATATAATAAACATAGGCTATCATATAGCGGGCCTCGGAATAACCGGGGTCAGCCGCCAGTACCTGCTCATAGGTCTTAACAGCCTGGTCCGGTTTGCCGGTGTAATAATAAGCTTCAGCCAGTTCCATCAATACCTCGGTATTTCCGGGGCTTTTCCCGGCTTCGGCTTCAAGCTCGGCCAGCCTCTCCTGGGGTGTTTTCTGGGCTGTCCCGGGGTTCTGCGCCCCTCCGCCCGGCTGGTCCTGAAACAGGCTCGCCAGCGGGATTACCAGGCCGATAGCTATTAAGACGGTGATAACAATAAAAATTGCTTTCCTGAACTTACTTTTTGACCTGCCAAAAAACATTTTCTCACCTCAAATGTATTATAGCACTGTCGCTACCGTTTACAACCCCTATTACTGTGAAGCATTTGCTCCTGTATCGTTCTCTCAATGATCCGTTAAAACTTCCGCCCGGGGTTAAATCCCGGGCGGCATTAATCCATCCTTATCATCTGACTTCCGGCTTTTGATTTCTGACCTCTGTTACGGCAGGAAATCCAGCGGGTCGCAGTGCTCGCCACCCACGATAGTCTCAAAGTGCAGGTGAGGGCCGGTAGAGTTTCCGGTGGAACCGACCAGTCCGATGGTTTCGCCCCTGTCAACTGAATCTCCCACATCAACATATATCTTGGACAGGTGGGCGTACTTGGTCACCAGGCCGCCTCCGTGGGATACTTCGATCGACATACCGTAGCCGCCGTCCCAGCCCGCCTGAACGACGGTGCCGCCGGCAACAGCCACCACATCACTCCCATAGGCGGCGCCCAGGTCTACCCCCTGGTGCATCCTGCCCCAGCGCATACCGAAGGAGGATACCACGCCACCCCCGCAGGGCCAGGCCAGCCTTACCGGACTGCCCCTGGAGGCCACCATGGTTATGGCCCCTTTAACAACCTCTTCTGTCTTGGGTTCGCTTCTAACTATTTGGTTGAGGACCTCCCTGCCAATTTCCAGGCCGTTCTCACGCGTAATCCTGTATGTAACTGTCCTTTCCCCTGGTACACCCTCGCTGATAATAATTTTCTTTCCCAGCAGGAGACTATCGTCATATTTAACATTTACTGCAAATGGTATCTTCTCGTCTACTGTGACTTCCCTGGTCGCTACGACCGTGATTAGAGGCGCCTCCCGGCTCAGGTAAAGCACCTGGTCGATGCGTAAATTCTCCGGGTCCAGGCCAGGGTTGGTAAATTCGATCTGGTCCTGGTCGATATTAACGGCCCGTGCTATATCCCAGAGGGTATCGCCGTCCTTGACCGTGTACTCCACTATCTTGTTTGCACCCAGCAGAACCATTTTTTTAGCCGCTTCAAAATCCATAGTCTCGCCAAGTTCTACAAAAACATCGGCTATTTCAACATTTTCTTTGAATTCCAACCGATCGGAAGGGTCAACGGGGTAAACCGACTTCAGCCAGCCCAACAAAGTTTCAGCCTCCCGCCTGTCTTTAAGCAGGACTTTCCTTTCCCCGTTAACCAGGATGGCCGCGCCCTGCGCCTTGAACGTCAGAGCACTGCTCATTTGTGCCTTAAGCTCCTCAAAATCCAAAATATCTTCGGCTTTATTCTTGACCCTTATACTTCCGAAAGTAATTTTCTCAGTATAATTTACAGCCCTGCCGACCTCCCCGGTTTTATAATCTACCAGTTCAGCCAGGGCTCTTTTGGCTGTGTCTTGATCAGAGGCAATGGCTATCGCTTTTCCATCCGCTTTGACCACACAAGCGTTTCCAGCAAAAGCGGCGTAACACGACAGCGCAATTGTCAGATAGAGCGCAACTCCAATTACAATCCGGCGCGGTATGGTTTGTTTCATAAACCATTGTTGAGCTATAAGGAGATAAGCGAACACAAAGCTCAAATTTCCCGGTGCCGGAAGGCGCCGCAGTCCTCCTTGCTTAAGCGGC
>JAKPTB010000054.1 GCA_029555205.1 Bacillota bacterium
ATATCGGGGATGAACAGAGCATCGAACAGTCACTGAGTACCTTTTCCTCCCATATGACAAACATTGTGGATATCGTAAACAGGGCGGGGCGGGGCAGCCTGGTCCTTCTCGACGAGCTGGGGGCAGGTACTGATCCCACCGAAGGGGCCGCCCTGGCCCAGTCCATTTTGGAGAAGCTGCACGCTCTGGGAACCCGGACAATTGCCACGACCCACTACAGCGAATTAAAGAATTTTGCCTACCTGCGGGAGCGGGTGGAAAACGCCAGTGTAGAGTTTGACGCTGTAACCTTAAGGCCCACCTACCGCCTGCTCATCGGCCAGCCGGGCCGCAGCAACGCCTTTGAAATTGCTGCCAGGCTGGGACTGCCGGAGGAGTTGGTGGACCGGGCCAGGGACTTTATGACCGTTGAACAGGTGCGTGTGGACGAACTGATGCGTAACCTGGAAAGGGCGCAGCAGGTGGCCGAGGCCGAGCGGGAAGAGGCGGCTGTCCTGGCGGAGGAAGCCAGGGCCCTGAAAGAAAAATGCGAAAAAATGGAGCAGGAACTTGCCCAGAGGCGGGAGAAAATCCTGGCCAAAGCCGGGGAAGAGGCGCGGGTTCTGGTCCGGGCCGCGCGACAGGAAGCGGAGGACATCATTAAAGAGCTCAGGGAAAAGGTTTCCCGGGAAACGGCCAGGGGCAGGGAGGCTGCTATTCAGGAGGCCAGGGAAAGGCTGGGTAAACTTAAGGGCAGGGTCAACAAGGCGGTACCCGAAAGAACCATAGCAGGAGAGGCCCCTGCCGACCTGCGGCCCGGCGAGGATGTTTACCTGCCCAAGTTCAACCAGAAGGGCTATGTGCTTAGCCCCCCCGGACCCGGAGGTGAAGTGCAGGTGCAGGTGGGTATTCTGAAAATGAGCGTGCCTTTAAAGGACCTGCGCAGGGCTGATAAAGCCGGGCAACCCGGCGGCGGACAGAGCGAAGTGGGGAGTGTTCTCCTGGGCAAGGCCCGGGAAGTCTCACACGAGCTGGATTTGCGGGGCCTTTATGCTGATGAGGCTATGCAGCAGGTGGAGAAATACCTGGACGATGCCTGCCTGGCAGGCCTGTCCAAAGTTTACCTGATCCACGGCAAAGGCACCGGTTCTCTCCGGGCAGCCATCCACAGGGATCTCAAGGGCCACCGCCGGGTCAAGTCCTTCCGCCTGGGTGAACAGGGCGAGGGGGGTTGCGGGGTTACCGTGGTTGAGCTGGCCTAACCGGTACCAAGGACGATGGACACGCAACGGAACCGCTGTCCACGGGGCAATACAAAAAGACCTCTTGTATGTGAAAAAGTACTGATAAACTCACGTCTTACTGTTCAACTGACGAAGACAGGGAGGCCAGCTTGGGAGAAGAGTATTCGACATGTTAAAAAGCTGGAGGTTGAGGGTGTAAGATTTCAACTGTTCGGGATGATGGACGCAAAAAGGGCATAAAGAGCAATGCGTTGCTTATTCGCTGTCGGCCGGTATAAAAGGGTTAATAAAACGGACACCCTCTATAAAGCTTCCGTGAGAAAAATCTTCGCTTAAAACCAGGTTGATCTGGTTTAGTCGCGCTGTGGCCCAGATCTGGGCATCCCAAAGAGAAAACCGGTGTTCCCCGACGCCCCGGATAGCTTCGAGTACGATCATTTCAGTGATTTCCAGCACCGTCCAAACCCGGCAAAAATTCTTAATCCTTTGCGCAGCCTGCTCCAAGGTCAGAGGCGCTGAAATTCTTTTAGTTACCGTAACGAAAAATTCTGAAAGCACCTGTGTGCTTACCACGCCTGTTCCGGAATTGGCCAGAGTATCTAATAGTTCGTAGGCGGTTCGCTGTTTTTCCGGCTCCGCTCGATCATAAGCGTATACCAGCACATTCGTATCTATAAAAACTCTAGACGTCATATAAATTATCACGATTCCAGGTTCGCCGGCCAGCTACGGGACCACCGCTCATCAATTCCCGGATGAATTTGCTTTCCGCCTGCCATGTGCTCAAGATCCTCTTGGGAAACTTGATCTTGCCCAGTTGTCCTTCAATGGCTTGCCGAACCAATTCAGCTTCAGAAATACCCAGTTCTTTGGCCCGTTCCTTTAATAGAACATCATGGTTTTTACTGATGTAAAACTGTTTTCGCACCAGATCACTCATGAAAAAAAACCGCCTTTATTTGTTTATACATTACATTATACATTACGAAATATTTTGCCACAAGAGTTAATTTATTATAGTTCTATTAGTCCAAAAGTAGCGGCCAGCATGGTGGAGATGATCGCGGTAACCAAAATAACATTGATGGAGCCTGCAGCCCAGCCCAACCCGCTGCTGCTCAAGACCGCCACCATCGGGCTGACCTCCTGGGTCAGGTTACTTGTCGGAACTAGAGGCAGCAGGACCGCAATCACGGAACAGTATAGTCCTATCAGTACTATTACAGTGTAAAGGTTGGCAGTAGTAAAAGTACGAAAACGCCTTGCCAAGGCGAGGGTCGCGAGTTCGAATCTCGTCTTCCGCTCCATTTGATCGACGACATAGCCAAGTGGTAAGGCAGAGGACTGCAAATCCTATTCCTAAGTGAAAATCCGAGTGTCGCCTTCATAAGAAAAAAACGACCTTCCTGCTCAAGGATAAGGTCTTTTTTTGTTATTAGTCCTAGGGTATAATCTTATGCCCCGTTCTGCGATTAGACGTCTCCCTCCTCGGGGACGATGCAGATAAAAACAAAATCCTCCTTGGCGTCATTTTTAAACTGGTGTTTTGTGTTGGACGGCACGTAGGCCACGGAACCTTCCCCCAGGGAGGTATCCTTGCCGTCCAGGCATAATGTGCCCCGGCCGCTGATGATATAGTTGATGTGCGGCCAGGGATGGGCGTGATGGGGTGTCATGCCGCCTTCCTTCAGGGTGAAAAGACGCATGACCCAGCCGTCCCAACCCTGCTCCGGTCCAATTAATGTCTTTTTAAAGGCATTTTTCACGCCGGGCGCTTTGACTTCAATTTCTTGGAGATCCTTAATGTTGCCTATAAACATGCCTATCCCTCCGGAAAAGAACGTTATTATTCATTAATTTGTTATTCATTCTTTTCTGGGCGGAGCAGTGGTATTCCTGCAATATTAAACAAAAATAAACCGGGTCGAGGCCCGGTTTTGTGATTGCCTGTTAAGATGTTGTATAAACCCAGTTATGCCCGTTATTATTGTCCCAATTATCGCTCGTATCGCGAAAACAGAAAGACAGCCTGCTATCCTCCATGTTCAGGGTTTTTTTCCAGCCTTCCGGTGTATACTGCATGCGGTAATCTTCGACCACCTCCCAGTGCATCGGATCTCCAAATCCGGCATGCAGGTAGACCTGATTGGCGCCGGAACGGTGCAGCAGTCCGTTATAGAAAATGGTTACGTCACTACCGTCCGGGGTTAGAGGTTTGACATGGACTCCCCTGGGGTGGTCAGACCAGCCCTGTTTATACATTTTATTCACCTCCTGTGGGATGGATTTATAATTTCATCCTTTAGTCTAATCAAAATTAATGTTACTATGAGTGCCTATAACTGGAGTTGCTGGCGGGGAAGATCCAATATTACAGCTCCACCTTCTCAGGTGGAGCTGTAAAATGTAATTATCGAACAATAGAACACAATTCAACCACTGGTGTTGAAGCGGCTTCCAGCTAATCCTGACTTTCCTGAGCAGCATGTTCTAATGTGTCCGGGGAAGTACCCCCGGGCGGTTCGTTTGTGTTAATGGGCTGCGGTCTAAATATTTGTATTCCATCATGCCCATCATTCGGCGCCAGTCCTTTGCCGGCTCCGTGAATGGCGCATGTTTCCCCGGGCACCCTCTGGGCATAGTCTTCCACGGTACTTGGTACCGTATAGGGGAGTTTGAGCAGCGGTTTTATGACCCGATCCGGGCAATACTCATTGGGCAGGAGGCCGCTTGCTGCACATACTTCCACAAAAACATGGACATTGTCGGTTTCCGTAGGCACTGTTCCCTCCACAAATAAATCCGTCACCAGAGAATCGGCGGGTGTATTGGGACCGGGCAGTAGCCCCGACTTGCTGTCAACGGTTTCCGTCACCAGACCATCCGGGCGGGGGAAGTCCTTAGCCGGGACACCACTCAAGGCCTTGCTCATAACATCCCGCCAGATCCTGGCCGGGTACATGCCGCCGTATGCCTGGGGCATCGGGGTCTGGTTGTTGTCATGGCCAATCCATACCACAGCCACCAGATCCGGGGTATATCCGGCAAACCAGATATCAACTCCCTTATCAGTTGTTCCTGTTTTGCCCGCCGCCGGCCGTCCGATCTGGGCGCCGGTGCCGGTTCCGCTTTGTACGGCAGATTTGAGCATATCCGTAATTAGATAGGCAGTAGTGGCTTTCATGGCCTGCCGCTGCCGGGGCACTATTTGATCGATAATAATACCGTCGGCCTTTTCGACTCTGAGGATGGCGGTGGGTTCAATGAATACTCCCTGGTTGGCAAAGGCCCCGTAAGCCCCGGCCATCTGCAGGGGGGTTACACCGCTGTGCAGTCCGCCCAGGGCCATGCTGGCGCCGTGGTTGGCCGGGTCCAGCTTGATCCCCAGACCGGAGGCAAACTTGATGGCTTCGCTTAAGCCCACTGTATCAGCCAGCAGTTTTACTGCAACTGTATTAATTGAACGGGTCAGTGCTGTACGCAGGGTGACCAGGCCTCTGTATACTCCGTCGGAGTTTTTAGGTTCATAGGAGCCGTATTTAACCGGAATATCGTCAACCACGGAGGCAGGACCCAGGCCCTTGTATTCGATGGCCGGCCCGTAGGCTGCAATGGGCTTGAAGGAGGAGCCGGGCTGCCGGGATGTCATCGTGGCCCGGTTCCACTGCCGCTTCTGGACGTGCTCCCGCCCGCCTACAAGGGCTTTAATGTGTCCCGTATGGGGGTCCAGGACGACAATGGCGCCCTGGGGCTGGGAAATTCCGTTGGCATCAGTTTTGGAGGGAGGGAAGTTCGAAGAATTTTCCATTGCGGCCTCGGCAATTTGCTGTATTTTCGGATCAAGGGTAGTATAGACCTTAAGCCCTCCGTTGAAAACTTCGCTTTCGCCGTATTTTTCGATCAGAACCTCTGTTACGTAATCCAGAAAATACGGGTAGGGGTATTGCCTGCTGGACGGCTCCCGGGTATCCAGTTTCAGCTCCGCGCTCTTGGCAGCATCTGCCCGGGCCTGGTCGATATAGTTGTATTTAACCATGCAGTCCAGAACCGTATTGCGTCTGGAGACTATCGTTTTAATGTGTTCTTCCTTTTCCTTGTCCTGGAGGACCAGGATCTTAAAAGGATTATAGGCGCTGGGCGCCTGGGGCAAACCGGCCAGCAGGGCCGCCTCCTCCAGTTCCAGATTGCCCACATCTTTGCCGAAAAATGTTTGTGCCGCCGCCTGGATGCCATAGCATCCTTCGCCCAGGTAAATATTATTCAGGTACATTTCCAGAATTTCGTCTTTCGTGTAGCGCCTTTCCACCTGAATTGACAGGATCAGCTCCTGGATTTTTCTTTTAATAGTTTGCTCCGGGGTTAAAAAGGATAATTTAACCAGCTGCTGCGTAATGGTACTGCCGCCCTGCCGGATTTCCCGCGAGGTCAGGTCGGACCAGGCAGCCCTGGCAATACCCCTCAGGCTAAACCCGTGGTGCTGGTAAAAGGCGGGATCTTCTATGGCCAGGAAGGCATTGACAACATGTTCGGGAACTTCTTTAATATTTACGGGGACACTGTTTTTGATGCCCACATTGGTTACCAGGTTACCGTCCTGATCATATATCATGGTCGAAGCGCTGGCTTCAAGAGCTGCCGGGCTCATTGCCGGCATGTCCCTGACACTGGCGAAGACCAGCCCCACTCCGGCTCCGCATCCCACCAGCACAGCCAGGCAGAGGAGGAGGAAAAGCAGGCGGCCCGGTTTTAATCTTTTTCGTTTATTTCTTTTTCTCGCCAATTCTCTCTGCCCTCCTGTGTATTTTAACAGAATTATAACACATCTCTTTTGCCTAGTAATAAACAAAAATTCCCTCTTTAATAAGGACAAACTAAATTAGAAAATATAAATGGCCTTCATCCCGGGAAGGCCATTTGACACATCATTAATTATTTTTGCTCGAGATAGGGGTCCAGGGGCGGGAATAAGGGCATGGGAGCCGGGGCCGCACTGGGTTCCACAGAGCCGTATGGAAGCGGGATGGCAATGATTTGACCGGGATAAACCAGATCAGGGTTGGTTATCTGGGGATTGGCCTGCAGTAACGCACCCACGGGAATATTAAATCTCAATGCTATACGTGTTAAAGTATCGCCAGGCTGAACAATGTAGAGCGATTCCATGGGAACCAGACAACTCCCCTGCAGGGGAATGTGGATGATTTGCCCTGGAAAGATGAAAGCCTGCCTCTCAAGCCTGGGGTTAGCTCTCAGGATGTTTTCAACTGTTACCCCAAAACGGTTGGCAATGATACTCAGCGTATCGCCAGATTGGATAACATAATCCATATAAGGAACACCTCCCTTTTATAAACAAGGTATTCATATATTGGATGTTCTGCCACATTAAGGAATGATTTTTTTCCCTTTAACTCTAACTGGGTCTGTAGAACCTGTTATTTTCTCATTTTAAATAGCGGTATAAACTTAATAAAGGTAAAAATTTCCATATACAGTCAGGTATTAGCCTGTTATGGTCAGGCTGAACAAATACTTAAGAAATTTATTTGAATAATTTATAAAACAGGTGTTTCAAGCATTATAGTTGACTAGAAACAATGAGAAAAATTATACTTGAGTAAAGATGTATTCAGGCCATGCTGTCTTTATTGTTTGAAATTATCACGTTAATGTAATATCTGGAACCAATGTTTATAAACCACCCTTCAGCAAGATATTTGAATGGTCGCCGTTTCATCAGACAGAAAGGGGTGTGTAGCAGCAGTGGGGGAATTAACCAGTTTATTCAGGCCCGGTTCCCTGGCCGTTATTGGAGCTTCCAGGGCCAGGGGCAAAATCGGCAATGCCATCATGCGCAATATCATCGAAAGCGGCTATCAGGGAAAGATCTACCCAATCAATCCAAAGGAAAATGAAATCGAGGGACATAAGGCCTACCCGTCAATTGGAGCCGTTCCAGGGGACGTGGACATGGCTGTGATCTCGGTACCGGCGTCAAAGGTGCTGGCGGCGGCCGGCGCCTGCGGCGAAAAAGGGGTCAAGGCACTGACCGTGATTACGGCGGGATTTAAAGAAACCGGCATAGAAGGGCTGGACCTGGAGAAGAAACTTCTGGAAACCTGTCATAGTTACGGGATGCAAATGCTGGGGCCCAACTGTGTAGGATTTGTGGACACCCATACACCCATCAACGCTTCCTTTGCCGCCACGTTTCCCATCAAGGGAGATATTGCCTTCCTTTCCCAGAGCGGGGCGATCCTTCTGGCCATCCTGGATTGGAGCAGCGCTGTGGGGCTTGGCTTCAGTAAAGTAGTCAGCCTGGGGAACAAGGCTGACCTGTCGGAAATAGATTTTATCAAAGACGCTGCCAATGATCCTTACACGAGGGTCATTCTCTGTTATATCGAAGATATCGTCGACGGACCCCGCTTTCTGGAAGTGGCCGGCCAGGCGGCCAGAAAAAAGCCGGTTATTGTTTTGAAGTCCGGAGTGAGCCAGGCCGGCGCCCAGGCGGCCTCATCCCACACCGGAGCCCTGGCGGGGAGCGATCTGGCTTATACTACGGCCTTTGCCCAGTGCGGCATCATCAGGGCCAGAAGCATGACCGAGCTCTTTGACCTGGCCGTGGCTTTTTCCAAATCCGTAATCCCTGCCGGCAACAGGGTGGCCATTGTTACCAACTCCGGTGGTCCCGGGATCATCGCAACGGACAATGTGGAACAAAAGGGGCTGGCCATGGCCCGCTTTGATAAAAAGACCATCGAGGAAATGCGCGCCAACCTGCCCCAGGAAGCCGGCATCTACAACCCGGTGGACGTCCTCGGGGACGCCGGGGTGGAACGCTTTGAGTTCGCCCTGGAAAAGGTTATGACAGATCCCAATGTGGACAGTGTTTTGTTTCTGCTGTGTCCCACCGCGGTAACCCGGCCTGTGGAGATTTCCCAGGCCCTGATCCGGATCCGGGATGCTCATCCGGACAAGCCGGTCTTTGCGGCCTATACCGGGGGAAAGTGCTTGGCCCAGGGAGCAGACATCCTTTCTAATGCGGGTATACCATGCTTTACCTTTCCCGAGCCTGCCATTGAATGTATCCGGGGGCTATATAACTACGGCCTGTACCGCCGCGGGGAGGAAACTGCTGAAAAGGGCGTGCCTGTTAAACCGGACAAGAAAACCGTCAAGGCCGTTTTCTATGATGTAATTAAGGACCGCCGCCTGACCTTGATGGGCAGCGAAGCCGCCGAGGTGGCAAGCGCCTACGGGATTCCTGCCGCGCCGGTGATCTTAACCACAAACCCGGAGGAGGCGGTGGCTGCCGCCGGGGAACTGGGTTATCCTGTTGTGCTCAAGGTGGCTTCCCCTAAAATTTTGCATAAAACGGACGTAGGCGGGGTCAAGATCGGAATTCAAACTCCGGAAGAAGTCAGGCGGGCCTTCATAGAGATTATGGAAAGTGTTCACCGCTACCTGCCCAAGGTTATTATTTACGGCATTGAGGTGCAAAAAATGATGCCCAAAGGGATTGAACTGATTGTCGGCATGACCAGGGACGTGCAGTTCGGTCCCCTGATTGCCTTCGGGCTGGGGGGGATATACGTCAACCTGTTTAAAGATGTGTCTTTCCGCCTGGCAAGCAGGTTGACCGGAACCAGGCAGATTGAGGAAATGCTTGCGGAAACAAAGGCTTTTACCCTGTTGCGGGGGTACCGGGGCGAGCCGCCCAGGGATCTTGCAGCAGTGGTGGATGTTATCCGGCGTACCGCCAGACTGGTCACAGATTTTCCGGAAATCAACGAAATGGACATTAACCCGCTGTTTGCTTACGAGAAGGGCCTCTCGGCCCTGGATATTAAAATAACCATATCTTGAGGTGATTAAGATTGAAGAGCCTTTATATTATGGGCACTCCGGGTAGCGGAAAAACAGTGGTGGCCCTTGGTCTGGCACAAAAACTGCAACAGGAAGGATATAGAGTGGGGTATTTCAAGCCGGTGGCCAGCGTACGCAAATTACCGGGCAGCGGGGATATGGATTCCGTTCTGATGAAAAAGGTCTTAAATCTGAAGGCGCCTCTGGAAATTATTGCGCCGGTCTCTGCCGGTCCCTTTTATCTCAGTACCCAGACGGTGATGAAAGACGCCCTGGCCAGGATCAGGGATGCCTTTGAGGAGATTTCCCGGGAAGCAGACCTTGTTATAATCGACGGAGCCCTGTCCATGGATATTCTGGTCAGCTGCGGCCTGGACTGCGTGACCCTGGCCAAAACCCTGGGGTCCTGCGCCCTCCTGGTGCTCAAGGTGGAAAACGATTACAGCCTGGACAACGCCCTCTTTCTAAACAGGCATCTGGCTCTGGAGGGGGTTCCCGTTGCAGGCAACATCTTCAGCAACGTCCCCAGGCCCCTGCATGCCAAAACCGACGGGGTTTACCGTCCCATTTTGGAAAAGGCGGGTTATAAGACCCTCGGGGTGTTCCCCAGCAGGCTGGAAATCGCCTACCCCACTGTGGCTGAATTTTACGATGTTCTGGGCGGAGAGATTCTGGCGGCCCATGAGCATCTTAACTTGCCCGTAGAAGATGTTGTTATCGGCGCCATGACCATTGCGGGAGCCCTCACCTATTTGCGGCGGGCGGCCAACAAGGCCGTCATCCTGGGCGGCGACCGGGCAGACCTTGCTCTGGCGGCTCTGGAGACAAGCACCTCGGTGCTAATCCTGACCGGCGGGCTTTATCCGGACGTGAAGGTTCTGGCCCGGGCCGAGGAGATGCATGTGCCTGTGATCCTGGTTCACTATGATACTTACACCACAATTGAAAAACTGGCCCTGGTCAGCCGGCACATCCAGCCCCATGACCAGGAAGGCATCCGGGCAGCCCTGGAGAACATCGAGAGCTACTGCGACTGGAAATCAATAATCAAGAGCTTGACGTCCGATTGAACCGGGAGCGTTCCAGCCCGCTCTACCCTGCTCCGGCACTCCGCTTGAAGAAACTGAAAGAAGGCTATAAAGCTAACGGCGTGCCGGACAGTAATACAATAAAAGCAAGACAGGTCCCGGAGTCCCGGATCTGTTTGTGCCGGTTCACGGCTTTAGTCCGAAGGGAGGGAGTTCTTCTTGACAGCACCGAACTTGCAGGTGGAAATGGCCGGCGGGGAGGCCGGCGCGCCCTATGAAGCATTTAAGATTAGTGCCGGGATTGTTTCAGCCCGGGTGGACCGTGCTCCGGACAGCATTGAAGCAGCCCTCAAAATAAAGGAGATCATTGAACGGACCGGCGCTGAAAAGGTCGTGGCGGCGCCTTCCCCTCTGGTGGACTCCCTCCAGTTGGCTGATTTATGGGCAGGGGATACGGGTCCGGCCCTGCATCTTAAGGACCTGCGCCTGCATGCCCCGGATGCCGGAGTGGGTATCTCCGCTTTCGACCTGGCCATTGTGGAGACCGGGACCCTTGTCCAGGATGCAACAAACCTGGACTGCCGTCTGGTTTCGATGCTTCCCCCCGTGCACGTGGCCCTGGTCCCCACGGTCCGGATCGTGCCCACCCTGCGGGATGCCCTGGAGCTTTACGGCCGTGACCCGGAAGGCCTGCCGCCTTATCTGGCCTTTGTTTCCGGCCCCAGCCGCACCGCGGACATTGAGCGCGTGCTGACCATCGGTGTCCATGGGCCGGCTGAGCTTTACATCATCTTTATCGACCGGCCGGGGGGTGAGGCGGTATGAGCGGCCCGCCAATCAAGGGAGCTATCCAGGGGGCCCTGTCCAATGAAAACCTGCGGGGGGCGCTGGGGCGCTTTGCCGACGATTACCTGGTATCCCGGCAGGCCGCCTACAGGAATAAAGACTTCAGCGCCCTGCGGGAGGAAATTGCCGCAATTAAAAGCCGGGCTGCCGGGCGCATGGAAGAACTGGCGGAGCGTTTTGCCTCCGAGGCGGCAAGGCGCGGGGCGAAAATCTTCCGGGCCAAAACTGCCGGCGAGGCCAGGGATTATATTATAAACCTGGCCCGGGAGCGGGGCGTCAAAACCATCGTCAAGTCCAAGTCCATGGCCACCGAGGAAATCCACCTGAACAGGTACCTGAGCGAAGCCGGTATGGAAGTGGTGGAAACCGATCTGGGTGAGTGGATTATCCAGCTCTGCGGCCAGCGCCCCTCCCATATGGTGATGCCGGCCATCCATATGACCAGGGGGCAGGTGGCGGGTGTCTTTTCCCGGGAGACCGGGAAGGAGCAACCTCCGGAGATCCCGCGCCTGGTCAAGGTGGCCCGGGAAAACCTGCGTCAGAAGTTTTTGAATGCTGATCTGGGGATATCAGGCGCCAACATCGCCGTGGCGGAAACCGGCACGCTGGTCATGGTCACCAATGAGGGCAACGGGCGCCTCACAACAACCCTTCCTCCCCTTTATGTGGCCGTGGTGGGCCTTGAAAAACTGGTGGAGCGCTTTATTGATGCCCTTCCCATTCTGGAAGCCCTGCCCCGCAGCGCCACTTCCCAGCAACTGACCAGTTACGTAACCATGCTGAGCGGCCCGGCCCCGGCGGTGGACGCCTCCGGCAGGCCGGTTCAAAAGGAAATGCATATTGTCCTGCTGGACAACGGGCGCACCGAAATGCGGGACGATCCCGTTTTCAAGGAGGCCCTCCAGTGTATCCGCTGCGCCTCCTGCTTAAATGTGTGCCCAGTCTTCCAGCTGGTGGGCGGGCACGTTTTCGGCTACGTTTACACCGGCGGCATCGGCACTGTTCTAACAGCTTTCTTTAACGGGCTGGAGAACGCTAATGATATTCAGTCCCTCTGCCTCGGTTGCGAGCGCTGCAAGGATTTTTGCCCCGCCGGGATTAACATCCCCCGCCTGATTAATGAGTTGCGGACGCGGCTGGCGCAAAAGGATGGGCTGCCCCTGCTCCAGCGGCTGTTCTTGAAAAATGTGCTGACCAACCGCTCGCTCTTCCACGGCCTTTTGCGTGCCGCAGCGGTGGGTCAGAGACCCTTTGTTAAGGAAGGAACAGTCCGCCACCTGCCCTTCTTTTTGGCAGGGCAGGCGGGTATGAGGAATTTGCCTGCCCTGGCGGAGGAATCCCTGAGGACGTGGTTCAAAAGGTATGCCGGGCAGGAAGGGGAAAGTAAGCCAGGCAAAGGGGCAGAAAGAGATGCAGATATATAAAGAAGGTAAGCATGAAATCAGGCAAGAAACTGCACAGGATAGTAAAGTACGGGGTAAAGCAGATAGTATCGCAAAGAAGAAAGCAGGGGATGGCCCGGAGAGGGCAGCAGTATTGAGAACAGGAGCAGGGGCAGAAAAAGAGGCGGGGAGTAAAAGGGAAAGCAAGGCCTGGCCCAGGGTTGGCCTCTTTGCCGGTTGTCTCACCGACTTCATCTACCCGGAAATCGGTGTTTCCATGGTCAAGGTACTGGAAAGCGCTGGCTTTTCAGTGGTGTTCCCCCAGGGACAGACCTGCTGCGGCTACCCGGCCCGGCAGTTGGGTGCGCCGGAGGTTATGGCGGAAGTGGCCCGGCAGAACCTGGCGGCCTTTGAAGACGCCGGCGTCGACTATATCCTGACACCCTGCCCCACCTGCACCCACGCTCTGAAGAACATCTACCCGGAGCTTTTGGCTGGTGACCCGGTCCTGCAGGCCCGGGCCGCGGCCATGGCTGCCAGGGTGCATGACTTTGCAGAATTTCTTTACCGGCAGATTAAGGACGGAAACGCGCCGGGCCTCCGGTTCAAGGCGCTGAACAAGAGGGTGACCTACCATGACTCCTGCCACCTGAAGCGAAGCCTGGGGGTCACCCAGGAGCCCAGGGAGCTGTTAAAAATAGCCGGGGCGGACCTGGTGGAAATGCCCTATGCCGACCGCTGCTGCGGCTTCGGGGGGGCATATTCCCTGAAGTATCCTGAACTTTCCACCCAAATCCTCGACCAGAAGCTGGACTGCATCCGGGAAACAGGGGCCGAAATTGTGGCCGTGGAGTGCCCGGGCTGCCTGATGCAGCTGCGCAAGGGACTGGCGGAGAGAGGTGAAAAGGCTGCGGAAGCCAGGTTCCTGGCGGAGATCCTGGCGGACCAGCTGTAAATTCCGGTTATCGGATCCTGTCCGGGTTTAAAGAGGGAAGAGGGCGCTGTTCCCCGTCTTTGAGAATCTCAATCTCCCGGGGGGTGGACGGGTAGGCTCTGCTTCCTTATGTGATTCCCCGTCATTGAGAATTTCAATCTCCCCACAGTTCCTTTATGTTATAGACAGGCCAGTAGGTCAAGGGTAAAAGAAACTTATATTTTTGACTTTCCGCCACCCTTGCCAGATCTTGATCTTTAAAGCATAATCATTGAATCATAAGAATTTTAAACTAGATTATCTTTGCCGTGCGCACCCTCCGGCAGGCTGTTTCAGCCAGCCCCTTAAAGGCAATGCGCGCTTTACTTTTCTCAGGAGGTCCATAGCTTGAACCACCGCTTGAATGTCTTAAGCCCGCTGGTTATCAGGCAGCATAAATTGAAAAACCGGATTGTCTTCGGGCCGCACCGGACCAATTTTGCCGTAAACCACGGGCCCGGGGACAGGCATGTCAGCTATTACGAAGAGAGGGCCAGGAGCGGAGCCGCTTTAATCATCGTTGAAGGAGGGGTTGTGCACCCTTCCGATTATCCTTACGAAAATGCCATCTTTGCCTTTCAAAAGGAAACGGAAACCGGTTACCGTCGGATTGCGGAGGCGGTGCACCGGCACGGCAGCCTGGTGGTGGCCGGGCTCAACCATTACGGCGGGCAGGCTACGGGAGGCCTGTCGCGCCGGGAGGTGTGGGCGCCCTCACCTTTTCCCGAGGTAAACACCGGAGAAGTTCCCAAAGCCATGGAAGAAGAGGATATCCGGGGGGTCGTGGCTGGGTTCGCAGAGTGCGCCGCCAGGTTATGTGCCCTGGGGCTGGACGGGGTGGAGATCAATGCCGGCCAGCATTCCCTTCTGCGCCAGTTTTTGTCCCCTTTAACCAACTTTCGTACGGATGCTTACGGGGCTTCCCTGGAAAACAGGGCCAGGTTTTGCCGGGAGGTCCTGGAGGCGGTGCGCCGGGCGGCAGGCCCCGGCCCCATTGTAGGCCTGCGTCTCTGCGGTGACGAGTATGCCCCCTGGGGAGGCTTGAAGCCCGAAGACAGCCGGGATCTGGCCCTGCACCTGTGCAGCGGCGGCCTGGTGGATTACGTGGCCGTGGAGGTGGGCAGCATCTACAGCCTGTATCTCACCGCCGCCTCCATGTGCCACCCCGAAGATTATGCAGCGCCTCCGGCCCGGCTGATGGCGCAATCCCTTGCTGTTCCCGTCTGTGCCACCGGCAGCGTGGTCAGTCTGGAACTGGCCGAGAGTTTGCTGGCGGAAGGTATTCAACTGGTTGAAATGACCCGGGCGCTCATTGCGGATCCGTTTTTGCCGGTCCGGTCCGGCTGCGCCGGGGATGAGGCCAGGCCCTGTATCCTTTGCAACCAGGGCTGCTTCGTTCACTGGGAGATGAACCCAATGCTCACCTGTGCGGTTAACCCCCGGGCGGGCCGGGAAGGGGAGATGCCGGTTTCCGGAAAGCCTGCCGCCAGGTCGAAAAAGGTGCTGGTGGCCGGGGCCGGCCCCGCCGGCCTGGAGGCGGCCTGCACGGCTGCGGAGCGGGGGCACGGTGTGGTTGTATATGAGCGGTGGGAGCGGCCGGGAGGGCGTCTGGGCCTGGCCGCAAAGGTTCCGGGCTGCGGGCGTTTTCAAAATATCATTGATTATTTGTACCACCGGGCCCTGAGCCTGGGGGTACAGTTCCGTTTTGGCCGGCTGGCTGATCAAAGCACCGTAGCCTCCGAATCGGCGGAAGCGGTGATCGCAGCCACCGGGAGCTTGCCTTCCCCCCTGCCTTTTCCGGTGGAGCCCGGTGTTGATTTTTTGATGCCGGAGGATATCCTGGAGGGGTCCGGGGCGGTTGGCCGCCGGGTCTTGCTTGTCGACCTGGAGGGAGGCCGGCGGGCGGTGGGGACGGCCCTGGGCCTGGCCGGCAGAGTTGAGAAACTGGAGTTCCTCTCCCCCGAATTAGTAATATCCCCGGAACTGGTCCCCAGCGGGGAGTTTGTCCACTGGTACCAGGAAGCTTATCAAAAGGGCATAGTCTTCAGGACGCAGCTGGAAATCGTCAGGGCAACACCCTCCGGGGTGGAAGTGCTTGGCAGCTACAGCCGGAAGCCGGAGCATTTAAAAGGCTTTGACACGCTGGTGGCGGTGGTTCCGCCCACCCCATCCCGCGACCTTTACGATGAGCTGCAAAGGGCCGGTGTGGAGGTGTGGGCCGCGGGCGACTGTGTGGCCCCCCGGGGCCTGGGAGCCGCCATCCGGGAGGGCCGCTCCGCCGGCCTGAAGATCTGAGGGAGTGTTTGCATGTCCAGTGCTTACAGGTATTTGTTTCAGAACATTCAAATAGGACCTGTCCGCCTTAACAACAGGATTGTATTTACGGCTCATTTAACAAACCTGTCGGAGAACGGCCTGCCTGGCGAGAGACTTGCTTATTATTACAGAGAAAGGGCCAGGGGGGGTGCGGGGCTGATCATCACCGAAGAACAGTCCGTCCATCCCACAGACCGCGCCTATGAGAAGCTTATTGAGGCCTACCGGGAGGATGTCATCCCGGGTTACCGCCTGATTACGGGGATGGTTCACCAGTACGGGACGAAAATATTCGCCCAGCTCAACCACAACGGCAACCAGGGCTCCAGCATCTACACCGGGCTGCCCCTATGGGCGCCCTCCCCGGTCCGGGATCCCCTCTTCCGGGAAGTGCCCAAAGAAATGGACCGGTTTGACATCGCCCGGCTGGTGGCCAGCTACGCCCTGGCAGCGGTTCATGTCCGGGAAGGCGGGTTTGACGGCCTGGAGCTGCAGGCTTCCCACTCCTCCATCCTGCGCCAGTTTCTTTCTCCCCTTACCAACCACCGGCGGGACCAATACGGCGGCAGCCTGGAGAACCGGCTCCGCCTTGTGCTGGAGGTTGCCGCGGCGGTCCGGAACGTGGTGGGGGAGCAGCTGGCCCTGGGGATCCGGCTTTCCGGGGACGAATTCACCGACGGGGGACTCACCCTGGAAGACACGGTGGAGATAGCCCGCCGGCTGGATCAATCGGGGCTCTTCGACTATATCAATACCAGCGTGGGCATTGCCACCCGGAATCTGTACCTGGTGGAGGGCTCCATGGCCATGCCCCCGGGCTACAGCGTCTACATGTCATCGGCCATTAGAAAGGCTGTAAAAATACCGGTTGTGGCCGTGGGCCGGATTAAAGACCCGGTCCAGGCCGAGCAAATCTTACGGGACGGGCACGCAGACCTGATTGGCATGGTGCGGGCCCAAATAGCCGACCCCTGGCTGGCCAACAAAGCTCTGCAGGGGATGAACGATTCCATTCGGACCTGTCTGTCCTGCAACCAGGACTGCATCGGCCGGGTGGGCCTCAACAAGACCATCGGCTGCGTTCAGAATCCCGCTGTGGGCCAGGAAAAAACCCGGGGAGAGGGCTGTCTGAAGCCGGCCCCGAAGTCCAGCCTGGTCCTGGTGGCGGGGGGAGGTCCGGCGGGTCTGGCTGCGGCGAAAACAGCGGCCCTGCGGGGACACCGGGTCATCCTCTGGGAGAAGGAGGACGTCTGCGGTGGGCAGGTCAGGCTGGCTGCCCGGCTTCCCTACCGGGAGGAGTTTCTGGACCTTATCCGGAACCTGATGCACTGTTTGGAGGAAGCCGGGGTGAAGCTGAGGACGGGCTGCACGGCCAGCCCGGAAAAGATCCTGGCTGAAAAACCGGACGCCGTGATCGTGGCAACCGGCTCCCTGCCCCAGCATCCCCCTGCTTTAGCCAGCGGCGGGGAAAACCTGTATACCGTCCGGCAGGTGCTGGAGGAGGAGCCGGAACTGGGCCAAAATGTCCTGGTGGTGGACCAGCAGGGTTTTTACCAGGCGGCTGGCGTAGCGGAGCTGCTGGCTGGCCGGGGGAAGCGGGTGGAGATTGTTTCCCCCAACCTTTATGTGGGCCAGGGACTCGGCCCCACCCTGGACCTGGAGATGTGGTACCGCCGGGCGCACCAGCTGGGGATCACCATGACGCCCAATGTCACTGTGCTATCCGTGAAAGGAAGCACGGTCAGGGGTGTGCATAACTACTCCGGAAGGGAAGTGGAGTGGCGCGGTGTCGACAGCGTGGTGACGGCGGCGCCGAACCGGGTTAACGATGAACTCTATTTTGCCCTGAAGGGTAAAGTGGCAGCCCTGTACCGCATCGGCGACTGCCTGGCCCCCCGGCGGGTGGATGCCGCGATCCTGGAAGGGTACAGGGTGGCCGCCGGCTTATAGAAAACTGTGTTTGCAGGAGGAGAGCATGGGGCGGGAGATATGGGTTTTGGCCGAATACGAAGGAGAAGGGCTTACGGACCTGACCAGGGAGCTGCTGGGCAGGGCGCAGGCTGCCCGGGTAAGGGACCAAAGGGTCTGTGCCGTCCTCTTGGGGAGCCGGCTGGAAGTACTGGTGGAGCAGCTGTCCGGCTGCGGAGCCCAGCGGGTTTATGTCTGTGCCGCCGGGGAGCTAGAGCATTACGACGGGAACGTGTACGCCGGCGCCCTTGTTGATCTGATCACCAAATACAAACCCCTTCTGGTCATCTGCGGCATGACTGCCAACGGGCGGGACCTGGCCGGGCGTCTTTCCGCCCGGCTGCAAAGCCCTTTCCTCCCCGGCTGCCTTTCCCTGAAACCGGTTGCGGAGGACTGCTTTGAAGTAAAGCGGCTGCTGTTAAACGGCATGGCTGTCCGGACGGAGCTGGCCGGCGGGGAGAAAACACCGGTTCTGGCTTTTTCACCCGGGGCGAGGGGATTGGCAGAGCCTGAGTTTAGCCCTCCGGCAGAAGTGGTGACCGTGGCTCCGGCCCTGCCTGCGGAGTCCGGAGTCCGGCACCTGGGGATCCGTTCCTCCGGTTTCCGGGAGGTTGACCTGGCTGAGGCGGATGTTCTGGTCTCCGGGGGGAACGGTTTGGGGAATGGAGAGTTATTCGGCAAACTGCGGGAACTGGGCGAGCTACTGGGGGCTCCGGTGGGCGGTTCCAGGGTCGCGGTGGATAAGGGCTGGCTGCCCCGGGAGCGCATGGTGGGCGTGAGCGGAAAAAACTTTTCCGGCCGGCTCTGCCTGGCCTTCGGGATATCCGGGGCCATCCAGCACACGATGGGGATCAGGGACTGCGGGACCATCGTGGCTGTGAACAGGGACCCCCGGGCGCCCATATTTAAAAACGCCGACCTGGCTGTGCTGGGGGATGTGCAGCAGGTTCTGCCCCTGCTGGTAGAACGGTTGAAGGAACTTGGTCTAAGGGGAAGCGGGGTTGAGCCGTAATGAGGGGCAAAGAACACTTTGATGCAGTGGTGGTCGGCGCCGGCCCGGCGGGTTCAACGGCGGCCCTGGTCATGGCCCGGGCGGGCCTGCGGGTTGCCCTGCTGGAGCGCGGGGAGTACCCGGGCGCCAAAAATGTCTCCGGGGCGGTCCTGTACGGAACCTCCTGCCTGGAAAGGCTGCTTCCGGGTTTCCGGCTGAGCGCCCCGGTGGAGCGCTATATTACCCGCAGGAGCATCGGGTTTATGTCCGAAAGCGCTCTGTTCTCCCTGGACTATAAAAGCAGTGGCGCAGACGCCCCCCCCAATAACGGCTTTACCCTTCTCAGGCCGCAATTTGACCGCTGGCTGGCTCAAAGGGCTGTGGAAGCAGGGGCCCTGCTGGTACCGAAGACCGTGGTGGACGGCTTAATCCGGGAGAAGGGGGCTGTCAAAGGTGTCCGGACCCGCAGGGAAAAGGGTGAGCTTTACGCGGACGTGGTTGTGGCCGCGGACGGCGTGAATTCTTTCCTGGCCAGGGAAGCCGGGCTGCGGGGGGACTTTTCCCTCCGGGGGATGTCCCTGGGGATCAAGGAAGTGATTGCCCTGGACCGGCAGTTGCTGGAAGAACGTTTTCAGATCAACGGCAACGAGGGGACAGCCTATGAATTCCTGGGATCCGTGACCGGGAATGTCTGCGGCGGCGGTTTTTTGTATACCAACCGGGAAAGCCTTTCCATAGGCATAATCGTCCAGCTCTCCTCCCTCCTGAGGGAACGGGCCAGGCCTTACGAGCTGCTTGCCGGACTGAAAAACCACTCCTCCATCCTGCCCCTGATCCGCGGCGGGAGCGTCAAGGAATATTCAGCCCATATGATTCCCGAGGGCGGCTGGAAGATGTTTCCGAAGCTGTACGCGCCGGGCCTGCTGGTGGCGGGGGACGCCGCGGGAATGGTCCTGGCGGCGGGCTGCTACCTGCAGGGTATCAACTACGCCATGGTGGCGGGGGAGGCCGCCGCCCGGACTGTGATAGCCGCCGCCAAAGACAGGGATTTTTCCGCACCTGGCCTGGCCCGCTATGAAACTTTTCTGAGAGAACAAAAACTAATCCAGGACTTTCAAAGGTTTCAAAGGGCACCGGAGTTTTTTTTAAACCAGCGGATCCAAAACGTCTATCCGGCAATGATTTGCCGGTTGGCGGAGCAGGTTTTTCACGCCGCGGAGGGTCCCAAGGAGAGAATCCGGGATCTAGCCGCTGCCGGAATGAGAGAGACCGGCGTATCCTGGTTCCAGCTCCTTAAGGACCTGATTGAAGGGGGACGTTCCATAGGATGGTAAACATTCAGGAGAAGCTGAATTTGCTCGTGTTCCGGGTGGATGAAAAGGCCCATATTACATTAGATAAAAACAAGTGCGCTGTCTGCCGGGAGCGCCCCTGCCTGTTTTTCTGCCCGGCGGGTTTATTTACGCTCTCCGGCGAAGAGGTCCTGCACAGCTATGAAGGCTGCCTGGAATGCGGCACATGTTCCCTTGCCTGCGAGCAGAAGGCCGTTTCCTGGCACTATCCCCGGGGCGGCTATGGGGTATTGTACCGTCAGTCCTGAGCGAAGGGGGAAGGTTTTGTGAAGGTCATCGTCATTGTCAGGAGAGTTCCGGATCCAGCCTCCCTAGAGGTGGACCAGCGAACCGGCCTGGTGGATTTCCAGCGTTTAGTTTATATTACCAGCCCCCCGGACCTGTGCGCCGTGGAAGAGGGGCTGCGGCTCCGGGAAAAAGCAGGGGGGCAGGTGACAGTACTGGCCCCGGGGCCGCCGGAATTGGAAAATTCCCTGAGGGAATGTCTGGCTCTGGGCGCTGACAGGGTTTTAAGAATATGGGGCAGCGACTGGCCCCGGGAAATTCCGCCCTCTGCTGCGGCTTTTGTCCTGGCCCGGGTGATCCGGGAACGTAACTTTGACCTGGTGCTCTGCGGGGAGAACGGGGGGCCTTTTGAAGCGGACCCGCTGCCGGCCTGGCTTTCCCAATGTTTACAGGTTCCCCTGGTCACGGCTGTCACGGATTTGAAAATGGCGGACGGCGGGCAGGGGCTGCTGCTGCAGCGCAAACTGGAAAAGGGCCGCAGGCAGGTTCTGGAGTGCAGGACCCCTGCCCTTTTAACGGTGGACCCGTCCCTTAACCGGCTTCGGGAGAGTTCCCTGCCCTCCCTGCTCAGGGCACTGGAAGCTGCGGTCGAAACCGTCGAGATTGAGCTGGGGAGCATCCTGGGGCTGCTGCCGGAGGAAGTTTTCAGCGGAAATGCGGGCGGGCTCCAGCCCCTCAATCCCGCACCGCTCCCCATTTATACTCCGGATAGCTCCCTGCCCGCCCGGGCCAGGATAGAGCAAATGCTCTCCGGCGGGCTGGTTGAAAAAGAAGGCCTGCTGGTTGAAGGTCCGCCGGGTGCTGTGGTGGAAAAGATCATCGGTTTTCTCATAAAAAAGGGATTTCTCATGGAAGAGGGTTGCCTGGAGAAGGCCGGACATCCCGGGGTAAAGGCCAATCCTCAATAAATCATTTATTTTAGATGGTTGGGACTGGAGGAAAAATGGACAAAATCATCTATAAGCTCCCCTGCGGGATTAGGGTCCGGAAGGAAGCTTTCGGTCTTTTGTTTTACAATATCAAGGACACTAATTTAACCTTTGTCAAGGTGGACGGGGATCTTATTCCGGACAGCCTGTGGGAAAAGGGCCTGCTCGCGCCGGAGGGCCGGGGCGGCAGAGAAGGTCCGAAGTATCTGCAGATCTTAAAAGAGCTGGTAAAAAGGGGGCTTCTGGTTGAAACAAGAATTTCTGAGCAGTAAGACCCTATCGGCTCCGGTCAACGTGACCTGGGAAATCACCGGCCGGTGCAATTTAAACTGCCGCCACTGCCTTTCAGCAGGCACGGC
>JAKPTB010000078.1 GCA_029555205.1 Bacillota bacterium
GTATCGATACTGCAGCCGCGACGGATTACATCCTTTCAAAACAGGGGGTCGACGGTTCCTGGGGCGAATTTTTCGGTGATACTTACTACGCCGACGTGTTGACTACCACCCAGGCCCTCCGTGCACTTAGCCACCTCTCCGGCGCATCCGGCAAGCCGGTCCGGGATGCTCTGGAAAAAGGCCTGGCCTACTTGAAAAGCCTTCAGCAGGCGGACGGCGGAGTTTACTCGGCCTGGGACGACCCGGCTGTTGATAACTCAGAATTGATCGTCACCCTGTACATGCTGGAAGAAGACCCTGCAGGCCCTGCCTGGAAAAATGATGCTGGTTTAACCCCAGTTGATTATTTGCTGAACAAGACCATGAACGAAGACGGCAGCTTCGGTAGTTCCAGGAACATTTTTGGGGCGACGGAGGCATTAGCAGCTTATCTTCTGGTTGGTGGTCAGGGTAGCTCAGGCGGCAACGGAGGGGGCGGTTCTTCGGACCCGGGTGATTGCAGTGTAAAAATCCTTGTGGTGGGCATGAATGGCGAAACCCTCTTCGGTCCTGGCAGCGTGAACGTAAGCGCGAGCGGCCAATGGGGAAAAACAGCATTGGGCGCTCTACATGCAACCGGCCTCAGCATCATTGTGGACCGGAATACCGGCTTTATAAGCAGCGTTGCCGGGCAAGCCAATAGCGGCATGAACGGCTGGATGTACAAAGTGAACGGCGCTGTGCCCATGGTGCCGGCGAAGGACAAGCTGTTGAGCAAAGGAGACGAGGTGGTCTGGTGGTACAGCACGGACATGGGATCCACAGGTCCGGACTTCGGCGGCGGGAACGGAAGTACGGATGCCGGCTCCGGCTCCGTTGCGGAAGTGCTGAAAAACAAACTTATTGAAGACCTGGACTTGCCCCCGGAATTGTATGGCTCAGAGGAGGCTCTGGAGGCTTTAGGAAATCTGGCCGGTCTGCTGGGTTTAGAGCAGGGGACAACAGAGATGGGACCTCTTGTAGAGGCGGCCGTGGCTGTAGTTGTTGTGGGTACAGGAAAAGCTGCAGATAGACCCGGGTTTTTACAAATTAAGAATGAGCTGGCCGGAAATCCTGTGGACCTGGCCGTGGAAATAGATGCCTCCAGGACTACTCTAATAGCGGACGAACTGGGTGAAATAGGTCTGTTAATTCCAGAAGGAGCATTCAGCAAGGATTTGACGGTCACAATTAAAAAGGCGGTTGCCGGGTCGCCGGAGGACGGTGCGGAAAACAGCGGACCGCCGCCTGCACCTGCGGGTTACTGTCAGCTAACGTCAGTGTACAGTCTGGGACCGGAGGATGCCGGGTTTATTAAGCCGGCGACACTGGCTGTGAGATTAGCCATACCGCCGCCAGTCAGGCCGGATAAAATTGTTTTAGCCCGGTGTGACCGGGAAAATAAGATCTGGCTCGCTGTTCCTGCAGTGGTAGATGTTGAGCATGCAGTAATTTTAGGCAGAATAGATCGCTTTACAGAGTTTGCCGTTCTGGCCGGGCAGGAGAGAAGGGGCTTTGAAGATGTAAATGGTACGGATTGCGGCTGGGCCAAGGAACCAGTGGAGTTGCTGGCCGGAGCCGGCGTGGTGGAGGGCTTTGAAGGGTGTTTCGAGCCGCACCGGCCGATCACAAGGGCAGAACTGACTAAAGTCCTGGTTAAGGGCCTGGGCATTCAGGAGGCAGCCGGTGCTGCTATGTCCTTTAAAGACATCACCGGACAGGATGCGTTTTCCGGCTACATTGCCGCAGCAGTTGAGGCGGGGCTGGTCAGAGGGTACGAAGACCATACCTTCCGCCCGGAAAGGGCCGTTACCAGGGAGGAAGCGGTCACGATCCTGGCGCGGGGACTTGGCCTGCCCGAACCTTCCGGGGAAATGCCGGAATTTGCTGACGCCTCTGAGATTTCCCCCTGGGCGACAGACAGCGTGGCCGCAGCAGTTTCCGCCGGCCTGGTCAGGGGTTACCCCGACAACACCTTCCGGCCCGGGAGAACCGTTACCAGAGCGGAATGCGCGGTGCTGGTTTACCGGGCCCTGTTTCCCGGGGAATAACATGCAGCATTTTACAGGTCAGGTCTTTAGCCCCTTGGGGTTGCCATCGCTGAAGAAGGGCTCTCCCGGGCAGGAAACAGGGTAGGGGCAAGCCAAAGAAAGGAAGTTCGGTGTGGGTAAAAAAGCTATATGCATTTGTTTCCTTATAATATTAGCGTTGTTAACTTTGTTTGGCTGTGGAATTGTCACGAACCAGTCAGGGAACAGTACGCCGGGGAGCGAAGTAGATGGAGGTTCTGTCCCTGCCGGAAGCAGTCAATCCGCCATCCCTGCAGAAAGCCCGCCCGGCCGGAGCACTTCTCCGGGATTTGCTGCCGGGGAGAATGAAGCTGAACCGGCAGCTCCTGCTGCACCGGTTCAATCTGCCGGAGCTGCCCCCATAGCCCCGGCGGTCCCGGACAGCGATGCGGTTGAGGTGAATATTGTGGTGGTGGGAAGTGACGGCGAAGTGCTTTTCGGACCATCCAGCGTCAAACTGAAAGAGAAGGAAGGCTGGGGAGTAACCGCCCTGGGAGCCCTTGAGGCAACAGGAGTGTCTTACGAGGTTTCCAAAAGGTGGCCGGATTTCGTTGAAACTATCGCCGGACAGCGCAATAAGGGACAGGCAGGATGGCTGTACAAGGTCAATGAAGAAGTTCCGCTGGTTGCTGCTGGAAAAAAGCAACTGGCGGCCGGCGACAGGGTTATCTGGTGGTACAGCAGGAGCATCAATAACCCTGCTCCCCTCTGGGAAGAGTTTGTAAAGGCAACTGAACTATAATACCACTGATGCTGTTTCGTTACTGTTGCTGCTGTCCCGTTACAATTGCTGCTATCCCGTTACCACCGCTGCTGTTCCGTTGTCGAGAGGGATTAATCCCACTACACCGGATTGGTTGCGGGACTGGCACGGTCTTTATGCC
Source organism: Bacillota bacterium (assembly GCA_029555205.1). Taxonomy (GTDB): domain Bacteria; phylum Bacillota; class Desulfotomaculia; order Desulfotomaculales; family Pelotomaculaceae; genus DTU098. The sequence goes on from JAKPTB010000078.1 coordinate 2,972, forward strand.
GGGATCATCGTGCAGCAGGGGCAGGTGTTAATCTGTTTGGACCCAGTGACAATGGTCAAAGTCCGGGAGGTGTACTGAGTTGTCTGGAAGAAAAAAAGCCCAAAGTATTCTGGCGGCGGCAGTCTTTCTGGTCTCGCTGTTTCTGCCTGCGGCCACCGGCGCCGCCGCGGCAACAGATGTGCAGACGGAGCTGGACAGGGCTGCCGGTTATTTGCTGGCCCTGGAAAAAGCGCAGGGGACTCCTTTGTCACCCTGGAGCTATGTGGCCCTGGCCTGTGCCGGTAAGGACCTGGCGGGTACGAAGGTTCTGCAATTGTGCGTTGAGGAGTTGGAAACATTGGAATCAGGTGATTTGAATGATTACTGCATTCTGGTATTGACCCTGCTGGCTGCCGGGGAAAATCCCTATAATTACCAGGGCCGTAATCTAGTGCAAATGATCAGGGACTCCCAGCTTCCCAGCGGAAAATTTGCAGACTCTATTGACCGCAGCGGGTTTGGCGACAGGGGAGAGCAGCTCCTGGCCAACGCTCACATCTGGGCGCTGCTGGCCTTGCATGCGGCCGGGTCCGGGATCCCGGACGCCCCGAAGGCCGGACAGTGGCTTGTGGAAACCCAGCATCCAAACGGCAGCTTCAACTGGAACCTGGCGGACCAAAAGCCGGACGTGGACTCCACCGGAGCTGCGCTGATGGCCCTCGGCGTTCTGGGTGAAACCAGGGAAAGCCCTGTTGTCCGGAAGGCGCTGGAATACCTGCAAAGCGCCCAGGAGAATGATGGTGGTTTTTCTTCCTGGGGTGCAGCAAATCCTGAATCCTGCGCCATGGTTATTCTGGGGCTGCTGGCGGTGGAAGTTGATCCCGGGGAAAAGGAATGGACCAGGCCGGGCGGTAACCCCGTCGAGGCCATGCTCAGCTACCAGCTGCCGGACGGTTCCTTCGAGCACATCAAGGGTATGGGCAGTAATTTAATGGCCACGGAACAGGCGCTGTTGGCCCTGTCTGCCCTCCATTCCGGGCATAACCCGGTTGACCTTCTGAAAAAGGCCGCAACCGGTTCTTCCAAAGACAGTTTTCCGGAGCGGGAGATCCGGTTTAAACCTGGAGAGGCCGGGTATGTGGTCGGCATCCGGGGGCAAAAACAGTTTCTGGAGGCCGATGCCGTGCCCTTCCTGAGGGACGGCCGGACTTTTGTCCCCGTTCGCTACCTGGCCCTGGCCCTGGGTGTCCCGGAAGGAAACATCAACTGGTCGCCCGCAAGCCAAAAAGTAACCCTGGCCAATTATTCCGGCACAGTTTCCTTGACCGTAGGTTCAAATATCTTGGATAACGGCGGCCGGCCTGTAAAGATGGATGTTGAGCCGCTTTTACTGCCCCCCGGCCGTGTTTACCTGCCGGCCCGCTATGTGGCAGAGGCCTTCGGGTACCTGGTAAATTGGGATGAGCAGGAACAGGCTGTGGTCATTTCCAGGTGAACCGGTCCGCAAGGCGACGAGTTTCATAACTGGAATCCGTTACCCTGGTTGGCAGGGGGAAGACCGGGTATAACTTGTATTGGGGCAGGTCTGTACCGGTGCATCCCGCACCTGCACTCAGCCGGTAAATAAACAATTGTTTTGCTTCTTGAGCCTGGATATGTGTTCTTGTTTAAAAAAAGGGGTTTTGAACTTGCTTTTGGACAGTTTTTATTACAAGGAAAAGGGACTTTTTTTGCAGAGCCTGCACCCCGGGGCAGCAGTTACCTTAATCCTTGTTTTTCTCCTGCAGGTCCTGGTATTTTCCCATCCGCTTTACCTGGCCGGGAGCTTTGTGGTGATTCTCCTGACAATTTGGGCGGCGGACGGTTTAAAAGCCCTGAAGAATTACCTGAGGTTTGCCCTGTGGGTGGTTTTATTGGTCCTGGCCATTAACCCCCTGGTGAATCAAAATGGAAATACAGTGCTCTGGCAGAGTCCGCACTTGCCCCTGGCCGGCCGGCTGTCTGTTACCCTGGAAGCAGTTTTGTACGGAGCGGCCATGGGCCTTCGCCTTTTGAACATAGTGGTAATTTTTTGTTTGTACAACCTCATTGTTCATCCGGACAGGCTCTTAAACATGATATCCCGTTTTGCCCACAAGCCTGCTCTGGTCATATCCCTATCCACCAGGTTATTGCCGGTACTGGCTGCTTCACTTAACAACATCCGGGAGGCCCAGCAGTTGAGAGGGGTGGATTTCAGTGAGGGGAGCCTGAAAAAGCGGGTAGGCAGGTACACAGCCACGCTTAACGTTTTGATGATTTCCTCGCTGGAAGATTCGCTGCAAATAGCCGAGGCAATGCAGGCGCGTGCTTTCGGCAGCGGTCCCCGTTCCATTTACCGGCGCGACCTGTTCCGTCCCCGTGACGGTCTTTGCCTGGCCGGGATCATTTTTTCCCTGGGCGCTGCTGTTTACTGCATAATCAACGATCTGGGAAGCTACACGTTTTTTCCTCAGCTGGACAGCCTTTTCAGCAATGCTGCCTCCTTGCCCGCCCTGGCGGCTGTGCTGAGCGGGTTGACCCTGCCGGCTTTACTGAGTTGGGGGTGGAACCGGTGCCGTTATTTAAAGTTGAAAATCTGACTTATTACTACCCTGACGCTCCCCGGCCGGCCCTCCAAAACATCAATCTGGTTATTGAAGAAGGGGAGTTTTTGCTTGTTGTGGGCGGATCCGGCTCGGGTAAGTCCTCCCTGGCCCGTTTACTGGCCGGGTTGATCCCTGATTTTTACGGGGGCAGGATTGGCGGCAGGGTCCTTTTTAAAGGGCAGGACATCCGGCATGTGGACAGGCGTAGCCTGGCCGGGGAAGTTGGTATTGTTTTTCAGGATCCTGAAAAACAGCTTGTTATGACCGGCGTCGAGGGGGAAATTGCCTTTGGCCTGGAAAACTTGAGCTTGCCCCAGGCCGAAATGTTTCGCCGGGTGGCCGAAGTCCTGGGCTTTTTCGGCCTCACCCGGCACAAGTCAGAGTTTACCGCCAGCCTGTCCGGCGGGCAGAAGCAAAAACTGGCCCTGGCCTCGGTTCTGGCCATGCAGCCGCGGGTCCTGATCCTGGACGAACCTACTTCTCAACTGGATCCGGCAGCTGCCGAGGAATTCTTCAACCTGGTCAGACAATTGAACGAAGAGATGAATTATACCATCGTCCTGGTAGAACAGCGTCTGGAACGCTGCTTTCATCTGGCTGACCGGGTGGTGATCATGGACCAGGGACAAATTGTCAATGTGAATCCTCCAGGGGATTCGGCTGCCTGGCAAGTAGCAAACAAGTTTTCCTATATCCCGCCCGTGGCAGCTTTTTTTGCCTGCCTGAAGGCGCCTGTTGTGCCCCTCACTGTAAAGGAAGGGCGGAGACTGTTAAATAAATACAAGCTATTCCCGGAGCAGGAGGGCAAGCAAAAGGTAATTCCAGCGGGGACAGCAGGGAAAGCGCCCGGAGGGAGAGGTGCGCCAGCCGTTGAGGTAAAAGGGTTATGGTTTAGTTATCCCAACGGCCGGGAGACACTGCGCGATATTAACCTGCACATTGCCCCCGGGGAATTCGTTGCCCTGATGGGTGAGAACGCAGCCGGCAAGACCACCCTGCTCAAGCATCTTGCCGGGCTTTTAAAGCCATGGCGGGGAAAGGTTCTGGTAGCTGGCCTTGATCCCCTGAAGGTTAAGCCGGGGCAACTGGCCCGGGTCGTAGGCTATCTCTCCCAGAATCCCGGCGACTATCTTTTTCAGGATACGGTGGAAGAAGAGCTGGGCTTTACCCTGTCCAACCTGGGTCTCTCCGGCAACGGAAGGGTTGAAGGAATGCTTGAGAAAATGAAACTGACCAGCTGCCGGGGATTAAGCCCCAGGGATTTGAGCAGCGGCGAAAGGCAGCGGGTGGCGCTTGCTTCAGTGATGGTGCAAGGCCCTCAGCTCTTATTGCTGGATGAACCCACCCGGGGTGTCGACTACGGTCTTAAAGCCGGTCTGGGCAACTTGCTGCGCAAGGTGGCAGCGGAGGGAACAGCTGTATTAATGGTAACTCACGATGTGGAATTTGCAGCGGAATATGCCGACCGCATTGTGATGCTTTTTGACGGCAGGATTGCCTGTGACGGTCCCAAGCATGAGGTGCTTTGCAGTTCGATGTTTTACGCGCCGCAGTTGAGCAGGTTGTTCAGGGATGTCCGCAGCGGCGTGCTTACTTTGAGGGAAGCGCTGGAGTTTATGGGAATACGGAAGATTTACCCGGGGGATTGTGATGATAGCATGGTTTAATGAGGAAAAAGAGGGGATGAAAAATGTTATTAGCTTATATCTGGAAGCGGAGATTCACCCTTTTTCTTGTATCCGTGACCGGGCTGCTGGCCTTTTCCGTAACTGCCGGAAAAACCTCTGCCGGGCAAAGCTGGGGGCTGATCACAGCGCTGATCATGGGCACGGCCATTATTCTTTTATATCTTAATTTTGAGCAGAGCTCTGTATCTTCCCGGGAGATTGCAGTTATTGCCGTGCTGGGAGCAATGGCTGCCGTGGGGCGGGTGTCGACGGCGGCCCTGCCGAATATCCAACCTGCTACCTTCCTGATTATCCTTACGGGTTATATCTTTGGTGCCCGGGCAGGATTCATGACCGGTTCGGTAGCCGCGCTTGCTTCCAATTTTTTTCTCGGGCAAGGACCGTGGACACCCTGGCAGATGTTTGCCTGGGGGCTGGCCGGCTCTTCAGCCGCCTGTCTAAGGGCTTTTTGCCCCGGCGCCGGGCGCTGGGCAATGATTTTTTTTCAGTTCTTCTGGGGTTACGCCTTCGGCTGGATTATGAACCTCTGGACCTGGACGGCCTTCATTTATCCCTTGAACTGGCAGTCATTTCTGGCAACTTATGCTGCCAGCGCCTGGTTCGATACACTTCATGCCGCGGGTAATGTACTTTTTTACCTGTTCCTGGGCCCGGGGACGGAGAAGGTTTTTAGAAGGGTTAAAAAGAGACTCGAAGTCAGACCCTTGCAGGTTGAGCATATTAATATAGACATGCCCCGGGTGGTCCCGGGGCATAACGTTCATCCTCAAAAATAGCCTGCCGTCAGTTTTCATCCTTCTCCTGTGCTGTTTTTGGCGGTATGGTGTTCTCCCAAAAAAATTTGTTGGCAGGTTACGCCCACCGGCAAATCCAAATTCAGTACAGCTAAGCCCGGTTGGCACTATAATTGTGCGGGTAAATAAAGAAGCTTTTTTTCTCTAAAATTTGTTCGATCCCTGCAGAGGCTGATCTGCCCGGGGATAGATCAATATTCAGGGATTGATAAAATTTATATTGATTAATCTGCTTAGAGTATTTTACAATAATCATTATAGTGTCAATAGGGCAGGAGAATAGAAAGCCCCTGTTGAAAAACAGTTAAGAACAAATGTACTGTAAGAATTCAGCTCCTCCGGTTAGGGCTCTTTACGAAAGCGACAATACTTTACTGAGGTGATAAAATGAAAATAGCTGTATCTGGCAAGGGTGGCGTGGGTAAAACGACTATTGCGGCCGCCCTGGTTAAACTGTTTTCCGGGGCAAACCACCGTGTCTACGCAATCGACGCCGACCCTGATGTATGCCTGGCGGCGGCCCTGGGCATTCCGGACGATATCACCTCTGAACTAAAGCCTCTGGTGGAGATGAAGGAGTTAATTTACGCCAGGACCGGCGGGGAAGGTTCATTCTTCACATTGAATCCCGAGATTGACGATGTCCTGGATGATTTCTGTATCTGCCTGGACAACATCAGATATTTAAGAATGGGCGGAGTCAAGAAAGGCGGTTCATCCTGTTACTGCAGGGAGAATGCCTTCCTCAATGCAATTGTCTCAGCTCTGCTTCTGGACAGAAATGACGTGGTCATTATGGATATGGGCGCCGGGATTGAGCACCTTTCCCGCGGTACGGCCAGGGGTGTAGATTTAATGCTTGTAGTGGTGGAGCCGGGCCTGAACAGTGTTAATACGGCGGGTCTTGTGAAAAAGCTTGCGGCTGATCTGGGCATAAAAAAGGTCAGGATTATAGGAAACAAGGTCCGGAACAGGCGGGAAAAAGATTTCATTTTAAAACACTTCCCGGAGCAAGAATTCCTGGGCTTTGTTGATTACGACGAGGATGTTTGGGGAAGTTCCATGGAAAGCGGCAGTACAATTGCTTCGAAGGAATGTTTTTTGCACAACATTAAATATATTCAACAGAAAATCTTAAATGGAATCTAAATCAATTGACCTTAGCAAAAACCTATGAAAATATGCTGTTATGGGGCGAAGCCACCAGGTACGCCGCAGAAGTCATCGAGGCGTTGCGCTAATTCAAGCACAAGCCCGGGAAACCCCTGCACGTTGCGCCCTGGACCGGCTTTGTCGGAGACCCGGTTGTACGCCAGTACGGGATTAATATGGTTGACTGGACCATTCCGGCGAGGCTTGTGGCTGCAGCCGAAGTTTTACTTAACAAGAACATCTACTGTTATGCTTTTCTAAGGATATGCCGTCAGCGCTAAAGGCCGGACCGGACAAAATTGCCTGCGGTGTGTCCTGCAACAGAAATGGAAAGGTAAAGAGCAGCAATGGAATATACTACCAATGCTTTGCATCCCGGACCTTCGTTCAGGGAAGAGGTAAAAGAACTGATCCATGACTTTGACTTCGGCAACTGTTTGTCCTGCGGTATGTGTACCGCCGGCTGTCCCTTTTCCGACCTGGTTTTAGGCCTTGACCCGCGCCGGTTTGTGCGCAAGCTGCTTTTGGGCCTGCGGCAAGAAGTGCTCAGCGATCCCTTTGTGTTTTTATGCAACATGTGTGAGCGCTGTACGATTGAATGCCCCATGGGGATTAAAATGGGTGCGCTGGTGAAGACCGTCCGGGGGCATTTTTACACCCGGGAACAATACCCCGGCTTTTTGCAGAAAGTGGTCCAGGAGCAACTGGAAACAGGCAACCAGATGTCGGTAACTCCTGAAGATTATTTGGAGACTCTGGATTGGCTGCAGGAAGAACTTCAGCAGGAACTGGGAGACCCCGGCTACAGGATACCCCTGGACAGGCGGGATGCGGATTATTTTTATGCCTTTAACGCCAGGGAAATTAAATATTACCCCCACGAACTTCAGGCGGTTTTGAAAATTTTTTATGCTGCGGGTATTAATTATACCATCAGCAGCAGAAAGTGGGATGCCACCAATCTGGCCCTGTTCACCGGCAAAAACGAAGATTTTTACAAAATTCAGATGCCCCTGTTTGAGGAAGTTGTGCGCCTTGGCGCCAAAGAGCTGATTATTACGGAGTGCGGGGGTGCCTTCCATGCTACCAGGCATGCCTACAGGAGCTTTTGGAAAGGCAGGGCTTTTCCGGTGCGGCACATTATCCAGTTGCTTGACCAGCTGATCGGTGAAGGGCGGCTTAAACTGGATCCTACGGTGATTACGGAGCCGGTAACCTATCATGATCCGTGCAGTCTGGCCCGCAAGGAAGGCCTCGCGGAGGAAGCCCGGAGGGTATTGAAAGCATTTATCAGAGATTTCCGGGAAATGAACCCAAACCGTACAGTCAACTATTGCTGTGGCGGCGGCGGCGGATTCATTGCTATGCCGGAGTATTCAAAGATCCGGATCGAAGCCAAGGGCCAGCGCAAGGCAGGGCAGATCCGGGCTACCGGGGCCAAAATTGTTGCCGTGCCCTGCCATAATTGTATGGACCAGATTAACGATATAACCCGGCATTTTAAACTGGGTACCAGCAACAGGCATATCTGTTCCCTGGTAGAAGAGGTACTGATTATGCCTCCCGGGAAAAAAGGAAATACTTCATGAATCATGCAACGGTTGCTGTTAACGACATTTTATAAGGAGATTGCAGACTGGAAGGACGAATTTTATTATGAGCATACGGAAGGAACGGACCGGGGCCGTACTGGTTGTCGGCTCCGGCATTGCCGGTATCCAGGCCTCGCTGGATCTGGCCGGGTCGGGCTACCTGGTCTATCTGGTGGAGCAGTCCCCAGTAATTGGCGGAAACATGCCGCTACTGGACAAAACCTTTCCCACCAACGACTGTTCCATGTGCATTTTTTCCCCAAAGCTGGTTGAGTGCGCCAGGCACCGGAGTATTGAGATTCTGACCTGCACCGAACTGCAGGAGCTGAGAGGAGAGCCCGGGAGGTTTAAGGCCGTCCTGCTGAAACGGGCCCTCTACATTGACCCGGAGAAATGCACAGGGTGCGGCGACTGTGCTGAAGTCTGCCCCAGGGAGCTGGACGATGCCTTCAACCCGGGAAAAACCCGCAAGGCTATATCCAGACCCTATGCCCAGGCTTTTCCCAACGCCTATGTAATTGATCGCGGGCACTGCCTGCGATGCGGCCAATGCAGCCGGGTCTGCCAGGCAGGAGCCATAGATTTTACCAGGCAGGACGAGACCCTGGAAATTGAAATAGGGGCGGTTGTAGTCAGTTCCGGCTTTGAGCTGTTTGACCCTTCCAGCCTCTCTTACTACGGCTACGGCAGGTTTCCGGATGTCCTCACCAGTTTTGAATTCGAGCGCCTGACCAGCGCCTCCGGACCCTGGGAGGGCCGTCTGCTGCGCCCTTCAAACCTGCAGGAACCTGCTTCAATTGCCTGGATCCAGTGCGTGGGCTCCCGCAATATAAGAATTGACAGAGGTTACTGTTCCGGTGTTTGCTGCATGTCTGCCATTAAAGAAGCTCTGACCGCCCGGGCCCGGGGCCCTTTGAACCTGCGGACGGACATCTTTTTTATTGACCTGCGGACCTATGGCAAGGGTTTTGAAAAATACAGGGTCCAGGCCGAGGAGCAGGGGGTCCGCTTGATCCGTTCCCGGATTTACGCGGTTACGGAGAAGGAGGGCGGGGATGGTCTTGTAATCCGCTACGCTGACGAGGCCGGAAACATCTTCACGGAAGAATACGATCTGGTGGTGCTGTCGGTGGGCCTGCAACCCTCCAGGGGTTTCCTGGAGACCGTCGAAAAGCTGGGCTTAAGTCTAAACCGCTACGGTTTTTGTGAGCCCATAGAACTGACCGGGGTTGCAACCAACCGGCAGGCTATTTTCGTGGCAGGCGCCTCCAGCGCCCCGAAGGATATTCCCGGGTCGGTTATTCAGGCCAGCGCTGCTGCGGGTGAGGCGGCCAGGTACCTGGCCGGTTCTGAGGGAACAAGAGTTCCTCCTGTTGTGGAGTTACCCCCGGAACAGGATCTCACGGGCAGCGAACCGCGGGTTGGGGTCCTGGTTTGCCGCTGCGGCTCGAACATTGCCAGTGTGATCGATGTTCCCAAACTGGCTGAAAAGGCCGGTAAGCTGCCGGGGGTGGTCTATGCGGGCGAACACATTCATGCCTGTTCCCAGGAAGGCCAAAACAAGCTGAAGCAGGTAATCCGGGAGCACCGGTTGAACCGTGTGGTAGTTGCAGCCTGCAGCCCGCGCACCCATAGGGGCCTGTTCCAGGAAACTATCCGGCAGGCAGGTTTCAACCGCCACCTTTTTGAGATGGCCAATATCCGGGATCAGTGCTCCTGGGTACACATGCAGGACCCGGACAGGGCCAACGCCAAGGCCTTTGACCTGGTCCGGGCGGCTGTAGCCAGGGCTGTCCGGCTCAAGCCGGTGGAAACGTTTTTCTCTGAGGTAATCCCCCGGGCACTGGTCGTTGGCGGCGGCGCCGCCGGGATGACTTCGGCCTTGAGCCTGGCGGACCGGGGTTACCAGGTTAGCCTGTTAGAAAAAACAGGCCGCCTGGGCGGCCTGGCCAGTGGTATGGTGCAGGGCTTCAGGGGAGAGGACGTGCAGGAGTTTTTATCCCGGCTGATTAAAGCAACGGCGGAACACCCGAAGATCGAGGTGCT
>JAKPTB010000088.1 GCA_029555205.1 Bacillota bacterium
ATATCCTGGATCAGAGGGATCGTTGTGGCCACGAACGGGATGTTGTCAACAAATGACGAAGCTACGGCGGACAGCCAGAGGATCAGTATGCCTGTGGGGAGCACGTTCCCGCCGGTTATTTCCAGAGCCCACCTGGCAACAGCCTCTATCACGCCTACCTCTTCCAATGCGCCTACTACCACAAACAGTCCGATAAAGAAGAAGATCACCGGCCATTCCACGATCTGCAGGGCGTGTTCGGGGTCCTCCCTTGTGATCAGGAGCAACAGCGTGGCTCCTGACAGGGCTATCACCGAAGAATCCAGGTGGACATACTGGTGCAGGACGAAGCCTAAAATGGTCAGGGCCAGCACCAGGAGGCTTTTACGCAGCAGGACCGGGTCCTTTAGCTCTTCATGCTCATCCAGCCTCATGATATTTGCCTGCAGTTCCTCTTTTGCCGACAGCTGGTCCCGGTAGATGAGCTGGAGCAGCGGGATTGTCAAAACGTACACTACAACCACTACCGGTGTCAGGTTAAAAAGGAAGTCCATGAACCCGAGAGCGGTAGCGCTGCCGATCATAATATTGGGCGGGTCGCCGATTAAAGTGGCGGTGCCGCCGATGTTTGACGCGATAATTTCGGTAATGAGGAACGGCAGGGGGGAAATCTTGAGCTGCCTGGCGATGGCAAAGGTGACGGGCACAATCAGCAGGACAGTGGTGACATTGTCCAAAAACGCTGACAGTACCGCTGTGACCAGGGCCAGGGCGGCAATAATTTTCACCGGCTCCCCTTTTGAACTTTTAGCAGCCTTAATGGCCATAAATTCAAATACCCCGGTGTGCCTCGTGATACCCACAATGATCATCATGCCGATGAGGAGGCCGATGGTATTAAAGTCAATTGCCTCTACAGCTCTCTCCGGAATGACGATCCCCGTTAATACAACCAGGGCCGCTCCGACCAGGGCCGCAACCGTCCGGTGAATTTTTTCGGATACTATTACTACATAAGTAATCAAAAAAACTGAGGTCGCTATTATTACCTGGTACTGTTCAATCAAAACATTCACCCCGTTAAACATTTAAACCGGCAGGATCATTATTATCATTTGCGATAATTTTTTTCTGCATTAAAAAAGCAGGACGCCATACAGTATGACTTCCCACCCCAGAAGCCTGATCACCTTGAAAAACGAACCTAAAAATTTCGCTCCAACCCGGTAACACTGATATATATAAGAATTGTCTTTATTACTTTACCACAACACATTGCACCAGACAAGTTTTTGGGTAATGTTCTGTTACCGGGCAGGAATAATTTGCCGCTGTTAGAAGAATTATTAACTAGGAGGTGGGTTTATAAGATGATTAAAAAAATTCTTGTGGCGTTTGACAACGGCAAAAAGTCCCATAAAGCCCTGGAGATCGCAACGGAAATAGCTAAAGGCTGCGGTGCGGAAATCTATATCTTTACCTCCGTCAAAATGCCTAAAATAGTAACATCGGTGGCAGACCAGGATATGCTGAAGGACTTGGAAGACAAGAGCTTCGACTATTTTAAAAGTGAACTGCAGGATGCTGAGGAAAAGGTCAAAAACCAGGGTGTGCAGGTCCAGACCGTAATTGTAAAAGACAGTCCCGGCTCCGCCATCCTCCGTTTCGCTGAAAAAGAAAATATTGACCTGATTGCCATTGGAGCACGCAACAGGGGCCTTATTGAAGGGATTATGTTAGGACTGGGGAGCGTGTCCAACTATGTAACACAGAATGCCAGGTGTCCGGTCCTGATCATTAAAGACAGCAAAGCCTAATTTTTTATATAACTAGAGGGATGTCATGGCCATTGACTTCAACACCATCGGCCTCCCTTTTGTTAACTTTATTAAAATAGCCTCTTCCGATGATCTGCTGTCAATCGCTATTTCCTTGGTATTTATGAACGTAAAAGCCGAACGCAGTATTTAATCACATTCAGCTCAGGTCATAGACAAAGTCTCCATGGCGATTAAACCTGCTTGGCATTTGAGTTGTGGAGAATGGTCCGTAAGCCGTGTGTTTCGAGGTATTTCTTTGTAGGGCGGGATTTATCCCGCCAAACATGTGCGGCTAAAGCCGCACCTACAGCTCTCACGTCTCACGTATCACGTCCCGCGACTCATTAAAAACCGTGTCCCCTTATGAATTCCTCCAGTTTCTCCAGGTCTTCACCTGTAATTTTCAGTGGCGGAGACTGGCCGAGGAGCAGGCGGCCTTCTGCTATAACAAGTTTGTCCTCTTCCTTTTGCAGTGCTTCCCTGTTTCCCTTGTTCCGGTGATAGCGGACCAGTTCCATGGCCTGGCGGCGGTCAAACAGGTATATCGACCGGCTGCCGGACGAATCTTCTTGATCCGCGTCCCACCTGGCCCGGTACCTGGCAATTTCCCCGCTCTCCTCGGCCAGGCGCACCGCGGCCCTGCACAGCGCTTCTCCCTGCTTCCCCTCCTCATACTCCGCGGCCAGTATCTCCAGGATCACGGCAAGCGGAAGGCAGCCTTCTTTCTCCGCCTGTTTTTCTTTAACCGGGTATTCCTGACAGAGACCTTTGTTTTCTAATTCAGGCTCCGGCGGCCTGGACGAAATACTGTGCTGTTTTTCCGGATAATGTATTTTCTTCAATTTCCGGTTGGCGCTTCTTCGCCTGCTCACAACAACC
>JAKPTB010000090.1 GCA_029555205.1 Bacillota bacterium
GAACTGACCCCGTATATTCCGGGCAAGCCGGTGGAAGAAGTCAGGCGTGAACTGGGCCTGAAGGGGCGAATCGTCAGATTGGCATCCAATGAAAACCCATTAGGTCCATCGCCTAAAGCCGTAGCGAGAATGAAAAAAACCCTGGATGAGATAAACCTGTATCCGGACGGCGGGTGCTATGAATTGAGAGAAGTACTTGCCGGAAAACATTCACTCACGCCCGGCCATTTTGTATTCGGCAACGGCGTGGATAATTTAATCCCGCTGGTGGTGAACACATTTGTCAACAGGGGGGACGAGGTGATCATACCGTCTCCCACCTTTGCGGCTTACCGCACCAGCACTGTTGTGGCCGGCGGCATACCGGTGGAGGTGCCGCTGAAAAATTTCCGTATCGACATTGAGGAGATCTATAACGCTGTTGGTCCAAAAACAAAAATGATATTTATCTGCAACCCCAACAACCCCACCGGGACCATCGTCTACGGAGAGGATTTGAAAAGGTTGTTGGGCTCTTTGCCGCCAGGGATCCTCGTAGTGATGGACGAGGCATATTACGAGTACGCGTCAGACGCCCGCTATCCGGACAGTTTGCAGTACCTCAGAGAAAATGGCAACGTTATTGTTTTCCGGACTTTTTCAAAAATATTTGGTTTGGCCGGGCTGCGGCTGGGTTACGGTATGGCCAGGCCGGACTACGTCAGCCAGATGGAAAAAATCAGAGAGCCCTTTGCCGCCAACCGGGTTGTCCAGGCAGGCGCCCTGGAGGCTCTGGCAGACCGTGAATATATACGCCAGGTCAAAGACGTCCATATGATGGGTAAACAGGTTATCTATGATGGCTTGAAGGACCTCGGCATATTTTTTATCCCCACTGAAGCCAATTTTATATTCGCGGATCTGGGCGTGGACATGGATTATCTATTCCCCGAACTGTTAAAAAGAGGAGTAATTATCAGGCCGGGAAGTTCCTGGGGACACCCTACCTTTGCCCGGATTACCATAGGCACCCCCGATGAGAACAATTTCTTCCTGGAACAGCTCACAGATGCCTTGAAACACTACAAGCAGCTATAACAGGGCAAAAGATTTGATAGACCTTACCGTCCACCTGGTGAACACCCGCCATGGGTTGGTAGGAGTGATTCCATATTTATCTCAACAGCTTACAGAAAATAAACAGTCCATGGTTTTGACGCTGGTTCAAACCATGGACTTTGTTGTTTGTGACTGAAAGCGTCTTGCCTTTTTGGCAAGACGCTTTCCCTATGCTTATTAGAGCATCTTAATAGTCATAGTGATGGTAATTACTATATTTATTACCTGGCCTTTAGCCGCTTCCAGGCTGACTTTTGCACTACCGCCGCCTGTTGAAACTGAATTCTGGTTACCGTTACCGGATCCGTTCTGCTGATTTCCCTGACCTGAGTTGTTGTTGGAACCTTGCTGCTGTCCGTTCTGGCTGCCGGATTGGTTATCCTGCGGCTCGTTTTGCTGATTATCCTGGTCGTTTTGCTGGTCAGAGTCGGCAGGCTGCTGCCCCGCAGTCTTGAATGTGATGGTCACGCCATTTCCACCGGTGGTTCCACCCAGTGTAGAGTTTCCGTTTTTAGCCTGGAGGGCCGGAGAAACCTTTAAATAATAAGTGGTGCCCGGATCCAGAGCGTTTACCGGTTCAATGTAGACGTTCTGCTTTTCATTGGTATCAACAGTGTCGTCTATTTTGGTAACGTTTATG
>JAKPTB010000101.1 GCA_029555205.1 Bacillota bacterium
CCCTGCGCCGGCGAAGGGGGTCAATTCTACTCTACCTGGCGCAGAGCTTTTGCCCGGTTTCCCCCGATATTACTCTTGCTATTTCTTCTTCCGCTTCTTTATTGGTAAGGACATCTGTGCGTACCGGAACGCCGGCTTCCCGCAGCTGCCGCATCAAGGCAGCCGCTACCGGAATGTCCAGGCCCATTGCGCGCAGTTCTTCGGCCCTGTTGAAAACTTCCCGCGGTGTGCCCAGCAAGGCCAGCCGCCCTTTGTGTAAAACGGCGATCCGCTCAGCCCGGGCCGCCACTTCCTCCATGTTATGGGTTACAAGTACCACAGTGCTTCCCTGTTTTTGCCGGAAACTTTCAACAAGGTCCAGCAACTGCCGCCTGCCCCGGGGGTCGAGCCCCGCGGTGGGCTCGTCCAGCACCAGCACCTCCGGTTTGAGGGCCAGTACGCCGGCTATGGCAGCCCTTCTCATGTTGCCGCCGCTCAACTGGAAGGGGGACTGTCGCTCCGCCTGCTCCGGGTCCAGACCCACCAGCCGCAGCGCCTCAATCACACGTTCCCGCACTTCATCCCAGGGCAGGCCCATGTTCTTGGGCCCGAAAGCTACATCTTCAAAGACGGTTTCTTCAAAAAACTGCTGCTCCGGGTGCTGGAAAACCAGTCCGACCCTGCGCCAGAGGTCGCGGCGGGCTTTTTTCCCGGACACGTCGACGCCGCAGATCCGGACCTTTCCCGAGGTAGGCGCCAGAAGCCCGTTGAAATGCTGGACCAGGGTGGACTTGCCGGAACCGGTGGCCCCCACAATAGCAAAAAATTCTCCCCTTTTGATTTCCAGGGAGATCCCCTCCAGGGAGGTAATCTCAAAGGGCGTTCCCGCTGAGTAAATATGAGTCAGGTTTTCGGCGCAAATGATGGGTGACATGGCAGTTGTCCCCCTGATGATATGTATTGGAATGGCCTGGCCAGCCCGCTAAAACCAGGTGAACCTTACCCCTGGATGTCCCGTGAACCGGTGGAAGCAGGGCAAATTGTGTTGAGCCGGGACAGGAACCTTTCCCCCGACCGCCCGGGAGGGCAGGAGAACCGGTCCCCTGCTTTATCGGTGTCCCTGCAGAATGTGTCATCAAGCCCGTCCCCTTGAAAACCAGGAGAAGCGGCCCCCTGGCTCCCTGGGTGTGGCCCCTGGGTGTGGCTGGGTCAACATCCCCCGTTTCCGGGACAATCCGGATAAAGCAGGAACGGCCCACGCTAAACATGGATCCTAATCGCCCCAACCCGGGAGCATGGCTCAGCCGGGAGAACGTCTGCCTTACAAGCAGGGGGTCGCTGGAGCGAACCCTGCACTGTCCATGGATGGCTCAGGAGAACCTGCTTCCTCAACTACCCTTCCCTTGTGATAATCCTTTAACCATCTGGACGAGGGCGGGGGCGGAGAGGGGGACGCCGGGCATGAAAAAGCCCCGCCGTTTGAGACCGCGGGCTATTTCAGCCGGGGCCGGCAGTTCCAGGCCCAGCTCTTCCAGTTGCCCTGCCCTGGCGAAAACCTCTTCAGGCGGCCCGTCCAGGGCGATTTTCCCCGCCGCCATGACGATTACCCGCCCGGCCAGGGCTGCTTCCTCCATGTAATGGGTGATCAGCACCACTGTGGCCCCCCGGGTCCGGTTCAGCCGCTGCAGGGTTTCCAGCAGTTCGCGCCGCCCGGCGGGGTCCAGCATGGCCGTGGGCTCGTCCAGGACCAGGCAGGAGGGCCGCATGGCCAGGACCCCCGCCAGGGCCAGCCGCTGCTTTTGTCCCCCGGAGAGAAGGTGGGGGGCGTGCTGCCGGAACCGGGACAGCCCTGTCAGGGCCAGGGCTTCCTCTACCCGCTCCCGGACCTCCGGGGGCGGGACCCCGAGGTTTTCGGCGCCGAAGGCCACGTCTTCCTCCACCAGGGTGCTGACAATCTGGTTGTCGGGGTTCTGAAAGACCATGCCCACCCGGCGCCGGATTTCCCAGACGTTTTCGGGCAGGGCGGTGTCCAGTCCGTCCACCAGGACCTGTCCCCGGGAAGGCAGGAGAAGGGCGTTAAAGTGACGGGCCAGGGTGGATTTCCCCGACCCGTTGGGCCCGGCAATGGCGACATATTCCCCTCTCCGGATCTCCAGGCTCACCCCGGACAAAGCCGTGGTTTCCCCGGAACGGCCGCTGCCGTAGGTGTAGGACAGGTCCCTCACCTGAATCATGGCTTCCTGCAACATAAGACCAGAACCTTTACCCTGTACAACGGTTACACCTGTTCTAAAATAACCATAACAACCAAAATAACCATAATAACCATGGAAGGGCGCCGCCGGTTTGCATCGCCCCCCTGGTTACTCCCTGGTTACCCGCTACACCAGTTCTAAAATAACCATGGACGCCGCATCGCCGCGCCTGTGGCCGGTCTTGATGATGCGGGTGTAGCCGCCCGGACGTTCCGAGTATTTGGGAGCAATACTGTCAAATAGTTTGCGCACCACTTCTTCTTCGTAGATATAGGCCAGGGCCTGGCGCCGGGCGGCCAGATCCCCCTTCTTGGCGGTGCTGACCAGCCTCTCGGCAATGCTTTTTACTTCTTTAGCCCTGGCTTCCGTTGTATTGATCCGCTCGTCCCGGAAGAGGGATGTGACCAGGTTGCGGAGCATGGCCTTCCGGTGACCGGTGTTGACTCCTAGTTTTTGATAGCCCACTGTTTATGTCCCCCCTTACTCCTCGTCCTTCCTGAGCGAGAGGCCCAGCTCAGCCAGTTTGTTGATGACTTCCTCCAGGGATTTCTTACCCAGGTTGCGGACTTTCATCATGTCTTCTTCGTTGCGCTGGATTAGCTCCTCCACCGAGTTGATCCCGGCGCGCTTCAGGCAGTTGTAGGAACGAACCGAAAGGTCCAGTTCCTCAATGGTCATTTCGAGGATTTTATCCTTTTGTTCTTCTTCCTTTTCGACCATGATTTCCACGTCGCTCAGGCTCTCGGTGAGCCCGATAAAGAGGCGGAGGTGGTCGTTCAAAATCTTGGCGGAAAGGCTGGTAGCCTCGTCCGGCCGGATGCTCCCGTCGGTCCAAACTTCCAGCGTCAGCTTGTCGTAGTCGGTGATTTGGCCGACCCGGGTGTTCTCAACGGTGTAGTTGACCTTGCTGACCGGGGTAAAGACAGAGTCGATGGGGATTACCCCGATGATGTGGTCTCCCTTTTTATTGCGCTCCGCAGAGACATAGCCCCGCCCCTTGGCCACCGTGATTTCCATGAAAAGCCTGGCGTTGTCGGCCAGCGTGGCAATAACGAGATCCGGGTTCAGGATCTCCACGTCCGCGTCGGTGATGATATCGCGGGCGCGGACCGTCCCCTCGCCGGAAGCCTCGACCCGCAAGACTTTTTCCTCTTCCCCGTAAAGTTTCAGGCGCAGGCTCTTGAGGTTTAAAATGATGTCCGTGACGTCCTCCACGACCCCCGGTATGGTTGCAAATTCGTGCAGGACGCCGTCAATTTTAACCGAGGTAACAGCCGCGCCCGGCAGCGAAGACAGCAGGATCCGCCGCAATGAATTGCCGAGGGTAATTCCGTAACCCCTTTCCAGGGGCTCCACCACAAACTTACCGTAGGTGTTTTCGTCATTCATCTCGACGATTTCAATTCTGGGTTTTTCGATTTCCAGCATAGCATTCCCCCCTTGGCCGGAACGGATTAGATCTGGCCGCCGGCAGCGGCGCGATGGCGGCAGGCGCCTGACAAACCAATACCATGGTTTTGCTTTCTTTGCTTTCGCCCGCCCGAAGCACGGTCCGCTTCCCGCGGCCCAACTGGCCTATCTGGAGTAAAGCTCGACAATAAGGTGTTCCTGAACTGGAGCGTCAATTTGATCCCGCGCCGGGAGGGCAATAACCCGCCCTGTCGCCTGGTCGGCGTCATACTCGAGCCAGGCCGGGGGAGTACGGTCAGCCGCCCGCTCCAGCAGTTCCTTAATCCTCGGTGATTCTTTGCTTTTTTCCCGGACGGTGATTACATCGCCGGCCCGGAGCAGGTAGGAAGGAATGTTGACCTTCCGGCCGTTTACGGTAAAGTGGCCGTGGCGGACCAGCTGCCTGGCTTCGTTCCTGGAGGAACCCAGGCCCAGACGGTAAATCACGTTGTCCAGGCGTCTTTCCAGAAGACGCAGCAGGTTTTCACCGGTAACGCCCTGCTGTCTTTCGGCCTTATCAAAGTAGCGCCGGAATTGACCTTCCAGAATGCCGTAAATGCGGCGTGTTTTTTGTTTTTCCCGCAGCTGGAGCCCGTACTCGGATACTTTTTTACGGCCCTGGCCGTGCTGACCCGGGGCGTAGGCCCTGCGTTCCACAGCGCAGCGGGGAGTGTAGCACCGGTCACCTTTGAGATAGAGCTTCAAGCCTTCCCGGCGGCAAAGCCGGCAGACCGAATCTTTATACCTTGCCAAAAACAGTGCACCTCCTTATACTCTCCGGCGCTTGGGCGGCCGGCAGCCGTTGTGTGGGATAGGTGTTACGTCCTTGATCATATTTACTTCCAGCCCGGCTGCCTGAAGGGAGCGGATGGCCGCTTCCCGGCCGGCGCCCGGCCCCTTGACCATAACTTCCACTTCTTTCAAACCATGTTCCATGGCTTCTTTGGACGCCTTCTCGGCGGCCATCTGGGCGGCAAAGGGAGTACTTTTCCGGGAGCCCTTGAAGCCAACCCCGCCGGCGCTGGCCCAGGCAATGGTATTGCCCTTTACGTCGGTGATGGTGACGATGGTATTATTGAATGTTGATTTGATGTGGGCAACTCCCGACTCTATATTCTTGCGTTCACGCCTTTTGGTCCTTGCTACGCGACGCGCCATTGGACAACCTCCTTTAAGCTATTTCTTTCTGCGGACGCCGACAGTTTTGCGCGGCCCCTTGCGGGTCCGGGCATTGGTCTTGGTCCGCTGGCCCCGCACCGGCATGCCGCGGCGATGCCGCAATCCCCGGTAACACCCGATTTCAATCAGGCGCTTGATGTTTAAAGCAACCTCACGGCGCAGGTCACCTTCCACCTTGTGTTCCTTCTCAATTACTTCCCGCAGCCTGTTGATCTCATCCTCGGTCAGGTTTTTGATCCGGGTATCGGGATTGACATTGGTCTGGGCCAGGATCTTTTGGGACGTAGGCTTTCCAATGCCGTAGATATAGGTCAGGGCGATCTCGACGCGCTTGTCCCTGGGCAAGTCTACGCCAGCAATACGTGCCATATAGTATTAAACACCTCCTGGTTTACCCTTGTGACTGCTTATGCTTGGGATTTTCACAAATTATCATAATTTTGCCCTTCCTGCGGATGATCTTGCACTTTTCGCAGATGGGCTTAACGGACGGCCTGACTTTCACCGTTCAAACCCCCAATCTTGGTCGTTAGTCGTTAGTCGTTGGTCCATTTAGTCGTGAGTCGTGGGTCGTTGGTCTTTGGGATGTCAAATTGGTCTTGATACCAGACATTTGGTCATGTGTCGTTAATTTCTTGGGATGTCGCACTAAAAACTAACTACAATATTTAATACCCAACGACTAACGACCAAAGACCAACGACCACTACTTGTATCGATATACGATCCGGCCGCGGGTCAGGTCATAGGGAGACAGCTCCACCATCACCCGGTCGCCCGCCAGGATCCGGATAAAGTTCATGCGGATTTTGCCGGATACATGGGCAAGCACTTTGTGGCCGTTCTGCAGTTCTACACGGAACATTGCGTTCGGCAGCGGTTCAATGACGGTGCCCTCCACTTCAATAACATCTTGCTTTGACATCAGGGATCAAGCCAACCTCCTTTATGGGTAGATTTCACTTTCTAGTTTTTCCAAAAGACTCTTCAGCTCTTTCCGGACATCCGCGTTGGTGATTCTTTTACCGTCAAGCGCTTTGTCCCGTACTTCGCCGGCAATCACGCCACAGGACTTGATATGCCGGATGTTTTTTCGTTTGGGGCTTTCAACCCTGCGCAAATCTCCGTCTGCCACCCGGACTATTGTTTCGCTTTCGATTCCTACCACCAGATAGTAACGGCCTCTGTCCCGGCCCTGGCAGGACTGGACCAGGAGCCCGATTTGCATACCGGCCCTGCTGCTGTCACCGGACCGGCGGCCTGTTGTCCCGGGATTATCCGTCCCTTCAATGATCTCCACCTTTTTCGCTCCTTCTCAATCGGAAAACTCAGCCATTGAACATCCTTTTACCTCTTTTCGACTGCGGAGTGCTGACGGCTCAGAGCTTCGTCAGGATTTCCGGTTCTCCGTTTGTGATTGCGACGGTGTGCTCGAAATGGGCTGATAATTCTGCGTCCAGTGTTACGACCGTCCAGTTGTTTGAAAGAGTCTTTACCTGATAAGTGCCCATGTTGATCATCGGCTCAATCGCTAATGTCATTCCGGCCATCAACCGGGGACCTCTCCCGGGCCTGCCGAAGTTCGGCACCTGGGGGTCTTCATGGGGCTTTGCACCGATGCCGTGCCCCACATAGTCCCGCACCACTGAATATCCCCGGCTTTCCGCGCAGGTTTGAACAGCGTGTGAAATATCCGAAAGCCGGTTTCCTACGACGGCCTGTTCAATGCCCTTGTAGAGGGATTCTTCGGTTGTCTTCAGGAGTTGGAGGGCCTCTTCGCTGACATCACCTACAGGGAGAGTTACCGCACTGTCCCCATAATATCCATTTATTTCCGTTCCAATGTCAATACTGATAATATCTCCATTTTCCAGTTTTCTTAAACCGGGAAAGCCGTGCACCACTTCTTCGTTGACCGAGGTGCAGATGCTGTAGGGAAATCCGTAGAGCCCCTTGAAGGCGGGGCGTCCGCCTGCCTTGATGATGAAGTCCTCGGCTAGCCGGTCCAGTTCCCCGGTGGTTACCCCAACTCTGACCGCCTTGGCCAGCTCCGCGTGCGTCCTGGCGTTAATCCGCCCGGCATCGCGCATGTAGGTGAGCTCCCTTTCGGACTTGCAGCTGATCATGAGCTCACCTACTTGATGAAGCCCTGGTAGCTGCGCATCAGCAGGTGCGACTCCACCTGCTTCATGGTATCCAGCGCCACGCCGACGACGATGAGCAAGGCAGTTCCCCCGAAGTAGATGTTGGGGATCCGGGTTGCCAGGAGCACAAAGTTCGGCAAAATTGCTATTAAGGCCAGGAAAATGGCGCCTACCAGGGTAATCCTGCTCATTATGCGGGAGATATATTCCGCTGTGGGCCGCCCGGGACGGAGACCCGGGATAAAGCCCCCGTATTTCTTGATGTTGTCGGCAACATCAACGGGATTCATAATTACAGCGGTATAGAAATAGGTAAATCCAATAATCAAGAGCGCGTAAAACAGCGTGTGCGCCGCCGTCCCCCAGGCCAGGTATTGAGCGTAAAAATTCGCGAAGCCCGTGCCGGAAAACCAGTTCACAACCGTTTCCGGGAACATCAGCAGGGACGAGGCGAAAATGATGGGAATCACGCCGGCCTGGTTAACCCTGAGGGGCAGGTGGGTGGTCTGCCCGCCGTAAACCCTGCGCCCCACCACGCGTTTGGCGTACTGGACCGGGATCCGGCGCTGGCCTTCCTGAATTGCCACAACCCCGGCGATGACCAGTCCTCCGATAACTACCAGGGCCACCAGGCTCAGGATGTTGATGGTACCTGCGTTAAGGTATTCAAAGAGGCGTACCGAGCCCTGGGGCACTCTGGAAACGATCCCGGCAAAGATCAGGAGCGAAATCCCGTTGCCGATGCCCTTATCCGTGATCTGCTCGCCCATCCACATCAGGAAGGTTGTTCCCGCGGTGATGGTGAGGGCGGTGGTAACGTAAGAAATTGGACCCGGGTTCTGCAGCGACCCGCTGACCCCGATGACCATGCCCAGACCCTGGATGAAGGCCAGGACCACGGTGAGGTAACGGGTGTACTGGGTAATCTTCTTGCGCCCCTCGGGGCCCTCCTTGTTCAGCCGCTCCAGGTGGGGAATGACCACGGTAAGGAGCTGCATGATGATGGAGGCGTTAATGTAGGGCGTAATGCCCATGGCAAAAATAGCAAAATTTTTGAGAGCGCCGCCGGAAATGACATCAAAGAATCCAAAAATAAGCCCGCTGGCAACCAGCTCGGCAAACCGCTCGGGGTTGACCCCGGGAATGGGGATGTGGGCGCCCAGCCGGAAGATAAAGATCATGCCCAAGGTGAACAGGAGTTTTGTCCGGAGTTCGGAAACCTTGACGGCGTTCTTTAAACTATCCAGCAATTAAATCACCTCTGCTTTGCCGCCGGCAGCCGTAATCTTTTCCTCGGCCGACTTGCTGAAAGCCTGGGCTTGAACGGTAAGAGACTTTTCCAGGTTGCCATTACCCAGTATTTTTACACCGTCTCCTGTTTTGCGAATGACCCGTGCGGCAAGCAGTGTTTCCGGATTAACGGTGGCTCCGTCTTCGAAGCGGTTCAGTTGTTCCACGTTGACGGCGATGATTTCCTTGCCGAATCTATTGTAGAAACCGCGTTTGGGCATGCGGCGCTGCAAGGGCATCTGGCCGCCCTCGAAACCCGGGCGTACACCGCCGCCGGAGCGGGATTTCTGACCTTTATGGCCCCGTCCCGCCGTTTTGCCGAGACCGGAACCAATTCCCTGACCCTTGCGGGTGGGCTTTTTCCGGGCCCCTTTCGCCGGTCTTAGTTCATGGAGCTTCACGGTAACACCTCCTTAGGCTTCCTCAACCTTGAGCAAATGTCCTACTTTATTGATCATCCCCCGGATCTGCGGGGTGTCTGTCTTGACTACACAACTGTTGGTCCTGGTCAGCCCCAGGGCGCGCACGGTAACCTTCTGGTCTTCCGGTCGTCCAATCAGGCTTCTGACCAGGGTTATCTTCAACTTGGCCACGTTCATTCCCTCCTCTTAGCCCAACAAATCTTCCACCGGTTTTCCCCTCAAACGGGCGACTTCTTCAGGAGTCTTTAAGCTTTTCAGCGCCTCCATGGTCGCGTTGACCATGTTGTTGGCGTTGTTGGAACCCAGGGACTTGGTGAGGATGTCCCGCACCCCGGCCAGTTCCAGAATCGCACGCACCGGACCGCCGGCTATAACGCCGGTACCGGGAGCGGCGGGCTTGAGGAGGACCTTGCCGGCCCCGAAAACCCCGGTGACTTCGTGGGGAATGGTGGTGCCGGACAGGGGTACCTTGATCATGGATTTTTTGGCATCTTCGATACCCTTGCGGATAGCTTCCGGGACTTCGCCGGCTTTGCCCAGCCCGGCGCCTACGTGCCCGTTCTCGTCGCCCACCACCATCAGGGCGGAGAAGCTGAACCTCCGGCCGCCTTTGACCACCTTGGCCACACGGTTGATGTATACGACTCTTTCCTTTGTTTCCAGTTTGCTGGCGTCAATCCTTGCCATCTATTTCCCTCCTTTTACCTAGAATTCCAGGCCGCCGGCGCGGGCAGCCTCGGCCAGGGCCTTAATCCGGCCGTGGTAAATATAGCCGGCGCGGTCGAACACTACCTTCCTGATGCCTGCCTCCAGGGCCTTTCTCGCCAGCAGGTCGCCCACTGCCGCCGCGGCCTCTTTGTTGCCGGCCGAGGGAAACTTGCCTTTCAGCTCGGGGGACAGCGTGGATGCCGCCACCAGGGTGGAACCCCTGTCGTCGTCGATGATCTGCGCGTATATGTTTTTCAGGCTGCGGAAAACATTCAGCCGGGGTCGTCCGGCAGTGCCGTAAATTTTCTTGCGGACCCTTAAACGCCGGTTGGCCCGCAGGCTTTTACGGTCTGGTTTTTTCAGCACGTTAGGTCACTCCTCCCTTACTTCTACCTTTTAGCGCCGGCCTTACCGGCCTTGCGCCGGATATATTCGCCCTCGTAACGGATACCTTTACCCTTGTAGGGCTCGGGCTCGCGCACCGCGCGGATGGCTGCGGCCAGGGCCCCGACTTTTTCCTTGTCAACGCCCTTGACGTTGATTTTGGTCGGCGCCGGGACTTCAATCTCCAGGCCTTCGTCGGGCTCGATTTCCACCGGGTGGGAGTATCCTACGGCAAGCACCAGTTTTTTGCCCTGCTTGGAGGCCCGGTAACCGACTCCCACCAGTTCCAGGTTTTTCTGGAACCCGTTGGTCACGCCCACCACCATATTGCTGAGCAGCGTCCGGGTAAGCCCGTGCAGGGATCTGTGCAGTTTATTGTCACTGGGCCGCTCCACCAGCAACCGGCCTTCCTCGTATTTTATGATCATGTCCCGGTGCAGGCTTTTTTCCAGCTGCCCCTTGGGCCCCTTGACCCGGACGTTGTTGCCCTCGATCTGGATCTCGACGCCGGCAGGCACCGGGATGGGCTGCTTACCAATCCTGGACATCTAACACACCTCCTGTAATGCGACTACCAAACGTAACAGATGACCTCGCCACCCAGTCCTTCCTTGCGCGCCCTTTTGTCGGTCATGATTCCCCTGGACGTTGAGATGATGGCGATGCCCAGTCCTCCTAAAACCTTGGGCACCTGGTCCTTTCTGGCGTAGACCCGTAGTCCCGGCCTGGATATGCGCTTCAGGCCGGTAATAACCCTTTCTTTACCGTTGCCGTACTTAAGATATACACGGATGACACCCTGTTTGCCGTCGTCGATGAACTCGCACTCCCTGACGAACCCTTCCTCCTTGAGGATGCCGGCAATTGCCTTTTTCACTTTGGAAGCAGGCGCCTCAACTTTATCATGATAAACTGTATTGGCGTTGCGAATACGTGTCAGGAAATCTGCAATGGGATCGGTCATAACCATGCTCTCGCTACCTCCTTCCTGATTACCAGCTGGCTTTACGGATGCCCGGAATTTCACCCTTGTAGGAAAGCTCCCGGAAGCAAATCCGGCAGATCCCGAATTTTCTCATATAGGCGTGGGGCCTGCCGCAGAGTTTGCAGCGGTTGTAGCCGCGCACCTTAAACTTGGGCGGGCGGGCCTGCCTGATAACCATTGATTTTTTTGCCACCAATTTCCCCCCTTTTAGTTTACCGGGTACTTAGGTTATTAAGTTATTGGCGCTCAGGCCGCCCGGAACGGCATGCCCATCAGCTTGAGCAGTTCCCGGGCTTCTTCGTCGGTTTTGGCTGTTGTGACAATGATAATGTCCATGCCCCGGGCTTTGTCGATCTTGTCATAATCGATTTCCGGAAAGATGAGCTGCTCTTTGACGCCCATGCTGTAGTTACCCCGTCCGTCAAAGGACTTGGGGGAAACTCCGCGAAAGTCCCGCACCCTGGGCAGCGCTATGTTGACAAGTCTGTCCATGAATTCGTACATGCGATCTCCCCGCAGGGTCACCTTGGCCCCGACGCTCATCCCGGCCCGGAGTTTGAAAGCGGCAATGGATTTTTTGGCCTTGGTCACAACCGGCCTCTGGCCGGTGATGGTCATAATATCGTTAATCGCCGCGTCGATGATCTTGGAGTTCTGAATTGCTTCACCCAGTCCCATATTAACGACAACCTTTTCCAGTTTGGGGACCTGCATGATATTTTTGTAGCCGAACTTCTGGATCATAGCCGGCACGACGTCGCTTGTGTATTTATCTTTCAGTCTGGGCACTGCGCTACCTCCCTTCTCAGGCAGCGGACCGCAAGCCGCCGGCCCTTAAGGCTGCTGAAGACGCCCCGGGGATTTATAAACCCCTTTCGTCCAGCCCTTTGCCTTACAGCCTCCGGCAACGCCTTGCGTCCCGCGACCTATATGTTTTCCCCGCATTTCTTGCAGATTCGCACCTTTTCACCGTCTTCCAGAATCTTTTTACCGACCCTGGTGGGCTTATTGCACTTGCCGCAGTACAGCATAACGTTGGAGCTGTGGATGGGGGCTTCTTTTTCCATGATGCCCCCCTGGGGGAGTCTCTGGGTGGGTTTGGCGTGGCGCTTGACAACGTTTACGCCTTCTACCACCACCCTGCTCCGGTCCGGTATGACGGACAGGACCTTGCCCCTCTTGCCAGCGTTCTTGCCGGTGATCACCAGTACCGTGTCACCTTTGCGGACGTGCAGTTTGGGTTTTGCTATGGCTTTGGCCTTTTTGGCCATGGTTTATTTCACCTCCAGGTTGGGCCGTGGACTTGGGGCCCGGTCTACAGTACTTCCGGCGCCAGGGAGACGATTTTCATGAAGTCACGGTCCCTCAATTCCCGGGCCACCGGCCCGAAGATCCGGGTCCCCCGCGGACTCTGGTCGTCCTTGATGACCACCGCGGCATTTTCATCGAATTTGATATAGGTTCCGTCGGGCCGGCGGACTTCTTTCTTGGTCCGCACCACCACGGCTTTAACGACATCGCCCTTCTTGACAACGCCGCCTGGCGTGGCTTCTTTCACGGTACAAACGATGATGTCGCCCACGCTTGCATACTGGCGGAGTGAACCGCCCAGGACGCGGATGCACATCAAACGCTTGGCGCCTGTGTTGTCAGCCACGTGGAGCATGGTCTGAACCTGAATCACAGCTACAACCTCCTTACTTGCGAAGCGGGAGGCAAGATCTTGAAATGAGCCTTAAAACCTCACTTCTCACTCTCACGCTTATATTTGTTCTGCTCTTTCCAGGATTTCGATGACCCGCCAGCGCTTTTCCTTGGAAAGGGGCCGGGTCTCCATCAGTCTTACTTTATCGCCGTTACGGCAGGCGTTTTTCTCGTCGTGCGCCTTGAATTTCTTTGTCCGGCGAACGATCCGCTGGTACAGGGGGTGCCTGACCAAAGTTTCAACAGCCACAACGACGGTTTTGTCCATTTTATCGCTTACCACCCTGCCGGTGATGACCTTGCGCTTGCTCTGTTCTTCCACTCTTTTACCCCCTTTAGGCCCGCTTGATTCCCAGTTCCCGCTCACGTATGATGGTCTTGACCCGGGCAATCTTTTTGCGGACTTCCTGCAACTTCATCGGGTTATCCAGCTGACCGGTGGCCATCTGGAATCTCAATTTAAAGAGCTCATCCTTGGAGTCGCTGAGCTTTTTGTTCAGCTCGGCATCGGTCATTTCGCGAAGTTCTTTAACCTTCATTGACCTCACCCACTTCCCCGCGTTTCACAAACTTGGTTTTTATCGGCAACTTGTGCGATGCCAGGCGCAAGGCCTCCCTGGCTACTTCTTCCGTAACACCGTCCAGCTCAAACATGATCCGGCCCGGCTTGACCACGGCAACCCAGTATTCCGGGGAACCTTTACCGGAACCCATCCGGGTTTCCGCAGGTTTTGCTGTAATGGGCTTATCCGGGAAAATCCTAATCCAGACCTTGCCGCCCCGTTTGATATAACGGGTCATGGCGATACGGGCCGCTTCAATCTGGCGGTTGGTGATCCAGGCCGGCTCCAGCGCCTGCAGGCCGTATTCACCGAAGTTTATTTCCTTGCCACCCTTAGCCTTGCCGGTCATCCGGCCGCGGTGCTGTTTGCGGTATTTTACTCTTTTGGGTATAAGCACAGTTCCTATTCGCCTCCTTCACCAGCGGCGGCGTTTCCTTCCGTGGCCGGGGCCTTCGGGGTCTGCCTGGCTGCCGGTAAAACTTCTCCCCTGTATATCCAAACTTTGATGCCGATTTTGCCGTAGGTAGTGTTGGCTTCGGCAGTGCCGTAGTCGATGTCCGCACGCAGGGTATGCAGGGGCACTTTGCCTTCGCTGTACCACTCGGTACGGGCTATTTCAGCGCCCGCCAGCCGGCCGCCGCAGGATACCTTGATCCCCTTGGCGCCCATTTTCATGGAGCGGGAGACCACCTGCTTCATGGCCCGCCTGAAGGCAATCCGCTTTTCCAGCTGGGCGGCCACGTTCTCAGCCACCAGCTGCGCGTCCAGTTCGGGAACCTTGATTTCAACGATGTTCACGTTAACCTGTTTGCCGGTCATTATCTCCAGCTGCTTGCGCAGGTTTTCCACTTCCACCCCGCCCCTGCCGATGACGATGCCCGGCTTGGCGGTGTGGATGGAGATTTTAACCCGGTTGGCGGCCCGTTCGATCTGAACCCTGGAAATGCCCGCCTGGAAAAGTTTCTCCTTGATATATTTGCGTATTTTTACGTCCTCGATGAGGAGGCCGGCGAAGCTCTTCTTGTCGGCAAACCATTTTCCTTCCCAGTCCCGGATGATGCCGATCCGCAAACCCTTAGGATTGACTTTTTGCCCCACTAAACCCTATCCCTCCTTCTTCTCAGCCTTCTTCTCGGCCTTCTTCTCAACTTTCTCAGCCTCTTTTTCCGCGACTATAACGGTAATGTGGCTGGTGCGCCTGCGCATTACGTCGGCCCGGCCCATGGCTCTGGGCTGATAGCGTTTCCAGGTGGGCCCCTGGTCTACGTAACAGGCCTTGACGATTAGTTCATCCCTGTCCAGTTGCAGGTTGTTTTCGGCGTTGGCCAAAGCAGACTTGACGACCTTGGTAACGGCCTCCGCAGCCCGCTGCGGTGTATACCTGAGGATTCCCAGGGCCTCATCGACTTTTTTGCCCCTGATCAGGTCCACCACCTGACGTACCTTGCGCGGGGATATCCTTATATATTTAGCTATGGCTCTTGCTTCCAATGGAACTTACCCCCTTTGGGTCTTTTCCTTCTCTGATTTGCTGCACCCTGCGCCCTTAGCCAGCTTAACCTGACTCTTTGCGCTAAAGTGACTTACTTCAGTGCCGTGGACCTTTCCGTGTGGTGTCCGTGCCCCCTGAAAAGCCTTGTGGGCGCGAATTCACCCAGTTTATGTCCAACCATGTCCTCGGTAATATAGACGGGCACATGCTTCCTGCCGTCGTGCACCGCTATGGTGTGGCCCACCATGGCGGGAAAGATGGTGGAAGCCCTGGACCAGGTCTTGAGTACTTTCTTTTCCCCGGTTTCATTCATTTTATTGATCCTGGCAAGAAGCCGTTCGTCACAAAACGGTCCCTTTTTTAATGAGCGGCCCAAACTTTAGCCTCCTTCCATTTTGGTCGTGGGTGGTTGGTCGTTGGTCGTTGGGGAGCTCTTCCAATAGCTTCTGCCAACTACTAGCTGGTCCGTAATTCGTTATCTATCACTTACTCCCAACCACTATTTGGTGGTGAGTCGTTGGTCGTTGGTCATTGGGGAGTTCTTACAACAACTTCTGCCAACAACTACTTGATCCGTGATTCTTATTTTTTAACCCAACCACTAACGACTAACGACCAACGACTACTTCGTTCTTCTTTTGACGATCAGCCTGTCGCTGGCCTTTTTCTTACGGGTACGGGCGCCCAGGGCCGGCTTGCCCCAGGGTGTAACCGGGTTGCGGCCGATGGGGGAACGGCCTTCGCCGCCGCCGTGGGGGTGGTCCACAGGGTTCATTACGACACCCCGGACTGTGGGCCGGATCCCCAGCCAGCGCTTGCGGCCGGCTTTGCCGATGGTGATGTTTTCATTTTCCACGTTGCCCACCTGGCCGATGGTGGCCCGGCACTCCTGAAGCAGGAGGCGCATTTCGCCGGAGGGCATCCGGATGTGCGCGTACTTGCCTTCCTTGGCCATGAGCTGCGCCGCGGCTCCGGCGGAGCGGACCAGCTGGCCGCCGCCCTTGGGATACAGCTCGATGTTGTGGATCATGGTGCCCAGGGGAATATTCTTCAGCGGCAGGCAGTTGCCCGTCTTGATATCGGAACCCTCTCCGGACACCACCGTCTGGCCCACCTGCAGGCCAACCGGGGCGATGATATAGCGTTTTTCGCCGTCGGCGTAGTTAAGCAGGGCAATCCGGGCCGTACGGTTGGGATCGTATTCAATGCTGGCAACTTTGGCCGGAATCCCGTCCTTGTCCCGCTTAAAATCGATAATCCGGTACATGCGCTTGTGCCCGCCGCCGCGGTGTCTGACTGTGATCCTGCCCTTGCCATTTCGCCCGCCGGTTTTCTTGAGCGGTTCCAGCAGCGATTTTTCGGGCTCCTTTGTGGTAATCTCATCAAAGGTGGAGACGGTTACAAAACGGCGTCCCGGTGAAGTCGGCTTGAATTTTTTTGTAGCCAAAAGGGTACACCTCCTCTACTGCACACTTTACATACCTTCAAAGATTTCAATCTTGTCGCCCTTACGCAGGGTTACGATGGCTTTCTTGCGGTCGGGCGTCTTGCCGGGGATATTGCGGACCCTTTTGGTTTTACCTTTGACCCGCATGGTGTTTACTTTTTCCACTTTAACCTTGAAGATGGTCTGTACCGCCTGCTTGATTTCCGTCTTGTTGGCCCTGGGGTCAACTTCGAAGGTATACTTGTTTTCCTGCAGGAGGGACGTGCTTTTCTCGGTGATCAGGGGCTTCTTTAAGACATCATAGGGTTCCACTACACGAACACCTCCTCGACTCTGGCTACGGCGTCCCTGGTGATTACCAGTTTATCGTAGGCCAGGATGTCGTAAACATTGAGGCCTGCAGCCTGCAGGGGTTTGATGTTCGGGATGTTCCGGGCCGATTTTTCAACAGCTTCGTCGTTGTCCGCAGTAACCACCAGGGCGTCATCCACCTTGAGGTTGTTCAAGATTTTGACCATGTCTTTTGTCCTGGGCTGCTCCAGTCTGAGCTCTTCCAGAACAAGCAGGTCCCCCGCCTGCACCTTGGCGGACAGGGCCGACTTCAGGGCCAGCCGCCTGACTTTTTTGGGCAGGGAGTAACTGTAGTCCCTGGGATGGGGTCCGAACACAACCCCGCCGCCGCGCCAGATGGGCGAGCGGATGGTGCCGTGCCGGGCCCTGCCGGTGCCCTTCTGACGCCAGGGCTTCCTGCCGCCGCCCCGGACCTCACCCCGGGTCTTTGTATCGTGGGTACCCTGGCGCCGGCTGGCAAGCTGCATAACAACGGCATCGTGCAGAACCGGCCCGTGTACTGGAACGCCGAAGATATCATCCTTCAGCTCTACCTCGCCGACCTGTTCGCCGTTTGTATTATACAATGCTACTGTAGGCATGCCATTAATCCTCCTTCGCTGGATGCGGGGCCTGTTCCTTAAGGGTCTGTGCCTTTTGGGTCCCTGTCCCGCATCCCGTCTATCGTTATCCGCGGTTCTTGGTGGATGGTTTGACCAGCACCAGGCCGCCCTTCGGACCGGGTATGGCCCCTTTCAAGGCCAGCAGGTTGCGGTCGCCGTCCACCCTGATCACTTCCAGGTTCTGGACCGTGACCCGCTCCGCGCCCAGGTGCCCGGGGAGTTTCCTGCCCTTGTACACCCTGGCGGGTCCCTTCGCCCCCAGAGAACCGGGACGGCGATGGTATTTCGAGCCGTGAGCCATGGGTCCGCGGTGAAAGCCGTGGCGCTTGATCCCGCCGGCAAAGCCTTTACCCTTGGTGGTTCCCACCACGTCAACCTTCTCGCCCTGGGCGAAAATGTCAACCTTGATTTCCTGGCCCACCTGGTAGGCCTCCGGGTCCTCCACCCTGAGCTCCCGCAGGTAGCGCAGCGGGCGGACTCCACTTGTTTTAAAGTGCCCTTTTAAGGGCTTGTTAAAAAGACTTTCCCTTTTCTCACCAAAACCAATTTGAATGGCCGTATACCCGTCCTTTTCCGGAGTCTTTTTCTGGACCACATAGCACGGGCCGGCCTCAATTACAGTAACAGGAACAGCAAGACCTGCATCGGTGAAGATCTGGGTCATGCCGACTTTTCTTCCCAGAATACCTTTGGGCATAATTGCACCTCCGTTGACGGTAAGTCCGCGGGCCGGACTTTTTTTCTTACCGGGCCTTTAAATCCGCCTGCCGCCTGCCCGGTTTGAGGCTCCCCGCCGCGACTTCCGTTATCTGTGGCAAGAGGTTGAGCTGGTTCCCAACATTGCCTCTTTTTCATATTTCTTAAAGAACCTGTCAAAACTTCATTTCTAAAAGGTCCTGCTTTGCTTTTTACAGCTTGATCTCGATATCCACACCGGCGGGCAGGTCCAGGCGCATCAGCGCGTCCACCGTCTTGGGAGTGGGTTCGAGGATGTCGATTAAACGCTTGTGGGTACGCATTTCAAACTGCTCACGGGAGTCCTTATTCACGTGAGGGCTGCGCAGGATGGTGTAGATATTTTTTTCCGTGGGCAGCGGGATGGGCCCGGCTACAGAGGCGCCGGTCCGCTTCGCTGTGTCCACAATTTTTTGGGCAGACTGGTCCAGCATATGATGATCGAAGGCTTTAAGCCTGATCCTGATTTTTTGCTGCATCCTTTTGGCCTCCTTAAATTCGCCCGATTTCCGGACATTTCTCGGTGAAAATTCCCCATTTCCGGCAGCGGCCTTCTGCCGCCGGCAGCTGGTTTATCTGCCTACAACCACCAACGACAAACGACCAACCACCAACCACCAAAATGGCAACCTTTCACCTCATCGCATAAATATGACATAAATGGGACAGGGGGACAGGTTCCTCGTCCCGCCGCGCCTGCCTGTTGACGGCCGCAACCACACCGGCGCCCGCTTAGGGACAGGTGGGACAGGGGGACAGGTTCCTTGTCCCGGTGCGCCTACTCGTTGATGGCCGTGACCACGCCGGCGCCAACAGTGCGGCCGCCCTCACGGATGGCGAAGCGCAGGCCTTCCTCGATGGCGATGGGGGTGATCAGGGCGATGTCGATTTTGATGTTGTCTCCGGGCATTACCATCTCGACGCCCTCGGGCAGGGTGGCCACGCCGGTGACGTCGGTGGTCCGGAAGTAAAACTGGGGACGGTAGCCGTTGAAGAACGGGGTGTGCCGGCCCCCTTCCTCCTTGGTCAGGACGTATACTTCTGCCGCGAATTTGGTGTGGGGCTTGATGCTCCCGGGTTTGGCCAGAACCTGGCCCCGCTCGATTTCTTTGCGGTCAACGCCCCGCAGCAGGCAGCCGATGTTGTCGCCGGCCTGGCCGTAGTCGAGGATCTTCCGGAACATTTCCACGCCGGTGACCACGGTCTTGCGGGGTTTTTCGGTGAAACCGACAATTTCCACTTCTTCCTGGACTTTGATCTGGCCCCGCTCCACCCTGCCGGTGGCGACGGTGCCCCGCCCGGTGATGGTGAAGACATCTTCAACGGGCATCAGGAAGGGCTTGTCGATAGGCCGCTGGGGTTCGGGCACGTATTCGTCCACGGCGTCCATGAGCTCCCAGATGGATTTGCACCATTCACAGTCGCGCTTGCCGCAGGCGCATTCCATGGCCTTTAAGGCTGAACCGGTGATGATGGGAATGTCGTCGCCGGGGAATTCGTAGGTGGAGAGCAGTTCCCGCACTTCCATGTCCACCAGTTCCAGAAGTTCGGGGTCGTCAACCATGTCGGCCTTGTTCAAATAAACAACGATATAGGGCACGCCAACCTGCCGGGCCAGGAGGATGTGCTCCCGGGTCTGGGGCATGGGGCCGTCGGCGGCGGAAACTACCAGGATGGCTCCGTCCATCTGGGCTGCGCCGGTGATCATGTTCTTGATGTAGTCGGCGTGGCCGGGACAGTCTACGTGGGCGTAGTGCCGTTTGCCGGTTTCGTACTCCACGTGGGCGGTGTTGATGGTGATGCCCCGGGCGCGCTCTTCGGGCGCGTTGTCAATTTCGTCGTACTTCTTGACGGCGGCCCCGCCCACGGTGTTCAGGACGAGGGTAATGGCCGCGGTCAGGGTGGTTTTTCCGTGGTCCACGTGTCCGATGGTGCCGATATTAACGTGGGGTTTGGTGCGCTCGAACTTTTGCTTTGCCATTGGTTTTTTTGCCTCCTTCAAATACTCGGTTTGTAAAAATGTTTAAATATGTTTGAAATTATACTGTCCTGACAGTATTTTAACCCTGCCGCCTGGCAATAATTCCTTCTGCAATATTGTCCGGCGTCTGGGCGTAGTGGTCGAACTGCATGGTGTAAATACCGCGTCCCTGGGTGCGGGAGCGCAGGTCGGTGGCGTAACCGAACATTTCCGCCAGGGGCACGAAGGCGTTGATCACCTGTACGCCGCCCCGTAGCTGCATTTCCTCGATCCGGCCGCGCCGGGCGTTGATGTCGCCGATTACATCGCCCATGTATTCGTCGTTGACCACGACTTCCACTTTCATCACCGGCTCCAGAAGGGTGGGGTCGGCCTTGCTGGCCGCGTTTTTAAATCCCAGGGAACCGGCAATCTTGAAGGCCACTTCGGAAGAGTCCACATCGTGGAAGGAACCGTCCAGGAGGGTGACGCCCACGTCGATCACGGGGAACCCGGCCAGGACACCGTTCTCCATGGCTTCCTTGACACCGGCTTCCACCGCCGGGATGAACTCCCGGGGAATGGCCCCGCCGATTATTTTATTGGTAAAAAGGTAGCCCTCGCCCGGATTCCGGGGTTCCACTTCCAGCACCACATGGCCGTACTGGCCGCGTCCGCCGGATTGACGGATAAACTTGCCCTCCGCCTTGACCTTTTTCCGGATGGTCTCCTTGTAGGCCACCTGGGGCCTGCCCACGTTGGCCTCCACCTTGAACTCCCGCAGCATCCTGTCCACAATGATTTCCAGGTGCAGCTCGCCCATACCGGAGATCAGGGTCTGGCCGGTTTCAGGGTCGGTGTTGATCCTGAAGGTGGGGTCCTCTTCGGCCAGCTTCTGCAGGGCCACGCCCATTTTTTCCTGATCCAGCTTTGTCTTGGGTTCAATGGCCACCTGGATCACCGGTTCCGGAAATTCCATGGATTCCAGTACGATGGGAGCTTTCTCGTCACAAAGGGTGTCTCCTGTGGCAGTGATTTTCAGTCCCACCGCCGCGACGATATCGCCGGTGTGAACCCAGTCGATATCCTCCCGGTGGTTGGCGTGCATCCTCAGGATCCGCCCAATCCTCTCCCGCCGGGTCCGGTTGGAATTGTAGATATAAGAGCCCGTCTTGAGGTTCCCGGAGTATACCCTGAAATAGGTCAGCTTGCCCACGTAGGGATCCACGGCAATTTTATATGCCAGGGCCGCAAAGGGCTCTTCTTCGCTGGCCTGCCGGGAGGCTTCCGTGCTGTCCCGGGGGTCGATCCCCCGGACCGGCGGTATGTCCACCGGAGCGGGCAGGTAGTCCACAATCGCATCCAGCAGCGGCTGCACGCCTTTGTTTTTAAAGGCCGAGCCGCATAGAACGGGGATCAGCTTCACGGCCAGGGTGGCCTTACGCAGCCCCTGCCGGATTTGCTCCTCCGTCAGCGTTTCGTTTTCCAGGTAAAGCATCAGTAATTCTTCATCACTTTCAGCCACCGTTTCAATCAGGCGGCTGCGCAGGACTGCCGCTTCTTCGGCCAGTTCCGCCGGTATTTCCGACTCTTCGCTTAGGGTACCCAGGTCATCCTTATAAATAATGGCCCTGTTTTTGATCAGGTCGACGACCCCGCAAAACTTGTCTTCTTCACCTATGGGAAGCTGCAGGGCCACCGGGTTTGCGCCCAGCCGGTCCTTGATCATCTGCATGACGCGATTAAAGTCGGCGCCTACCCGGTCCATCTTATTGACATAAGCAATGCGCGGAACTCCGTACTTATCGGCCTGCCGCCAGACAGTTTCAGACTGCGGTTCGACGCCGCCCACGGAACAAAAAACGGCAACAGCGCCGTCCAGCACGCGCAGGGAGCGCTCTACCTCCATTGTGAAGTCCACGTGGCCTGGCGTGTCGATAATGTTAATCTGACAATCGCGCCAGCGGCAGGTGGTAGCAGCGGAAGTAATGGTAATCCCCCGCTCCTGCTCCTGGACCATCCAGTCCATGGTGGCCGCGCCGTCGTGGACCTCCCCGATTTTGTGAACCCTGCCGGTGTAAAAGAGGATTCTTTCGGTGGTAGTTGTCTTGCCGGCGTCTATGTGGGCCATAATCCCAATATTTCTGATTTTATTTAACGGAAATTGCCGCGCCACCTAAAAGTCACTCCTTTACCACCTGTAGTGCGCAAATGCTTTGTTGGCTTCCGCCATTTTATGTGTATCTTCCCTCTTCTTCACTGAACCGCCGGTGTTGTTAGCCGCATCCATGAGTTCGCTGGCCAGCTTTTCCTCCATGGTCCGGCCAGCGCGCTCCCGGGCATACCGGGTCAGCCAGCGGATGGCCAGGGTCTGCCTGCGGTCGTGCCGCACTTCAACCGGGACCTGGTAGTTGGCGCCGCCCACGCGGCGGGCTTTCACCTCCAGGACGGGCATGACGTTTTTCATGGCCGTTTCAAAAACCTCCAGCGGGTTCTTGCCGGTTTTTTCCTTGATAATATCCAGGGCGCCGTAGACTACCTTCTCAGCAACGCTTTTTTTGCCCTTCTGCATGATCTGGTTGATCAGTTTGGTGAGCACCTTGCTCCGGTAAACGGGGTCCGGTAAAACTTCAAGTTTCGGAACAGCCCCTCTTCTAGGCATTTATTTCCCCCCTTTGCTGCGTAAATAGGGTAGAGCAACAAATACAGGTTTCTTAAATCTTAAAACTCAAAAAAACTTGCCAGATGTATAACAGAGTTTAGCGGTAATAAACTTGCAAAAATCTTTTTTGGTTGATCATGTACTTGCCGAAAACCTGCTTATTTCTTGGGGCGCTTGGCGCCGTACTTGGAACGGGCCTTGTTCCTGTTCTGCACGCCGGCGGAGTCCAGGGCGCCGCGCACGATGTGATAACGGACACCGGGGATGTCTTTGACCCGGCCGCCGCGTACCAGGACCACCGAGTGCTCCTGTAAATTATGTCCGATTCCCGGAATGTAGGAGGTTACCTCGATACCGTTCGTCAGCCTTACCCGGGCCACCTTGCGCAGGGCGGAGTTGGGCTTCTTGGGTGTAGTGGTATAGACCCTGGTGCAGACACCCCGCTTTTGGGGACACTCCTTCAGGGCGGGAGATGCTGACTTTTTCCTGATTTCTTCCCGGCCCTTGCGGATCAGCTGGTTGATGGTCGGCATATTTCGATTACACCTCCTTCCTTTAGTTCAAAGTATAAAATAAAAGCTTGTTCCATCCAGGGCGCCTCCAGGGACATCAGTCCTAGAGGATAGCGGGACCTTAAGTCTCAAGTCCCAGTCCCTAAGTCCATCAGTCCTCCGTAACGGCGGCTGAAGCGCAGCCCACCTCGATCCGGCAGGCTTTGCCCAGGGCCTGCATGGAATCCACCTGGATAACCGGAATTCCTTTCTGAGCGCAGATCTGCAGGATCGGCTCCACAACGTGCCTGTCGGCGGTCCGGGCTACATAGACAACCCTGGCCAGCCCCCGCTCGACGGCCTTCAGGGTCTGTTTTGTTCCCACAGTCCTTTTCCGTGCAGAGATGAGCCGTTTATATACCATGGTTGTTTAAAACCTCCTGAAATCCAGACACTCAAATATATTACCATTC
This sequence comes from Bacillota bacterium, assembly GCA_029555205.1. GTDB lineage: Bacteria > Bacillota > Desulfotomaculia > Desulfotomaculales > Pelotomaculaceae > DTU098. The sequence goes on from JAKPTB010000101.1 coordinate 23,276, forward strand.
AATCGGGCCATTGTCAATATTTCCTTTACCCTGGCTACATCCTGTGAAGAGTGGCGAAAAACGCGCCGGATCCCAGGCAGGGTGCCCTGGGAGAACCGTTCCCCCAACACACCCCTGACACCGGAGAACTGTTCCCGGGCACCCTGCCTTGAAACCTAAATGGTGGTAGTTTCGCCGTATACAAGATCTATTTCCGACAGATCCTCCAGGTCCAGATCGGCTTCCTCGGCCAGCACGGAAATGTTGCGGTAGCGGGACATGCCTGTGCCCGCCGGAACCAGTTTGCCGATGATCACGTTTTCCTTCAGGCCCAGGAGCGGGTCCATTTTGCCCTTGATGGCCGCCTCGGTGAGGACCCGGGTGGTTTCCTGGAAGGAAGCCGCGGACAGGAAGGAATCGGTGGCCAGGGAAGCCTTGGTAATACCCAGCAGCACGGGTTTGGCCGTGGCGGGCTCGCCGCCCCTGGCAATGGTCCGGTTGTTTTCCTCCTCGAACTCAAAGATATCGATCAGGCCGCCCGGCAGCAGGTCGGTATCGCCGGGGTCGTCAATCTTCACCTTGCGGAGCATCTGGCGGATCATCACTTCGATGTGCTTGTCGTTGATATCGACGCCCTGGAGCCGGTAAACCCGCTGCACTTCCTGGAGCAGGTAGACCTGTACTCCCTGGACTCCCTTGATCTTGAGCAGGTCGTGGGGATTCACGGATCCTTCGGTCAGTTCATCACCGGCGTAGACGTGGTCGCCGTCCCGCACCTTGAGGCGGGCGCCGTAGGGCACCTGGTAAACTGCTTTGTCGCCGTCCTCCGCCGTGACTTCGATTTCCCTGCGCCCTTTAACCTCCCGCACTACTACGGTGCCGTCGGCCTCGGCCACTATGGCCTGACCCTTGGGCCGCCTGGCCTCGAAGAGCTCCTCCACCCGGGGCAGGCCCTGGGTGATGTCGTCCCCGGCCACACCGCCGGTGTGGAAGGTGCGCATGGTCAACTGGGTGCCCGGCTCGCCGATGCTCTGGGCGGCAATGATGCCCACGGCCTCGCCGATGTCCACTTTCCGGCCCGTGGCCAGGTTGCGCCCGTAGCATTTGATGCAAACCCCGTAGCGGGTTTTGCAGGTCAGGACAGAGCGGATTTTTACTTTTTCCAGGCCTGCCTCAACCATTTTGGCAGCCTGGTCTTCCTTGATTTCCTCGCCGGCATAGGCCAGGATCTCCCCCGTTCCGGGATGGACGACGTCTTCCAGGGCCGTGCGGCCGGTGATCCGGTCTTCCAGCTTTTCAATAACTTCGGTGCCGTCTTTGATTTCGCCCACCTCAATGCCCTGGGAGGTGCCGCAGTCTTCTTCCCGCACAATGACGTCCTGGGCCACGTCCACCAGGCGGCGCGTCAGGTAGCCGGAGTCGGCCGTCCGCAGCGCGGTGTCGGCCAGACCCTTGCGGGCGCCGTGGGTGGAGATGAAGTACTCCAGAACCGTGAGGCCTTCCCGGAAGTTGGCCTTGATGGGCAGGTCGATGATCCGGCCGGAGGGGTCGGCCATCAGGCCCCGCATTCCGGCCAGCTGGCGGATCTGCTGGATGTTGCCCCGGGCGCCGGAATTGGCCATCATGTAGACCGGGTTAAAGTGGTCCAGGGACTTCACGAGGGCCTCGGTTACGCCCCTGGTGGCCTCGTTCCAGATGCCGATCACCTTGCGGTAGCGCTCGTCATCTGTAATCAGGCCCCGGCGGTACTGGAGCTCAACTTTTTCCACCGCCTGTTCGGCTTCTTTCAGGATTGCCTTTTTCTCCGGGGGGATGGTAATGTCCTGCATCCCGATGGTAATCCCCGCCCGGGTGGCGAAGCTGAAGCCCAGCTTCTTGATCCCGTCCAAAAGCTTGGTGGTTTTGGAGAAGCCCAGCTTCCGGTAGCAGTCGTCCACAATTTTGCCTAAAACCTTCTTCTCGGCAACCTGGTTGATATAACCCAGTTCCGGAGGAATTACTTCATTAAATATGACCCTGCCCACCGTGGTTTCCAGCAGCCCCTGCCCGGGGATGCGGACCTTGACTTTGGCGTGGAGGGAAACGTATTTATTGTGATAGGCCATGATGGCCTCATTGGGATCCTTGAAAACTTTCCCCTCGCCGGGATCCCCATCCTTCACCATGGTCAGGTAGTAGCTGCCCAGGACCATGTCCTGGGTGGGAATGGCCACGGGGCGCCCGTCCTTGGGATTTAAGATGTTGTTGGCCGAAAGCATGAGCAGCCTGGACTCGGCCTGGGCTTCGGCGGAAAGGGGAACGTGCACCGCCATCTGGTCCCCGTCGAAGTCTGCGTTGTAGGCCGTGCAGACCATGGGGTGGATCTGGATGGCGCGGCCCTCCACGAGCACCGGTTCGAAGGCCTGAATGCCCAGGCGGTGCAGGGTGGGGGCGCGGTTCAAGAGCACGGGATGCTCGCTGATTACCTCTTCCAGGACGTCCCAGACCTCTGGCCGCACCCGCTCCACCATGCGCTTGGCGCTTTTGATGTTGTGGGCGAAACCGTCGTTGACCAGGCGCTTCATCACAAAGGGCTTGAACAGCTCCAGAGCCATTTCCTTGGGCAGCCCGCACTGGTGGATCCGCAGTTCCGGGCCCACCACGATGACCGAGCGGCCGGAGTAGTCCACCCGCTTGCCCAGCAGGTTCTGGCGGAAGCGTCCCTGCTTGCCCTTGAGCATGTCGGAGAGGGATTTCAGCGGCCGGTTGCCGGGCCCCGTCACCGGACGGCCCCGGCGGCCGTTGTCGATCAGGGCGTCCACGGCCTCCTGCAGCATCCTTTTTTCGTTCCGGACGATGATGTCCGGGGCGCCCAAATCCAAAAGCCTTTTCAGGCGGTTGTTGCGGTTGATCACCCGGCGGTAGAGATCGTTTAAGTCGGAGGTGGCAAAGCGGCCGCCGTCCAGCTGCACCATGGGACGGAGTTCCGGGGGGATGACCGGGATCATGTCCATGATCATCCACTCGGGCCGGTTGCCCGACTTGCGGAAGGCCTCCACCACTTCCAGGCGGCGGATGGCCCGGATCTTGCGCTGGCCTGTGACTTCCTTCAGTTCCTGCCGGAGGTCCCGGGCCAGTTCGTCCAGGTTGATTTCCTCCAAAAGCTTTTTAACCGCCTCGGCGCCCATGCCGGCTTTAAATTTGTTCTCGTATTTCTCCCGGTTTTCCCGGTATTCCGATTCGGTCAGCAGCTGTTTTTTAATCAGTCCGGTTTCGCCCGGATCCGTTACGATATATGATACGAAATACAGGACTTTCTCCAGGGCCCGGGGGGACATGTCCAGTAAAAGCCCCATCCGGCTGGGAATACCCTTGAAATACCAGATATGGGAGACCGGGGCCGCCAGTTCGATGTGGCCCAGGCGCTCCCGGCGGACCTTGGAGCGGGTAACCTCAACACCGCACCGGTCACAAATAACGCCTTTATAGCGGACACGCTTGTATTTGCCGCAGTGGCACTCCCAGTCCCGGGTGGGGCCGAAAATACGCTCGCAGAAGAGCCCGTCCCGCTCCGGCTTCAGGGTGCGGTAGTTGATGGTCTCAGGCTTTTTGACCTCGCCGCTGGACCAGGCACAGATTTGTTCGGGGGAAGCCAGTCCAATCCTGATCCGGTCAAAGTGGTTCAAGTCTATCAAAAAGGACCCCTCCTTTTGGTAGTAGGGCGTAAGTCGTTAACCGCCGTTAAATATAGTCGCAATTCTCCAGCTTTTCCTTTGATGACCTTTTACACCACACTTAGCCTACGTCCTGTGAGCTAATTGTCATCCTCTTCAATGTCGAAATCTTCCTCCAAAAAGTCGTCGCTGAATTCATCATCTTCAAGGAGCTCAGGCTCTTCCTCTTCATCGGGAGCTACGGGCGGTTCATCTTCCTGCAGGTCTATGCCCAGTTCCTTGGCGGTCTCGTTGATGTCTTCCTCAATTTCCTTAATCTCAATTTCCTCGTCTTCCTCGGAGAGCACCTTTACGTCCAGGCCCAGGCTCTGCAGTTCCTTGATCAGCACCTTGAAGGACTCCGGCACGCCGGGCTCCGGCACGTTTTCACCCTTGACGATGGCCTCGTAGGTCTTGACCCGGCCCACCACGTCGTCCGACTTGACGGTGAGGATTTCCTGCAGGGTGTAGGCCGCGCCGTAGGCTTCCAGGGCCCAGACCTCCATTTCCCCGAAGCGCTGGCCGCCGAACTGGGCCTTGCCCCCCAGGGGCTGCTGGGTCACCAGGGAGTAAGGGCCGGTGGAGCGGGCGTGGATCTTGTCGTCCACCAGGTGGGCCAGCTTGAGCATGTAAACGTAACCCACGGTAATGGGGTTGTCGAAGGGCTCGCCGGTGCGTCCGTCGTAAAGGGTCATCTTGCCGTTCCGGGGCAGGTTGGCCTGCTCCAGGAATTCTAAGATATCCTCTTCCCTGGCTCCGTTGAAAACCGGGGTGGACACGTGGTAGCCCAGGGTCCTGGCCGCCCACCCCAGGTGGGTCTCCAGGACCTGTCCGATATTCATCCGGGAAGGAACTCCCAGGGGGTTGAGCACGATTTCAATGGGGGTGCCGTCGGGCAGGAAGGGCATGTCTTCCTCCGGCAGGATCCTGGCGATGACGCCCTTGTTCCCGTGGCGCCCGGCCATTTTGTCGCCCTCGGATATTTTCCGCTTCTGGGCGATGTAGACCCGCACCAGCTGGTTTACACCCGGCGGCAGCTCGTCGCCGTTATCCCGGGAAAATACTTTGACGTCCACGATTTTCCCGGCCTCGCCGTGGGGTACCCGCAGGGAGGTGTCCCGCACTTCCCGGGCCTTTTCCCCGAAGATGGCCCGCAGCAGGCGCTCCTCGGCGGTGAGCTCGGTCTCGCCCTTGGGGGTGACCTTGCCCACCAGAATGTCACCGGGCCGGACTTCGGCGCCGGTCCGGATGATGCCCCTGTCGTCGAGGTCTTTCAAGATTTCCTCCCCGACGTTGGGGATGTCCCTGGTGATCTCCTCGGGGCCCAGTTTGGTGTCCCGGGCGTCACACTCGTATTCCTCTATATGAATGGAAGTAAAATAATCTTCCTTGACCGCTCTTTCGCTGACCAGGATGGCGTCCTCGTAATTGTAGCCCTCCCAGGGCATGAAGGCCACCAGGATGTTGCGGCCCAGGGCCAGCTCGCCCTGATCCGTGGAAGGCCCGTCCGCGATAATCTGATCCTTTGCCACGCGGTCGCCTTTTCTGACGATGGGCTTCTGGTTGATGCAGGTACCCTGGTTGGAGCGGGTAAACTTCAACAGTTTGTAGTGGTCCAGTTCCCCGGTGTCCGTCCTGACATCGATCCCGGTGGCCGTTACCCGTTCCACGACACCGCTGTTTCTGGCGATTACCACCACCCCGGAGTCCCGGGCTGCTTTATACTCCACCCCCGTGCCCACCAGCGGGGCCTGGGCTTTGAGCAGGGGCACGGCCTGACGCTGCATGTTGGCGCCCATCAAGGCCCGGTTGGCGTCGTCGTGCTCCAGGAAGGGGATCAGGGCGGTGGCGATGCTGAACACCTGCTTGGGCGAAACGTCCATATAGTCGACCCTGTCCGCGGGGACCACGACGATTTCCGGGGAACGGGCGTTAACCCGGTTCTCCGTGAAGTAACCGTTCTCGTCCAGGGGCGCGTTGGCCTGGGCGATGACGTTGCCTTCCTCCTCGTCGGCAGTGAGGTAGACGATTTCTTCGGTGACCCGCTTGTTGGCCTTGTCCACCTTGCGGTAAGGCGTTTCGATGAAACCGAAGGCATTGATCCGGGCGTAGGTGCTCAGGGAGCCGATCAGGCCGATGTTGGGACCTTCGGGAGTCTCAATGGGACACATCCGGCCGTAGTGGGAGTTGTGCACGTCCCGGACCTCGAAGCCGGCCCGCTCCCGGGACAGGCCTCCGGGCCCCAGGGCGGAAAGACGCCGTTTGTGGGTCAACTCGGCCAGGGGGTTGGTCTGGTCCATAAACTGGGACAGCTGGCTGGAGCCGAAAAACTCTTTGATTGCAGCCACCACGGGGCGGATGTTGATCAACACCTGGGGCGTAATTACGTCCACGTCCTGGATGGTCATCCTTTCCCGGACCACCCGTTCCATCCTGGAAAGGCCGATCCGGAACTGGTTCTGCAACAACTCGCCCACGGAACGGAGCCGGCGGTTGCCCAGGTGGTCGATATCATCCACGCTGCCCTCGCCGTTCATCAATTTGAGCAGGTATTTAATAGTTTCAAAGATGTCCTCCCGGGTCAATTCCCTGATGAATTCCCGCTCCCTGGGGACTTCCTTCTTTAAATAAGGATCAAACTCGGTTTCCCCGTTGCTGTTTTCACCGAAGCGGTAAAGGACACCGTGTTTTAATTTTTTTTGAATTTTATAGCGGCCGACATTGCCCAGGTCGTACCGCTTCTGATCAAAAAAGAGGGCTGCCAGGAGGGACCGGGCACTGTCCACGGTGGGCGGCTCCCCGGGCCTCAAGCGCTTGTAAATTTCCACCAGCGCTTCTTCCTCGGTGTCTGTGTTGTCCCGGGACAGTGTTTCCTGGATAAACTTGTCGTTGTCGAAAAGGTCGGCGATCATGGCGTTGGAGCCGCACCCCAGGGCGCGGACCAGGACAGTGGCCGGGATCTTCCGGGTCCGGTCGATCCGGACAAAAATGTGGTCGTTGACGTCGGTTTCAAATTCCAGCCACGCTCCCCTGTTGGGGATGATTGTGGCCGTAAAAAGCTTTTTGCCGCTGGGGTCGATGGTGTCGGCGAAGTATACCCCGGGTGAGCGGACAAGCTGGCTGACGATAACCCTTTCCGCCCCGTTGATGATAAAGGTGCCTTTCTCGGTCATGAGGGGGAAATCGCCCATAAAAACTTCCTGTTCCTTGACTTCCCCGGTCTCCTTGTTAATCAGACGCACCTTCACCCGCAAGGGCGCGGCAAAGGTAACGTCCCTTTCTTTGCACTCTTCTACCGAATACTTGGGATCACCCAGGGTATAGTCCAGGAACTCCAGGACCAGGTTTCCGGTAAAATCCTGGATGGGAGAAACGTCCTGAAAGACTTCCCGCAGGCCCTCGTTTAAAAACCAGTGGTAGGAATTGCGCTGCACTTCAATCAGGTTGGGCAGTTCCAGGACTTCCTTCAACTTACCAAAGTTGTGACGAACCCTGGCGCCAACCTTTTCAGCATAAGGCATCGAACGCATCACACCCCTGTCCTAAAATTAAAATGAAGCTGCCATTAAACCGACACTTTATGAGTTAAATAGAGCCTCAGATTCATACAAGGGAAAAAGCAAGGTTGTCTTTCGACTACAATACCTCGCTTTTAGTTGGTGTTTGGGACTATCTGAAATATTATTTCCTGAAAAAGGCTCTCCGATACATTAATACCACGAAAATGAAAAAAGACATTGCCCCACAATGACATTCATAAATGATAGCATAAAATACTTGGAGTGTCAAGTAAATTTTAAAAGATATTGAAAAATTTCACGACGTGACGGACGGGACGGACGGAGGGGACGAGCGGACGGACGGACAGAGATGATCCGGACACGGTCCAGTGGTGCTCCATGAGCCTGACGGACGGACGTAATCCAGGTGATTCAGGGGCGAGCCATGATCCTGACGGACGGACGTGATCCAGGTGATCCAGGGGTAAGCCATGCTCCATAATCCAGTGATCCGGGGGGAGGGCCTGAGTTTTACAGATAATTATTATCAATCCCGAGATAACGGGGACGGAGTTATCAGGGGGATGGTGTCAGGGGACGGGGTTTTTGACACTTTTCAAATACTGCATATTTGATTAGACACCCATGCAGCTGACGCGGCACCAGCGTAAAGGACTGAAAAATTTAACAGCATTTTTTGTTGTCAGGAGGACGGGGTTGTTGACACCTTTTAAATAGTATATATTTGATCTTCAGGACATGCTGGAAAGGCCGTTTTCCCGCTTAAATAAAGGGATTACGGCCTTCTAATTGGCAAATTTGAGATAAAATCCGGGATCGCTGAAATAAGGGCTTGCGGCCTTCTTGCGGCGGATATTAATTGCTTGGAAAGCCGGGTTTTGTTAGGAAAGACGGGATTTTGCAACATAAGCCGGGAACCTTCCGCCCCAGGGGCAGCTCCCGGCAGTAAAGTTCACGCGTACGCATCAAAAAGCAGGGCGTTCCTGGAGTTCTACCGCGCCGGGGAACAAACCCCGGCAAACCCGGCGGGGGCCGGTCCCCGGCGCGGACCTCCCGGACACGCTACTTGATTTCGACGGATGCCCCCACTTCGGTAAGTTTGGCTTTGATGGCCTCGGCCTCTTCCTTGGTAACCTTTTCCTTGACCGGCTTCGGCGCGCCGTCAACCAGGTCTTTGGCTTCCTTCAGGCCAAGGGCGGTGATCTCGCGGACAACCTTGATTACGTTGACCTTCTTGTCGCCAATGGCAGTCAGGATAACATCAAATTCAGTTTTTTCTTCTTCGGGCGCCGCGTCGGCAGCCGGAGCTGCTCCGGGAGCGGCGGCCACGGCCACCGGGGCGGCGGCGCTGACGCCGAATTCCTCTTCAAAAGCCTTGACCAGCTCGGACAGTTCCAGAACGGTCATGCCCTTTACAGCTTCAAGAATTTCCTGTACTTTGGACATTTTCGATAATAACCTCCTGTTTTTTGTGGTATTCTTTTACATCTCAAGGGTAATAATTCAATAACTCCGCTACCGGGTACATAAATCTATGATAATTGAATTACTTGATAACTTAAGGTACCCGGATCCGGTGTTTACGTGGTACGGTGTTCAGGCCTCGCCCGCGCGCTGTTTGCCAACGCGAATATCCAAGTAAATCTTTCAAGCCTGGAACCTTAAGGGTTTTAGGCTTCCCCTGCACGCTGTTTGCGGACAGCTTCCAGGGCGTAGACGAAACTGCGCAGGGTACCCTGCAGGACACCGGCAAAACCGTAGAGCGGGGCCTGCATGCCGCCCAGCACCTTGGCCAGGAGGACTTCCCGGGAGGGCAGGTCGGCCAGGCTTTTGACGCCTTTGACGTCAATTATTTTTCCATCAAGAAGACCGACCTTGATCTCCATCTTCTTGGTTTCTTTGATAAATTCAGTGAGCACTTTGGCGGGCGCCACGGGGTCTTCGCCGAAAGCGATGCCCACCGGTCCCTCCAGATAAGGGCTCAATTCGTCCAAATTGAGCTGCTTAGCCACCAGGTTGGTCAGGGTGTTTTTGGCCACCTTGAACTCGCAGCCGGCTTCCCTCAGGCGGCGGCGCAGCCTGGTCGCCTCACTAACATTTAAACCTTTGTAATCGGCAAAAACGGCAACCTTGGAATTCTCAAACTTCTGCTTTAGTTCCTGCATAATGGCTTCTTTTTCAGATCTGCTGATTGGCACTTTCCTAAAAACACCTCCCTTCGATATAGAGGTTGTCAGGCACTGGCCCGCAGAGGTAAAGATCAAGGGGTTTGGACGCCTGCACATCCTGCATCTTTTGCTCTGAAACTAAAAGAGGCCCCTGTAGACATGGACAGAGGCCCCGCGTTGGCACGCTAAGGTTATTAAGGCCTCGGCTGGCGGCATTAGTGTTTAATGCCATTATGCAAAGCACCAGCGGTCTACAGCACGAATTTTCAATTTTATGGTTTTGCCCTAACCGGTTACCTTTTGGGTGTTGATCCTCACGCCGGGCCCCATCGTGGACGAGACCGAAATGGCTTTAAGATACTGTCCCTTGGCCGCGGCAGGTCTGGCCCGGACCAGCGCATCGATCAGGGTGCGCAGGTTCTCCACCAGTTTTTCAGGGGCGAAGGAAACCTTGCCGATGGGGGCGTGGATGTTACCGGCTTTGTCGACCCGGTATTCGATCTTGCCCGCCTTGACTTCCTGGACGGCTCTGGTTATATCAAAGGTAACTGTACCGGTTTTGGGGTTGGGCATCAGGCCCCGGGGTCCCAGGATCCGCCCCAGTTTGCCGACGTTACCCATCATGTCCGGCGTTGCTATGGCCACATCAAAACCCAGCCAGCCTTCCTGCTGGATTTTAGCCACCATGTCTTCGGCTCCGACGAAGTCGGCGCCTGCCTGTTCTGCTTCCTTGGCCTTATCGCCCTTGGCAAACACCAGCACGGTACGGGTTTTTCCGGTGCCGTGAGGCAATACCACGGCCCCGCGCACCTGCTGATCCGCGTGGCGCGGGTCTACACCCAGCCGCACGGCGACCTCGACGGTCTCATCGAATTTGGCCGGAGCAACTTTCTTGACCAGTTCAAAGGCTTCAAGGGGTTCGTAGAGCGTGTTGCGGTCAATCTGCTTGACTGCGTCTTGAAACTTTTTACCATGTTTAGGCATTTTTATAACCTCCTTTGTGGTGTAGCGGAAATCTTTCCTCCCACTTATTAGCCCTCTACAATGTCTATTCCCATGCTGCGGGCCGTGCCCTCAACCATGCGCACGGCGGCTTCCACATCGGCCGCGTTCAGGTCGGGCATTTTTAATTCGGCAATTTCCCGCACCTTGGAGCGGGCCAGTTTGGCGACCTTTGTACGGTTGGGCTCGCCTGAAGCTTTTTCAATTCCGGCTGCTTTCTTGAGCAGCACTGCAGCGGGCGGGGTCTTGGTGACGAAGGTGAAGGAGCGGTCCTCGTAAACAGTGATTTCAACCGGTATAATGAGGCCTGCCTGAGCGGCGGTACGCTCGTTATACTCTTTTACAAAAGCCATAATATTCACCCCGTGCTGACCTAAGGCCGGTCCTACCGGGGGAGCCGGCGTAGCCTTGCCTGCCGGAACCTGCAGTTTGATGATGGCCGATACTCTTTTTGCCATTGACGTTCACACCTCCCTTCGGGTGTTCGTAATCCTTCGGGTAACCGTAGTCCTTGCGGGTGACCGCAGCCCTTTCGCAGTCCTTTTTTGGATGCAGGCGCTTCCTGTCCAGGGGCGTTCCGCCCTGACCAGAGGGTCTATTCTATGTTTTGAAGGGCCTCGCAGTTTAGTTTAACCATGATTTTCAGACAGCGCACTACACGCACTACTTCTAACCGTGGTTCAGGGTATGATCCGGTTTAGCCGGCTTTTCCGGCTTAGCCGGCTTTGATCCGGGCCGGGTCAGGTCAAGTGAGCTTCTCAACCTGGGTAAAATCCAGTTCGATGGGAGTTTCCCGCCCGAACATGGAGATCATCACCCGGACTTTGCTCTTTTCCATATTGATCTCTTCAATCTGCCCGATGAAGTTCTCAAAGGGCCCGTTGATTACACGAACATTTTCACCCGGGGAAAAATCGATGCGGGCCCGGAAATTTTCGCCGCCCATCTGCCTGATAATTTGCCTGGCCTCGGCGTCGTTCAGGGGGATCGGCTTGGACCCGGAGCCGACAAAACCCGTTACCCCGGGAGTATTGCGAACGACGTACCAGGAATCATCCGTCATATACATCTCCACCAGGACGTAGCCCGGGAAGACCTTGCGCTTGGATATCTTTTTTTTACCGTCCTTGATCTCGATCTCGTCCTCCATGGGTACGAGGATGCGGAAGATCTTCCCTTCCATGTTCATGGACTCAATCCGTTTCTCAAGGTTGGCTTTTACTTTATTCTCGTAACCGGAATAGGTGTGGACGACATACCAGGACTTTTCCATAAAACACAAGGGACCTTTCGCGATGTTAGGTCCCTCACCCCCTCAGGAAAATTATCATTGCAGGATAAGCTTGAGGAGCGTGCTGAGCAGTGAGTCAAAAAGCCAGATCAGCATTCCCACCACAACCACCGCAACCAGCACAACCACAGTATAGATAATAATCTCCCGGCGGGTGGGCCAATGAACCTTTTTCAGTTCGTTCAGCGCCCCCCGGAGGAATTTCTGGGCCTGCTCGACACGGTTGACCTTCTCTTTTTTAACAGGTAAGTCCTTTTTGACAGGATCCTTTTTAGGTGTTTCCCTCCTGTCCTTACTCAAAGCTAAATCCTTTTTAGACGGTTCTTTGTCCGGTCCCCTTTTCAGTAACTGCTTTTTACCCGGATCCTTTTTGACCGGGTCCTTTTTACCCGGATCTTTCCTCGAATTGTTGTTGTCTTGCTTTTTTGTAACAGCCATAAAACGCCACGTCCTTAACTATAATGAAATCTGGCGGATCAATGCCGGTGGGATCAATACCCTGGTGCGGCTGTTTTTAATGCGAAAGAACGACCGGCCGTTACCTGGTTTCTTTGTGCAAGGTATGGGTTTGGCAGAACCTGCAGTATTTCTTCATTTCAATCCTGTTTGGATCGTTTTTCTTATTCTTAACAGTTGTGTAGTTCCGGCGCTTGCATTCTGTACAGGCTAACGTAACGCCTACTCTCATTTGTGCCACCTCCCCCAAAACCAAAAAAAAAATTTACAAAGCCATTTTTACAAACTGCTCCATCAAATTTATCATAATTGATATTGAATGTCAATAGTTTCCCAGAGCCGGGGATATGCCTTGCAAAAGGCATATCCCCGGGCTTCACACACCTTACTCTAGTTTAACTTTTTGGAAATCCTTTTATACGCGTATACGCGCCGGGGCAGGGGGACTGGTACCTTGTCCCGCCGCGCCTGCCCGTTGACGGCCGCAACCACGCCGGCGCCCGCTTGGGACAGGTGGGACAGGGGGAAGGTTCCTTATCCCGGTGCGCCTACTCTGCGCCTACTCGTGGATGGCCGTGACCACGCCGGCGCCAACAGTGCGGCCGCCCTCACGGATGGCGAAGCGCAGGCCTTCCTCGATGGCGATGGGGGTGATCAGGGCGATGTCGATTTTGATGTTGTCTCCGGGCAT
>JAKPTB010000120.1 GCA_029555205.1 Bacillota bacterium
GCGGCGGCTCTACAGGAAAAATGCAGTTAAAACACGGCCCCCGCCCGGGTACAACCGTAAAAGCCTGTCCCGACCAGGCTAGCACACCCCCGTAGGCAAAAGGTATATTCAGCTTAACACAGTTCTCATTGATGATATAGCGTGATTTAAAATTATCTGTGCAGTCAATAACAAAATCATATTTTTCTATAAGTTCTCTTGCAAGATTTTCGTTAAATCTTTCCCGGTATGGCTCAATTATTAATTCGGGGTTAAGGGCTTTCAGCTTTTCAGCGGCTGAGACCACTTTAAAACGATCAAGGTCCTGTGTCGCGTGGAGGATTTGACGCTGGAGATTGGAAAGGGAAACAGTGTCGTTATCGATCAGGCCGATTCTCCCCACACCGGCCGCGGCAAGATAAAAGGCGGCGGGAGATCCCAGCCCGCCGGCTCCGACCAGCAGCACGCCGGCGCGAAGCAGTTTTTCCTGGCCACTCCTGCCGACCCCTTCTAACAGAATATTGCGTTTGTAGCGCACTGCCTGTTCTTCAGTTAAAAAGTCTTTTTCCGTCATGTATACCAACCCTCAAATCACGTTTGATTCAGGTTTTTTTTAAAACCACCCGCTCAATATATTCCGCCACTTTTGCCGCATCGTCCAGCCCAAAATGCGGGACATCTTTTACCGGCGGCGAGTCGCTTACCACGGCCAGCAGCTCTCCTTCCGGTACGGCAGGGCGCTCAGCTGTCCCGCGGCTGTAAAATACTTCTATTTTTGGCCACTTTTCCTTCTTGTAGCCCTCAACAATTATCAGGTCCAGATCTCCAGCCATCGAGATTAAAATCTCCGGTCCCGGATCACCCTCAGTTTTTTTAAAAACAGAAAAACTGCCCGGTGCCGCCAGAGCTACAAAATCGGCCCCCGCCCGGGCATGCCGCCAGGTGTCTTTGCCCGGCTGGCCGAACCCAACGGTATGGTGGGTATGTTTAATAACACCGATCTTATACCCCCGGCTTTTAAGCTCAATGATCAGTTTCTCCAAAAAAGTGGTTTTGCCCGAGCCGGAATATCCAGCCAGACCAACCACAGGAACCGGCTTTCCCATTTATACCTCCAGATGAGCCATGAGACTTGAGATGCACTATTCATTAACATTACTATGTTTATAAATTATCCCCCAATCTGGGACATTACTCTATTTTTGTCAGCCCAACCTTCGTCCATATGGTGCCGGTCAGGTTTCATGTAAATTGCTTCCATAATTAAATCGGCAATTTCCCTGGTGCCTGCACCACTGCGCAGGGGGGTCTTCAGATCAATTTCCCTGGCGTCATAAAGACACGGCCGCAGGCCCCCGCTTGAGGTCAGGCGCAGCCGGTTGCAGCTTTCACAGAAATGATCGCTCATGGAGGTGATAAAGCCCACGGTGCCCTGGGCGCCGGAAAAACTATAGTATTTAGCCGGCCCGTCCCCCTCGGCCATCTTGACCGGGTGCAGCCTGCCGACCCTGCGGTTGATCTTGTCCAATATTTCCCCAGCCGGAACAAAACGTCCTTCCGTCCACGTATTACAGGTGCCGATAGGCATCAGCTCAATGAAACGGACGTGCAGGGGCCTCTTCATAGTGAGGCGGGCCATTGACTCCACCTCGTCATCGTTAAAGTCCCGGACTACCA
>JAKPTB010000150.1 GCA_029555205.1 Bacillota bacterium
TGGACAGGGAGTATTTGGAGCTTTTCAGGTCAATGAAGGCCGGCCGTCTGGCTACCTTTCGCATGGTGAAGCTGCCCCTGGCATTGCCGTCTTTCTTTTCCGGGCTAAAAATTTCCGCCTCTTATAGCGTTATGGGCGCGGTCATCGGGGAATGGCTGGGAGCAAAGCAAGGCCTTGGAATTTACATGACTCTTGCCCAGCGCTCTTTCCAGGTGGACCGGGTTTTCGCGGCAATCCTCGTGGTCACACTTTGCAGCGCTGCCCTATTTGCCCTTGTCAGTCTTCTGGAAAGGTTGATCATTCCCTGGAATCAAAAAACTAAATGGAGGGAGCTATAGTGAAAGTGAAAAAAAAGGTGATGGCTCTGGTTGTTCTGTTTTCTCTGCCGCTGCTGCTGGCGTCCCTGCTGACAGGCTGCAACGCAGGCCGGGAGGAGACCGGACAAAAGGAACTCAACAAGGTAACTGTTATTCTGGACTGGACTCCCAACACAAATCACACCGGGGTCTATGCAGCCCAAAAACTGGGTTATTATCAGGAACAGGGCCTCGCTGTAGAAATTGTCCAGCCCAGCGAAGGCGGAGCCTCCCAGCTGATCGCCGCAGGCCAGGGAGATTTCGGCTTCAGTTACCAGGAAGAGGTAACTATTGCCCGTACCCGGGATATGCCGGTCAAAGCCCTGGCGGCAGTAATTCAACACAACACCTCCGGCTTTGCCTCGCCTGTGGAAAAAAATATAAAAAGCCCCAGGGATTTCGAGGGGAAAAAATACGGTGGCTGGGGCTCGCCAGCTGAGGAGGCTATACTCAAAGCTTTGATGAATCAGGAACAGGCCGATTTTGAGAAGGTTGAAATGATTAACATCGGGACGGCCGATTTCCTTACCAGCGTCCGTAAGGATATCGATTTTGCCTGGATTTTTAAGGGTTGGGCGGGCATTGAGGCAGAGCTCAAAAGCATTCCCTTAAACTTTGTTTACCTTAAGGATTACCACGAGGCTCTGGACTACTACACCCCTGTAATCATTGCCAGCGAAGAAACAATCGGTAAAAACCCGGAGCTGGTCCGTAGTTTTATGCAGGGGACAGCCAGAGGCTACCGCTACTGCATCGAAAACCCCGAGGCTGCCGGGGAGATCCTTCTGGAGAGTGTTCCTGAACTGAACCGGGACCTGGTTCTGGAAAGCCAGAAGTATCTGGCCCATGAGTACCAGTCAGATGCCCGGGTGTGGGGAGAAATGTCTGAAATACGCTGGAAAAAATACGCTGACTGGATGTATGACCAGGGACTCATCGACCAGCCTGTTGAACCCGGACAGGTTTTTACCAATGAGTTTCTGCCCGGGGAGTAACTCGACTTGCCGGAAATTGTTGTAAAAGGCGTTCAAAAAACCCTGGCAGGGCTCCTCACCCTGCGGGAAATTAATCTCGTGGCAGCTGATAGAACTGTAGTAGGCATCCTCGGACCCAGCGGCTGCGGCAAGAGTACACTTTTCAACATTATCTCAGGGTTGATGATGCCGGACAAAGGAAGCGTCTCCATCGGAGGACGGGACGTCACGGGCCAAACAGGGCTGGTCAGTTACATGCACCAGAAGGATTTACTGCTGCCTTCTCTTAACGTTTTGGATAATGTCAGCATCCCCCTGGTCCTGAAGGGAACTTCCAGAAAGGCAGCACGCGCCGAGGCGGCAAAACACCTCCAGACTTTCGGGTTGCAGGGCTTTGCAAGCTATTACCCCTGGCAGCTCTCCGGAGGCATGAAACAGAGGGCGGCAATGCTGCGAACCTACCTTTTTTCCAGTGATATCTGGCTGCTGGATGAACCCTTTGCATCCCTGGACGCCATCACTAAGAGGAAAATGCACACCTGGCTGACCGGCGTGCTGGAGCAGTTTCGCCCCACGGTCTTGTTTATCACCCATGACGTGGACGAAGCCCTTTACCTTTGTGATAAAGTCTATGTACTTTCCGAATGTCCCACAGTCGTCAAATTGGAACTGAGCATTCCCTTCTCCCGCCCGCGGCAAAACCGCACAATTCTGGACCAGGCCTACGGCGCTGCCCGGGATGCCGTCATGGACGCGCTGTCGATTTAAAAAGCGGCAGCAGCAAAATTTTTTACCTGGGAAGTAGATCTTGTCAACCTGGTTGCGCTATCGCTAGCCAGTTGCCGGGGAAGGGGTGCGAACGGCTTGTCCTGCAGCAGCGTTTGCACCGGCGTTCAATGAAGAAAGTCTAGACCTTTATGGATTCGGCAAAAATAACAGTTGGGAAGTCACCTGGAGGGTTTGTTTACCAGTGAAATTTTTAATCATGACAAATGGTGCCTACGATGATCTGAACTGGTACCGGAAACAGCGGACAGACTGCTTTGACAGGATTATCTGTGTCGACGGCGGGGCAGGC
>JAKPTB010000003.1 GCA_029555205.1 Bacillota bacterium
TCCCCAGGCGGGGTGCTTATTGTGTTAACTACGGCACAGAAGGGGTCGATACCTCCTACACCTAGCACCCATCGTTTACGGCGTGGACTACCAGGGTATCTAATCCTGTTTGATCCCCACGCTTTCGCGCCTCAGCGTCAGGGTTAGGCCAGAGAGCCGCCTTCGCCACTGGTGTTCCTCCCAATATCTACGCATTTCACCGCTACACTGGGAATTCCACTCCCCTCTCCTGCCCTCAAGTTACCCAGTTTCAGAGGCAGGCCCTGAGTTGAGCCCAAGGTTTTCACCCCTGACTTGGATAACCGCCTACGCGCCCTTTACGCCCAGTAATTCCGGACAACGCTCGCCCCCTACGTTTTACCGCGGCTGCTGGCACGTAGTTAGCCGGGGCTTCCTCCTCAGGTACCGTCACTTTCTTCTTCCCTGATGACAGAGTTTTACAACCCGAAGGCCTTCTTCACTCACGCGGCGTTGCTCCGTCAGGCTTGCGCCCATTGCGGAAGATTCCCCACTGCTGCCTCCCGTAGGAGTCTGGACCGTGTCTCAGTTCCAGTGTGGCCGTTCACCCTCTCAGGCCGGCTACCCATCGTCGCCTTGGGGGTCTCTTACACCTCCAACTAGCTAATGGGACGCGGACCCATCTGTCTGCGGGTTTCCCCTTTCCTCATCTATTCTTCTGAATCTATGAGCGTATCCGGTATTAGCACCCGTTTCCAGGTGTTGTCCCGGTCAGATAGGCAGGTTATCCACGCGTTACTCACCCGTCCGCCACTAAGGTTACATTTCACTAGGTTTCAATGTAACCCCCGTTCGACTTGCATGTGTTAAGCACGCCGCCAGCGTTCGTCCTGAGCCAGGATCAAACTCTCCATAAAAAGTTATATAAAGGTTTGATTGGCTCGTTTTTTGTGTTCGACAAGGGGGTTTGGCTTCGCCTCTTTCCCTCGTCTTACACGCGTTGTTTCGGAATGTACTGCTCGCTTTGCTTTCGCTTGACGAGAGTCATGTGTTCGGTAGCCGGTTGTTTTTGCCGATAGCCGGATTGTTTGTTGAAAACCACTTTCTGCGATTGGATTCGCTTTTGCGGTTTCCTCCTTAATCCCAACCACCAACGACCAACTACCAACTACCAAAATTACATCCATCCACTGTTTAGTTTTCAAAGACCGTAGTTCTTGTTTGCCGGCGCCTTCCGGCGCGACATTTGTTATCTTATCATCTTTGTTGCTTTAACGTCAAGTAGTATTTTCTGGCTCTGTTGCCGCTTATTGCTGCCGTTTTAACGGCAATACTTATTTTACACTATAATTTCATGGCGATCAACTGGTATTACCTGGTACTTCTTGTTAGATTTCAAACGGCCGCAACAGCTCATAATTTACCATATCAATCGGGTAATTGTCAAGGACATAAAGCTGCAAGGGAAATTATTATTCATTTATTATCATAATTCAAGAATATTCTGCTATATAACGCGTAATTTTATACTTACCCCTCACAATTATTTCACCAGGCTTCCCCCTAAAATTCCTCCTGCTATATTTACAAATGTATCCGGGACGCTACCTACAATGATGCTTTCGGCAAGGGGCATTTGGGCAGCAACCACAGCCTCGCCACTTTTGGAGGGGATGACAATGCGGACACTGGTATCGAAATTCAAATAGATTTTATGCCTGGTCTGATTAATACCTGCTGCTTCAAACTGGTCAACAACATTGACCCTTACTGTCCCCATCGGCATTATCCGGTAATTAATCCTAGGTCCATAATTAGCCAGAAGAGGAATATCCAGAATTTCACCAAGAGGTATCTCGAAGTCCTGCAATCTCAATTCCTCCAAAGTCTTCTGTACGGATAATGTAATTCTCGCAGCAACCCTGTTTACCATTACTGTATTGGCCTGCATAAGAGTAATGTGTCCCTGATTGTCCTTGTGAATCAAAACCAGGTCCTGATACTGTATATTATCGCCGGTGACTTCCTGCTGCAGGGTCCTGTGGATAGCCTCGGTAGCAATTTGAATAGCCCTTATTTCGGCAATATTATAAAACGCACTTCTGAGCGTTAGATCTATGATCAATAGTAAACCAACTGCAAGTAGACAGAAGGCAACCGAAACAACAGCCGGCGCTATCCTGCGTCTTTTTTTGAACAAATTTCCCACCTCTATCCATAGATAAGTATCATCCTGGATTAATCTATGTATATTAATCTATGTTTAAAATAAGCAATCGAGAGCAATTTAAAGGTTCTCCGTGCCAATAACTTAAACAGAAATTTTATGATATAAAAAAAAGCGCATAGGCGCTTTAATAAATAATTGAAACTGTACCAAATAAAGAGTCGCTTTATGGGAGGTTTATAAAACAAACCGGGTAAATTTACGCTTCCCAACCTGTATAACCATGCCGGAAACAGGTCTAATATTGATGCCGGCATCTTCAACCTTCTCCCCGTCTACCTTCACACCGCCCTGCAGGATGAGACGCCTGGCCTCGCTCGTGCTGCCGGTCATTCCAGAAAGAGCGATTAATTTCGGTAACCAGATTACTCCATTCTCAAGCATATCCCCGGTCACCTGAAATTCCGGCATTTCATCGGGTAAGTCTTTCTGTTGAAAAATTCTTTTAAACTCTTCCTCCGCCGCCAGCGCCGCCTCTTGACCGTGGTACTGGGTTACAATCTCCCGGGCCAGCCTCATTTTAACATCCCGTGGATGCATGCTGCCGTTTTTCAGACCGGCCTCAATGCTGCGAAGTTCTTCAAGTGAAACAGCGGTAGCCAGTTCAAAATACCTGAGCATCAGATCATCAGCCAATGACATGGTTTTTCCATACATCTCCCGGGGCGGTTCGTCAATACCTATATAATTGCCCAGGCTCTTGCTCATTTTTTGTACGCCGTCCAGACCCTCTAAAATCGGCATCATCAAGGCTACCTGAGGTTCCTGACCATATTCCTTCTGCAGGGTGCGTCCCATTAATAGATTAAATTTCTGGTCTGTCCCCCCCAGTTCAACGTCAGCCTTCAGCACCACCGAGTCGTAACCCTGCATGAGAGGGTAAAATAATTCATGAATGCTTATGGGCAGACATTCTTTAAAACGCTTGGCAAAATCATCACGCTCAAGAATCCGGGCCACAGTGCATTTTGCGGCAAGCTCCACTACCTGTACAAAATTCATGGGTGTAAGCCACTGGCTGTTGAAAACCACCTTTGTCCGCGCCCGGTCGAGAATTTTGAATATCTGCCTCTCGTATGTACGGGCATTGGCAAGGACCTGTTCTTCAGTGAGCTGTTTACGTGTTTCCGATCTCCCGGTGGGATCGCCAATACGGGCTGTAAAATCACCCAGAATCAGGATTACCTGGTGTCCAAACTCCTGAAACTGTCTCAATTTTTGCAAGACAACAGTATGCCCGAGGTGAATATCCGGTGCGGTGGGATCAAGCCCGAGTTTGATTCTCAGGGGCTTCCCGCTTTCTATAGAATGCTTCAGCTTGTCGGCCAGTTCATTTTCCGGGACGATTTCCGCAACGCCCCTCCTGATTACTTCCAGTTGCTTGTCCAGGCTAAACACATACTTGCTCCTCTCATATGATAGGTAAAAAAATAGGTAAAAAACATTACTTATTATACCAAACAATATGGCCACAAACAACCATTTTACGGAGTCACACAGATCCAGGCTTAATGAATATCAAAACACAGCAGTTTATTAAATCAAATGTTTATTACCAATCCAGTTTACAAACAACGATAAGATACCCATAAGATCAAGCCATTTCCCGCTATAAGAAACCCTTGTACCGCCGTTTCTAACAACCCCTGGAATAAGGCTCAAAGCATCTGCGTAAGAAGGCCAGCTTAATTCAAGGCTCATTTCAAAACTTTTTCCCGGGAAATAGGGTTTATAAACACCATTAGTACCTTTTTGAACAGCCAGTTTGGCAGCTTTTTTTATTTCCTCCAGCGAAATTTTGGGATGAAGATTTAGGGCGGCAGAAGCGCAAACAGCTTCCTTGACGGCTACGGTCTCGATATCCGGCAGGACTTTTTTTATTCCT
This sequence comes from Bacillota bacterium, assembly GCA_029555205.1. Taxonomy (GTDB): domain Bacteria; phylum Bacillota; class Desulfotomaculia; order Desulfotomaculales; family Pelotomaculaceae; genus DTU098. Next base: position 4,071 of record JAKPTB010000003.1, read on the forward strand.
TTAACAAAGGCCAGATCTCCCGTTGCCAGGCCAACGGGTATTCCGAAATAACCGGCTGTTATTGCGCTGAGCAAAGACTCATCCACATTTTGACCATTTATTTTAAGCTCCGTTATCCTTGTATCCATAGTATGGGGCAAGACCGCATCCCCCGGCCCGAAACCTGAATGAAAACCAATAAGAAAGACGAGATTACTGCGCTCAACCAGATCCATCCACATGAGCTTTCTTTTAGAGCCACGGATTAATGAGGCATTCCCCAACAGTTTGTCAGGAATAATATTTTGTTTTCGCCAGTGGATATCCGATACAATAATTCTATCTGCCCCCGCATCCAGTGCCCCCTCAATGGCGGCATTAACTTCAGCTGTCATTTGCTCCCTAAACCATAATTCTTCCGGCGGTTTTTCTGGCCAGTCGACATAACCAGTAATACCCTCTATGTCTGCGGCAATAAAAACTGTAAACACATAACCCCCTCCTTCCTTAAGGTTATGAGTTAAAATAGAGAAAAAATTATGGCAATTAATGCCGGTTCTTTAAATTTATGTATTACTGGTTACTTAATTAAGAGATAAATGCTCAAATAAGGTACATTTCTGTCCATTTTAAGCCTATAAAAATTTGATTATTTTTATTTTTAATCAGAATTGATTTATAATGTTACAATTTTTTCTCACTTTAAGATATTCTTTCTGGTATCAGCCTTGCATATATTAGTTTGTAATTAATTTTCTGCAGGCATGGTGAGCTTTATGGGTGAAAAATTAAGGATTGTCACCAAGAAAAGAATGTGCATAGCCGCAAATCATCCTGTTGAAATAATTGAAATCTACAAGGATATTACCGACGGAGAGAATATAATTACCTCCTGTTTAACCGAGGTCAATTGCCTTAATTTCCGCCATTGTAAACACCCTTGCAGCCTGTCAATTAATTATAATTCACCGGTGAAATGTTGTAAGCCTTACTTAATCCAAAACGAAAATAATATAAAATAAAAATATAAAAATAAAAACCCGCGGTAAGTTTTGCGCCGCGGGTTTTTTTCAAGCAATAATCAGGAGATTTTCATGCCTTTCAGGTCGAGCTTCAAGCCAGCTGCAGCCATCTTCCTGCGGACAAGGGCCAGCTGCTTTTGCAGGGGGATGTCCATGGGGCAGTAGTCATCGCACGCCATCAAGCCCACGCAACCAAAAGCACCGTCTTCATTTCCTACAATTTCGAAGTACTCTCTGTCAGTGCGTTCATCACGCGGGTCAATCAGAAAGCGGGAAACCCGGTTAATGCCTGTTGCGCCAATAAAATCTTCACGGATATTGGCAGTAACACAAGTGGCCACACAGCAACCGCATTCAATGCAGCGTTCCGGCTCATAAATGGCTTCCGCTACTTCGTTGGGCATCCTGACTTCCAGAGCATTGGGGTCAAACTTTTTATTGGTGTGAATCCAGGACTCGGTACGGACTTGCAAATTCCTGAACCATGTACCGGTATCCACGGATAAATCGCCGATTAACTTGAATACCGGCAACGGCATAAGCGTGAAACGGCTTGGCAAACTCTTGGTCAGTGTTTTACACGCCAGACCCGGCCTTCCGTTAATCAGCATGGCACAAGAACCGCAAATCGCCGCGCGGCATACGAAGTCGAACATCAAAGTGGGATCTTGTTTTTCGCGGATTTCATTCAGCGCTACAAACAAGGTCATGCCTGAGTACTCTTCCAGTTTATAATCCTGCATTCTGGGTGTGTCACCGGGTACGTTGGGATTATAACGGAAAATGGATATTGTTATAGTTCTGCTCATCTTTGCCCTCCTTGTACCACGTTATTTGCCCTTGGCAGGGGCGGTTGCTTCACCGTATCCACGGTCGCCCGGAGGCATATATGGACATGCAACAGGTTCGTAGTCAAGCGTGGGCAGGTCGGCCCCTTCCTTCCAGTAGGCCAGTGTGCGCTTGAGCCAATTGACGTCATCCCGCTTCGGGAAGTCTTCCCGGAAATGAGAGCCCCTGCTTTCAGTACGCATTAACGCTCCATAGGCTATGCAAAGGGATGTACGGATCATGCCGGGCATCCTGAGTGCCTGGGCCAGTTCCGGGTTTGCTCCCTGGCCGGAAGAACGTAATCCTATCTTCAGCGAGCGCTTATACAGCTCCTGCAGTTTTGCAACACCTTCCTGGAGAGACTTGCCGGTCCGGAAAATATGCACGTGATCCATCATGACTTGCTGCGCTGCAGCTCTGATTTCCCAAACATTCTCCTTACCGTTCTTACCGGAAATCAGGTTCTTGATCCGCTCCTCTTCTTTCTTGACAAAACCTTCAATCAGTTTATAGTCAAATTTCTGAGTCGCGCCAAGGGTGTACTTGGCAAGTTGGATGCCCACAAGATACCCGGCCGTGACCGTTTCCGCAAGGGAGTTACCGCCAAGACGGTTGAATCCGTGCAGGTCCCAACAGGCTGCTTCCCCTATGGCGAAGAGACCTTTCAGACCGTAAGCAAAACCGTGCTTATTGGTCCGGACGCCGCCCATGGTATAGTGCTGGGTGGGCAGGACCGGTACAAGATCCTTGGCCGGATCCAATCCGTTAAAGTTCATGGCGATGGTAGCGATCTCACGCAGATTTGTCCAAACCCACTTGCGGCCCAGGTGGCGAATGTCCAGCCACAAGTGCTGTGGAGCATACTTGCTCTCCACACCGTAGCCTGCCCGGATATGCTGGATCATCCGGCGTGAAACAACGTCACGGGAGGCAAGTTCTTTCTTTTTGGGCTCGTAATCAGGCATAAAGCGGTGCAGGTTCTTATCCAGCAGGTAGCCGCCGTCTCCACGGGCTCCTTCTGTCATCAGGATCCAGACCGGAGGCATTCCCGTGGGGTGGAACTGTACCGCTTCCATATTGCCGAGGGGAACAAGTCCAGTATTCAGGGCAATGGCCGCCCCTGTGCCTTCATTTATGATGGCGTTGGTGGACGCCGCGTACAGACGGCCAGCGCCGCCCGTGGCAATGACGGTGGATTTTGCAAGGTAAACATTGAGATCACCGGTTCGCAGGCATCTGGCCACTACGCCAAGGCAAGTTTCACCGTCGTGGATGAGAGAGATGGCTTCCATCCTGTCGTGAACAGTAATGCCCATTTTACAGACCACTGTGTCTACGACAAACTGTACAGTGTGGCCGGTACCGTCCGAGGTGTAGCAGCAGCGCCACTTGGCCACGCCGCCGAAGTCACGGGCAGTGATCAGGCCCTCTTTATCCTTTGTGTCTTCAACTTCAATGCCGCTGGGCAATTTCTTTTTCCCTGCGACAACCCGGTTCCAGGGCACACCCCAGTAATCAAGCTGCCTGATCATGATCGGAACGGTCTCTGTAAACATCTTGGCAACTTCCTGGTCACAGCCCCAGTCGGAACCCTTGACCGTATCCTCAAAGTGGATTTGAGGGTTGTCACCCTTTGCCATAGCCGCGTTTCCGAGGGAAGCCTGCATGCCGCCCTGGGCCGCCGTACTGTGGGAGCGGCGTGGCGGGACCAGACTCAGGATGATAACATTTAAGCCAGCTGAAGCAGCCTCAATGGCGGACCGCTCTGCTGCCAGACCCGCCCCGACGACAACAACATCTGATATAAAAGTATGTTTAGCGCTCAATGTAGGGCACCTCCCATTGGAACCATTTCAGCAAGTCTAACGAACATATAAAGAGCTCCAAATCCGATCAAAAGGATAATGACGGTAATGCCCTTCAAAACGTAACCCATCTTGTGGCGCTCAAACCAGCCCCATTTTACAAAAATGCGGTACAAACCAAAACCGGCATGATATTCACCTGCCAGCAATAGAAGAACATAGAACCAGAGATAATATTTAATGCTAAATCCGCCCATAAAAGCGATACCATCTTCTGCTACACGATGGGCACTCTTTACTGCCTCAATGGGCCAGGTCGACATAATAGTCCACAAGTGCATACTTGCCATAATACCGATGATTAGGGCAGTGATAACCTGACCGACCCAGATCCAGGTATCTGCGTGTCTTATTGATTTGGTCAACCGCCAGGCAATCCGGAGATCACGCAGGCGCATTGGCGCCCGGCGCCCGGCCATAAAAATGTGAATGAGAATAACCAGTACTGTCGCGGGTATACCAATTTGAGCCAGGTAATATTTATCCAGTCCCTCCGACAGTGAATTAAATAAAACACCATTATTGATATAAATTGTACCCACGAACAGCATATGCATCCACAGGAAACCTACCAGTATAATACCGGTGATGGATTCAGCCAAATCGACATATAAATCTGTCTTCGGATTTGCTTTTTGGTTCAAGGTTTTCTGCAAGGTCTTCGCTAGTTCCATATTACTCTCCTTTCCCCAAGGACATATTGACGCTTAAATCCCTACACCTCACACCTAGAAATTTCCGGCAAAAAAACGCACACATAATACTCCTTTGGGGCTCGATGCCCTTTGTGACAACGAACGAAAAACTATCCCCCTTTTAAACCGGATAATTCTGTCTGCTGGTGCCACAGCCAGAAAAACCGGATAAGTTAAATTAGCTATCCGTTAAGATAGCTCTGCAAACTTAAATCTATATCACATCCCCTCCTTCAAAAAAAAAATAAATAATTCCAACAATAATTATGCAAAAGAGATGCCATGCTGCAAGCCGGTCTAGAACCACGTGTTTTCTAAAATTATTAAAAGTTCGGAGGGGGAAAAATTAAATGAATTAGAATAACGAGATAATCCTTATTATTTGGAGAATCTCAAAATATACGAAAGGATTCGTAAGAACAACAGGTTATCAGGCATTCTTATTTGTATTTATAATTTTTAAAATCTAGAAACATCAAAGACCACCCCGTCTGTCGATAAACAGCATACTTTCATATTTATGGAAGTTTCTTTGGGTAATTTGCTCTAATAGCTCACATATTTCCTATATCTGGATCCCGGGGTTTATCTTCTGAATTTAAAGTTGCTGTTGCATAAAATTATACAACAAGATTAACCTCCGGTTTCAAACCTTCTAATAATAAATATTTAAAAATAACACCTCTCTTACATATTCCTGGTTGTATTCTTTTTATCTTCTGTTTAAAATGTCAGTATTCAGATAAGAGGAGGCATTGTTTGTGTTCAAACTGTATTGCGACGTTTGCGGAAAAGAAGTAACTCCGGAAGAGGGTACTTTATCCTGGAGAGATGACGGCAGTACCCTGAGCGATTTTAGAATTACTCACAAGCAAGACCAGAATCATTCTGAAATCAGGTATGTCTCTTACATTCACCTCTGGATGCTTTCTGGTATTGCAGGTTACACAAAATTCATCCAATTGCTCATTGATCATTGGGATAAAGGATATACCCTTAAAGACAACAAAGGACTAAAAAAAGCGCTTGATCAAATCAGTAATTATATCTGGCATAAAACCAAAAAGAATAAAGAACAGACAGATTAATACTTCTCCTGCCAAACAGGAATATCCTGTAAATAATAAAATTTGCACAATTAATATTTGCCCTGTTAAAAAGCACTAATAAGGGGTGAGGAATATGATTCCAGAGGTTTTAGTAAATGTCATGAGGAGCGGTATGGTTGAATCAAGGCACAGGGGGCATCTGGTGGCAGTTGATTCAAAAGGCCGGATTATCTATTCCCTGGGAGATCCCGGGGCAGTCACATTCTGGCGCTCCGCTGCCAAGCCACTGCAGGCGCTGCCCCTGGTTGAAGAAGGAGGAATTGAATATTTTGGTTTGACAGCTCAAGAGCTTGCCGTAATTTGCTCCTCGCACGGCGGAGAAACAGAACATATCCAGGCAGTTACATCTATCTTGAGGAAAATAGGCCTTACAGAAGATGCTCTGGAATGCGGACCCGCTGCTCCCATGAATGGCTCTGCAGCCCGTAGCCTGCTGAGAAACAACAAGCCTTTCCTGCCTGTACACAACCCGTGTTCCGGAAAACACTCCGGCATGCTGGCCTTGTGCCAGCTCAAGGGTTGGCCTGTAAAAGGCTACTACCAGGCCGGTCATCCGGTTCAGCAAACAATTCTAAAAACCATATCCGAAACAACCAATTACAAGGAGGATGAGATCAAGTTGGGTATAGACGGTTGCGGTGTGCCCGTTTACTGGCTACCGATCTTAAACATGGCTATTGCCTTTTCCTCCCTATCACTGCCGCCGGAAACAACAGTCGCCAGCCGCAAAAGGGCTTTACAGCAAATTTGTGATGCCATGACTTCCCAGCCTTTTTTTGTCGCGGGAACAAACCGTTTGGATACTATTTTAATGGAAGTAACAGGCGGGCGTTTAGTGGCAAAACTGGGCTCAGAATCCGTTTACTGCGTCGGCCTGAAGAATAGCGGGATGGCTTTATGCTTGAAAATTGAGGACGGGGGCTACAGGGCCCTGGCGCCGGCGGTAATCCAGGCTCTAGTCAAACTTGGTTGGTTAACTGAAGAAGAGGTTAGCCGAATCCGTTCAAAGATACGTCTTACCATAACTAACCACAGGGGAGAAGCGATCGGCTCCCTGGATGCTTCTGCGGCTTTTTACAAATAAACCTTCTGTGCCCGGAACCTGAGCATAGCCTTGTAATCGTGTATATTTCTAAAAACATGGTACAAGCTAACTCAGGTGATAATTTTGAAAGTATCTGTTTTCGGCTTTGGACTTTATAATGCAGTCGTAAGTGGAGTTCTCGCCGCCGAATCTTTGGTCTATAATAAATCCTACGAAGCAAGTGTTTCATTCTTAAATGAGAAACTACATCAAAGCAACCTTCTCCGCCACAGATTGAATGCTTTCAAAAATAAAAATTATGATCAACTTCTTGAGTTATTTAATATGCCTCCCCTCAACAAACTCATCTATCATACAAACCTGGATATATTAAAAATTCACGCCGGTTTCTCGGAACATATCAGCAACCTCTAAATGCTGAGTTTCAAATTAAAATTTAATAATTTAATAATAAGGTGCAAAATACTTCGCTTTGACTTCACCTTTTCCTTTAATTTGAAATTCTATCGTTTTTATAAAGAGTTGGTATTTTATCCAGTGACCTTAGACGAACCATAGGTTAATGGGCTATAGTTTCGAACAGGCTCTTTAATTAGTAATAACGATTAATCCAATCACAAACAAATATTTCTAATAAACTTGTTTAAGGGGATAGAATATAGTCAGAGGATATTTTGGTATGTGAGATTGGGGCGAATTTATAATTGAAAAATACCGTTATTGATTTTCATGTGCACCTGTCAGAATACGAATCCTTTGGCGAAGATGCCTTTAATTTCTTTTCAAGCGCCTTCCCATCCAAAGAAGAATACGTTGAGTTTTGTAAGATCCATAGCGACCCTCAGGCCTTTCTGCGTTTGATGGATCAAAATGGAGTAGATTATTCCGTCGTATTGGCAGAGATATCGCCCTTATCAACCGGTGTTGCTACAAATGAAATGGTAGAAGCCTTTTGTCAGGCCAGTCCGAGGTTAATCCCATTCTGCACCATTAATCCGTATTTACACCCGAATATGGGCAAGATGCTGGAGGACTTGTGCCTCAATCACGGCTTCAAGGGACTCAAGCTTTTACCTTCATACAATTATTTTTATCCCAATGATAATTTCCTTTACCCTTTGTACGCTGTTGCCGAAAGGCTTGGCATACCTGTGCTTTTCCATACAGGGTCATCTATCTTTCGAGGCACCCGGATCAAGTATGCTAATCCCATTTTTTATGACGATGTGGCTGTGGACTTTCCTGACATGAAAATTATTATGGCCCACGGTGGACGGGGCCTGTGGTATAACGAAGCAATAAACATGGCTCGTCTTCACAGAAATATTTATATCGAAGTTTCAGGCCTGCCCCCCCAAAAGCTTCTGGAATTCTTCCCCGATATGGGGCGTTTTGCCAACAAGTTTATTTTTGGAACTGACTGGCCCAGTGTGAATGTTAAGAAGAATATTGAAATTATCAGGAACCTGAATCTTCCTCAAGAAGCAATATCGAGAATACTTGGCGGGAACGCTAAAGAGCTATTAGGATTGGCTTAATATACAGACTTATTTTACCTTATCTCTAATTTATGGTTACTAGTTAACTAAATAACAAAACGGCATGGTGACCTGTATAAGGATTACCGCCGCTTTGTTATTTAGTATTCATTCCCCTTGCTGCTAACATTAAGATAACCGCAAAATAACCGCAAGAACATATGCAATAACCCCTCGCCCTAGATTTAAAACTCGCCTAAATTCCGGGGTTTACAGCCTAAAATATAGTACTATGTTACAATTAATGTGTCAATAAGTTAAGAAGATTCAACCCGGAAAATTAACATTTAGTCATGTAATCAACAGTAATGGCAGAATGCTGATGTGATCCTCTATAAATACCTAATATTGAGGTGTTAACAAATGGGATTCTATTTCACAAAAGATGGCATGAATGCTGTACTGAAGCGATTGATGGACGAGTATCTGCTCTATGCCCCAATACGAATAATCGGAGGTGGCGCCTTTTCAGATACTGACTCCGTTAGATATGGACAAATAAGTGAAATAAGCGACATTATTTTCGACCAGAAATCAGAATATTCCTTTAAAGAAATCCTTCTCCCGCTTTCGCAGACGCTGTTTTTCTTTACGGAGGATCAGGTAAAAGAGGCGGAGGCTCCGAAAAAAGGAGCGGTTATCTTTTTACGTAGCTGTGATTTGCACGCAGTGAAACGACTCGATGAGATCTATCTTCGAAACGGTTTTGAGGATTACTATTACAAGAGGCTGCGTGAAAACGTAAGATTTGTTTTGTTGGGTTGCCAAAAACCCTTTGAAAACTGTTTTTGTGTCGATATGCAGACCAACACAATTGACACCTATGATGCGTGCATTGAACAAGCTGGAGACGGCTTTGTGATGGACAATCACAGTGCTGCCTGGGAATCCCTTTTATCAAGTCATTGTTTGAACCAGCAGGATGTACAACCTTCACACGTGTCAGAAACCAGAGTGCATGTAAAAATTCCGGATGGTCTTTCTATATGTGTAGCAAATTCAAAGATGTGGGATGAATACGACGGCCGGTGCATTAATTGCGGCAGGTGTAACTTTGTTTGTCCAACATGTACATGTTTTACCATGCAGGATATTTTTTATACGGATAACGGTAAGGTCGGTGAGCGTCGCCGTGTGGCGGCATCTTGCATGGTTGATGGTTTTACCGATGTAGCTGGTGGTGCTTCTTACCGGAAAAAGAACGGGCAGAGGATGCGTTATAGAGTTCTTCACAAGGTATACGATTTTAAAGAACGTTTTGGCTACCAAATGTGCGTTGGTTGCGGCAGATGTGATGATATCTGTCCGGAGTACATTTCTTTTTCCCATTGTATTAACAAACTAGAGAGCGCCCTAAAGGAGGTTGGCGATAATAGTGCACAATGAGTATATGCCTTATCCCTCCGAAATCAAAGAAGTCATTAAACATACTGACTTTGAATACACATTCCGCATAACCTATGAAGGAACTGTGAAACCAGGCCAATTTTTTGAGGTTTCCATTCCCAAATACGGCGAAGCTCCAATTTCCGTTAGCGGAATAAACAATGGCACTATTGATCTCACTATCCGCCGCGTTGGAAAAGTGACAAATGAGGTATTTGAACGTTATACCGGCGACAAGTTGTTTTTGCGCGGTCCTTATGGAAATGGATTTGATGTTGAAAATTACAAAAACAAAGAGCTGGTCATAGTTGCCGGCGGTACCGGCCTTTCGCCAGTACGTGGCGTAGTCGAATATTTTTCAGAACATCCGCAGGAAGTAAAAAAACTAATCTTGATAGCAGGCTTCAAAACACCAAAGGACATTCTGTTCCTTGAGGATTTTGAGCGATGGAATAAGAATGTGGAAGTCATTTTGACCGTGGATCAAGCAGAAGAAGATTCAACATATCAGGTTGGCCTGGTGACCGAATATATCCCTAAGCTGTCATTGAAAAATGTCGGGGAGGCAGTTGCGGTAGTTGTTGGACCACCAGCAATGATGCGTTTTACCACCCAGGAGTTGCTGAAGACAGGATTTCTCGAACATAATATCTGGATTTCGCAGGAACGAAAGATGAGTTGCGGGATTGGTAAATGCGGACATTGCAAGGTGAATGACACCTATATTTGTCTGGATGGACCAGTGTTCAATTTTACCAGGGGCCGGAAGCTGATTGACTGAGGATGGAGGGCAATTGGATGGATATAAATACAAAATTGCTCAAGAAAAACGCTTTTCGGGTAACTAAAGAGCGAGGCATAACGGCATCCAGAGTACGTATTCCAGGTGGCCACTTAGAAGTAAAATATCTTCCCTTGCTTCAAAATATTGCTGAGACCTACGGGAATGGAACCGTGCACATTACAAGCAGGCAGGGGTTTGAAATACCAGGCATCGCCTTTGAGAATATGCCTAAAGTAAACGAGCTGCTTCAACCGATTATCGAGGGACTCGATATCAACCAACAGGTTCCCGGGAAAGGCTATTCAGCCGCCGGTACAAGAAATGTTGCAGCTTGTATAGGTAACCGGGTTTGTCCCTACGCCTGCTATGACACAACAGGGTTTGCCCAGCGCATCGAAAAAGCCATTTTTCCAAACGATCTGCATTTTAAGATAGCACTCACAGGCTGCCCCAATGATTGTGCCAAGGTAAGAATGCATGATTTCGGAATTATGGGAATGACTGAGCCACAATATAACATAGACCGTTGCGTGAATTGTGGAGCTTGTGTAAAGGTGTGCAAGAAAAAATCCGTTAGCGCTTTACAGGAGGTCAACTACAAGGTCAAGCGTAATGCAGATAAATGTATTGGATGCGGCGAATGTGTTCTTGCCTGTCCCACAAGAGCCTGGACCAGAGGTAAGCAGAAGTTGTACCGTTTAACACTCTTCGGCAGAACTGGTAAAAAGAATCCTCGTTTGGGTGAGGATTTCATTAAATGGGTGGATGAAGACAGCATCATCAAAATTATATTGAACACCTATAATTATGTAGAACGTTACATTGATCCTGCTGCACCCGGCGGCAAGGAACATATCGGCTATATAGTTGATCGTACGGGTTTTGCGGAATTCATAACATGGGCAATGAAAGATGTTCAACTTCCAGAAATTGCAGAGGTATATACTCCGATTTATTGGAAAGGCGTAAAATATTAAAGAAACAGTATCAGTTTGGCAGGGAGTTGAGTTAAGTTAAAACGGCCACATATTATTAAGCTATAATACTATGAAGCCATCCCTTAATATGGCTTGATCAGACATACGTATTTTGCCTGGTCCTATTGCAAAGATAGTAATTTGAGAAACCTTTCCACTAAAAAACTTGCGGCGGCAATGAGTGAAAATAACTTTCATTCTAGTGTACCAGGGTGAAGCTATCCCCGCTAACATAAGAAACAAAAAAACGGATATTGTGATGATTATTAGTTTTTTTGACTTACCGGGTGTCATCCCGGCGGCTTTGTTGTTCTTAAAAGAAAACTCCGCAACTATACTCCAAAACCAGGACTCCCTTCTTTTCCGTGATTGACAGCCAAAAGTTCTTTATTTTCCGTATTTTTACAGCAACAAGTTTGTCCAGATCATATTATTGACAAAAAACTAACAGTATAGTATAAGTATTATAAAGCATAGTAAAACAATAATGTTAGTAGCCAAACAAAACTTTAAATGTCCTGCTAAAAAATATTTTAAAAAGGAGGGTGTGCCAGCCAAAATCATCAACGTAACAGCTACTACTTTCATGGGGATTGTTGAGTGTTCAAAATGTCAAAAGTTTTAAAAAAACTGGTATCAATGGGATTAAGTGCACAGAAACAACAGTTAATCAATCATCATGTGAGGAGAATCAAAAATGACCCAAAAAGATAAGGAAATTGACCGGGAAGGTTATACCCAAGAAGATATTGATGAAATAAACACGTATATACCCTTCGTTGACACCAAAATATTTTGGAAGGAAGGTTACGGTTGGACATCCCGCTACTGGGAAAGTCTTAGAGCAATGGGGTGGACAAGGACTCAATCGAAAAATGAACCGGGTACTGTTGTTGCTCTAGATGAAAACAACAATGAGTGCCTTTCGGCTCCCGACACTATTACCCTGTTAAAATTCTTAACTAACTATTTCCTTGGTGGGGGCTAGAATTCCAGAGCCTCGTTCAGGTAAAACATATTATAACCGGCCAGGACCAGCCTGGGTTAACCTGAACAATGAAAGGTGTGATTGCCGGCATGAGTTTAACTGATGCCCAGATTGAACGCTACATCAGACATATCGTCCTGCCCGGGGTGGGGCACGAAGGTCAGGAAAGAATCATATCAGGCAGGGCACTGCTTATCGGAACAGGGGGACTGGGATCTCCCGTGGCCTATTACCTGGTAGCAGCAGGGGTGGGAACCATCGGCCTGATTGACGACGACGTTGTGAGTATATCCAACCTGCAAAGGCAAATCCTTCATACCACAAACGACATTGACAGGCCCAAGGTTATTTCTGCCAGGGAAAAGCTGGTAGCCATGAATCCCGCATGCCGGGTGGTTACTTACCAGGAAAGGCTGACAGCGTCCAATGTAAAGGATATATTTAACGACTATGATGTTGTTGTCGACTGTACCGACAACTTTGAGACAAGATTTTTGGCCAATGACGCCTGTGTTAAGACCAAGAAGCCGTTTTTCCATGGCGCCGTGCTAAGATTTTTCGGACAGGCTATGACTATTATACCAGGCCAGGGTCCGTGCTACCGGTGTGTTTTTAATACGCCCCCCCCTCCATCCAAAGTACAGACTTGTGCGCAGGCTGGTATAATTGGAGTTCTGCCGGGAGTCATCGGCGTGATTCAGGCTACCGAGGTCTTAAAGTATTTCCTGGGGATGGGTGACCTGTTGATAGGCAAGATGCTAACCTACGATGCCCTGACTATGGAATTTAATAAGACCGAGATCAGGAAAAATTCAAGCTGTCCTGCCTGCGGTAGCAAGCCGGCAATTTGATGAGTTGGCCTGCATTTAACACCCAGCGTCAAAATCCATGCCGGGACCCGCTAAACTGCGATCAGGGATGCTTGATTACCAGGGGCAAGAACAAATCAAAATTTAAGAACACTGGCCGGGAATATTTAATGGTACAGGTGTGCTCCCCTTACTTGATGAGCCTTGAACAGCATTTCCCCCGGAATTGTTCGTTTCATGCCCTATGCCTGGCAAAACGTAAAAGCCTTGATTTCTCAAGGCTTTTACGTTTTGTTTTCTTCCAGGCCCACAACCGATGATCTTCCTGGTGGAGATTCAGCTTACAGAAGACAAAAATTTAGTTAACAGCCACTTAATAATGAATAACCCTCCACTCTTTCAGTATTCGGTTTTGAAAACCATATATTCGAAAACCATATATTAGTAAGAAAAGCACCCTTTAGGGGTGCTCCATTGTTTAGCATTAAACCGTCATGCTAAAAATTTTCAATAATCGCAGGTAATGATTTGCTTCCCTTAGAACATGGTCGCCCAACAGAGGTATGATTATAGACCTTATTTTACAGGCAAGTATACCTTCCGTGCCTTGCCTTTTAAAATCCCGTATTGCTGCTGTCTCCATCAGGCTTTTCCGGGTAACTTGTGGCAAAAGGTTTATCTGGGTTTGCGCTGCCAGTGCTTCCGCAGTCAGCATGTCAAATTCCCTGCCAAATTTATCAGCTGTCTGGAACAAGGCTTCTTCGGTCGGGTCTAAAAGTCCCCTGATGAATTTCGCATGTTCAGCCATAATTCTATTCCAGAAAGATTCCTGTTCCAGGGCAAACCTGGCAATATCTATAACAACCCTGTTCTGCAATCTGGTGAGCAGTTCCAAGAATAATATAGCTTCCCTACGGATATGGTCAATTAAGAGCGGATAGTTGAACGTGAATATTCTGCAAGTTAACATACTGTCCAGCACTAAGGTTTTTAAATTAATTAAACCTGGCAAAAGGACAATGGCTCTCTGATTTAGATCAGCAACCCGTTGTACCAGCGTTTGTATGTTTGGTTGATGACCCCCCTTTGCCAGAGAAAGCTCTGCCATGGTAATGCTGGTGTCAAGTTTAATCCCGGTAAAAAACGTAGTTGCCCTTTCAGCATTAAGGGTAAAACCGGTTACTATCTCTCCCGAAGAGACTAGATCTGGACTAATAAACCCGTCGGCGATAAAAACAACCTCTTTTAGCAAAGTCTCGAACTGAGTTTTAAAGGCATCTGCCTGCCGTGCCAGGTCTGCATTTACAGGAGTGAAGCCTGCTTCTAAGAAGAAGGAATGCTCCTTCATAATTCTTAAAAAGAACAGGTTTAAGTCCAGAGACTGTCTAACAAAATCTTCATTTGATAACATTTTTATCCCCCCCTTTTTAACCCACATAATTCCAGAACACCATGCCTGCCATATTTTATGCATATATCCAAATTTAGGTGATTGTTATCAGTAGCCACCCGGCCAAAGAAACTAAGAAACTTTGCGGGGTAGCAGGTCTCCCGATAGCGTCAGAAAATTAATTATCCACAAATACTCCTCTTGCCCCAACTCCCCTGCCGCCGTAAAGCCCAGTTAACGCAAAAAACCGCCTACCTTTTACTGTAGACGGTCTATTAACCCTTGATATTTAACGGGTTTATATACTTTGGAGGCGACACCCGGATTTGAACCGGGGAATGGAGGATTTGCAGTCCTCTGCCTTACCACTTGGCTATGTCGCCGATCAAATGGAGCGGAAGACGGGATTCGAACCCGCGACCCTCGCCTTGGCAAGGCGATGCTCTACCACTGAGCCACTTCCGCACATCCTTTATTATAGCATATTCTGTTTGTTTGTCAAGGTTGGTGCCACGGGTCGGAATCGAACCAACGACACGCGGATTTTCAGTCCGCTGCTCTACCAACTGAGCTACCGTGGCAGAAAGTGGCGGAGCTGACGGGAGTCGAACCCGCGATCTCCTGCGTGACAGGCAGGCATGTTAGGCCACTACACCACAGCTCCGTATCCGGCCATGCTAGCGCCTTTCTGAAGGGGCGCCATCGCTGACAATGATAAGTATACCTAATTCAGCGACTGAAGTCAAATGGTATTTTCGAGGAGAACAACTTTTTTTCGCTGCTGCAATTTAGTTTCTGTGAATTACACCTTATTAAAGAGCCAGATCTCATTCTTTAAGGACGCCTACTGAACAGTAGTATGGCTTCCCTAACCAGCTTTGCCGCCAATAGCGCGGTCCTTTCCGAGTGATCGTAAACCGGGCTCACCTCGACCAGGTCAAAGCCCACCACATTCAGTTCCCCGAGCAAGTGCAGCGCCCGGATGATTTCCCGGGAGGTGCACCCGCAGGGTTCCGCTGCACCTGTACCGGGAGCGTAGGCAGGATCGATCACATCGATATCAAGTGTAACATAAACAGGCCTCCTCTTGAGAAGAGGTATGATTTCCTGCAGGGGCTGGATTAGTTCGTAGAAAAACAAGTTAGTATGTTTGCGGCCGAACTCAATTTCTTCCCTTGTACCCGAGCGGATGCCCAACTGGTAGATGTTCCCCCCGCCCACCAGGTCGGCCACCCTGCGCATCACCGTGGCGTGGGAATAACGCTCACCTAAATAATCCTGCCGTAAGTCTGCATGGGCATCCAACTGGATCACGGCAAGTTCAGGGTACACAAGGGCAACTTCTTTAATGACAGCAAGACTCACCAGGTGCTCCCCGCCAATTACAAGGGGAAATTTAGAGCCGCTTAAAACTTTTGCCGTAACCGCCCCGATCCGCCGCAGGCTTTCCTGGAGCGATCCGGGCGGCAGCACTACATCACCCGCATCATAATAGCAGCAATCTGCCAGATCCCTGTTGAGATCCAGGCTGTATTCCTCCAGCCCGGGCGAAACCAGACGGATTTGCTCAGGACCCTTCCGGGTGCCAGTACGAAAACTGACGGTAACCTCCATGGGAGCTCCGATTAGAACAACTTCAGCCTGTTCATAATTATCCACGCTACCCATGAAGACCGGCCCTCTCTCTAGAAGATCCAGCAAAATTCTCTCCCTCCAGTTATTTCAACAGTTCCTTTACAAAGGGGGGCAGCACGAAACAGGTCCGGTGAACGGCCGGGCTGTAATAACGTGTGTCCATTTGCGGAATAGCGGCTACATCCACATCCAGGGGCTCATACTTCTTGGAGCCCATGGTAAAACTCCAGAGCCCCCCGGGATAGGTCGGAATGCAGGCTAAGAACAACCGGGTCAGCGGAAAAATCCCGGATATATCCCGGTACAACCTGGGGATCAGGTCGCGGTTAAAAAAGGGTGATTCCGTCTGGGCCACAAAGATACCGTCTTCTTTCAAGGCATCATAAATATCGCTGTAGAAGGATGCGGAAAACAGACCTTCTGCAGGGCCAACGGGATCAGTGGAGTCGACAATAATAATGTCGTAAATGTTTTTGTTGTTCCTGACGTGCTTGATCCCGTCGTCCACGACTATTTCTACCCGGGGATCATCGAAGGCACAAGCAATCTCGGGCAGGTATTTTCGCGAAGCCTCGATCACGGCGCCGTCAATCTCGCAGTGAACAACCTTTTCAATGGATGGGTGCTTGACGATTTCCCTTACCGCTCCCCCGTCGCCGCCCCCGATAACCAGGACTCTTTTCGGGGCAGCGTGGGTGTTGAGGGCGACATGAGTAATCATTTCATGATAGACAAACTCGTCCATAATCGTTGTTTGAATTACATTGTCCAGTAAAAGCATCCGGCCAAACTGGTCCGTATCGACTACAGCCAGGTTTTGAAACTGTGTCTGCTCCTGGTGCAGCGTCTTTTTTACTCTGCAGGACAAGGCCATATCATTTGTCTGGTATTCTGTAAACCACAAATTGAACTTCTGGTCCAACTTATCGCCTCCATTCATCTAAATTTACTTATTAGCAGCTTAGTACCAAAGCGGAACTGCAGCCAAAGCGCAACCGATTTTATCTACGCGATGTTCGGCAGAAGCGATCCTTGTGCCCTCCAGCTTCATTCCCCTGGTTTCAAAAGCCTCTTCCAGCATCCTGATAATTGCCTTTTCCGCTTCTTCCTTGCTGCACCTTCCTGAGAATTCCATGATCACGCCAAAGGTATCTTTGGAAAAACCTACGCCTACTGCAGCGGAGATTAATTCACCCGGAGTATCACTGATAATATATCCGTATGCTGTTGGCACAAGCGATCCCGGGGGAATCTCCAGATTGGGGCAGTATTGTACGCCCGGGGGTAGAATGCTTGATACCCGGATCAGGTTTAAATTACCGATCTTTCCCGCTAAAAGGGCATTATCAAAGGCATTCAGGTGATTTTTCCCTTCGGCGCTGCCCGCTGTAACAAAAAACTTTTTTGGGGTCGGCAGCATCATTTGACCTCCTTAAACAACTTGTTTGGCTGCAAACAAAGATATTATATCAGAACTTAAAAAAAAATAAACTGATGTTTAAGAACCTTTTGGGAAAAATGCTACCTATTTGAAATATTAAGTATAGGAATTACCCCCTCGTGGCAATATAAAAAAAAGGCAAGCAAAGGGGGATTCGCATGGTAAAGACTGTAATTGGTTTGTTCGATTCCCGGGATCAGGCTGAAAAGGCTGTATCGGCTTTGCGCAACAGTGGTTTCCATGAGGAAATATCTATTGTGGCCGCTGACAAGGGCAAAGCAACCGGGCAGCATAAGGCCGGTGAAATGGGAGTAAACGAAGGCAGCATATCCTCAGGTGTCAGCACTGGAGGTGTTCTAGGCGGCCTGGCCGGCCTGGCGGCAGGCGCAGGAGCCCTGGCCATCCCGGGGATAGGACCGATTATTGCAGCCGGTCCAATCGCAGGTTTGCTATCCGGCGCTGCAACCGGCGGAATAGCAGGCGGCCTGATTGACTGGGGCATCCCTGCCGAAAGAAGCAAATACTACGAGGGGAAAGTCCGTGAGGGCAAAATTCTCGCCTCTGTCCAGACAGAGGAAGCAAAAATAAACACAGCGGCTGATATCCTGCGCAAAAACGGCGCCAGTGATGTTGAGACCCATTGATGAGAAGGTGCCGGCAAACAGAATAGTTGTAAATCTTGAAGACGGGGCTTCCGTAAATAAGGAAGTCCCGTCCGCTTTTGTTGCTTCAGCTTAAACCGCCTTCTAAGTTTTTTCGTAGATAGCGCGGTGAATAGCGGCATCCCCTGCCTGTCGCCTGTTCGATTCGCAGGTTATTGCCGGTTGCAGGCCCCGTTCCGCAATTAATTCGGCCAGCGGATACTTAAAGACTAAAGATTGCAGCCGCAAGCCTGAAAGGAAATAAAATTTCCATATTAAGAAGGTATTTGATAAATTTACCAGTATATAACATACAGTACTCTTATAATGAGGTGAACCTGTCTTGCGTTTTCTAAAAAGCATAACCCTGGTTTTGTTGCTTATGCTCCCACTTCTTTTTCTTTTTTACACAAAAGTTATCCCGGTGACGGCAAAACTTGCCGGCCGGGAAAGCCCCGGCCTGACCTACCTCAGGGAGCAAGACTCAATAACTCTTGATCCGGCCTGGGCGCAGGATGAAGAATCCTGCAAAGTTATTGCCAATATATTTGAAGGATTAGTTCGTTTCAAAGCGGGCACCACGGAAGTGGAACCCTGCCTGGCCGAATCATGGCAAGTATCCCCCGACAACATGGTGTGGACATTCTTTTTGCGGAAAAACGTCAAGTTCCATGACGGTACCCCTTTTAATGCGGAAGCAGTGCGCTTCAGCCTGGAGAGACAGATACCGTCCCAGGCTGGAAACAGCCTTAATTATGCTTCATTTACCTTTGGTATGGTTGAGCGGATTAAAGTCATAGATCCGTACACGGTGAGTTTCATTTTAAAATTCCCCTACGCACCGTTTCTGAATAACCTGGCCATGACCGCATCTGCGCCCATAGTCAGTCCCGCTGCAGCCACAGCCCTGGGCGAAGCTTTTTCTGAAAACCCGGTTGGCACAGGCCCCTTCCGGTTTGCAAGCTGGGATAAAGGGAAACGGATTATATTGAAAGCAAACAGAGATTACTGGGCAAATCCACCGGAATGCTCCACCCTGGTTTTCAAGGTTGTTAAAAACAGCCGGCTCAGATCATTGCTTATAAGATTCGGACTGGCAGATATAGCTGACGGGATAACTGCGGCGGATGCCCGTTATCTTGAACAGAAAGGCTGCCGCGTCCTGCGGAGCACCGGCCTGGACTTGAACTATTTGGGCTTCTATAACGACAAGGAGCCCTTCGACAATCCTGCTTTGAGAAGAGCTGTAAGCCTGGCCATAGACCGGAAGCAGCTCACAGAGAAACTGTACCGGGAAGCCTCCGTTGAGGCTGGAGGCCCTCTGCCACCCGGAGTACTGGGATATGACCCTGACATCCGCCCTCTTCCCTATGACCCGGCGGGAGCCAGGGAAATACTTGCCAGTCAGGACCTTGCCCGGGGTTTGAAAATCACCATCATTACCTATACCAACCAGAGACCCTATAATCCCGCGGGAGGTCAAAAGCTTGCCGAAGCCATACAGGCCGACCTGGCAGCAGTGGGAATAGAAACGGAGATTAAGGCCTACCCCTGGCATGAGTATAAGGAAGCGCTTTTAAGACAAGAAGGTAACGCCTTTCTCTATGGATGGATCAGTGACAACGGAGATCCTGATAATTTCCTTTACACACTGCTCTCCTCCAGCCAAATTGAAAGCGGGCTCAATACTGCCCGCTACAGGAACAAAGAAGTAGATCTGCTGCTGGCCAGAGCGCAACAATCGGCAGACCTGGCTTTGCGGGAGCAGCTTTACCGGGATGCAACGAAGATAATCATCCAGGATGCCCCCTGGGTTTGCTTAAATCACGGCCTGCGCCTTACAGCAGTTTCACCGGAAATAGAAGGTTTCATACAGCACAGGGCGGGTTATCCGTATTTACATGGCGTTAAAAAGTAAGCAGGCAAAACTTCTTTCCAGACAAAATATCTAGTCATAAAAAATGCTATTAGATTTTTCAGTCCTTTACGTCTCGGTGCCGCGTCAGCGGCATGGATGTCTAACAAAAATATTAATTGCTCTAAATGTTCTCTCTTAAATGAATACACTCGATTAAGATTATTCCCTTACCTGGCAGTGGCATTATCTTCCACTAATAACACTGGCTCCTCTGAAGAATAATATTGGTAAAAGGCATATGCCTAATCTCAGTTTTAGGAGGAACGATAATGGATCAAGTTTACCAGCTCCAAAGGCAGATCCAGGATTTACGGCAAGAAGTAAACACAATCAGTCAGGTTGCAAACCAGTTGCAGCGCTCAGAAGCCAACAATGCCGCTCAACTCCAGCGTTTGCAGCAAAACGAAAGCATGGCCGCCCAGCAGCTTCAGGCCATTCAGCAACTCTGCAACCGCCTGAGCCAGGATGTCAATGTTATCAGTAATGTCGCCCAGAGTGTCACCGCCCAGATTGCCAACAGGCCCTTTACCACCGGCCACTACGGCACTGGGATCAGTCCCCAGTTTAGTACGGGAATCACTCCCCAGTTCAGTACGGGAATCAGCCCTCAGTTCAGCACCGGGCAGTTCGGCTACGCTACCAACTTGCAAAACCAGTTCGGTACCTTTGGAAGCCAGTTCGACCAGAACCGTAATGACGAGTTTTCCCGGAACCAGTATATCAGTTCCATGGCTGCAAACCGTTACGGAATAGGTTTTAACGCGCCCCAGTACGCCTCCAATCAATACATCAGCAACCTGGCCAGCCAGGGGCTCCTTGGTTCCCAGCAAACTCCCGGGCCCAGTGGATATGGCGCAGCCACCATGGGGACAGGCATGGGTCAAAGTGGTTTTGCGGGAATAAGCACCGGCAATTTTGCTGTTCAGCCCGCTCACCCGGTACAGACAAATCAGTACGGTTCCACCAGCATGATGGGCAGTCATTATATCCCAACCTACAGCATGGGGCAGTCAACAAATCAATTGAGTTCCGGCCTATTCGGCAGTCAGTCCTACAACACCATGAGTACTCCCAGTATAGGCCGTTACTCAAATTTCTAATACCTGACGGGGGCCGTTAAAAGGCCCCTTTTATTTTTAAGTTAAGACTGTTAGTTATAAACCCTGTTAATCGTTACAATCTCCAGTTAATCGTTACAATCTATGGAAATAAGACAATTATAGCTCTTAACATATTATGGGTTTATTGTTATAATATCCTATATTATTAAATTGCGGGAGGGGTCTGCTTTGGCAAAAATTTTACGTGAAGGTGCTTCGTATACCCAGCGTGATGTTGTAGAACTGCTGATAGAATTCTCAGCGTTTAAGGACCGGGTTACTAAAAAGTTTAAAGAATTGGCCAGGGAACTGGATGGAAAGGCCAACGAACACGACCTCTGGGTTAATGTATATCTAATCTCATCGGATTACTCTGAGGAAGTTGCCGGTAAAAGACATAAACAGCAGGATTCTCTGCAAAAAATATCATGAAAATAAACGACAAAAAAACTGGCTTGAGAAAGCCTTTGTTTTTTTATTCTTTTTCTGCAGTTGCTTCCACATCGATGGTTTTTCCTTCCCATGAATCAGGGTTAGCGTTTTCGCGATAGTGCTTGATAACGAAGGATCCTACCTTGTTACAGATATAATAGTTTACCCAGCCGGCAACGAACATCCCGATTACGGGAATCACTCTTAAGACTGTTTTCTGGGACGTCCTGATGCCCAGGGCCAGCAAGGCGTGCTCCACCAGCCGCAAAAAGGTGCTCCCAGAAAGCTGCGCTACCGTCAACCTGGACAAGCCCCTGCCGGCTGCGCTGGACCCTATCGCTGAAATCATTACCCATACCGCCTCCCGGGAAGTTTCGTCAAGATCCAGGTTGCGGTTGTATACCTCCGCCACTTCCAGAATTAACTCAGTCAATAAGAAAGCCATGGCGATCAGATCCAGAGCAGTACCGGCGACAATGACAAACACTGTGCCCAGTACGGGCACTGTCCCGGGCATGGTTGTAACAACTCCGGCAGTGGTACACCACCTGCTTTTTTTCCTGATTAGAATACGGCATATTTCCTCATTACTCAAATGAGGATTTTTCTTTTTGAGCTTTACCACCCGTTTTTTTATATCCTTTTTATTGACATGTTCAAAGGGGTTAAAAATCACCACCCGCGTGCCACTCCCTGTTTTTTTTCAATATAAAAATATAAAAATACGCCACAGCAGACTTTATGCCTTCCACTAATGAACCAGTATTGCCCGAAAGGAAATCAGATTTATTATTTGACGAACAATACGTAGATGATTTATAATTTATTCTGACCCGTTACCGGATCATCTGTTTAACTGAAGCAGTCTTAGAAAACCGGATTACTTCAGACCAAACCCACCACATACATGGGCCTATAGCTCAGCTGGGAGAGCGCTTGGTTCGCATTCAAGAGGTCAGGGGTTCGAATCCCCTTAGGTCCACCAGTAAAATAAAGCCTTGCGAGGCTTTATTTTTTTAAACAAGGCAGTTTTTCTGGTTAAAATCACTGGCTTAAAAGAGTTTATTTTAAAGAGTAAAGGCTTATTTTTGAAAGGATAGCCCACCTTCTATATAAACGCCTTAAAGCTCCGCGACAGGCATGGTAATTCTCAATGGTCTCCTTAAAAAAATTGCGTGCCCTGTTTTTGTCGCCCGCTTCCATAAAAACTCTTCCCGCCTGATAAAAAGTTTTAGGCGTACCATAATTAAGAAGTTGTTTGCAGATATTTTCAATTACGTGAGGGTGTTGCCGCTCTTGAAGGTAAATCCTCAGCAGGTAGACATAGGGCTCTCCCAGGCTTGCTTTTGGGTTTGCAGCCACAGCGTTTTCAATTTCCCTCTTGCCTTCTTCGATTTTCCCAAGATAATAATAACAAGCCCCCAGGTAGAAATGGAAAAGGGGATGCCCGGCCATTTTCCCCGCTGCGTTTTCCAGGAAGGAACTTGCCAGTTCATATTTTCCCTGACGAAAGTATGTTTCTCCCAGATCAAGATGTGCCTCGGCATTAGCCGGGTTGACCTGAACTTCTTTCTTTAACTCCCTCATTCTCCCTGCCCTCCGCCATGGCTCGAAAAGATCCGGAAGGAACCCGATAAAGCGGCGTTCTATAACGAAGACAACCACAACCAGGATCAACAGGGCTAATAACGGGTTGCCGGTTAAAAACGATATCAAAAGAAATAAACCAAATGTCTTCATGTGACCTCCAATTTTTATACCAGCCGTGTAAATATATTATCGTACTAATTTTTGGCATGACTATTTTATCTAAACAAAAACATTTCATACTTAAATATAACACATTTTGATTCCCGTCACACGCAGAACCTGCAAAGAATTGCTTGACTTCCATTTGAAACATATTGTGAGATGATGTAATATTTGATATATTGGTTTTGTATCAATTTTGGATCATGTTTCTCTTTTTGTTGCAGATGTGTTTATTTTTTAAGTATTGATTTTGTCCACATAGCCGTGTGTACGGCCAGTATATTAACAATTGACAAAGGACTGTCGAAAGAAGTGTTCTCTAAAGAAGGAAAACAAATATTTCCCTTGAATAACATAATAACCAATGCTTTCAACATATAGGACTGGTTACATATTATGTTTGATTGAGTTCCTGATTCCTCATCAAACGAATTGGTTCGAAAGTCCTGCCAAAAATCCATATGGAAAGAGAGAGAAATAAATAATGAAAAATCAAACATCACAACAAATGTTTCTTGATTTTAACAGGGAGTTTGCCGCTGTTACAGTGACCGGGGATATGCTTACCGTTAATCTCCCTTCAGAAAAAAGCTTAGAATTGGCGAAAGAAAAAGAAATACCATTTATTAACCTTTGCCCCCCCCGGGTTAGACCCTCTGATTTTTTTGCAGTATTAAACAAGGTCGCCGGGATTGTTTGTAAGTACAAGCCGGAGCTTGAGGATGAAATATCCGGGTTTCTGGCCGCTTTACCCGGGGAAACTGAAGCACAGGAACTCTTTGTTTCTCAGGCCTTTACACCCGGTGTAAATCTTGCAGAAAAGATTGAAGGGGATATAGCTCCTGAAACCTTGACTTTTTTGCTAAGCCACGCAGTTAAGCCTTTTATGAAAGAGTACGGGAGAATAATGAGTTCTTATTACGAGCCGGAACAATGGTTAAAGGGCACTTGTCCGGTCTGCGGGGGAAAACCCACCTTTTCTTTGCTGAATAAAGATGCCGGATCCAGATATCTATTTTGTGGCTTATGCGAAGTAAAGTGGCGCTTCCGGCGCCTGGGTTGCCCCTATTGCGGGCACAATGAATCCAAATTTTTTACAGTTGAAGGATTGGAAAAATACCGTGTTTACTTCTGTGACAAATGTCACGGTTACATCAAAACCATAGATGAAAAAAAATTGAGCGAGAGTTATCTTGCTCATAATGCCCTGGATTTGTTCTGGGAAGATATTAACACAGTTCAGCTGGACTTTCTGGCAATGCAGGAAGGCTACTTCAACCAAAGAGTTGACGGGGCAGCAAAAGATACTGCTAAATAATCTGCCCAGGGCAGGATTTATGTTCAGCCATGTCGTAATTATAAGCCAGAAAGGGGGTTGTCATGATGCCACACATCGGTGCACCTGAGTTAATACTGGTATTGCTCCTTGCTCTAATAATTTTTGGACCGGGTAAATTACCGGATCTGGGGAAGGCCGTGGGTAAAACCATCAGTGAATTCCGCCGCTCTTCTCGTGAAATCATGGAAGATGCATCAACAGAAGCAAATGAAGCGAAAAATGAAGGGTCGCAAGTAGCAAAAGCAGTAAAAAGCTAATACAGTAAAGGCTTGGACAGATAATACCATAAAACCTGTTTAAGAAAATAAGGCAAAGTATTATAACTTTGCCTTCTAGGGTTTCATGTAAATAACAGGTTTCATGTAAATTGTTACTTGGGTTTTTCCGGGAAAAGCAGCAGTACATCATCATGCGGGGGAAAAACAGTGAGTAAAAAAACCGAGGAAATGTCTATATTAGAACACCTGGAAGAACTGCGTAAGGTTTTAATTGTATCTGTTATCGGTACTATTGTATTTGCCATAGCTGCTTATTTTTTTTGCGATCAGATTCTGGCTGTCCTATTGGAACCAATTACCAAGCTGGGCCAGAAAGTCTTCTTTACAGGCGTTACAGAAGCTATTTGGGTAAAGATTAAACTGTCAATTTTTATGGGGTTTCTTGCTGCCATGCCGATAATCCTGTGGCAGATCTGGAGCTTTATCATCCCCGCCCTGAAAAAGAATGAAAGATTCTACTTTACGCTTTTTGTTCTGGTCTCTTTTCTCTGTTTCGTGGGGGGAGTTGCTTTTGGCTTTTTGGGGGTCTACCGGCTTGGTATTACCTTCCTGCTCCAGTTTGCCGGACCCCAACTTTTTCCCATGCTAACCATTGATAAGTACATTTCTTTTACAATTGGCTTTTTACTGCCATTCGGTGTTGTTTTTGAGTTCCCTTTAATATGCTATTTCCTTGCCAAGCTTGAACTTGTTTCATATTCTTTCTTTGCCAGAAACCGGCGTTTCGCAATCCTGATCATTGTTGTGCTGGCGGCAGTCATTACACCCACAGCAGATATTATTACATGTGTGATTGTCAGCGGACCTCTCTACTTGCTGTACGAACTGAGCATGCTGATCGTCCGGATTGTTGAGCGAAGGATTCAGCGCAAAAAAAAATGTGAGGAAATGTCTGCGGTGTCAATGAATACTTGAAAAGGAATAGTTTTTGCATGCTTTATGTCATAGTCTTTATTTATTCTGAAGAATAAGTTTTTGTTACCGATTACCACCAAAAAACATCTGAAAGGAGCTGATATATCCCAGTTGCCGCCATTATCTTAACATGATCAAGCGGAGAAGACAGAATCATGAGAAACAGATTTCAAACACGTTTCCCGCAAACATGGCTGGTGCAACCGGGGAAACGGTAATAATTTTGTTCTATGAATTGTTTTTGTTAGTATGTCTGGGGAAGTAAGGAAAAGGATATCCCGTACTGTTCTGCAGATAAGGATATTCCAAGGGGAGATTAAAAGTTATTGTTACTCTCCGTCTGGAGAGTACAGGTATTTGCTTAAATGCCCTTATAATTATTTAGGAGAGGTTAGCTCCAGAGTTAAAGTAAAGGGGGGTTAAGTGTCTTCATGCGAAAACTTAGTCGCCGTGATTTCTTAAAATCCTTAGGCATTGGAGCAGCAGGATTGGCCTTGTTTGAAGGAGCCGGCAAGGCTCCGGCCCTGGCCAGCACGGCAGTAGAGAATTTGCCTACTTTTGACCTGGGTGAATTCAAGCTGAAGAAGACTAAAGAAACAGCTTCGGTCTGTGCTTTTTGCGGCTGTGGCTGCGGCCTTATTGTTTATTCCGATGGTCAAAAGGTTATTCATATTGAGGGGGACCCCGATAACCCCAACAATGAAGGTTCTATGTGCTGCAAGGGCATTGCCCTTGGCGAAGCCAATACTATTGTTGATGCAAAACGCAGCCGCATTACCAATACCCGCCGGCTGACAGAAGTCCTTTACCGTGCCCCGGGCAGCAGCTCCTGGGAGAAAAAGGATTGGGACTGGGCCCTGTCTGAAATCGCCAAGAGAATTAAAAAGACACGTGATGAAACCTTTGAAGAAACAGATGAAAACGGTGTACGGGTGAACCGTACCCAGGCTATTGCTCATCTGGGCAGCGCGTCTGTTGACAACGAAGAAAACTACATCATGCATAAGATGCTGCGCTCAATTGGTGTCATCAATATGGACCACCACGCCCGTCTCTGACACTCCTCCACTGTGGCCGGTCTTGGCCAAACATTTGGTAGGGGTGTTATGACTAATCTATTCCCCGACTACAAAAATACCGATGTGTTTTTGATGATCGGGGCTAACCCCGCTGAGAACCATCCCCAGGTGATGCGTTTTGCGGGTATTGCCGTGGCTACAAGGGGCGCCAAAATAATCGTGGTAGACCCGCGGTACACTAAAACAGCCTCAAAGGCACATATTTATGCGCCTATCCGGCCCGGTACCGACATAGCCTTTCTTTACGGCCTGATGAATTATGCCATCGAGAACAATCTCTATTTCCACGAATACGTTCTTAATTACACCAACGCGTCCTACCTGATCAACCCGGATTACAGCTTCAACGATGGCGTTTTTTCCGGATTGACCGAAAAAGACGGTAAGTTCAGCTACGACACTTCCAGCTGGGCTTATCAGAAAGACGGGGACACTATTAGAAAGGACCCGACCCTGCAGGATCCCCTGTGTGTATTTCAAATTCTGAAAAAACATGTTTCCCGTTACGACATTAAAACTGTTTGCAACATCACCGGCACGCCGGAAGATATTTACAGGCAGATCTGTGAACTTTATTGTTCCACCGGCAGGCCGGACAAAGCCGGAAACTTGCTTTACGCCATGGGCATTACCCAGCACACCTACGGCTCCCAGAACGTGCGGGCAACGGCCATGCTCCAGCTGCTTCTGGGCAACATCGGCATTCCCGGCGGAGGCGTCAACGCCCAGCGGGGTGAATCAAACGTGCAGGGTTCAACCGACCAGGCTATGTTGTACCATCTCTTTCCCGGCTACAACCCGTCCTTCAGTGCGGCGGCACATCCGACCCTTAAAGATTATCTTGAAAAAGAAACACCCAAGAGCGGTTACTGGTCCAACAGGCCCAAGTTTATCATCAGCATGTTGAAAGCCTGGTTTGGTGATAAAGCAACAGCAGAAAACGATTATTGTTTTGATTGGGTACCCAAGCATACCGGCAAGGATCATTCCCATCTGGCCATCTTTGAAAGGATGGCGGAAGGAAAGATTAAGGGCTTTTTTGCCTGGGGACAAAACCCGGCTGTGGGCGGCCCCGCAGCTATTACGGCCAAAAAGGCTCTGGAAAACCTGGACTGGATGGTCGGCGTCGACTTATTTGAAACGGAAACGGTTTCCTTCTGGAAACGTCCCGGTGTCAACCCAGCCGATATTAAGACAGAGGTTTTCCTGCTGCCCACTGCTTTTTCCTACGAAAAGGAGGGTACCGTAGCCAACAGCTCACGCTGGATTCAGTGGCGCTGGAAAGCGGTTGACCCCCCCGGGGAGGCAAAGAGCGACCTCTGGATTGCCGACCGGATTATGAAAGCCATTAAAAAAGAATACCAGTCCGGCGGCAAGTTCCCCGATCCCATTCTAAATATGACCTGGAACTATCCCGAGCTTCCGGAGCACCACGGCGAACCTGACATCATGGCCGTTGCAAAAGAAATGAACGGTTATAATGTTGCGGACGGTTCTATGCTGGACTCCTTTGCAAAGCTCAAGGACGACGGCTCCACAGCCTGCGGGATCTGGATCTACACCGGCTATATGTTTGAAGATCCGGTACTGAAAGTACCGGCCAGCCAGAGGAGAAGCCGGGAAGACAAGAGCGGCCTCGGTCTATTCCCCCAATGGTCCTTCGCCTGGCCTGCAAACCGCCGGATCGTCTACAACCGCTGCTCGGCCGATCCCAACGGCAAGCCCTGGGATCCCTCCAGAGCGCTGGTTGCCTGGGATGGTTCCCAGTGGATAACCAACGATGTGCCCGACTTCGGTTTCAAGGATGCTGCCACAGGCGCATTTATACCACCCAATGTATCAGCCGCCAGTCCGTTCATCATGAATGCTGAGGGGCAGGCTCGCCTCTTTGCTCCCACAGGCATGAAGGACGGTCCTTTGCCGGAACATTACGAACCCATTGAAAGTCCAGTAGAAAACATTATGAGTAAACAACAGTGCAATCCCATTGCCGCCCTCTACAAAGGCGAATTCGCAAAAATTGCCCAAATGGCCAGTCCGGATTATCCTTATATCGGAACGACCCACCGCCTTGTTGAGCATTACCAGAGCGGCGCTGTGACCAGAAGCTGCCCGACTCTGGCCATGTTGATGCCGGAGATGTTTGTCACAATCTCTCCGAGCCTGGCTGCCAAACTGGGAATTAAGCCCGGGGACATGGTCAAAGTCAGTTCAATTAGAGGCGAGATTAAATGCAAAGCCAATGTTTTGCCCATCATCAAGCCGCTGAAGGTCAACGGAAAAGAAATTGAAATCATCGGCATCCCCTGGCACTGGGGTTACCAGGGCATTGCTACAGGCGAAACGGCAAATGATCTCACTCCTTGCGTGGGGGACGCCAACACAATGATTCCGGAATCGAAAGCGTTTCTATGCAATGTTCAAATAGCTTAGGATTAAGTCAACTCGTTAAAAAGTTTTACCTGTGCAGGGAGGTGTAATCTTTGTCTAAAGGTGTATTGGTAGACATTACCAGATGTATTGCCTGCCGCAGCTGCATGGTTTCATGCAAGTCGTGGAACGACTTACCATCCAATCCCAGTACCTTCAGCAATAACTGGGACAGCCCCGGTAAGATGGATTCTAACAACTGGACTGTTGTGACTAATCACATCATTGAAGAGGGCGATCAGCTCAAGTGGCGCTTTGTTAAAAGACAGTGCATGCACTGCCTTGAACCCGCCTGTGAATCGGCCTGCTTTACCCACGCCTTCGTCAAGACCAAAGAAGGCGCCGTGATTTACAAGCCAACGGAAGTGGACCAGGATTACTGTGTGGGCTGCCGTTACTGCATGATTGCCTGTCCCTTTGGTGTGCCGTCTTTTCAGTGGGAGAAAACATTCCCCTTCGTGCAAAAGTGCCGCTTTTGTTATGACCGTATGAAAGAAGAAGGTAAGGAGCCCGCCTGTGTGACATCCTGCCCCACACAAGCACTTAAATATGGCGATAGGGAGGAACTGCTGGCCGAAGCCAGAGCAAGAATCGACCAGAATCCAAGTTACGTAAAACATATCTATGGTGAAAAAGAATACGGGGGAACTTCCTGGATGTATATCTCCGACGTTCCCTTCGATAAGCTGGGCTTCAGAACAAATGTATCGGAAAAATCTATTCCTTCATACACCTGGGACGTCCTCAAGTGGACCCCTTATATCTTCTTTGGCTGGGGCGCCATCCTGACGGCCATGCGTGCTTATACCAAAAGGCGCGCTGAAGTCCACCACGAAGAAGATATGTATGCACCCGTCGACGACGAATAATTCAGTATTGGAGGTGAATAAAACGTGAGGTTTGGTAAGAACTGGAAGTTTAAAATAACACCCTTCAGGATTCTCCTGATCATCTTCGTACTTATTGCTGCTGCAGCCGGCCTCTACCGGTTTGTATACGGCCTGGGCGCAGTTACCAACTTGAGTGACGAGTGGCCCTGGGGATTGTGGATCGGCTTTGACCTGCTTTGCGGTATCGCCCTGGCGGGCGGCGGCTTCAGCACTGCTTTAATTGTTCACGTCCTGCACAGGGACAAATACCTCCCCATTGCCCGGGCAGCGCTTTTAACTTCGTTAATTGGTTACCTCATTGCCATGGTCAGCCTTTTCCTGGATATCGGCCGGTGGTTTAACTTCTGGCGGCCCTTCTTCTACTGGGGCTACCACTCCGTGTTATTTGAGGTATTCTGGTGTATCTCCCTCTATACCACAGTTCAGGTCCTGGAGTTCGGAGATATCTTCTTTGAAAAGGTTAAGTGCGCTCCCCTGAAAAAGATCCTGGGCGCCCTCATGACACCATTGCTGATTCTGGGTATTGTTTTACCATCTTTGCACCAGTCATCCCTGGGCTCGCTCTATATCGTTGCGGTGGACCGGCTTTATCCCCTGTGGTGGTCCATGCTGATTCCGTTCTTCTTTGTCTGGTCCGCCTTCTTCCTTGGGCCGGCCATGGTCACCGTGGAAGGTACGCTGGCGGCAAGGGCTTATAAAAGAGAGCCTGAATTGCATGTCTTTGAGAGCCTGACCAAGGTTACCCTGGTTATGATGATTATTTACCTCATCGTAAAAATTGTTGATCTGGTCTACCGGGGTGTCTTCTCCATGGCTTTCAACGGCTCCTTTGAAAGCAACATGTTCTTAATTGAAATGATTGTGTTCGTGATTGTTCCAATCATTATGTATTCAATTAATTCCATCCGGACCAAACTCTGGGGCGTTTTAACAGCATCAATCCTGGTTGTTGCCGGTGTTATCTTCAACCGCATGAACGTGGTCTTTACCGGTATGGCCGATGCCATGGGAGGGCACTACTTCCCCAGCATCTGGGAATGGCTGATTACCATCGGTATGTGGAGCGCTCTCGTTCTGCTCTACTGCTTTGTGGTGGAGAACTTCCCGATTCTACCAAAGGAAGAACATGCCCATGGCAGCGGCGTATCTTACGGGACGGGCTTTCATGCTTAGGTTATAGTTGAGTTAAGATAAATACAAACAATAAACCCTCAGGGGAATTAATTCTCCTGAGGGTTTATTACTTTTATGAATGCTGTAAGAAAATCTATAAATTATTAATTATTTATTTGTCTATTTTGAATTACGTTTTTATCGAATTTGTTTCTGATCTATTTAACAGGCTTGTCCACAGCGATTTTGGCGGCCTGCTGAACATC
The DNA here is from genome assembly GCA_029555205.1 of Bacillota bacterium. GTDB lineage: Bacteria > Bacillota > Desulfotomaculia > Desulfotomaculales > Pelotomaculaceae > DTU098. Next base: position 35,715 of record JAKPTB010000003.1, read on the forward strand.
TTCCTTGATGTCTTTAATATCCTTTACTGCTTCCTCCACTTCACCAAAGCTGGCAGCCGAAGCCCTGCGAAATTCGTTGATTGTTTTTCCCAGGGATTTTCCCACTTCCGGCAATTTGCGCGGCCCGAAAACGACCAGGGCTATAACCAGGATTAAGATCAGCTCTGACATACCCAGGTTCGGAAACATAATCTACAATACCCCCTCTCTGCCACAGTTCATTAGCCTTTCCCCTTCTTCATGCTAAATTAACAAATGGCTTTTAAATCAAAGTTATAATATCTCTCTATCTGTACTTCTTGCAAAAAACGAAACTTCCTGCTCCTCACTTACAATTCCCTGCTGGAAATACTGTTTAATAGCCAGCCGGCCAGACTGGTAATAATGGCACCCCAGAAAGCGCCCCAGAAACTGTAAACGTTAAACCCGGGAACAATCCATGATGCAATAATAAAGACAAAAGCGTTAATAATTATTATAAAGAAACCTAGGGTTAAGATTGTTATGGGAAGAGTTAAAAGAATCAGAACAGGCCTGATAAAGGTATTGACCAACCCTAAAACAAGGGCTGCCAGCAGTGCCGAAAAAACTCCCTCAATCCGGAACCCCGGGATCAGGGCGTCCGCAATCAACAGGGCCAGGCTGTTCAATAACAGTGTAAGGAACCAGCTCATAAATTCTTTACCTCTGACGTGGTTTACCGGGTCATTCACCATCGGGTTTTAAGTGTTCCAGGCCTGCCAGGCTAAAATACAATAACCTCTGAAAAACATCTTACCATTCTTCTGCTCTTTCCACCAGACATATTTTAATTAAACAGCATTCCAATAAGTTGCTCCAACACATGATTTGTCCTTTTTTATACCTGGAGGAAATTATATTTTCATTATTTTTTGCTCATCCAGATCTGAAACACCCGCATCCTGGAAGGACGCCATTTCGTGCATAATTTTTAGCGACGCTTCAATCAGGTGCATGGCCAGGGCGGCCCCGGTACCTTCGCCCAACCTCATTTTTAGATGAATAACAGGAGTCAGGCCCAAAAGCTCCAGCATCAACTGGTGCCCCTGCTCCTGGGACAGGTGGGATGCAATCATGAACTGGCGGGCGCCCGGATGTAACTTGCTGGCAATCAGAGCTGATGCGGTGGTAATAAACCCGTCTATTAAAACAGGAACCCGTCTTGCCGCGGCAGCCAGGATAACCCCTGCAAGTCCCGCTATTTCAAGCCCCCCCACCCTGGCTAAAACATCCAGTCCGTCATCCGGGTCGGGCTGGTTGACTGCCAGCGCCCGCTCAATAATTCTGACCTTTCTTTCCATAATCTCATTGTTGATCAGAGTCCCCCTTCCAGCTACTTCTATAGCCTTATAACCACCCAGAACTGCCAGAATGGCGCTACTGGGCGTGGTGTTGCCAATTCCCATATCACCGATAGCAAGCAGGCCGGCTCCCCTGTCAATTTCCTGATTGGCTACATCGATGCCAACTTCCAGGGCCTTTACCGCTTCTTCCCTGCTCATTGCCGGCCCGGCGGCAATATTGCCTGTTCCTGACCTGATCTTACGGTTTTGCACCCCCGGATCGTCAACGGGCCCGGCGACGCCCACGTCAACCACGATCAGCCGCGCCCCCGCGTGTTTGGCCAGAACGCCTATCCCGGCGACCCCTCTTAACATAGCCTGCATCATCTGGGCAGTAACTTCCCGGGGAGCAATACTCACCCCTTCCTCTACTACACCATGATCGCCTCCCATAACTATGATCACCTTGTCCCCGATCGCAGGTCTGGGAACACCGGTGATGCCGGCCAGGCGAACTGCTATTTCCTCCAGGATGCCAAGGCTCCCGGGAGGTTTAATCAAACTGTCCAGGTGTTTCTGAGCCTCTTCCATTGCTCCCCTGTCCAACGCGCCGATCTTTCCTATTGTTTCTTGCAGCAGCATTAATACCCACTCCTTTTTTATATTTACTGGTTAAAAAAAATCCACAGCCTTAAAAGGCCATGGATTTTTCCATCATCCACGGTTACCCCCGCACACCGAGGGGTCTCTTTAACAACAGGCAGGTCTCCTGGCTTCCGTTCATCGCCTGCCGCAGCCTTCCCGGCAATCACCAGTGGCGCAAATGCGGCTGCTCCCGGTAACAGTGGCGGGACCGCTCAGGCCTTGCACCTGATTCCCTATTCTCCCTTCACGGGCACCTGTTGACCGATTTCATAATTTTATATTTTTATCGTTAGATATTCTGTAATAGAAAGCAAATTTCCTGCAGTTTAAGAAAACTTATACCATTTTAAACCCAGGGTTGTAACCTTGCTTAACCTGTTCTTGGGCATCAAGATTAAGCTACTTTACCCACCATTTGAGTACCCTGCTGACAACTGTTGCAGTTTCAGCACGGGTCGCCCCGTCAAGGGGCCGGAAAAGACCGTTACTTCCCTTGAACAGCCCGGCCGCAGATACTCTCGCCACGGCATCCCGGGCAAATCCGGGAATGTTCCTGGAATCTTTATATTCCACCTGCCCCTGGGAATCTTCCGGAGCTTCGGGTCCTTCTATTGCTTCCTGTTCTTCTGTTTCTTCTCGCTCTTCCGTTTCTTCCAGACCCAGAGCCCGGCTGATCATCACTGCCATTTCGCATCTTGTGATCCGGGCCTCCGGCGCAAAGGTTCCGTCCGGGTAACCCGTGATCACACCCCGGGAAAAGGCTGCGGCAACAGCCGGTCCGGCCCAGGCCGGGATCTCATCCTTAAAAACGGGGGCGCTTGCAGGAGCCGGCCATTGCAGGGCGGCCGCCAGGAAGGATACAAACTGCGCCCGCGTTACCCCCTGGTCTGGTTTGAAAGTCCCATCCGGAAAACCCTTGGCCACTCCCCTGGCTGCCAGGCTGGAGATGTCCTCTCTGGCCCAGTGTTTGCCTGTATCGCTGAAGGACGGCCCGGGACGCCGGTCATCCACCAGGACGATTGTACCAAACTCCCAGAGCCTTGCTGAAATAGAGCCGTCGCCCTCTTCCCCGCTCTCCGTACCGGACGGTTGCTCCCGCCACCGGGCAGCTTCTGCGTCCCATAACCAGATAGCCGGACGACCAGCTATTGTTTCCGCATCGTATTGCCAATTCAGCTGCCAGGGAATCTCCGTACTTGTTATTTCCTCATCTTCTGCTGGTTCAATCCGGATAGCTCCGGAAGACAGGCAGCCGGAGGGCAGCTCGGCCGGCAGTTCAGCTTCCATCAGCCTGAACTCAACAGGATTGGCAACACTCCCGGCAGGGAAAAGGACCTGAATCCGGTTTTCGATGTTAATCTCAGAATCATCTTCCGGAACTGCCTGCAGCTTAAAGCCGGGCGGCTGAACCTTCACCGGAACGCTGGCAGTTAGACCCTGGAAGGAGGCCTGGATAATTCCTGAACCGGATCTATTTGCTGCGGTAAATTCACCGTCAACAATTTGGCCCAGCTCGCTATTGTCCAGGGACCACTTCAGATCAGCGGGCTTCAGCTCAAAGATTTCCCCGAAATGGGTGCTTACCTTCACCGACAGCGTAGCGCTTTGCCCGGGCTCAAGTTCCAAAGAAGCAGGTAGCACCGACAAACTGGACAGGGACTCGGGTCCGATAACCCTTAGGGCTGACTGGCTGCTCACGCCCCCGTAACTTGCCGTGATTGTTGCGCTGCCGCCAGCCCCGGGGATAAAGGTATTCCCTTCAAATTCTCCGGCTGTGCCGGGAGAAACCGTCCACTCAACTTGAGCCGGATTGACCTGGAAAGGATTGAAGTAGTCATCGTACCCTTTCGCCGTAAACTCACCCCTGGTACCGGTCAGGATCATAGCCGGGCCGCTTATGTTCAGGCCCTTTAAGTCACCTGCCGGAGCAGTGGAAAACAAACCGATGGCATTGGGTACGGCACGCTGGGCAAGGCCCTGGGGACGGTTGATTAAGCTGGCCTCGGTGTCCCCCAGATGACGGGCGGCCAGAGTTGTTGAGCCGCCTCCGTCCAGATTAACAGCCCGCCAGACGCCCAGGGAGATCAAGAATCCTGCCAGTTCCTCCTGGGTCATGCCCCTGCTCAGCACGCTACCGTCAGGTGCAGACTGTTTTTCCACAGCTACAAGGTAAATGGTGTTTTCGTCCCTGGAAATCCCAACAGCAGTCCGGGCGTTATTCCCGGCTATATTCTGTGTAAAGTATTCCGGGAGGTGCCCGTCCTCAACAAGAAGGGCCTGTCCCCCCACAGCAGCCAGCAGTTCCTCACCCCGGGGACGCACCGAGTATGTATAGCTTACCGTGGAACCCACCGGCAGGTTTTCGAGAATGTAAGCGGCCGCCTGTCCATGCCCTTTGAGAACAAATCCGTCCTTTGGTATCGGCACTCCGGGCTGGTCGACCAGGACTTGCTGCACAACCCCCTTACTAACAACGGCTTCCACCACGCCTGTGAGATCCGGCAGTTTTCCCCTGCTGGTGGCTCCCCACATGGGGTCGTACAGGTTAAGGGTTTCGCTATCCGAAGATATACCCGACATAAACAGGTAACCCGGTTTATTGATCCCGGACAGGGGGAAACTTTTTTGATTTTCAGCCGTAACCTGTCCGGAAAACTCGAAGATCTCCAGTAGCGCCCTTTTATCCACTGTTAAACCAAAGCCGTACATATCGTTTCGCAGGGCGGGACTTTCAATCAGCCGTCCGTCCTGGTAGACCAGGCCAATGGGCCTTCCACTCTCCTTCATCTGGAAGTAATCGCCGTTTATGGCTGCTACCGCACCTGTGCGCCTGGCCATTTCCAGTACAGGCTGGTTCTTGTTTAAAGTGCCGTCGGGCCCGATTAGCGTATCCACCTTTAAATAAGGATCAGTCAAGTCTATCTTCACGACATATACATTTAAAGGTCCCTCGCTGGTTTGCATGGCAACGGTTTGTAAAACCGCCCCCCTGGTCAGGATCTCTTCGCTGGTCTTTCTACTGATCTCCTGGTAGGCGCCGGCCCAGCAAGGCAAAGCCAGGTTGAGCGCCAGGACGGCAATGATGATCTTTCTCCAAAACTTCACTATGGAACGTTTACCGCACAAAGCTGATACCCTCCTCAAGATGTCGAAGAAGCTTTTAACATCTTATTCTAGTGCATATTTTAACCAGTCAGTCAACCTGCCAGCTGTTGGACGATGGCTGTCCGCTAAATATTTGGCAACCGGGGAAAGCTCAAGACATAGCGAAAGCGGAAGCCTGTCCCTGTAAAATAGATCCACCTCCTGTATTAAATGACGTCCGCGGAACAGTTTTAGTTCTACATAAAGGATCATAATACTAAATTTATTTTAACTACCTGATTATAGATCAACGGCAAAGGGACTTCAAGAAAAGCTCAGGATATGAAGAATTATGAAAACAAAACTTATGTTCATCATCCTGTATAGATCCGGCTAAAACCGGCCTTTATCGCCGACTTCAGCGCCTCCCTGAATTCTCCGGGCGTTAGCCGCCTGTTCAACTCCTCATATTTAAAGGCCTGGAAAGCCGGATAATACTGATCCATTAGATTTATGAAGGTGTCCGGGGAGATCTCCCTGGACAGGAACTCCAGCACCTTCTCTGTCCCGGCCAGATTGCCGGGCAAAATAAGATGCCGCACCAAAAGACCCCGCACAGCCAGCCCTGTGCCGTCGATAATCAGGTCTCCCACCTGTCTGTGCATCTCTTTAATGACACCCCTGACCACAGTAAAATATCCGGCGGCGCCGGTGTATTTTCTTGCAGTGTCATCGTCTCCGAACTTGATGTCCGGCATATAAATGTCCACAACACCATCCAGCAAAGCCAGTGTTTTCACGGAATCGTACCCACCGGTATTATAAACCACGGGAATTTTCAAACCCCTGGCGGCGGCAAGCACCAGGGCTTCCAGAAACTGAGGAACGAAATGGCTTGGTGAAACCAGGTTGATGTTGTGACAGCCCATCCTCTGCAGGTGCAGCATCAGGCCCGCCAGTTCGCCGGGTGATATTTCCCCGCCCTTACCTTCCTGGCTGATCTCGCAGTTTTGACAGAACTCACAGCGGAGATTGCAGTGGGTAAAAAATATTGTCCCGGAGCCTTTTTTGCCAACAAGGGGGGCTTCTTCCCCAAAATGCGGGCCGTAGCTGCTGACGGCGGCGTACCTGCCTGCCCTGCAGATCCCCAGTTCACCATGGAGGCGGTTGACCCGGCAGGCCTGGGCGCATACTGTACACTCCCCCAGCATGGCAACGGCCTGCTCAGCCCTTTTTTTCAACTCTTTTGGATCCAGCCTGACATATGCGCATTTTTCCACAAAAAATCCCTCCTGAACAAGCCAGACGCAACCTGCGGCTCTTAAACAGGCATAGTTGTCCCCGGCACAGCCAGAGCGGAGGTCTTCACATCCACCAGGGACGGACCTTCACTGTTCAGGGCCTCCCTCAGCGCGTATTCCAGGTCCCTGGAATGCTCCACCCTTAAACCCATTCCCCCGCAGTTATTTGCATAACCTGCAAAATCCGGATTTTGCAGGGAAGTGCCTTCCGGCAGCAACCCCCCGGCCACCATCTTGTTCTTTTCCATGGCCAGGTAAGAATTGTTCATAATCACAATATTAACGTCCAGGTTGTACTTCACTGCAGTCAGGAAATCAGCCATGGTCATGGCAAAGCCCCCATCCCCCACCAGGGCTACTACCTTTTGCGACGGCCTGTTGATTTTTGCAGCCAGGGCAGCCGGCAGGCCAAAACCCATGGTCCGCCATTTGCCGGACAGCAGTACCTGTTGCCGGACCGGCCGAAATACCCTGCCAAACCAGACAGTATGGTCCCCGGTGTCCAGGCAGATGACGGCATCATCCGGCAATACCTCCTGGATAGCCCGGATCAACGCGGCCGGATGGACCGGCGAGCTCTGCCCTGATGTTTCCTGCTCCAACTGGTTAAGCCAGCTGTTAATCTCCTTGCGGATCAAACCCGTCCATTCCCGGTTGGTATCAGGAGTGATTGAGCCGGAAAGCTGCTCGAGGATGCTCCCGGCATCCCCCACCAGGCCATAGGCCACCGGGATTGTGGAACCTATATGAGCGGGGTTGAGATCGATTTGAATCACAGGTATATCTTTAGGAACATAATTCTGGGGCCACCAGTTCGCCCCCACGACCAGGCATAAATCCGCCTGACTCAAGAGCCTGGCAGAAGCCGGACTGCCGGCTTGACCCAGACCCCCGACGTAATAAGGATGATACCTGTCCACAACGCCCGTTCCGGCAAGGGTATTTATTATGGCCGCGCCCCAGCGCAGGGACAGTTCACCCAGAACCCGTCCCGCCTTTCTCCCTCCTGCGCCCGACAGGATGACCGGACGGTGTGATTTACGCATTAGCTCCAGGGCCCCCTCGACAACCTCCGCTGATGACCTGGGGTGGGAATCCAGATAAGGAGCAGGCGGGATAATTGCTGCCTCACAGGGCATGGGCAACACGTCCATGGGCACACTGACGTGGCTTACTGACTTGCCGGCAACAGCCGGCCGCCAGGCGTTTTCCAGGACCTGCGTCGCAGCAGCCGGGTCGCAGAGCAGGCCTGTGTAAGAAACCAGCGGCCGCAGCAAAGATTGTTGATCTACATACTGTTTTTTGTTCGTCCCAATGTCCTTTCGCGCAACCTGCCCCGTAATGGCCAGCACGGGTACATTGTCCATCAAAGCATCGGCCAGACCGTTGATTAAGTGAGCCGTGCCCGGACCCCCGTCCGCCAGGCAGACGCCCGTTTCCCCGGTCAGTTTGGCCTGGGCCGAGGCCATAATAGCAGCGGTTTCCTCATGTTTAACCTGGTAAAAATTGATTGTGTTCCGCCGCCCCAGGGCATCCATCAAATAAAAAATATCATCCCCCACCAGCCCGTAGATATTTTTTACGCCCCAGGCTGAGAGTTGCTCCAGGATAACTTCAGCCACGTTCCTTTGTTCTGACATAATCCGGCCTCCCCGGTGTGTATTTGGTTCTTTTTAAGTATTATGCCTTGGGAGAGGCCGGCCTATCAAAGAACGCCGGCGCCAGTTTAAGCGGCTTGGTAGTCTCCAACAATAAAAAACCACCGTACTGGTGGCTTGATTGGGAACGAATGTTAGATGCAAGAAATGCTCAGCGGGAGGAAAAAATGTTGCTTTAAGTGCTGAATATTAAATGTAAAACTAAATGTTAAACCTGAAATTAATAACATCACCGTCAGCTACAAGGTAGTCCTTGCCTTCCAGGCGGAACATACCCTTCTCCTTTACTTTGGCCATACTCCCCATTTGTCTGAGGTCGTCGTACTTCACCACTTCTGCTTTGATAAAGCCCCTTTCAATATCCGAGTGAATTTTCCCCGCCGCCTTCCTGGCTTCGGTCCCTTTCAGGATGGTCCAGGCCTTAACTTCATCATCTCCTACCGTAAAAAAGGAAATCAGGCCCAGGTAGTCATAGGCAGCCCTGGCCAGCCGGTCAATCCCTGACTGGACAATGCCCAGGTCGGACAGGAACAATTCCCTGTCCTCATCTGGAAGCTGGCTTATCTCCATCTCTATCCTGCCGCTTATTTCCAGGATGGGAAGCTTCCTTGCGGAAGCATAGCTTTCGAGTTCTTCTTTGCCGGGGTAATAATTTCCTTTAAACTGCTCCTCATCAGTGTTGATCACCAGCATTAGCGGCTTCTCGGTGAGAAAGCTGTAGTTTTTCAGGACGAGCTTTTCTTCAGGCGAGAGCTCAAGCCTGCTCAGGGAAACCTCTTCTTCCAGGGCCTGCAGGCATTTTTCCAGGACTTCCAGTTCAAGCACATTTTCCTTTTTTATTTTTTTACCTGACTTGATCCGCTCGATCCTCTTTTCGATGATCTCCATATCTGCAAAGAGCAGCTCCATATTGATGGTCTCTATGTCCCTCAGGGGATTAATGGTATCGTCCACATGGGGCACGTCAGGGTTAGAAAAGGAGCGAACAACATGGGCAAGCATATCCACATTCCGGATGGCGTTTAAAAACTGATTCCCTACCCCTTTCCCCTGACTTGAACCCCGTACCAGTCCCGGCACATCGCTGAACTGGATCTGGGCATAGGTTGTTTTGCGGGGGTGGTACAGGCCGCTCAGATAGCCAACCCTGGCGTCGGGCACCCTGGCCGCGCCAACATTGGTTTCTGTCTTGCCTGTTAAAAAATTTGATGTTTGTGCACCGGCACCTGTCAATAAATTAAAGATTGTTGTTTTACCGACCATCGGCAGGCCAATCAGGCCGCAGTTAAGATTCAATTTCATCACCCGATCATAGTGTATCATCTTACAGTTTCATTTTCAAATTTATTACCAATTCAAGTATTATTTGGCGTGGGAAAATTGAAATTATTATATTCAACTGGAACTATATTTATTTTAAAATGGTACCATATAATGCCGAATTAGGGTATGATAATGTTGGTTTAGAGCGGAGGAACCAGTTGCATCTTAACAATTAATGTTAAATCCTATTTATTGAAAATACATGATATAATATTCCGGGAGGACGTATAATGAATCCGGCTATAATGGTTGGTCTTGGTGTACTGGTTGGTATTGGCGCCAGTTTTTCAGGTCTGGGCGGCGGCTTTATCATGGTTCCACTGTTAATTTACTTAGGCTTCTCGGCTCAAAAAGCCGTAGGAACTTCCTTTCTGGCCATCCTGGTAATCAGTTTATCCGCCCTGTTTGCCCATGGAAAACTCAATCACGTCGACTACCGCATGGGGATATTTCTTGGTCTTGGAGGTATCCTGGGCGCTCAGATTGGCTCCAGACTGGTGGAGTATGTTTCTAATGAGGCATTCAATAAAATATTTGCCGTAATCCTGGTAGCCCTGGCCGTACGAATGTTTTTCCAAAAATAATCGTCTTTTAAGGTTTCATTTGCTGGAACCGGTCCGATTCTTAAAGCATCTCCTTCTCAATTGCGGGAAATTCAGCAGTTCGAGGAAGATATTCAAGGAGGTACAAGATTGAAGGAATGGCAGGTTGAAGACGCCGGTTGCGGATGCAAGGCGTTTTCAGAAGTCATCGTGCTTGCATGTCAAAAAACAGGTGAAATATATTCATCCACCCTACCCCTCACCTGGGACGACGGTTCCAGTCTGGAAGAAAAGGTCTGTAGTCAATTAATTCAAATGATGTTAAATGCCCGTGTTGCCAGGGATGATTACCTTTACGTATGCTCCGGCAATATTTTTCATGCGTTTCATAATTGGCTGGATGAAAACAAATACAATTGGGAACTGAGTAAGATAGACGGCCTCGCCCATGAGCACGCCGAATACCTTTTTCACTGCCAGGCTGTTGCTGCAGGCTTCCCGGCTGAGATTCACCTGGTGGAACGTAATTATCGCGATTATTACAGGGCTGTGGAAGAATGGGTATATGCTGATGAATCCCGGTTAGTTTTGTTAAAAGATCGTGAAGTCCGGCGAAAACCAGCCGAAACACGTTATGTTCTCAAGGGTAATGGTAGGCATACCCGTTCCTGCCTGAAATGCGGTAAAAAAATTCTGCCCTATACACCTGTCGTCGTTTACCGTTGCCGTGAATCCAGCAGAAGAATTCGCCGCTATTTCCACCCGGCTTGTACACCCGTTGAGCCCCTGAAAAGCACGCTGGAGATTATAACAGTCCCCTGGACCTCCTGCAATGTGGAGGGTATCATCCTATACGCCGGTAAAGAAAACTACCAGTGCGCAGTCTGCGGGCAAAATGTTTTACCTGGGGAAAAAACCTTTTACGGCTATCTGGAAAAGGCCCTTATTACCGGCCATCTTTCCTGTTTCCTGAACAAAAAGGAGCCGTTCCCGGCCCAGGGTTTATAACGTAGTTAACCTTCCAGTTGCTCAACCCAGCTTTTGAAGCAGCTGTTGGAAAGTAACGCTAAATCTGAGTTCCCTTCATTCTTATAGCATGCTCCTACCGTAAACAACTGCTTAACAACTGCTTTGTTGTGCATTCCAGGGTAGCCAGCTCCAGTCAGATCTAATTAAACAAAAGGCCGGTATCTCCGGCCTTAAACAACATTTTTCAAAAGTTTTAACGGCAGGTCAGGCCGCATGTCTCTTCTCCCCATTCACTAAAGGGCCCCCGGGGGATAAAATCCTGACATACTTTATTCAGAGCTTCCACTGGCTTGTTCCCGGAAGGTCCAGTACAAATGGCAGCGTCAAAATACTTCCACTGTTTAAAAAACACGCAATCCCTACAATACATTATATGTCACCTGCCTCCAGTAGAGCTTCTTTACAAGTCAATTTTATAATGAAACATCCCCGGCTTTCAATATATTGTTTAAATATTTTAAAGATTTGTTTCGTTGTTTCAATTCATCAGGATAAGGGAGAATATCATGGTCCGGAACGGTTACAGGGTCGGTGATAAAGTTGAAGTTTGCCTGCCGGACGGCAGCCATCTCAGGGGTAAAATTATAGAAATAATTACCGGGAGCAATTCAAACTGTTATCTTATCCAGTATAATAGCGCTTACGCCCTGGTATCCCAGGGGGATATTGTTCAAAAAATATAAACTTGACCTGTTTTTGAGTCTCAAGAAATAAGATATAATTGGTGACAGCAAATGATTCCCAGAAGGATAATTGATTTTTATCTAGAATAATTATATTAATTAGCAATCTTAATAAAAGAAAAAAATGCCATAACTATATTTTTACATAATCACAAATTGTTACTAATGAAAGAGGTTGATATGATGCCGGAAGAGCTAGGGGTCATCCACTGTTTAAGCAGTAAAGAAAAGCAGTTGATTAAATTTATCCGTGAGCTGGGCTGGGGCGATCTGAAAATAAGGATCGAAAATAGTCAGCCTGTTCTAATTTATGAAGCTATAAAAACCATCCGGCTGGAAGAAGAACCGGCGCAACAAAGAAAGAATTATCATAAACAGGTTCAAGCCAGTCGTTTTAAAAACAAGTAACTGATCTATATTGCCGCCCGTTCCACTACAACCCCGGGATCTCCCCAAAGTAACCTTACCACCGGTTCTACTACCCCGGGCTCACTACTTGTAAAAAAGTATTCTTTGCCTTTTAATGTTGGATGCCGCAACAGGCCGTGCTTTTTAAGCACACGAACAACCTGTTGCGCCACTGCCCTTCCACTGTCAATAACACTTATATTTTTTCCTGCCAGCCTTTCCACCACCGGGCGCAGAAAGGGATAATGAGTGCAGCCAAGCACAATGGTATCAACGTCCCTGGCCAGTAGCGGTGTGAGATAGGTTTTCAATAGGTTTTCAGCTTCAGGTTTATTACAGCCGCCTGACTCAACCAGTTCAACCAGACCGGGACAGGCTTGAGGATAAATCTCCACCCCATTCCCAAAACGCTCCACCAATGAGTTAAACCGATCTCCCGCAAGGGTCACTCCTGTAGCCAGGACCCCGATCCTGCCGTTGCGTGTTGCCGCAACAGCCGGCTTGACTGCAGGCTCAATGCCCACTATGGGAAGATCATAGCGACTGCGTAAAGCGTCCAGGGCCGCAATAGATGTGGTATTACTGGCAATCACAAGGAGTTTGGCGCCCCTGGCAACTAAAAACTCAGAGACGGCAAAAGCCCGGGCACGAATCACCCCGGGCGGTTTAAGACCGTAAGGACAGTGTGCGGAATCAGCAAAATAAACCAAATCCTCTGCCGGCAGCAGGCGGCGTACTTCCCTCATTACCGAAAGCCCCCCTACCCCCGAATCAAAAATACCCACCGGATCCTCAAAAGGCATTTTTCACACCTCATTACAACTATTATTTGAACTATAACAACGGGTTTATTCCCCTGGTTTATTTAGAATGTGCTTAATTAAGCTGCAAACACAATTACTTTATTATATTATATAAACCCGGGGTTCTCAAGCCAACTCCAGTATTAAACGGATTTCTTGCTAATCCAGGTTTTTTGAGGGAATACTTAATTCTCCTTATAAAACCAGGTTAATTTGTAAAAAGTCTGTATATTCTCACATTTCAATAAAAACTTGATAAATAATCTCATAAATAATAAAATTATGTATCGAACAAAAATCACCAAATAAATAGATAAAAGGTGCTACGGAGGGATGTTATGCTGGAGAATAACCAGGTTGTTATAGCCACAACAATTTTTTTGGTTACATACGCGGTTATCGTTTCGGAGAAAGTTCACCGGACGGTGGCGGCTTTTGCCGGCGCAGCGCTTGTTGTCCTCCTGGGGATTATTCCTTCTGAAAAAGCAATCCACGCTATAGATTTTAACACCATCGGTCTTCTGGTGGGCATGATGATCATTGTAGGAATAACAAGGCAGACCGGCGTTTTTGAATACCTCGCCGTGAAGGCGGCCAAGGGTTCCAGGGGAGAGCCCATGAAACTTATTTATGCCCTGGGCCTCGTCACTGCAGTATTATCAGCTTTTCTTGATAACGTAACAACCGTTCTCCTGATTGTTCCGGTTACCATCGCCATTGCCCAACAGCTTGAAATGTCACCCCTACCTTTTTTAATAACTGAAATTATCGCTTCTAACATCGGCGGCACGGCAACGCTTATTGGCGACCCCCCCAACATCATGATCGGCAGCGCCACCGGACTCGGCTTCATGGATTTTATCCTGAATTTGACGCCGGTGATCGTGGTCATCTATGTGTTGACAATATTTCTTCTACAACTCCTCTACCGGAACTCTCTGGTCATGCGCCCGGAACTGCAGGCCAGAATTATGAAACTAAATGAACAGGATTCCATCAAAGATCCCGGACTCCTGCGCAAGTGCCTGATCGTTCTGGGCCTTACCGTACTGGGCTTTGTCCTGCACCAGTACATTAATCTGGAGTCATCCGTCATCGCCCTCTCCGGAGCCAGCCTCCTGCTCCTGGTTACCAGGCGGGACCCGGAACATGCCCTGCACGCTGTGGAGTGGCCTGTGATTTTTTTCTTCATCGGTCTTTTCGTGGTCGTCGGCGCCCTGAAAGAAGTCGGTGTGATTTTGGCCGTGGCAAGATGGGCCCTGGATGTGACCGGAGGTCAGATCGTCCCCACCGGCATGCTCATCCTCTGGTTATCGGCCATTGCCTCCGCCTTTGTTGACAATATTCCCTTTGTGGCCACAATGATCCCCCTTATCCAGGATATGGGCCAGCTTGGCGGAATCGCAGACTTGAACTTTTTCTGGTGGTCCCTCTCCCTGGGGGCTTGTCTGGGAGGCAACGGGACAATCGTTGGGGCTTCAGCCAACGTGGTGGTAATCGGTATCGCTGAAAAAAGGGGCCTTCATATTAGCTTTATCGGGTTTATGAAAGTTGCCTTCCCGCTTATGCTTCTGTCGGTTTTACTTTCTACAGGCTACCTCCTTTTCTGGCACTACTTCCACACCCTGACAGCCATGGTCGTAACCCTTGCCCTGGGAGTTTTCCTGGCACTTATCTTAAGAACAGTAGCTGCCAGAAAGTTATGTACACCTGTTGTTAAGTCCTCCTTCGATAAAGCATAAATCATTGCCGGAGTTTAAAGGACCTGCCGCTGTTTTACCGGATAGAGCGACAGGTCCTTTACAATTTACTGGATTAAAGATTATTGTTCCGGTATTTGTTCTCCCGTTTGATATTCTTATTTTTGTTAATCTTTTGGGTAAAAAAAGGATATCCTGGAACAGGGAAGAAAATAACCAAAAGTTTCTGACTGAGACCTATATGCCCAGGTCTAAAACTCCCTAAGATGGTAAGCTGCCGGGTTCATGTTGTTAGAGGGCAATGCCGCTTACCGGGACAGGAGCAAGGCTGTTGTTCCCGGTTTTAGACCAGACTGACTGATACTGGAGGGGTGTTTTATGTTTAAGGATTTTCAACGTTTTGGCAGGGACCTCTTCCTGGCCGGGTTGAATAGTTCCCACAGCGGAAATCTGAGCGTCCGCTGCGGAGACAGAATTATCATAACCAGAAGGGGTTCCATGCTGGGAAACCTCGCTGAACAGGACATAATAGAAACGGGCCTGCAAAAAAACGACGGGAAGTCGGACCTGGCATCCACTGAAATCGGCGTCCACCGTTCCATCTACATGGGAACATCCGCTTTAGCTATTGTCCATGCACACCCGGTACATGCCGTCGCTCTTTCCCTGCTTGAAGATCAAATAATTCCTGTCGACGCGGAAGGAGCCTATCTCCTGAAAAGAATACCTGTACTTGCCGCAGTAAACCCTATTGGTTCCAAAGAACTTGAAGAAAATCTCCCTCCGCTGTTAAGGGAGTATAAAATTGCCCTGGTTCGCGGCCACGGCAGTTTTGCTGCGGGTCAAAACCTGGAAGAGGCCTATCAGTTGACATCCAGCCTGGAAAACGCCTGCCGGATAATCTATCTTAGCCGCACCCTCCGGGGTATGGGCGGCCCGTCAGACAAAACCGGGGCAAAGGCAACGGGCCGTTGAATCCGGATCTATTTCTGCCTGAGGAGGTTAATCCATGAGTATGCTAAAAAATTTGCTCCAGGGAAACGTGGCAATCCACCAGGAAATGATAAATAAATTTTTAAAAAAATTAATCGAAGAAAGCAACACCCTTAACAAACTAAATATTTCCATTACTGAAGGTGTTTTAAATTTGACGGCAGAAATCCTCGCCGGTCTGGGCACAGCCATCAATGTCAAGGTTGCCCTGTCCATAAGTAGCTTTACATTTAACCGGCATAACCGGCTTGTGGAATTTCAAGTTAACGGTCCGGTGTTAATATCCCTCCAGGGCATTGAGATTAGGGCCAGGCTTGGAATAAACCTGGTCCCGGATCCGGCAGGGCACACCGGAGCCCCGCCAGGTCTGGTGCATGCCCTGCAGTATCTGGAAATAAAAGAAGACAGGATTACAGTAGATTTTAACAGGATTCCTGGTTTCAACCATTTGCTGCAAAAGAAACTGGGATTTTTATTAAATTATCTGGAAATAAATAAAATAGAATTGATTGAAGAAATGTTGATTGTCCATCCCTCCATGAAGCTTTGATAATATGTCTATTATTTCCAAAGTTGACCCTGCAGCTTAAATTAAACTACATATTAACACACATATAACAAAGGGTTTCCCCCAAAACTATAAGCAAACAAGAAAAAGGGGGGGTTTCATGCCGAGAGAAGGAATGATTCCAGCAGCACTGGGCACAGTTGTTACAGTAGCAGGGCTGACTCTTCGTAAAACAAATCCTGTCATCGGCTGGGGTGTTGCCGGTTTTGGGCTGGCGCATATCTTGCTGGGCGCCATAGATTTAATCGAGCACGCTAAGGAGTAAGATACTCTTCAAAGGAGCTCCGGCTCCTTTTTTTAAATATCCAGCCCAAAAGCCGCCGTTTTGGCAGGAAAATTTCGGGGCAATAACCTTGACAGTTTAGACCAGGGATAAAAACAAAATCTGCTGGATGAAGCGCCAGTTTCAAAATAGTATCTTTCCGGGCAATCCTTTTCCGGCTTAAAAATCTATAATAAATCCAGGTAATGCCTGCTCTCCGTCACAGCAACAAAGAACAGTTCCAGGCTTAACCGGCTGGTAATATACATATATAATACTGTATTTATTTATTCAGGAGGTGTTGCCGTGCTGCGCAAACGCTGGATGCTGCGACAGGTTGCTCATTGCAAGGGGGGGTGTTCTAGTTAGTCCCGGGCAAGACGTTAAACTGCCCTTTAAAAGCTGTTTTTTAGCTTTACCTGAAAGCTTTTTAAAAAGCGCCTGTTTAAGGCGCTTTTTGAGCATTATTGGATTCGACAGTTTCCCTTTCCGGCCGGTTTAATATTTTGTTTTTCAGTTCCCGGTACCCGGAGGTTAAATAAAAAGTATTCTGTGCTTCCCGGTGGTCATAACCGTAGGCCCTCCTGCTCACTGCCAGGACTGGTGGCGCCTGGATTCTCTTGGCAACACCCATACCGGTATAAAGCTTCCACCAGTATTCCAGATCCTCGATAAAATCCCCTGCTTCCGGAAACAGCTGATTGACCAGGCCTTTCCGGCAACCTATTCTTTCCTCCAGGCTACCTTGCACATACCACTTTAAAATATCTTCCGGAGTAGCCCTTTTCCAGTGCTCCATGAAAGCCCGGAAAAGATAATCGTGATAGGGATAAACAATCGGATCACCCTTGCCTTCTTCCACAGCCTGCGCGGGAGAAAGCTCCGCACTGGGCACAAGGTCGATAATTTCTTGAGGAATGACCTCCTTCCTGAAAACCTGTTTGTTTAGATATAAGGCAAGGTCATATACCTGGTGCTTCCAGAGGTCGCCCAAAACCGCCAGAAAACCGGCCAGATCACCGTACAGGGTCGAATAACCAACGGTCATCTCGCTCTTGTTGGCATTGCAGGTAAAGGCGCCTCCAAAAGCAGCGGCCAGGCCTGCTAAAATCCGGGCTGAACGATCCCGGGCCTGAATATTTTCAAGAACAAAGGGGGTGACGGGAATTTTAAACTCCCTGCCGCTTTTTAAATCAACAACCGGAGTCTGGGAAAGCTGGGCGGCTGTATAATCAACTGAATCCTGAATCGGCATGACGGTGTACAGGCAGCCCAAATTTCCGGCCAGCCTGGCAGACAGGCTCCTGGTGGTTTGCGAGTTGAAAATACTTGGCATATTGACCAGCAGGACGTTTTCGGGACCCAGCGTTAGAGTGTAAAGGCAGGCGGCTACGGCCGAGTCAATACCGCCTGATAGACCAATGATGACTTTTTTAATCCCGGTTGAGGACAAAAATTTAATGATCCCGTATGTAATCGCCTGATAAATGACACCGATGCCCAGATCGCCGGGAACCGGAACCGGATCCCGGTTTCTACCCCCCGCTTCCAGATCCAGGTCAAGTATTTTAAGTTCCGAAGAGAAGGCCGGGCAATAATCTATAATTTGACCCCTGCTGTTATAGACTGTACTGTGACCGTCAAAGGTGTAGACGGTTTTGCCGTTGTTCTGGATTCCTACATTGTTGACGTAAATCAAGGGTACCCCGGTATCCAGGGCCTGCCTGGAAAAAACACGGTTGCGCTTGTTGTTCTTGCCGGAGGTAAAGGGAGAGCTGGAGATGTTGATAAAGAGGTCTACCGGACCGTTTTGTTGGTATACATCAATGGGCTTGAGATAATATTCGTCACTCCAGCCATCCTCACACAGAATGCAGCCAAGCTTAACCGGCTTTCCGGCAACCGTAAGCTTGACTGGCTGTAATAACTCCTCCACCTTTTTGCCCATTTCCATAGCTAGTTTTCTCAAGCTGTAAAAATGACGGGTATCTTCAAATTCCCGGTAATTGGGCTGCAGGGTTTTAATTCTATAGGGGTAGGGGAAATTATCGCCGCCGTGGAGTACGCCGTCTTTGGCAATAAAAAAGGCGTTGTATTTTCTTACCCTGCCGTCGTCACCTGTTTTGCCCCAGTCCGCGGCAACATTACCAAACAGCACACATATTCCATTCCGGGACGAGTGGATGATCTGACGGCCGTACGCCTCACAATCCCTGATAAAAGCCTCCTGTTCCCAGGTATCTCCCAGTAAATACCCCGGGACGGCCATTTCCGGGAAAATGACCATCTGAGCGCCCCCCTGCCGTGCTTCCTCAACCATATTCAGGATCGTCCCGGTATTTAAGTCCGGTCTCCCGGGAATTACTTCCATTTGCCCTAAGGCTAGACGCATTAATAAATCACCTCATTAAATATAAAACAGTTAAACCTGTCCTTATGCGGTGTGTTACACGGACTTCAAGGATAATTATAATTTATTCTCTAAAAAAGTAGTTTCATAATTTGTAACATTTTCTATGTTTTTATGTATAATCTGTTCGTCTCCTGTTTCTTTTAAACTGATTTAAGTACATCTTCTACGATTTTTTTGTGATAAGGGCCGATGAAGGAGATGCTGTTTCCGGCATAATCCCGGTCCACCCACAGGTAATCTGTGTGCTCTTCGCTTAATCTTACTTCCGGTTCCGGCTGGTTACCCAGATTACAGAGGTAGAACACCCCATAGCGCTCAATCCCGTCCGGAAACATCACAACATAAGTTTTCAATAATCTGATTTCCTGTTCAAGCTGCAAACCTGTTTCTTCCCTTACTTCCCGTAACAGGTCTTCCTCCGGCGTACCCGACATGTAGTGACCGCCGGGTAAACCCCATAGTCCCTCTACTCCCTGACCCTGATAAGCAGAATAACGCAACAGCAGAACTTTTCCCTGGCTGACAATAACCACATGCTGCATCACAGCCAGCAGTTTATGCTTGAAAGATCCCACATCATCACCCTGACCAAGTTTTTTTTCTTAATAACCAGGTTTTTTTTATCAAAAAAAGTTTTTTACTAAAGCTGCCTGTAGAAAAAAATCAATATCTAAAAATTAACTTTGGGTATCATTATATCCTGCTCCTGATTTAAAATAAATAAAAGATAATATCTGGAAGGGGGAAGATCCGGGATGAAAGTTGTTTTTCACGAAATATTCAGAGGGGTTTACGATTATGACCCTGCGGCGGCCAGGGGAAGAATTGATTGCATCTACGATGAGCTGGAAGGTTTTTTTGAATTTATTGAGCCGGCCCCAGCGCTTGAAAGCGACCTTTTACTTGTTCATGATCAGAGCCATGTGGATTACGTCAAGAGTAAGGGAGTTATTTATGAAGTCGCCTTATTTGCTGCCGGGGGAGCAATTCTGGCGGCGGAGTTAGCTGTCCGGGGCGAGCCTGCATTCGCCCTGATCAGGCCGCCGGGGCACCACGCCAGCCGTAATTCAAGCTGGGGATTCTGCTGGTTTAATAATATAGCCATTGCAGTTGCCAGACAACGCCGCCTGGGCACTGTCAAAAAAGTCGCGATCGTAGATATAGATCTTCATTTTGGCGACGGGACCAGTAATATTTTCCAGGATACCCCGGAGGTCAGCTACTATCATCTCTACAACATAAACGGCCTGGAACAGTTCCTGGCCATCAACCGGGACTGCGATCTGGTCGCTGTTTCAGCAGGTTTTGATATGCACGTGGAAGACTGGGGCTTTATCCTGAATACTAAAGACTATACCACAATCGGTAAAATGGTGGCAGATCATGCCGGCAAGTACTGCAACGGCAGGTTTTTTGCTGTTTTAGAAGGCGGCTACAACCAACGGGTCCTGGGTAAAAACGTCAAGGCCTTGCTGGACGGGTTCAATATGCGTTAACTGCCGGCGCCCTGCCTGCGGGAAAGCTCCCGGGAACCGGGCAGAAAAACAGCAATTACCAGGCCAATCACCGGAAACAGGACCATCATCTTGAAAACAGCAGGCAGGCCCCACTGGTCGGCCAGCCAACCTAATGTTATGCTAAAGGCAAGCATCACAATCCCCACCTGGAGTTGACTTAAACCTAAAACCGGCTGCAAAAAAGCCAGAACCATGGGGATGGCCCCCTGGCTGATGTCTGTTATGGCATGGCCTGTGCCCAGCAAAAGGAGGACTTTCTTATTCATTTTCAAAAAAATATAACCTTCTCTCAATACTATGCTGAGTAATTCTGTAAAAAAGGTTTGACAGCAACCCTGGAAAGAACCTGTTGTTTGAAAGCTATTTCCGCCATCACTCTTATTTGTTGGATACCGGGGCAGAATTTAATAAACTGTCCCAGCGCCTGCAAACAAACCTTCCAAAACTGGCTACTATTCTACCATGTTTTACAGGATTCTGCATCCTTAAAGCTTTCCTTTAACTCAGGTTTGGAATTATCATCCCCTTATATGTTTTCCAGGCTGAAAAACAGGAATTTACACACTCTCAGGAGAACACTTCCCTATTGATCAATATACATGGAGAAAGACTATGGAGAACTTGATTGATGTTGCCAAAGGCAACACTCCCGCCGACCTTTTGCTCAAGGACGCCCGGGTAGTAAATGTATTCAGTGGAGAGATCCTGAATACCAATATTGCCGTTAAAGACGGACTTATTGCAGGATTGGGCGACTACAAGCAGGGGCTGGAAGTATTAAACCTTGCCGGCAAATACGTTATCCCCGGTCTCATTGACGCCCACTTTCATATTGAAAGCTCCATGCTTACACCTTCCGCCTTTGCCGCAGTTACCGTGCCCCACGGAACCACGGCAGTGGTGGCCGACCCGCACGAGATTGTCAATGTAGCAGGCCTGGAAGGTTTCCGCTTTATGGTGGAGGCTTCCCGGGGACTGCCGCTGGATATCTTTTACATGGTGCCTTCCTGTGTGCCGGCCACACCCCTGGAAACCTCCGGGGCTGAAATCGGCCCGGAAGATCTCAGGCGGGCCATGGCCCTTCACCCCAGCTCCCCCGGGCTGGCCGAATTTATGAATTTCCCCGGGGTATGCTACAAAGCGCCGGACGTCCTGGCAAAAATCAGGACAGCCCTTGAGCAAGGCTGTCTCATTGACGGCCACGCCCCGCTTCTTGGCGGCAGGGACTTAAACGCCTATTTAAGCACCGGGATCCTTACCGACCATGAGTGTACCAATGCCGCCGAAGCACTGGAAAAAATGAGGCTGGGCATGCGGATAATTATCCGCGAAGGCTCCGCCGCTAAAAACCTGGCCGCGCTGCTGCCAATTGTCACAGATAAAAACTACCAGAATATCTTCTTCTGCTGCGATGACCGCCACCCGGCGGACTTAATGGCCGAAGGACAGATAGATCATATTTTGCGCAAGGCCGTGGCTGCCGGTCTCGACCCGGTCCGCGCTGTACAAATGGCCACATTGCATCCCGCCAGGCACTATAACCTGCGCGGACTGGGCGGCATTGCCCCCGGTTATCAGGCTGACCTGCTGGTGGTTAGCGATTTATCCAGCTTCCGGATTGAACTGGTGTTTAAAGCCGGAAAGCTGGCAGCCCGGGAGGGGCGCTACCTCTGGTCACGGACCGGGAAACACGCTGAAAGCGTTTCCAATACCGTACACCTTCCGGAACTCCGGGGAAGGCTTGGCTTGGAGAAACCTCCGCAGAATGCCGTGGCCAGGGTCATTGAGGTACAGCCGGAACAGATCCTCACCAAATGCCTCATCATCCCTGCCGCTGAAATTGATGCCTCAAATGAACTGGCCAGAGTGGCCGTCGTGGAGCGCCACGGCAAAAACGGAAACATTGCCGTCGGCCTGGTTAAAGGTTTTGGTAGATTAAAAGGAGCCCTGGCCTCGACGGTGGCCCACGACAACCATAACCTGATCCTTGTTGGTACGGATACTCATGACATGGAACTGGCGGCAAGAACGGTTGCCGCTGCAGGCGGCGGGCTGGCTGTTGTCTCGGAGGGCCGGGTTCTGGCCTCCCTGGCTTTGCCGGTGGCGGGATTGATGTCCAACGAAGATGCGGGCACAGTTTCCCGGCTCCATGAAGAACTGCACCGTGCCGCTCAAAGAACCGGCTGCACCCTGCCGTCACCCTTCATGACCATGTCGTTTCTTGCTTTACCAGTTATTCCCGAGTTGAGAATAACGGACTTTGGCCTGGTAGACGTGACTAAATTTGAGATTGTTGACCTGTGGAAACAGAAGTAGTTTAGCAAGCGGTATCAAAAAAGAGCGCCCTAAAATTTGCAAAACCTTGCTTCCCATGACTGAAAAGCAGCCTTGACACGATCTATAACACTGGTTAACATACCCCTGTAGCTTCCAATCAGTTAAGGAATGAGGAATATAAATGGCTTTGAATTTAAAAAAGATAACGGACTGGCTTATGACCATCCTTCTGGCAGTACTGCTGTCCCTGGCTATTCGTACCTATGTGGCAGAGGCCCGCTGGATCCCGAGTGAATCCATGCTGCCCACCCTCAGGATCGGTGACCATCTGATTATAGAGAAAATTTCCTATAAATTCGGAGCTATTGACCGGGGCGACATCGTGGTCTTTAAAGCGCCGCCCGCCAGCCACCTGGAAGAGGTCATGATTAAAAGAGTTATCGCCCTGCCGGGAGAAACCGTATCCATTAAGGACGGGGTTGTTTATATTAACGGTAATCCCCTGGAAGAACCCTACGAACTGGAAAAACCCAGGGAGGATTTTGAACCGGTTACTGTACCCGAAAACAGCATCTTTGTCATGGGAGATAACCGTAATAACAGTTTTGACAGCAGGTTCTGGGGAGTTTTAGAAAAGGACCTGGTTATCGGAAAAGCCTTTGCCCGGTATTACCCGCTGGGCAGCGCCTCCATCCTATAAAAATAGAAGAAGGTTTATTTCCGTAGAATTAAGCCTTCTTCCTGTATCCCTGTTCATTAACTCCCCTTACAGGGTAGCCTAGGCAAAACCAAGCCAGTGGATCCTGTCGCCCTTCCGGGGCGGAGCAGGAGGATCCTGAGCAGGATAGCCGACAGGTATGAGAGAAACCAGTTCCTTATCCTGCACCCCGATAATCTCGTTAATCAGATCTTCCTTTAATTTAGGAGCAGTCATCTGGCAGGTTCCCAAACCCCTGGCCTTCGCCAGCAGCAGGATATTCTGGACCAGGGCCGCTGCGCTTAAAAGGTTGACGAACCGCTCCCGCTCCCTTTCGTACCTTTCCTGTCCGGTCATTTCCGGGCGCAGTTCTACACCGGTCAGTGGTATGTAAACCAGGATAATGACAGGGGCGCCCCCCAGCGTTTGGAAAAAATTAAGGGTCAGGTTGACCATTTTTTCTGGAAATACTTTTTCCAGTTTGGGTTTATAAAGCTCTATTACACCTTCCATGGCTTTAACCAGAAGGTCTCTCTTTTCACCTCTGACAACATAGATATACCAGTTTTGCCTGTTCGTCCCCGAGGGTGCCCAAAGGGCCTCTTCCAGGATCTCATTTAAAAGTTCCCTGGGAATCTCCCTGTTCTGGTATTTACGGATACTGCGTCTTTCCATGATCGCCTTACTGATATTCATTAGAGGTCCTCCTTTTAACAGGGCATATTTGATCATGTTTTTATGCTATATTTTTTGGCCATTCTTTAAATTGGTTGGGTTTACCGGATTATTTAAAAACTATCATAGATTATATTCAGGTTTCAAGTGCTTATTTGTAATTGGAGGTGGTCCCTTGTTCTTAAAAAGATCAGGCAGTTGGGAAAAGGTCACTTACCCTAACGCCGAAGGCTTGATGCTGGCAGGATTGCTCCATTCCTCCCGCAAAAAAGGCGCCGTAGTTATTGTCTGCCACGGTTTTACAGGGAGTAAGGAAGGCGGGGGCAGAGCCCTGGAAATGGCGGAAGAACTGGGGAAAAGGGAATATGCTACCCTGCTTTTCGACTTTAGCGGGTGTGGTGAAAGCGAGGGGGATTTTGCCGATATAAGTCTTACGGGCCAGATCAATGACCTGAAAAGCTCTGTTGATTTCTGCCAGGGCCTGGGTTTTGAAAGAATAATAGTCACCGGACGCAGCTTTGGCGGTACTACCGCCCTTTGCCACGGCGGGGCGGACAGGCGTGTGGCCGGGGTGTGCGCCTGGGCGGCGCCCTCAGAACCCTTTGACCTTTTTAATCCTAGAAGAGGTCAACCCCTGGGGGAAAAAGACGGGCTGGTGCCACTTTCCGGAGAGCAGGGGACCGTCTACGTGCGGGAGGGTTTTTTCACTGACCTGCGGCAACATGATGTTTATGGCCGGGCAGCCTTGCTGGCACCGCGCCCGCTCCTGTTGGTCCATGGAAGCAGCGACAGCGTAGTACCTGACTGGAACGCCCGGGCAATCTATGAAGCTGCGGGTGAACCAAAAGAAATCAGGATTGTAGAAGGCGCCGACCACCAGTTTACAGGGCGGCACCTGGAGGCCTGGGCTGCCCTTTTTAACTGGCTTGGTGAGCATTTTCCCCAGACCTCAACGAAACCGGATTTAGCTTAATTTTATTCGCGCATCCAGAACCATGGCGCCCCGGGGGAAAACGGCAACAGGATTTAAGTCCATTTCCTCAATATCTTCGATTTCTACGGCAAGTTGTGAGATGCCGGTAATGATCTTCTGCAGGGAAAGGGTATCCACAGCCGGGTACCCCCGGTAGCCCCGCAGGAGGCGGTTTCCTTTGATCTGATGGATCATTTTTTCTGCTTCTTCAGCACTTACGGGGGCCATTCTAAAAACAATATCTTTCAGGACTTCAGTAAATACTCCACCGAGCCCGAAAGCAACCACCGGGCCGAACTGCCTGTCCGCTTTTGCACCAATTAAGACTTCTACGCCCTTTTTGATCATGGGTTGAACGGTCACAGACGCTTCAGGATCGACAGCTGCACAATTCCTCCTGATGCTCCTGAAAGCCTCCCGTACAGACTGCTCCCCTCCAAGATTCAGATATACACCTTTGTGTTCCGACTTGTGAATGATATAGGGGGAATTCACCTTCAGAACCACGGGAAATCCACATTCATGGGCCATTCTAACCGTTTCCTCCTCATCCCGGGCCACCCGGCAGGATACAACGGGGATGCCCCTGAGGGCAAGGAGTTCCTTGGATTCCACCTCAGTTAAGAAATTCCTGCCTGATTTACGTACATCTTCGATTATTCTACGCGTTTCCATGAACGGCACCTCCCCTCCGGCCGTAGTGAATCAGTGCGGCAGCGCCCCAGGCTGCTTCATCCGGTGAGCAATAAAGCGGGATACCCGCCTGCTGCAGGGCCTCCTTGTCCTCCTCCACGCTTTTTACCGTGGATATGTAACAGGCTAACAGCGGCTTGCTGTTCCTTTGATGCGCTGCAATCAACTCTCTGGTAGGATTGGGCCAGTTTTTGTGAGGACAGGAGAATGTGAGCAGAAGGTCAAAGTTGGGATCTGTAAGGGCAGCCTCCACCAGAAGGCCGTAGGTCCCGGGCCTGGTGCCCAGCCCCCCGGTATCTATGGGGTTCTTTAAAACAACGGGGAGGTCCTCACCCAGGATTGCTTTGATCTTGCGAACAGTCCCCGGCGCTAGTCCCGGGATGCTGATTCTCCGGCCGGCCAGGCGATCCAGGGCTACGATGCTAGGCCCGGCCGTATAAGTAAACAGGCCTAATCCCCCTCCGGCAGGAAGCCGGCACAGTGAAAGCGCCTTACAGGCAGCCACTAGCTCGGGCACGCTGCCCGCCAGCAATATTCCATACTGATTAAATATGTCCCGGAAGAGCTTGTAGGGTCCGGCCATGCTCCCGGTATGGGTTAAAGTCGCTTCATTAATTTCATTGGATTGCCCCACTTTGTAGATAACTACAGGCTTCCTGCGGGCCACCCTGCCGGCTACCTGAACCAGTCTCCGGGCGTTCTCCACTCCTTCCAGAAATACTCCGATGACCTTTGTACCGGAATCTCCGCCCAGAAACTCCAGGTAGTCCGATATTTCCAAAACAGAGCGATTGCCTACACCGACGAACTTATTAAGACCGATTCCTTCATCTGAACATTTTTGGATTATACTGAAACCAATTCCCCCGCTCTGTGAAATCAAGGATACATTGCCCTTATTCAAACTGACCGGGTAGAATGTGGCATTAAGACCGGCTTCCAGATTCATGATCCCCAGGGTATTGGGTCCGGCAACTTTCAGCCCGTATTTCCTGGCTGTTTCAACCAGCCTTTTTTCCAGGGCCCGCCCCTCGTCCCCGGTTTCTCTAAAACCGCCGGCAACAATGACAGCGCCCTTGATGCCCAGTTTTCCGCACTGCTCCAGCACATCAACCGTATCCCTCTGTTTCAAGGCAATGAGGGCCAGGTCCACCCGCTCCGGAATATCCAGGATGGAAGGATAAACAGGGAGCCCGAGAATTTCTTTCAACTTGGGATGAACCGGGTATATTTTACCCTTATAACCTCCATCAATCAGGCTGTCCAGGAGGTTATAACCGATTCTATCAGGTGAAGCGGTAGCCCCAATAACAGCCACACTTCCGGGATTGAATACTTTTCGCATAACTTCGATATCTTCTTCTGTCAATATACATCCACCTCCTTTTATCGCAAAACGTAATATAATTAATTAATATTTCTACTTAATCCACCATCTTCCTTCCTAATGAACCCGGCCTATAAAAATCACCATGTTATACAAAATATAATAGTAGCAAAAACACACCGGATGACATATTATTATGTTCAAGCAAATGTTTTAATGTTCTTTCCGGAGGTGGAGATATCTTGTCTGAATACGGGCCTGATGTATGTGATGTTTTCTGTTACAACGAGGAAAAGGTGAGCCGGCTTCGCCGGAAAGTTCAAGAAGTTGAGGGTCTGGCTCCCCTTTTTAAAGCTCTGGGGGACGAAACCAGGCTGAAGATCATCTTTGCCCTGGCCTGCGACGAGCTGTGCGTTTGCGACGTGGCCAGCATTACCGGCTCCACCGTGGCGGCAGCATCCCACCACCTGCGCTACTTGAGTAGCGCCGGACTGGCCAAATACCGGCGCCAGGGCAAGATGGTTTTCTATTCCCTGGACAACCCCTGCCTTTCTCTCATACTCGAAACTGCTCTGGCACACCGCAATTTAAAGCTCTAATCATCTGTAAACTGGAGGAAATTCAACTTGTCACAAGCACAAATACTGCATCCAGGCGACAGAAGCAAGACTAACTCGCTCAAACTGTCCGGAATTGATTGCGCCGGGTGCGCAGCTAAACTTGAAAAAAAACTGGCCCGGACGCCCGGTGTGGAATCTGTTCGCGTCAGCTTTGGAACGGGAAAACTTACAGTCAGGCATACCCTGCCCCTGGACAAAATCATTTCCCTGGTAAAAGAAGCAGGCTATGCTGTTGATGAGGAAGATTCCCGCCTGTCAGAAACCATGGAACTATCCGTATACCAGATCCAGGGCCGGATTAATTCTATGACGGTCAATTTTGTGAAGTACATTTCAATACAAACTCAATTATTAATTTCCACAGTCAACCCAGGAAACTAAAAAACACCTTTAGGAGTTTAAAGGAGTATGTAACCGGCCAAGCCGGTTATTTTGTTGTCTAGGAAATTACGCTTTTCGAGAATTGTGGATAAGTGTAGATTAAGTCATGGAAGGGGTGTCTGACGTGGCCCTTGGCGGGTATAGTATATGCCCTATCTCTTCAGCCAGCACACATACATGCTGCCCGGGGTTGTCCAGCAGGCCCGGATCAAGTATAACCGTCATGGTATCCGCTTTGACCTCTCCGTGCAGGCCGTCTGGAAGGGATTTGCATGATGTTTTATCCCAAATATTTTAGCTCGTTTCTTTATTAAGTCTAAGTTTATCTTCATTTTTTAACGCCACCATGGTGCAAAGATTTGGTAAGATCAATTTATTTGTATATATCTCCTCTGGGACCAATTATAAGAATTATTACCAAGAGATCGTCGCCATCAATTTTAAAGACAGCCCGGTAATTACCGATACGTAACCGACACAGCCCATCAAGCTGGCCTGTAAGGGGTCTTATTCCTGGCAGGCGGCAGTGCTCCATCTTTAATAACTCCAACTTGTCAAGTATGCGTGTAGCTGTGGTTTTATCCAACCCGGAAAGGTATTTAGCAGCCTTGGATGACAGCTTAATTTTATAAGTTTTCCCGTTTTCGGAAGTCATCAAAGTCCACCCACTCTCCGCGGGCGACTTCTTTTAGGGCAAGTTTTATTTCGTCTATCTCGTCTTCACTGAAATGATCCTCGCTAATAATGATTTCATCAAGTATGTATCTCAGCAGTTCAATTTTTTCTGCCGTGGTGAAGCCCTTAATCTGCTCAATGACGTTTTTTACCCTTATTGTGGACATGGTAATCCTCCTTAAGATGGCTTATTTTAACCGTGCTTTTCCACCTCTTGTTTATTATAAACAACATTTCGTTTATTGAAATAACTTTTACAAAAATCAGTTGACAAACAACTAACAAATCATTCTCACCTGATCCGGCGGGTAACCGGAGAGGCAGAGGAATCTTTAATATTAACGGGATCGTAATCTGTAAAGTTTAGACAAACACCAAAGCTCCTTTCTCTTAATAAAGTAAAAGCAAGGAGATTTAGCCGCAGGCAACTTTCTTAACCGCTGCTTAAAGCCGGTTTTAATTGCTTCAATATGCAGTACAGGGGGTTTTGGTATCTTGAACACAAAAACACTGGCCCTGGCCCAGCTTCCCGTGGGCCACACCGGCAGGATAGATACACTCCTGGCCCGGGGTATGACCAGATGCCGCCTCTTGGATTTAGGGCTAGTTCCAGGTGCTGAAGTAAAAACTATCAGGCGCAGCCCGGTAGGGGATCCCACTGCCTATCTGATTCGGGGAACGGTTATTGCACTGAGAGAGGAAGTTGCCAGGCAGGTTATAGTCCGCACCTGCATTTATTCTTCAAAGGAGGATTCCAATGGGTCTGTTAAACCTTGCATGCACTAAAAAAAGCTGCCTGAACCGGTCCGTGCCGCTAGACCAGTTCCCGGTGGTGACTGTAGCCCTGGCCGGCAATCCCAACACCGGCAAAAGCACTCTTTTCAACGCGCTGACAGGGCTTCGCCAGCGTACGGGCAACTGGCCCGGGAAAACAGTGCAAAGGGCCGAGGGCAGTTACTTTCACAGAAACAAGCGTTTTACCCTTGTGGATCTTCCGGGCACATACTCCCTGTTTGCAAACTCGGTGGATGAGCAGGTGGCAAGGGACTATATTTGCTTTGCCCGTCCCGATGTAACAGTAGTCGTTACTGACGCCACCTGTCTGGAACGCAACTTGAACCTGGTGCTACAGGTAATGGAAATAACCCCCAAAGTAGTGGTCTGCTTAAACCTGATGGATGAAGCAGAAAGAAAAAAAATTTGTGTAGATGTGGCGCTTTTGTCCAGCGAATTGGGGGTACCGGTTGTCGCTACCGCCGCGCGAACCGGGCGCTGCCTGGACAAACTGATGGATGCCATTGACGATGTAGCATCCGGCCGGCTCAAGACTTCCCCCAGGCTGGTTGCCTACGATTCAGAAATAGAGCAGCTGGTGCAAATTATCGAGTTAAAAATAAGTCCGCTGGTCCCGGAAGGCTTGAACCCCAGGTGGGTAGCCCTGCGCTTGCTTGACGGCGACCGCAGCATTATCGATTCGCTGCAGCGTTACCTGAGGGAAGGCAAGAACAGCTCATTTTACTGGGGGGAAGAGAGGGCATTATGTATCAGGTAGGCTGCCACGGTTCTCTCACCTCCGCCCTGGATGAAATTAGCGGGAGCCTCCCCCCGGAGGAAAAAAACGACATGCGGGACCGCATTGCCGGCGGAATTTACAGCTCTGCGGAAAGAATTGCAGGTATGGTTGTCAGCCGGAAGGGGGCACAAATAAACTGGGACCAGAAAATTGATGACGTTTTAACCTCGCGCTGGCTGGGATTTCCCATAATGCTACTTCTCCTCGGAGTTGTTTTATGGCTCACCGTTACAGGAGCCAACTATCCATCTCAAATCCTGGCCTCCGTTCTTTTCCGGATTAAGGACATCCTCACCGGGTTGTTTGTCCAGGCCGGCGCCCCTGCCTGGCTACACGGCCTGCTGGTAGAGGGGGCCTACATGTCGCTGGCCTGGGTTGTATCGGTGATGCTGCCTCCGATGGCCATCTTTTTCCCCCTCTTTACAATAATGGAAGACCTGGGCTATCTGCCCCGGGTTGCTTTCAACCTGGATAAATTTTTTCGCTGGGCCGGCGCCCACGGCAAACAGTCTCTGACCATGAGCATGGGCTTCGGTTGCAACGCCGCGGGAGTTATCTCCTGCCGGATCATTGAATCACCGAGGGAGCGGCTCATTGCCATCTTAACAAATAACTTTATTCCCTGTAACGGGCGTTTTCCCACCCTGATCATCCTCTCCACCCTGTTCATGGGGGGTACTGTTG
This sequence comes from Bacillota bacterium, assembly GCA_029555205.1. GTDB lineage: Bacteria > Bacillota > Desulfotomaculia > Desulfotomaculales > Pelotomaculaceae > DTU098. The sequence goes on from JAKPTB010000003.1 coordinate 66,523, forward strand.
CCGCCTCCCTTCGTTCGGCGGCAGCCTCCCTGGTGGTGGTGGGGCTTGTCTTAAGCGGCATAACGGTTACCCTGCTGGTTTCCAGGCTGCTGTCGAAGACACTGCTACGGGGGGAGCCTTCCTTCTTTATCCTGGAACTCCCCCCTTACCGCAAGCCGCAGGCAGGCAGAATCATCATCCGCTCCGTTCTGGATCGAACCCTTTTCGTGCTGGGGCGGGCAGTGGTTGTCGCAGTTCCGGCCGGCGCCTTGACCTGGCTCCTGGCCAATACTTCTATCAACGGTTTGAGTCTCTTGAGCCATGCCGCAGGCTTCATGGATTCCTTCGGCCGGCTCCTGGGCATGGACGGGTTTATTCTAATGGCCTTTATCCTGGGCCTGCCGGCCAATGAGATTGTCCTGCCCATCCTGCTGATGGGCTATGTTTCCGCCGGCACCCTGGTTGAAGCGGAAAGTCTGGCAACCCTGCATAACATCCTGGTGGTCCAGAACGGCTGGACCTGGCTTACGGCACTATCCGTGATGCTCTTCTCGCTGCTCCACTACCCCTGCGCTACTACGCTACTGACCATCTTCAAGGAAACCCGCAGCCTCAAGTGGACGCTGATCGCCCTGCTGATGCCCATTTCAGTGGCGCTGCTGGTAACTTTCAGCCTGACCCAGGCAGCCCGCCTGCTGGGCCTGGCTTAGTTCCGCGATGAAAAAAGAATGGAGAATTTCCCCAAAGAGTGATAAAGCAACCCTCAGGAGTACATCCAACCATTGATTGGGGGAAAACCCATGAGCAGTGATAAGGTAAAATTTTACACAATAAGAGGGTACGCGCTTTTACGCCGGGAGGACGCCCTTACCCCCAGCATGGAGGATTACCTGGAGATGGCCTACCGCCTATTCAGGGAAAGGGGCTATATCAGAATCGGCGACCTGGCCTGCTCATTGAACGTACAGCCGTCTTCAGCCAGCAAAATGGTTCGAAAACTTTCGGAAATGGATTACCTTAAATATGAAAAATATGGTGTAATTGAATTCACCAGCCGCGGACGAGAGCTGGGGAATTACCTGCTGCAAAGGCACGGGGCTATTGAGGAGTTCCTTATGCTCATTGGGGTCAAAGAAGGAATCCTGGAGGAAACCGAAAAAATAGAACACAATATCCGGGAAGAAACCGTGGATAGAATTAAGATCCTGGTCGAATTTATGCGAAATAACCATAAAAGGCTGCTCGAATTTAAGGAGTTTCTGGAAAAACGGCTCAATACTCCAACTTAACCATCCATTTTACTATGGCCAGAATTTAAGCTAAGGTGGCTTCGGAAAATCTGTTTTCAGCTTCCCCTCACCTCTCAGGCAAGAATCAGGAATATAGAGGGGTGGAATAATAAAGACGCTGATTGACGGCAGTATCAACCTGCCGTTATAATGTTTTGTAACCATTGTCAAGCAGCAAATAACTTGAAGATCCCCCTTAAAGAACGGAGGTGTAGATGTATGGGGAAGATCCTGGCGATTAATATCGGCAACGTCAGGGGAATTGATAAGACTCCAGTGGAGGAAGCCTATATTGTGGAAGGCTGGGGTCTGGAAGGTGACGCTCATGGGGGGAATTGGGACAGGCAAGTCAGTATCTTTCCGGTAGAGGCCCTGGAAAAATATCCTAAACACAAAAGGGATGAGGCTTTAAAGGGCGTCCCCACCGAAAATATTACTGTTTCCGGTATTCCTCTGGAAGCTCTGGCTGTGGGAAAAACCCTGAAACTCGGCGAAGCAGAAGTGCAAATAATGTATATTGGCAAAGATAAGTATAAAGAAGAAGGCAGGCATTACATTGTCAGCCGGGAAGGCCGGTTTTGCCGTGTCGTCAAGGGGGGTCCGGTTAAAGTCGGCGACAAAGTACAGGTTATTTAAGGTTTTTTATTAAGCTTTATTGTTTCCTTAATTATTCACAAATGGAGGATAATTTATGAAAATAGCCATGCCTTACATTAACGGAAATGTAAATCCACACTTCGGCAGCAGTCGTGAATTTGTTGTTTTTGATACTTCAGATGGTAAGGTCACCGGAAAAAAAATAATCAACAATGAAACTTTGCACAACCACGGCGGCCTGGCCCGGACTCTCAAGGGTGAAGGTGTTGAAGTAGTTATTGCCGGTGGAATCGGCAGGCCTATGATCAATGCGCTCCATGAAGCCGGTTTCAAGGTGATCACCGGAGCTTCGGGAGAAGTTGAAAAGGTCGCTGGTGACTATTTAACAGGGCAGCTTGTGCCCGCGCCTGCAATCTGCTCCTGCGGCGGGAAGCATCACCACCCCTAGTCCTCCAAAAACAACAGTCAAAAAATAACCAGGCAATAAAACTATTTATTTTTATTGGAAAAGGGTGCTGCCTTCCACAGGTCCTGCCGCCGGAAACTGCGGCAGTTGCTGATCTAATTGCGGTAAATGGAATCTGTCCTCCCGTTCTGCATTTGCCCTTTCTTCTTGGAAAGGCTTCAGACCATCATAGGACTGCCTCAGGATCTCCTCCAGTTCCCGGATCAGGGGCAAGCGGGGATTTGTGGTGGTACACTGATCTTCAAAGGCCTTCTCGGCCAGTTCAGGCAGTTTGCTCAGAAAAAGGTCCCTGTCCACTCCCAATTCAGCAAAGGTGGCCGGTATCCCCAGGGAGCGGTTCAGGTCGTGTACGGCTTCAATTAAACTGTGGACGCCCTCATCTGCAAAAGCCGCGGGAAGCCCCAGGTGGGCTGCAATCCGGCGGTATTTTTCCGGCGCCAGGTGGTGCTCGTATTTCGGATAAGAGACAAACTTTGTGGGCAACCCGGCGTTGTAGGCAATGACGTAAGGCAATAGAATCGCGTTGGCGCGCCCGTGGGGAATGCCGAATTCACCTCCCACTTTGTGGGCCAGGCTGTGATTGATTCCCAGAAAAGCATTGGTGAAAGCCATCCCGGCGATTGCAGCAGCATTATGCAGCTTTTCCCGGGCTGCCCGCCCCCCGCTGCGCCAGGAATCAGGCAGGTATTGAAAAACAAGCTCAATAGCTTTGAGCGCCAGAGCGTCGGTGAAATCCGAAGCCATCACCGAAACGAAGGCTTCAATGCCATGGGCCAGGACATCCAGGCCGGTGTCGGCGACCAGGGAGCGGGGCAAGGTTTCTACTAAATCCGGGTCGATGATGGCCACGTCCGGTGTCAGTTCGTAGTCTGCCAGGGGATACTTGATATCTCTCCCCCGGTCGGTGATAACCGCAAAGGCCGTGACTTCGGAACCGCTGCCGCTGGTGGTGGGAATAGCCACAAGCCTGGACTTGCGCCCCAGTTTTGGATATTTGTAGGTCCGCTTGCGGATATCCAGGAACTTCAGTTTCAAAAATTCAAATTCAACACCGGGGTGCTCGTAAAAGAGCCACATACCCTTGGCTGCGTCAATAACGGAACCGCCGCCCAGGGCGATAATCGTATCCGGCTGAAAGCGGTTCATCAAATCCCGGCCCTGGAGTACCAGCTCCAGGGAGGGATCGGGCTCAACCCCGCTGAAAACCTCAAGCACAGGCCTTACCGGTCTCTTTTCCAGATGATAGCGGACTTTCTCCAGGTGACCCAATTCCGCCATATTTCTGTCCGTTACAATAAATGCCCTTTGCACCCCGGGCATTTTAGCCAGGTACTGGATGGAGCCCGTTTCAAAAAATATTTTCTCAGGTATCTTGAACCACTGCATGTTGACCCGCCTTTTGGCCACCCTTTTGACGTTGACAAGGTTGACAGCGCTGACATTGGCGGTTGTAGCGTTCCTCCCGTAGGAGCCGCAGCCCAGGGTCAGGGAAGGTACATTTGTATTGTAAATGTCCCCTATAGCCCCGTGGGTGGCCGGCGCATTCACGATGATCCGGCCGGCCATAAGCCGGTCGGCAAATGCTTCGATCAAATTATTATCGGAGGTATGGATCACAGCCGTGTGGCCCATCCCGCCGTATTCCACCATCTGTTCGCAGCGCTTGATTCCCTCCGCCGCATCATTTACAACGTAATAGGCCAGGATGGGGCTCAGCTTTTCCCGGGACAGGGGGTATTCCGGACCCACCCCCTCCAGCCTTGCGATCAAAATTTTGGTTCCCTCCGGCACTGTAAAGCCGGCCATTTGGGCAATTGTGGAGGCGGATTTGCCTACCACATCCGGACTCATGGAACAGGTCTCCCCACAGGTGGCAAGCAACTCCAGTTTCTTTACCTCTTCTACGGCCAGGAAATAACACCCGTATTCAACCAGAAGCCTTTCTACCTCCGCCGCCACTTCCCGGTCCACAATCAACCCCTGTTCGGAAGCGCAGATCATGCCGTGATCAAAGGTCTTGCTCAGGATTAAATCTGTGACAGCCCGTTTCAAATTCGCTGTCTTTTCAATGTAACAGGGCACATTGCCGGGCCCCACTCCCAGGGCCGGCTTGCCGCTGCTGTAAGCAGAGCGGACCATTCCCGCGCCTCCCGTAGCCAGGATCAAGGACACACCGGGATGGGCCATCAGCATCCTGGCCGCTTCCACAGAAGGCTGCTCGATCCAGCCGATGCAGTTTTCCGGCGCGCCGGCTGCCACAGCCGCCTCCAGCATGATCCTGGCTGCAGCGGCGCTGCATTTCTGGGCCCCGGGATGAAAGCTAAAAACAATGGGGTTCCGCGTTTTCATGGAGATAAGGGATTTGAACAGGACCGTGGAAGTGGGATTGGTTACCGGCGTTACACCAGCGATGACTCCCACCGGTTCGGCAATCTCCTGGTAATCCTCCTCTTCGTCCTGATTGATCAAGCCCACCGTTTTATGGGCTTTAATGCTGTGATATACATATTCCGTGGCAAAGATATTTTTGGTTATTTTATCTTCGTATACTCCCCGGCCGGTTTCTTCCACAGCCAGCCTGGCCAGTTCCATGTGCCGGTCCAGTCCGGCCAGAGCCATAGACTTGATGATTCTGTCTACATCCTCCTGCCCCAGAGCCATAAATTTTCCTAAAGCTTCCCGGGCCCTCTCCACCAGGCCATCGATCATCCCGCTAATCCCTTCCTGCTTCTCCCTGTTAACTGCCTCCTGCACCGGCTCCATCCCCCCATCGCAAGGATTCTTTAAATGAAGTATTTCCTGCCTGGAAAGTAATATTCCAGAAGGACAAAGGATTCTAAAGGGAGTCAGTTATTGCTCAAAGTTCATCCCCAAAATCCCTGGGAACCAGTGCCCCACTAAAGAACGAAGGATTTTTTCCGCTATGTGTAATATTTCGGGAATTTATAGTCCTTTGGAGGATTAAAAGCTTATGCCGCGAAACCGTCAATGAAGAAAGGAAGTGGAGTTATGGTTAACTGCGCTAAATGTGGTATTTTTTCTTGCTATAGTGGGGAATTGGACAAGCTCCCGGCAAACTGCCCCATGCGGCTTTGTCCGGAGATTTATGAAAGGGCTTCCGCCGCCTACAAAGAATCAGAATCATCCGGTAATTTAGCCTGCCTTTCAGCCAGGGTGGAGTCCGCCGGTTACCGGGTCTGGCCCAGGGTACGGGAGATCATGGAGTTCTCCCGCCTGGCCGGCTTTAAAAGGCTGGGGCTGCCCTTCTGCGTCGGCTTGCGGCGGGAAGCCTTGGAGGTAACTAAAATATTTGAAAGAAACGGTTTTGAAGTAGTTTCCCTAATGTGTAAAACCGGCTCCAGGCCCAAGGAGGAACTAGGCCTTCAGGATCAGGAAAAAGTCCGTCCGGGCCGGTATGAAGCCATGTGCAACCCAATCGCCCAGGCCATGATCCTGAATAAACAAAAAACCAGCCTGAATGTCCTGCTAGGCCTCTGTGTCGGTCACGATACCCTGTTTATCAAGTATTCCGATGCTCCCATCACCGTCCTGGCCGTTAAAGACCGGGTGACCGGACACAACCCGCTGGCTGCCGTTTACGCCACCCACTATTTCGAACCAAAGCTTAAACTAACCTAAAAGAAGACTAAACAAAGAAGATTAATTTTTGAAGTATTCTATTATTGTTAATTGTAAAGGATTCATCATAATTCTTCTTTAAGGCAGCAAGGAAAAAAGAACAACAACCTGTTAAACATGTTAAAAGCGCTGCCCCTGGCAGCGCCTCATCATCTTCAGCAAGCAAAGTATTGATTTTGGTTGGCCCGGCAGGAAGTCTACGGACCAATTATGACCTGGAAATAAACACTGTCTTTGTGGTTTCCTCATACTCCACCCGGCAACCGAATTCTTCGGCAATAAATCTCAGGGGAACCATGGTCCTGCCGTCTTTAATGAACGGGGGTACATCCAGTGTTTTTTCAATACCGCCGGCGGTATAAACAGGATTGTCAATGTACATGGTGATGGATATATCCTCCCGCTTCAAATCAATCCGGCCGGGTTCCGTCCAGGTCACCTCACACCCGAAGGTTTCTGCAAGATTTCTCAGCGGAACCATGGTCCTGTCATCCTCAATAAAGGGTTCTACGTCGAAATGAACAGGCATACCGTCAACCAGTACGCTTATCCCTGAGGGCTTTTCCAGGTAATCATCCAGGTTAACGCTATTGGTTTCGGTCAATACTGGTATATTGATTTGCAGATTCTGCTCTGCCTTTACCTCCGATTGTACCTCCAGCAGCAGCTTCAAAAACGGATTTGTGCCGGTGGAGTCACCGGCCAGGACCCGGACCCGGAAATCTGAATTCGCGTCTTTGTCCGTTTGCCGGTATTTACCGTCGACTTGCCCTTCAATGCTCAAGCTTTTCGCGTCCCGGATGTCAAAAATGATGGTATAGGCGCCAGTTTTATTATCACTGGGACCGGAAGTCAGGGCCTCCACTTTAATCCCGCCGCGCCAGGCCTCAGCTTCGCTTGTAGCTGCAGCTCCAACCGTGTCAAAAGCCAGATCCAGGTTGAACTTGCTATCCCCGCCGGGCAACAGGGGTATTTCCCAGCTCAATTGATTGATTGTAATGTTCTTCAGCAGCTCCTGTATTTCATCTTCGCTTTCCTTAAAACTGCCATCCTGGTCGCTCTTTTCCAGGCTGTCCAGAATCTCTCTTTTTATGTCCGCCCTGTTCTCCCCCGGTGCATAAGCTGTAAGAAGACCGGCTATCAGATCTGCAAATCTCTCGTCTTCGTTTTTGACCTTTTGAAGAATTTGCAGCAGGACATCTTCCAGGCCCTCCCGATCCAGGTTTAAGGTAACCTTCTGGTTAATTAATGAGGTAGTAAAGTACTGTCCGGGAACAGCCTCAACAATGAAAGCCAGCAGTTCTCTCAACTCAGGCGGAATCTCCTGCCCGCTGTTGACAGCCATGTACTCCCAGATTTGGGCAATTTCAGGGTTGCTAGAATAAACATATTGGGGAGGAGTTCCAATTGAGCCCGTGTCAAATTCTGGATTAAATAATTTAACTAACGATAAAACGTCCTGGGTCAGAATTAACCTGGTCGCGTCAAGATAAACCTCTCCACTGAATTGACCTTGGTTCAAGGCAAGTTCGTATTCAGCCGCCATTTTCTCTTCAGGTGCGAGAAATCTGTATTTTAGCTTTAGTTGCGCTCCGGCCAGGGATTTCAGGGGTTCGCCGGAAACAAGCAGACCGTCCAGTTCCTTGACGGTGTAGGAAACCGTACCCGAGGAAGTATTGTAGAGCTCAGGCGCAGGACCCGCATCCCAATTCTTCAGCTTGTTCAAGAGCAGCTGTTTAGCCGGTAGCGGGGTTTCCGCAGCTGCAGTGTAAACCACACTCAAACACAGAATTAAACACAACAACAGCAATCCGATTTTTCCTTTTCTCACTGTAAACCTCCTTTAATTTAGACTTTCCGTCCAGGTTTTCCATGCAGCCGTCCAATGGAAACACTTTGCAAAATCACGGACCGGTAAAACGGACATGACTCGTCCACTTAAGCACATTATTATATTACCAGATTTATGTATGATTAGAAACAGACATTATCTTTCAGGTAACTGCAAAACACTAGCTTTATTGTAGAAATATTTACCCAACCTGGATTCAGCTTAAACTAATGGGGTCTTCCACAGGCACCTCTAGATCCAGCAGCGGGGCATGCTGCTGCGCCCCGTAAATATCCGTATCGCCCGGATCTCCCGAAACTACCGGCCGGACAATGGTCGCCTTGATAGCGTTGGCCTGCTCATATTCAACTACCCCAAGAACATCCTGCAGTTTAATATTATAGAGTCCGGCAAATAGTTCCTTTGTAAAAATCCCGGAACGGCGGGCCAGCTCAAAAGCTCCACGGTCTTTAAAAACAAGATCCAGGGTCAGCTCGAAGGGGCCGGAATTCTTGCTGCGAATAACCTCGGCCAAATCTGTAATTTTTATTTTTTTCATCTCTCGTCACCTGCCATAAAAATCTCAAGCATTTGAATAATTCGGCCCCATCCCCCGGAAACCCTGCGCCTAATATGTAGAATACCTGCTTAAGTTAAGCGTTTTTACGTACTGAAGCAATTATCCTTGCAAATACCGGTTTAGAAATTAAAGCCAGAATCACTCCAACTGCCAGTGTGACGACCATTACCGTCATAGTATGAGAAAAATACCAGAATAACAGATAAGCTGTTGAGAGCAGGATAGACATCAACATCAGCGGAAAACCAATTTTGAGATAGTCCAAAAAGCTAATCAGCTCTCCTCTTTTTTCAGCCATCCCAATTACAATAAGGTTGGCCGAAGCCCCGATGATGGTGCCATTGCCGCCCAGGCAGGCCCCCAGGGAAAGGGACCACCAGAGGAAATCCAGATTTGTGATTCCGCCCAGGCGTCCCATGTCCTGAATTAACGGGATCATCGTGGCCACAAAGGGAATGTTGTCAACAAAGGACGAGGCGATAGCCGACAACCAGAGGACCAGAACTCCCGTTGAAAGGATATTGCCGCCGGTTAAATCCAGAGCCCAACTGGCCACAGCCTCAACAACTCCGACCTCCTCCAGGGCGCCCACCACCACAAAAAGACCAATAAAAAAGAAAATAACAGGCCATTCTACGGACTGCAGGGGTTGCTCCGGGTCCTGCCGGGTAATCAGGAGGAGCAGGCTGGCGCCCGCCAGGGCAATGACCGAGGATTCAAGGTGAACATACTGATGCAGAACAAACCCGAAAATGGTCAGGGAAAGCACGATTAACGATCTGCGCAAAAGGACAGGGTCCTTAATTGCCTCCTTTTCGTTTAAATCCATAATCCTGGCCTGCAGTTCGGGCTTCGTCACCAGTTGTTTTCTGTAAATCAGGCGGATGATCAAAATGGTTAAGACGTAGATGACTACTATAATAGGTGTCAGATTGAAAACAAAATCCATGAAGCCAAGCGCCGTAGCGCTGCCGATCATAATGTTGGGCGGGTCACCGATCAATGTAGCCGTCCCCCCAATATTGGAAGCTAAGATTTCAGCTATCAGAAAAGGTATGGGGGTAACCCCCAGTTGCCTGGCAATTGCAAAGGTAACAGGCACAATCAACAAAACCGTTGTAACATTATCCAGGAGGGCGGACAATACCGCCGTTATTAAAGAGAGTGCCGCGATGATCTGGAGCGGTTCACCCTTTGAGCCCTTTGCGGCCCTAATCGCCAGGTACTCAAAAACGCCGGTATGGCGGGTGATGCCGACAATAATCATCATTCCCACCAGCAAACCAATGGTATTGAAGTCGATGGCCCGGACCGCCTTTTCCGGGTCAATGATCCCGAGAAGTAGTACCACCGCCGCCCCAGAAAAGGCTGCCACCGTCCGGTGAATTTTTTCGGATACTATCACAGCATAGGTTAGCAAAAAGACCGCAGTGGCGATAACCACCTGCTGCTCGTGCAATATTAATCCCTCCATGATATGGCTTATAAATAATCCCGGCTTTTTCTATTCATTTTCTGTTCAAGATAAAAGAACGGGCACCATGTTTAAACTTTGCCCGCCCCGGAATATACTTATTTCATTATAAAATAAAGAAGGGCAGGATTCTTGAAAGACTTCCCACCCCAGAAGCCGGTTCCTTGAATGATAATTATTCATTCAACACGATGCGCTCATATAAAAGTTTTATATATTATAACATTTTTTTGAATGTTAATCAATGGTACACCTTTTGCCTGCCGGCAACTACTTTAGATATCCATTATTTCCAGGGGAAAGAGTTCAAAGGGATCGTCAACTTCCATCAGATGATAGATATTGAAACGGTAAACCTCGCCTCCCCTGAAATCCGATGGAGAAAATGGAAAGGCCAGGTTCCCTGCTGTGGCCACACGGCCCGGGTAGCTGCAGTGAAGCATAGTGGAACGGGCAAAACCGCAAATGGTATCCGCCAGTTCCTGGGTCCCGGCAACTGCTTCAATAAGAATACCCAGTTCGTGACAGGGAGTTTCTTCTTTTCGTTCAAAATTGCCCATCACACCATTGCGCCCGTACAGCTTGAAGTCCAGGAAATAATCATCGACATGGCTGAAATTATCCCGGACCCTTTCCCGCACAGAGTCAATAACATAGTCTATTTCCCTCACCATAACCGGGTCGCGGCAACCGGCAAGGGAAATTGTCCTGTAACCCGCCTTCTTCACACCCTCCAGTTTGACACAGTAAGAATCTGAGGGAATAAAACTGCTGCCTGTCACCCGGACCCGGGTCTCGCTTACCTGCTCAAACCCTGCTTTCTTGAGGTTGAGGCACCCTCCGGGACCGGGCAGCAGCACGGGATCCGCCTTTTCGTAAAGGGTGTGGGCTGCTACGGAGCTCACAGTGCAGCGCCGCTGCGGGTTTAAAGGCTCCACTTCAAAAAAGCTTTCGGTTAGAATGCCCAAAAGGCTGTCGCTGCCGCTTCCCGGTTTTGCTGCAATAGCCCCGCACTCCAGGATTTTGCCCAGGTGAATGGCAAGTCCCGGATCAAAGCCGCGCCTAACGGCCTGGGCGGCAAATACTGCGGGATCATAAGCCCGCCCGGCCAAAACAACCCCCGCCCCGGCATCCAGAGCGCCCATCAATGGCTCGACCCCCATCTGCCCCACAATTCTTACCGAAGCGTCCAAATCCCCTTCAGTCAAGGGCTGCGCGGGGCCCAGGGGATGCACCTTGCCCGAAAGAAGGGACTCCCTGACCCTTTCCCGGTCCACTTCCGCATGGACAAGCGCCAGTCTGAAGTGAAGTCCCCGCTCCCTGGCTATCTCCCCGATCAACCCGGCATCCCTTTGAAGGTGGGGCTGGCCGCCGCTCCCCCCCGCCGTACCGATGAGCAGCGGGATTCTCCGGCTCACCGCCGCTTCCAGCAAGAATTCCAGATCCCTTTTAACCGCACCCCGGTTTGTAAAAGATACGCCGGCGCCCAGGTAATATGGCCCCGGATCAGTTGAACCGGCATCCACCGCAATCACGTGGGGCTCCCGCTTGAGTCCCTCTTTAAAGGAGTCAAGGGGGAAACCATAGCCCAGGATTGCTGTGGGTGACAGTATACGCAGTTCGCCCACCCAAACACCTCCAAGTTTTCTAAAAGCAGCTTCTGCTTTCTACCCTGCAGAAGTTTACCTGTTATAACATGCTAACCCTAAAATATCTTATCGGACGGAAAAAGAAAAGACCATTTAATTGATGGTATTCGACTAAAAAAGAATCAAAACCGCTTATCTTAAAATTATGTTGAGGGCTGTTTCACCTGATGAGCAGGATTCACCGCCAATCAGGAGAATACCTTTTCCTATAACGTATAAAAATTTCTTAAATATTTAAAGGGAGAGCATTATCATGAAATATGTTGTTTTACTGAGCGATGGTATGGCCGACGAAAAAATTGCCGCACTTGACAACAAAACCCCCCTGCAGTATGCTAACACACCCAACATGGATTATCTGGCTGCCCATGGCATTATCGGCATGGCCGGAACTGTTCCCGAAGGTTTCCAGCCGGGCAGCGACGTGGCCAATCTTTCCGTGCTGGGCTATAATCCCAAAGAATACTATTCAGGACGCTCCCCCCTGGAAGCGGTAAGTATGGGCATTGAACTGAACGACGAGGATGTTGCCTTCCGCTGCAACCTGGTAACACTTTCTGAAGAGGAAAGATACGAAGAAAAGACCATGGTGGACTACAGCGCAGACGAGATCACAACCGCAGAGTCCGGGCAGTTAATGGCTGAAGTCAGCAAACGGCTGGACAGCGGGCAGCTGAAGTTTTATCCCGGCTTCGGCTTCAGGCACCTGCTGGTCTGGACAGGGGGCCCCCCTGAGGTAAAGTTAACCCCTCCCCACGATATTTCAGGACGGGTCATTAAACCTTATTTGCCGCAAGGCCGGGGCAGTGAGATCCTGTTTAACCTGATGAAGGAAAGCAATAGCTTCCTGCCCGGGCATCCGGTCAACAGAAAGAGGGCTGAAACAGGCCTGAGGCCTGCCAATTCCATCTGGTTCTGGGGCCAGGGCAAGCGCCCCGCACTCCCAAAATTCAAGGACAAATTTGGACTGTCCGGTTCAGTGATTTCCGCAGTTGATTTAATTAAAGGGATTGGTCTCTGCGCAGGACTGGACGTGGTAAAACTGGAAGGCGTCACCGGTACCGTTAAAACCAATTACAAGGGCAAGGTACGGGCCGCCCTGGAGGAGCTTCAAAAGGGCAAGGATTTTGTTTATATTCACGTGGAGGCGCCGGATGCCGCCGGACACAGGGGAGAACCGGAAACCAAGATCCGCGCCATAGAAATGGTGGATGAGATGCTGGGAATGTTAATGCAGGAACTGAAGCGCTTTCAAAACTACAAAATCTTGCTGCTGCCGGATCATCCCACCCCCCTTCGGACCATGACCCATTCCAGCAACCCGGTTCCCTTTGCTGTTTATGCCGGGGATTCTCCGAAGGAAAAAAGCCAAACCTTTGATGAAGATTCCGCGGCCGCTTCCGGCCTGTATCTCACCGGGCATACCTTGATGGACTTTTTTATTAACCATAAAAACTAGAGTAAAGGAAGTTGCGGTTTTTGAACCAACAAAGCGCCGCCGGGAATAATTCGTTCTGGCTTCCCCTGATGGTTGTGGTCCTGGGAGCCTTTGCCGCGATCCTCAACAACAGCTCAATAAATGTTGCCCTGCCCAAGTTAATGACTATATTTGGAGTGGCTTCTGATGAGATTCAGTGGGTTTTAACATCCTATATGCTCGTCTCCGGTGTGGTCATACCTGTAACAGGTTACCTCGGAGACCGCTTCGGGACAAAAAAGGTTTACCTGTTATCATCCCTTGTTTTTACCCTGGGTTCCCTGCTCTGTAGTTTCGCCTGGAACAATACATCCATGATCTTCGCCAGGGTTATCCAGGGCCTTGGCGGCGGGATGATCATGCCTATCAGTATGGCTATTGTCTACAGGATCGTACCCCGGCACAGAATCGGACTGGCCCTGGGCGTCTGGGGCATGGCCGCCGTCTGTGCCCCGGCCATCGGGCCGACTCTGGGCGGTTACATTGTGGACCATTTCAACTGGCGGCTCCTGTTCACCATCAACATCCCGGTGGGGATTGCCGGAATTATCCTGGGCTATCTGCTGCTGGTGGAAAGCCCTCTGAATAAGGGCTCAAAACTGGATCTATGGGGTCTGATCCTTTCCACAACGGGCTGCTTCACCCTGCTTCTGGCCCTGAGCCAGGGGAACCGGGAAGGCTGGACATCGTATTACATCGTAAGTCTTTTGCTCATTTCCTTTTTCACCCTACTTCTCTTTGTTTTGGTAGAACTGGGACAGGAACAGCCGTTGTTGAATTTAAGACTTTTTAAAAATCACGTCTTTTCAATCAGTGTTTTTGCCGGCAGTATGACTTCCATCGGCCTGTTCGGAGGAGTTTTCCTAATTCCCCTGTTTACCCAGAACCTGATGCTGCTTACACCTTACCAGACCGGCATCCTGCTCATCCCCTCCGCTCTGGCCTCTGCTCTGATGATGCCCGTCAGCGGTTTCCTTTTCGACCGTTTCGGGGCCAAAGCCGTGGCTGTAATCGGTCTTGGGCTCACAGCCTGGGGCACCTGGGAGCTGCGGAAGCTGAGCGTTGAGATCAGCTATGCCAGCCTCATTTATTACACAACACTGAGGGCTGCCGGCATGGGCCTGGCGACAATGCCCATTGCCACGGCCGGCATGAACACTGTCCCTTTAAACGAAATTGCCCGGGCCTCCTCCCTGAGCAACGTCTTCCGCCAGGTTGCGGCTTCCTTCGGCATCGCCATTCTCACGGCCGTCATGCAAAACAGGCAGGTTTTCCACTACGCACGCTTTTCAGAGGTAGTAACGGTAAACTCAAATGCAGCCACCTGGCTCAGTCAACTCCAGGGTTACCTTTCAAACACCATAGCCGGGGCGGCAGGTGCTAAAGGTGCAGCGACATCCATATTGGCCGGCTTTGTCGCCCGGGAATCCCAGGTCCAGGCAATGTGTGATACATTTATTGTGAGTATGCTGTTTATTGTCGTTGCAATACCCCTTGCTTTTTTTCTGGATAAACCCAAAAAAGAGCCTGGCCCGGCCTCTGCCCAACCCCCTGTCTCTGCGACAGCGCCTCCTGCCCCAGGGGTAAAACCGGGTGAAAGTCCTTCCGGGTAAAAGACGGAGCTCCGTGAGATTAACCCCGGCTTCCGAAACTGAAATAAAATTATAATATTATGGTACCTGTAGAAGGCCTGTCAACTACCTGCCTGGAATGATTGATATGATAGTTAGAGCAATTATTGATATTTGGGAGGGTTGTATTTGCTCGGAGCTATTTGTGGAGATATTATCGGGTCGGTATTTGAGCGGAACAATATCAAGACAGAAGATTTCCCTCTGTTTAGCCCTCATTCCACCTTTACGGACGATACGGTGCTTACAGTGGCGGTGGCTGACTGCCTTCTGAGCGGCAAGGATTATGCGGCCGCACTTAAAGAGTACGGGCGAAAGTACCCCTATGCAGGTTACGGAGGTATGTTCTCCAGGTGGATATTTTCAGAAGCAGCGGAGCCCTATAATAGCTTCGGCAACGGGTCGGCCATGCGTGTCAGCCCGGTAGGGTTCGCCTTCAATACCCTGGACCAGGTTCTGGAAGAGGCAAAAAAATGCGCCGTGGTCACGCACAACCACCCGGAAGGGATTAAAGGCGCCCAGGCGGTTGCCGCGGCAGTATATCTGGCCAGGCAGGGGGAGAGCAAGGATACCATTAAAGATTATGTATCCTGCAAGTTCGGCTATAACCTGAACCGGACTCTTGCAGAAATCCGTCCCTCTTATGTTTTTGACGTGACCTGCCAGGGCTCGGTGCCGGAGGCGATCATATCTTTTTTCGAGTCCACCAGCTATGAGGATGCTGTCCGGAAGGCTATATCAATAGGCGGTGACAGCGACACCATTGCCTGTATTACGGGAGGTATTGCGCAGGCTTATTATAAAGAGATACCTCCCGGGATCATTAAAAGGGCAAGGGATTTATTGGACCAGGACCTTCTAGAAGTAATAGATTCTTTCACTGCAAAGTATTTAGTCCAAGGTTAAATGCACCATCATATAAATTTTACCAGTAGACAATAATGCTGCCGGTTGCACATGCCGGCAGCATTTTTAGATTATCAGAAAGAAAAGAGTCCACTATCATAATACTATCATAATAAAGGGATTTTCTTAACCAGTCAGCTAACAAAAACCCTGGGAACTTGTCCCACCGGCCAGGTTGAACTTCCGGTGCAGGGCGCGGACCGCCTTGGTGACTTCTTCAGCCTTAAGGACACAGGAGATTTTGATCTCCGATGTGCTGATCATTTCCAGGTTTATACCCTGTTCAGAGATGGCCTCGAACATCATCGCCGCAACACCGGGGTTGCTGGCCATTCCGGCTCCGACAATGGATACCTTGGCCACACCGCTGTCACTGGTATAGCCGCTGGAACCCAGTTCCGGCTGCAATCTTTCCACCACAGCAAGAGCTTTTTTCAAATCGCCCTGGCTGCAGGTAAAAGCAATATCGTTCCTGTCATCCCGCATGGCGCCCTGGATGATCATATCCACGTTAACGTTTTCATCAGCCAGAGCCTTAAACAATTTAAAGGCAATTCCCGGCTTGTCGTAAACATTGTACAGGCCGATTTTAGCCACGTCCAGGTCATAGGCCACGCCTGTTACCAGTAGGGATTTTTCCATGTTTCCCGCCTCCTTGACAATTGTCCCGAGATTATGGTTAAAGCTGGAGCGCACATGCAAGGGCAAGCCATATTGCATGGCCAGTTCCACAGAACGCGGATGCAGGACACCAGCACCCAGGTGGGCCAATTCCAACATCTCATCGTAGGATATTTCAGCAAGCTTAACGGCATCAGGCACAACACGGGGGTCAGCGGTAAAGACACCGTCCACGTCGGTATAAATCTCACAGAGATCGGCCTTTAAGGCAACCGCAAGGGCAACCGCAGTTGTGTCGGAACCGCCCCTGCCCAGGGTGGTTATGTCATTTGCGCTATTGACCCCCTGGAAACCGGCAACTACGATGATTTTTCCCTGCTTTAACTCATCCTGCAGGCGGGAGGTGTCGACATTCAGAATCTTTGCCTTGGTATGAACATTATCAGTCATAATTCCAACCTGGGCGCCGGTCAGGGAAATAACCTGGTACCCCAGATCTTTGACGGCCATTGCCAGCAGGGCTATAGATACCTGTTCCCCGGTGGAAAGAAGCATATCCATTTCCCGTTCCGGAGGGTTGTCAGTGATTTCCTGCACTAAATTAATCAGGTCGTCGGTGGTGTCTCCCATGGCCGATACAACCACCACAACATCGTGGCCTTCGGCACGGACACCGGCCACACGCCTCGCCACACGACGGATCCGTTCAGCGTTTGCTACCGAACTGCCACCGTATTTTTGTACAATCAGCATTAAAAATCGCCTTCCTTTTGTCGCCGGACAACCGCTGTCAAACGGTATCGACAGTCTAGAATGATGGCAAAATCTATTTTATTTCCAGGGCTCTTGCGCCGATGGGACTCGGCTTTAAAACCAGGACCCTGCTCTTTACACCGTTCTGGCGAAAAGTATCGCCCATAACCCTGGCAATTAGCTCCAGGTTAGAATCGGCAAAGGCAATTACCGTAGGTCCTGCCCCGCTCAGCGTTACCCCCCTGGCGCCCGCCAGTTTGGCGGCCGCCAGGACTTTTTTAAACCCCGGAATATATGAGGAACGAAGAGACTGATGAAGGCGGTCTTCCATGGCCACCCCCAAAAGACTCAGATCTCCCTGCTGCAGGGCTGCAACCAGCAAGGCAGCCCGCCCCACATTAAAGGAAGCTTCCTGAAAGGATACCTGGAGGGGAAGCATATCCCTGGAGGTTTTGGTGGCAAAAGCAAAATCCGGTATTGCCACCACCCCCTTCAAACCCGGGGGCGGTTGTATTTTCAGGCACTTTACATCGCCGTCCGCCTGAACCGACACAACAATGCCGCCCAGGACGGCTGGAGCTACATTGTCGTGGTGACCCTCCACAGTGCTGGACAAATTGATTATATCCTTGAGGGACAGCTTCCCACCGGACAGGAGGTTTGCCGCGATAACCCCCCCAACAATGGCAGAAGTACTGCTGCCAAGGCCGCGGGCTACGGGAATCTGATTGAACAGGCGTAGTTTTAAACCTGCCGGGGAGTAGCCAACCTGGCGAAATACATGCTGAACAGCCTGATAAACCAGGTTGTGCTCATCCCGGGGCAGTTCGGCAGCCCCTTCTCCTGAAATTTCTATAATCAATCCCCGGGAAGCCGGGGTTATCTCAACCGTATTGTAAAGCTCCAGGGCCATGCCGAGGCAATCGAAACCAGGCCCGAGATTAGCTGTGGTAGCGGGAACCTGAACCCTTATCATCAGGGCAACCCTCCTGTACCGGTCCTTTCAGGAAATCAGAGGTGGTCCTGGTAATGCTAATCCTCAACCCTGATAACATTAGATACCTCATTTACGGTTGACAGTTCTTTGATAATTTTCAGGGCATCCTGCAGGTTTTTCTCAAGTACCTCGTGTGTAACCAGTACTATTTCCGCAGCCTGCCCTGTGGTATGTTTCTGAATTACAGAAGCAAGACTGACATCGTTATTTCCAAAAACAAAGGCTATGCTTGCCAGGACTCCGGGCCTGTCGGCAACATTCAGGCGGATATAATACTTTGTTGAAGTCAGGCCCATGGGCTTGATCTCTTTTTCAGTAAAACAGGTACAGCTGATCATGCCGGGAACACCCCGCAGCTGATAGCGGGCAGCACTCATCACGTCACCCACAACTGCGCTGGCGGTAGGCAGTTCACCGGCGCCCCGCCCGAAGAACATGACATCGCCTACGGCATCGCCACTGACATGAATGGCGTTATAAACATCATCAACCGGGGCCAGGGGATGATCTTCAGGCAAAAGTGCAGGGTGAACCCGCACCTCAATACCGTCATCGCTTTCCTTGGCGATTCCCAGGAGTTTAACCACATAATTGAGTTCAGCGGCATATTTTATATCTTCTGTGGTTATGCGGGTTATTCCTTCAATATAAACCCGGTCCAGAGGAACCCTGGTATTAAAAGCAATGGAAGCAATGATTGCCAGCTTCCGGGCGGCATCATAGCCTCCCACGTCCGCTGTGGGATCAGCCTCGGCGTAACCTAAAGCCTGCGCCTGGGCAAGTGCCTCTTCAAAGGTGAGCCCTTCTTTGCTCATCCGGGTCAGCATATAATTGGTGGTACCATTGATTATGCCAATAACCTGCCGGATCCGGTTGGCCGCCAGGCACTCCTTTAAAGGCTGTATAATGGGTATGCCACCGGCTACGCTGGCTTCAAAAAAGAGATCACAGCCGTTCTCCCCGGCCGCTAGAAACAGTTCTTTGCCGTGGGCGGCAACCATGTCCTTGTTGGCGGTAACCAGGCTTTTGCCCTGCTTCAGCGCCCCCAGCGAATACTCCAGGGCAGGGTTGATTCCCCCCATTACTTCTACCACGATATCAATGTCCGGATTGTTAATAATGTCGCCGGCATCTTTTGTCAAAAGGCCCTGTTCCAGTTCCAGGCCACGGTCCTTGTTGGGATCGCGTACCAGTATCTTTTTTATTTCGACAGGAGCGCCAACCTTTTGCTCTATCCCTGCCCGGTTTTCCTTAAGGATGCGGTAAACGCCCCGGCCAACAGTACCCAGGCCCAGCAGACCGACATTAATTCTACTTTTGGACACCTGTTATCCCCCTCTCTAACCCACATTATGCCCTATAGGGCTGATTTCCCGGACACCATCCAGTTGCCGGAGCCGGGCAGTAACATCTTCCACATCCCACTCCATGCCTGCTGTTTCAAAGGTGATGGAAACACTGGCAAGGCCGTTAATGGGAATACTCTGATTAATTGTCAGTATACTGGTTTTTGCCTCCGCCAGAGTCTTCAGGACCCTGGACAGTATCCCCGGTCGGTGTTCCAAAACCATAGACAAGCTTACCGTAACCCCGGGGTTCCAACGGTAAAAGGGAAATACCCCGTCCCTGTACTTGTAATAGGCACTGCGGCTCAAGTTTACCTTTTGTACTGCTTCACTTACCGTGGCAGCCTCGCCGCGCAGGAGTAATTCCCTGGCCAGGGCTGTTTTCAGAATAGCCTCCGGCAGGATATCCTCCTGAACAAGAAAAAACCGGCGTTCTTTTCTGGCCATGCCCACCCCCCCGTCCTCCACCAGCGGATATTTTTCCACTCATGGTAGACATTATAACATTAGCCGGCTGAACAGGCAACGCATTTAAAGAGCCGGTGTATTTTTTTATCAAAACCGCCGGCCTTTTAACCAACTGAGTCGGACTATCAGGACAGGGCGGTTATTACCCCAACCTAATTATACAATTAGCAGGAATAATGTCAAACCTGGCCGCAAGGCAAGTACACTAACTCAGATAGAATTAATAAGGGTTTTAGGCAGAAGTGCTGTAGAGTTTATATGAGCCGGTCATCCCTCCGGCACCCCCGGTATATCTATACATAATATGTTAATAAAGGCAAAAATGACCTTGTGGCACGTGCCAATTAATATAACAATCCATTATAATACCCTGATAAAGAAAAAACCCCAAAGGGGGTTTACTTGTTTAAATTAGACATCCATATCGCTGACGCGGCACCAGCAGAGGTTGAAAATGTCTATTTTCAGGTTTGAGGTCCTTTTCAAAAATAATAACCGGCCAGGCGACCGGTCATACTTTCAGATGATAATGCAGATGAGCCCGCCGGAGCCCTCGTTGACAATCCGCTGAAGAGTCTCCTGCAGCTTAAGTTGGGCGTTTTCCGGCATACGGTGGAGTTTGTTCTGGATTCCCTCCCGCACGAGATCATGCACAGATTTCCCAAATATTTCAGATTTCCAGATTTTCTGCGGGTTATCCTCAAATTCTCTAAGCATATACTGCACCAGTTCTTCACATTGCTTCTCAGTTCCGATAATAGGTGTAATTTCAGTGGTAATATCGGCCTTAATCATGTGCAGCGACGGGGCGGTTGCTTTTAATTTGACGCCGAAACGGTTACCCTGACGGATCAACTCCGGCTCCTCCAGGACCAACTCTTCCAGGGTTGGCGTTACCACACCATAGCCGTTATCCCTGACCTCGCCAAGGGCCTGGGCAACCTTGTCATACTCCCGCTTGGCCACGCTGAGTTCCTTGACCAGACGGAAGAGTTCCTTTTCTCCTTCAATATTAAAACCGGATTGTTCGCTCAACACCTGATAAAAAAGCGCCGGATCCGATGTGATCCCGATGGAGGCCGATCCTGTGCCCATATCAAGACTGCGCAGGCTGACCTGATCCACAAATTCATATTCCGCCAGGGATTCCACAGCTCCGTTAACGTCCCTCAAGCGGCGGACATTTTTAACCGTCTCCCGCACTGAATCCTCAAATTTTTGCCGCAGCCAGTGTTTGAATTCCAATTCTTCCACCCAGGGCGGAAGGCTGATGTTGACTTCGTTGACTGGAAATTCATAAAGCAGTTTTTCAAGAATATTCAAGATATCAGCCTGGGTCATCCGGGCACAATCGACGGGCAGCACCGGCAC
Organism: Bacillota bacterium; assembly: GCA_029555205.1. Taxonomy (GTDB): domain Bacteria; phylum Bacillota; class Desulfotomaculia; order Desulfotomaculales; family Pelotomaculaceae; genus DTU098. Next base: position 87,597 of record JAKPTB010000003.1, read on the forward strand.
ATCATATTTCTCGCTCAGTTCTGCTGCCAGCTGCTGTGCTTCCTCCCCCTCCGCATCGGTGCTGTTGAGAAGAACCAGGAAGGGGCGGTTGATATCCTTCATTTCTTCAATTACTCTTTCCTCGGCGTCAATATAGCTTTCCCTGTCGATTTCCGTGATGCTTCCATCAGTGGTCATAACCAGGCCCATGGTGGAGTGCTCGGAGATGACCTTGCGGGTACCGACTTCGGCAGCTTCCTGGAAGGGAATCGGTTCTTCAAACCACGGAGTGGAAACCATTCTTGGACCGTCATCTTCTTCATACCCCAGGGCTCCTTCAACCCGGTAGCCCACACAGTCAACCATGCGCATTTTTACATTTAAATTCGGAGTTATTTGTATTTCCACTGCTTCGTTAGGAATGAACTTGGGTTCGGTAGTCATAACCGTCCGGCCCGCCGCCCCCTGGGGCAGTTCATCCTTAGTCCGTTCCCGGTCATGAACATTTTTCATATTGGGGAGTACCATTAACTCCATGAACCGTCGAATAAATGTGGATTTGCCGGTGCGAACGCCCCCAACTACGCCGAGATACAGATCCCCCCCGGTGCGTTCCGCAATATCGCGGAAAATGTCGGTTCTTTCCATGTACACACTCCCTCCTTAAAAAATTTGGCAAAATACATCTGTATCTAAACGGTTTGCATCCCTCCCCCGTACCAGCGAAACATATCTTTAAACCCCCATGAACCTAGTCCACGTCTATTTTTTTCCAATGGCATACAATAACATTATATATATATGAGGCTAATGGACTAATATGACCTGGCCCAAGAAAATTCAAAATAAATAATGCCAATTATTACCTTCTGCTAATTATCTAAATAAAATATTGAACAAAAAACACCCGGTATTACCTCCAGGTGTTATTTAGAAAAAGTATTTTTACCGGCCTTTTAGGCCGGCGGACTATGCTCTAAACACTTCAAAATCCTATGCCGGAATCTTTCGCCGGCACCCGGCCGGCGCTTATACTCCTCAGGTTCCCCCGAAACCAATTTTGATCTTGCCATTTTCAAAGATTACCGGTACTTTGCGCTTTCCTCCGGTAAGCTTCAGCATTTTATCCAGTGCAGCCTGATCTTTCTTTACATCATAGTAATCATAGGGAACCTTCCTGCCGGCAAGGTCTTCCCTGGCTTTGTCCGTGTATGGACAGCCTTCCTTTCCAAAAACCAGTACCCTGTCAGACATTTCTCCAATTAAACCCCCCTTCCTGTATTTACCATTATTATAGCAAAAAAATTAAGAATAGACCGGGATTTTTTGCCTGTCAATAAACACCCTTCCGAGCAAATGAATCCGCCCTGGCCACCTCTTCCATTTCGTGAGTCTTGCCGCGGGTCATCAACTTGCTGACTGCGGTTGCAGGCTGCAACCCCTCAAACAACACCCGGTAAATCTGCTCGGTAATGGGCATCTCCACAGCAAAACGAGCTGACAGGCGCCTGGCGGCTTTCGTAGTACGGACTCCTTCAACCACCATTCTGACCCCTGCGACGGCCTCTTCCACAGGCTCGCCCTGCCCGATGGCGATTCCGGCCCGCCGGTTGCGGCTGTGCATGCTGGTACAGGTCACAATCAGGTCACCCACACCGGACAGTCCGGAAAATGTGAGCGGGTTGGCCCCCATGGCGATACCGAGACGGGTTATCTCCGCCAGGCCGCGGGTCATTAAGGCTGCCTTGGTATTGTCCCCAAAACCCAGCCCGTCAGCTATCCCCGTACCCAGGGCAATAATGTTCTTAAGGGACCCACCCAGCTCAACCCCGGTCACATCCGGGTTGGTATAAACCCTGAAAAACTCGCACATAAACAAATCCTGCACATACTCCGCGTTTTTCAGGCAGGACGAAGCTGCTACCACCGCCGTGGGAATATCCCTGCCTACCTCCTCGGCATGACTGGGTCCGGAAAGAACCACATATTTTTCCAGCAAATCCGCCCCCGCTTCTTCGGCAAACACCATGGACATGCGGCAAAGGCTTTCTTCTTCAATTCCCTTGGCAACGTTAATAATAATGGTCTTCGCGGGTAGATAGGGGATCGCCTTGCGCAGGACTTCCCGAAAAGCATGGGAAGGCACTCCAAAGAGGACGACATCCGCTTCAGCCAAAGTTTTTTCCAAATCAACAGTGGCCTCCACACCGGGAGGTATTACAACCCCGGGCAAAAACTGGCTGTTTTCCCGGGTTTCGTTTATTTCCCTGACCTGTTCCGGACAAATCGACCACACCCTTACCTTATGACCTAACCGGGCCAGGAGTCTGGACAGGGCAGTTGCCCAACTACCCGCGCCAAGAACCCCGATTTTCTTGCTCACCTGTCCACCTCCGCTTATACTTTTTTCTTGCCGATTCTGGGCTCGGTCTTCTCAATCAACCTTTTGATATTGGGTATGTGCTTGTATACTGAAAAAGCTGCGAAGAACCCCCCCAAAGCCAGATAGGGCCACTCCAGCCTGTACACCATCATCAATACAGGAATTGAGACCACAGCCGTGATTGAACCCACGGAAACATACCTGGTCAGCCCCACAACAACCAGCCAGATTGCCATGGCCCAAATTCCCACTGGTAAGGAGATGGCAGTAATTATCCCCACGCCGGTAGCAACGAGCTTCCCGCCCTTGAATCCCAGAAACACAGGCCAGCTGTGCCCGGCCAGGGCAGCCACAGAGGATCCGGCAACCAGCAGGGGGGGGCCGTAATGTTTGGCCAGCAGCACAACCAGGACTCCCTTGCCGAGGTCCCCGGCCAGGGCCAGCAAACCCGCCGCCGGACCGGCATTCCGCCAGACATTGGTCATGCCTACGTTGCCGCTGCCGCACTTGCGGATGTCAATTCCTTTCCAGCAGCGCGCCACAAGATAGCTGAAGGGGATTGAGCCAATCAGATAGCTAACTATGACAACCCAGTAAGACATTGCAACTCTCCTCCAGATAGCGATGTCAGCGATGACAGTGGTCTGCCGGCGCGGATGCCGGGCGGACCGGGATGTCATGATACCAGGGACGGTTCTCCTGGCCGGCAAGTCTCAAGGAGACGGTTCTCCTGTCACCTTGTTCACCTGTTTTGACACCCTTGTTGTACGAAGGAATAATTACTGTTAAACCTCTTTTGCCCTTTTCCGGAGAATGAAGCGTACTGGGGTCCCCTCAAACCCGTAAGCCGACCGGACCTGGTTTTCAAGATAGCGCAGATAAGAAAAATGCATGAGTTCCGGGTCATTTACGAAAAGAACAAATTTCGGCGGCTTCACTCCGGCCTGGGTAACGTAAAAGATCTTGAGCTTCCTGGACCTGTCGGAGGGAGGCGGGGTCTGCAGCACCGCTTCCCGGAACAGATTGTTTAAATCCGCAGTAGCAATGCGGGTAGCCTGCTGCTCGGCAACGAAATCAACCAGTTCCAGCACTTTCTGAACTCTTCTCCCTGTAAGGGCTGATGTAAAAATCAAGGGTACATACTGCATAAAGCCAAGTTCCATCCGGATTTTTTCAGTAAAACGGTTCATGGTGCGGTCGTCTTTTTCCACCAGGTCCCATTTATTAACCACCAGGACCGACGCCTTGCCGGCTTCGTGGACATAACCGGCAATGCGCTTATCCTGTTCAGTGACGCCCTCTGTGGCATCCACAACGATCAGAACTACATCGCTCCGGTCCACAGCCCGCAGCGCGCGAATCACGCTGTATTTTTCCGTGGGGCGGTCGATCCTGCCCCTGCGCCGCATCCCCGCCGTATCGATGATGACATAGTGCCTGCCCTCCCGCTCAAAGGCGGTATCGATAGCGTCCCTGGTAGTGCCGGGTACGTTGCTGACAATCACCCGCTCCTCTCCCAGGATAGAGTTGACAAGGGAGGATTTGCCCACATTGGGCCGGCCCACCACAGCTATTTTAATGACATCGGCTTCATACTCCTCAGCTGTCACTTCCGGCAGGAGTTCAACCAGCCTGTCCAGCATATCGCCGGTATTCAAACCCTCCGCTGCTGAAACGGGTACCGGGTCTCCCAGACCCAGCTGGTAAAAATCATAAGTTAAAGAAGGCTGATCAAAGTTTTCAACTTTATTAGCCACCAGTACCACTGGTTTATTGGCTTTGCGAATCATTAAGGCGATTTCCAGATCATCCGGGTTCAGACCGGACCTGGCATCCACTACAAAAAGAACTGCATCCGACTCGCGGACGGCAAGTTCCACTTGTTGCCGGACACCTTTCATAATTTCGCCGTCTTCCTGGAAATCGAGTCCCCCGGTATCAACCAGGGTGAAACTGCGTCCCGCCCACTCGGCGTCTTGATACAGGCGGTCCCTGGTCACCCCCGGCTCTCCTTCCACAATAGCCACCCTGCCCCCCACAATCCGGTTAAAGAGTGTCGATTTACCTACATTGGGGCGGCCCAGAATGGCGACAACCGGTTTAGGCACGATCTTCACCTCCTCCGCGTATACACCCGGCCAATGACATCTTATCTATTCTGTTCTATTTCGTCCCATCATATTATTTTGCCCTGATTTTGCTAAAGTTTAACTCCCTGCACTGGTAAACCATGCGGCTTTCGGCGAACCCTCCAGCAAGACATCCACCAGTTGGTCCGGTCCCGCCACCGCCACAACCGGAACATTCAAGCGCCGGCTCAGTTCCGGCAGGCTGATCCCGTCCAAAAAAACAGGCTCATCTTTCTTTAACGAAACTGCCGGGAGCACCAGCAAATCCCCGGTTTCAGAGGACAGAACCTGGGAAAGCAGGTCTGTTCCCGTAATCAAACCGGCAACCGTAGTAGTCTCCCCGAAAAAACTGTTCCTGACAACCTTCAGGATTGCCTGCAGGCCTTCCACCCGGTTCAGGGCAGCTACCATTGGCTTAAGTAACTGTTCCCCCAGCACACCGGTGACCAGGCTTATATTTTTCTCAATCCGCTTCCGGAACAGGCGGACCCTGGCTTTTTCCCATTCCTCCAGAAAAAGGCGGGTTAAACCCACTCCGTTTTCCAGCTGGGGAAAGCCGGCGTAGCGTTCCACCGGAGGTATTTCCTCACCGGACAGCAGGTAAAACTCATCGGAGGCAAAAACAAAGGGGTTTCCCATTGTGCTCATGAATTCCTCCTGCCTGGCCTGGAGCCAGCGGAGCAGCCTGCGGGCTTCCGCCCGGGTATAACCCCGCAGTGGATAGCAGCTTTGCCTGAACCTGGTTAAACCCACCGGTACCACTGCCAGGGAACGGACCTCCGGCCAGAGGCCTGACAGGTCCTCGACTGTTCTTGCCAGTTCCCTGCCATCGTTGATTCCGGGGCAGGCCACCACCTGTGTATGCATTTCTATACCCGCTGCCGCCAGTTCCTGCAGCTGTTCCATAATCAAACCGGCCTTTTTGTTGCCCAGCATGTGCCTGCGCAGTTCCGGGTTGGTGCTGTGGACAGATATGTAAAGGGGACTTAAACGCATGGAGACGATTCTTTGCATTTCCTTTCGGGTAATGTTGGTAAGGGTGATGAAATTACCACTCCAGAAAGATAAACGGTAATCGTCGTCCTTTACGTAAAGTGTCTTGCGCAGATCCGGCGGCATCTGGTCGACAAAGCAAAAGATACAGTGATTGGAGCAGCGGATGGTGCGCCCGAAGCCGTCTCCTTCGAATTCGAGGCCCAGGTCCTGATCGTAATCCTTTTCCAGCTCCAAAACCCATTCTTCACCGTCAGCTTTTTGCAAATCCAAAGTAACATTCTCATCGGCTTCCAAAAAGCGATAGTCAATTAAATCACGAACAGGCATGCCATTAACGGCAATGAGCCGGTCCCCCTGCCCGATTCCTATTTCTTCAGCTATACTTCCCGGCTTCACCAGGGCTACAGTCAGTCCCCCGGACTTCATCTGGGGCACCCCCCCCTCCTACTCTCAAACCATTATCTATAATTTAGATTCGGCAGTCAAGGAAGATTTACCAGACCTGCTTTGCACATCTACAGTCAACTGCGATAATCTGCCGTAATGTTTTCTTAGCCCGGTGAAAATCAAATAGCGGCCCAGGGGCGCCAGTAAATGAAAACGGTGGAAGAAAAGACCGGCCAGAAGATAAAAATTATCCCCGGCCCCGCTGTCAACTAAACTCAGCTCATTTTCCCCAATTCCGTACATACCCAGAAAACTGTCCACCAGACGGTAGACCATTCCCCTCTCGCCTTTTACGGACAAAGCGTAAACATCATTACCCCGGGCATCCTTCCCCAGGGAAAGTACCTTGCCGGGATCATTTTTTTTGATCTTCAAAAACGTCTGGCTCCAAAAATTTTTGTCCGGTTTCTCCCCCGCCATCAGGCGTCCCGTGTGAATCGCCCCCGCCAGAGCGGCCAGCGGATAAATGCTTTGGCTGAAATACAGGATTTTCACCGTAACCCCCCACCTTGCTCTTTACCCTTTGCACCAGTTTAACCATCTGGAAATAGGCAGCCTGAGTACCCATGCTTACTATGGGCCGTCCGACCCTGACAACTCCCCAGCGGCGGGAGAGAAAACCACCAAGTTTCATAGTCAGGTTTACCTCGCCCATGACGTTGACCAGATAATAATCATCTGCACTTATGCCGAAAATTCCTGCCAGGCCGGTGAAGATGTTCTCCAGAACCTCCGGGCGGCTGCGCCTGGCGGTTAGATAGACCTCGTGGCCGGCTTGATCTTTCCCCATAAAGAAAAAATGACCGTGTTCGTCGGCTTCCTGGCGGTCATAAAGGGGTACCGCACAGATTTCTTCCCGGGTGGGAACCCGGTTTTCCGGTAAAAGGCCCAGGTGAATTGCAGCGGCGGTCACTGAGGAATGAGCGCCGCCGTAACAGTGATAGATTATTTTCATTCATGCTTCACCAGGATGTAAGTCCCGCTTTCCAGTTCGTGGACCGTTGCATCCAGGATCCTGGATAGATTGACGGAAATAGAAACCAGTTCGTCCTCATTGCGGGCAAAAAAAATGGGGGCGCCCCCGCTCACCTTATCCTTATTAACGGTGACAACTGCCAGGATTGACTCTGTATTATGATTCATTTTTAAAACCCATCCTTTTTTAGCTTGCTTTCTTCCTGGCTTTTTTAACAACAGAGCCCGCCGTCAGCGGCTTGCTCCTGGCGCTTTCCAGCACCGGGGTAAGCTTGACAGCTGCGATTAGTTGCTCCAGATCCTTTTCCACCGGTAAAATATAAAGTCCCACTTCACCTGTATCGGGGTTTTTCCTGGCCATGGGCGTAAATTCAGGAATATCCACATCCTTTTTAGTACCCAGGATCACAGCTGCGGTAAAGGCAATGGCATTGCGCTGGCCGATATCGTGGATAGTAGCCCTGGCATTGCCGTCCCGGGGTATGATCTTGACGGCCAGCCCGTCTTCCATAATTTTCGCCCGCATAGAGGCCAGGCCCACGTTCATGATGCCGATTTCGTCCACCATGAGAGTGGGGCCTTTAAATGATATTTTGGCCGGGACTACATCACAGATATTGCCAATCACCTCACCGGACATAAAATAGCGGCTGATGATCAGGGCAACTAAAGCTGTAACAACAGCTGCAAAGGTCCCTCCGAACTGGGCGGCCAGGCTGGTGACAAAGGCAGTACCCATTACCAGGTAGTTTCTGGCCTCAAATGTCCGGGCAATCCCTTCAATATAATCAAGGCCTCTTTTAACCAGCTCCGTACTCTCCAGGCTTTCCAGGGTCCTGCGCTCCATGCTCCTGATTTCCCGGAACTGCTGCGCAGCCAGGGCCAGAAAGGTTACGGCGGTATAATCCGGTTTCAAGATGGCGGGTACCGCCACGGCCCCCAGCGCGGAAGATATAAAACCCAGGGACATATGCGCCAGGTAGCCGTGCGGGTAACCCGGGTACTGTCTGTAATCGATGCGCAGGAGCAAAGCCCGGGAGATGGTGCCGGCCAGGACGCCGGCCAGGGTGACCGCCAGGTATTCAGGCAGATTTGTCCAGCCAAGAGCATTCATCAGTCTTTGGTTAAATCATCCTTTTCATCTCTAAGTATTGCATTGGCATCGGGATTGTTTACCTCCGGCCCTTTCCCCGCTGGCCTGTCACCCTGCTTCCTGAAAATTTTACGCAGAACCTGACCCGGTCCCATAAAACTGGCGAATTCACTTCCAAAACCGGACAGCCTTCTCTTAAAATTCTCCCAGTTGCCGGAGCTGACCAGGAGAAAGCCTAAGCCGCCGATAATGGTAACTCCCAGAATCCAGCCCAGAGCCTTCCAGGAACCCCCTCCCGCTGCACGTCCCGCCCCGGGCGCCTCAGGAGCAGAGGGAGCACCGGTGAGGCCCAGAACAGTGGGCAATGCTTCAGTAAACATTGCTACACCCTGGGCAGCTTCTTCCTTTGTATTGGTATGGGTGCCGGCCTCGATCAAAAGGGCCGTAGGCATCAGATCCTGGTTGTAATCCCCTTTACCCACAAAGATCTCCTTCACCACATTGCCGTGGAGGTTGTTTGCCGCCGTCATCATCCGCCTGGCAAAATCCATGTTGGCACTCATGCCGGGGTTTTCCCTGCCTACAACCAGACGCAGCCTGGCCACTTTTTGGCCGTCGATGGTAGCCCGGTAATAATTGGGGTCCGGCACGCCGTCCCTGTGAATATCAAATATCGCTGCGGGTTTGCTCTGCAGCAAATTGGCGGCCGTCCGGCGGGAACGGGTGTAGGCATTATTATCGTGGGGGTCGTGAGGGGTTTCATCATAGTTAACCTGGATCCCTTTGCCTTTGAGCCTGTCCACCATGGTTTTACCCACCTGGTAGATCCCGCCCTTGAAGGGTATGGATTCTTTACCGTCACTGGGCACATAGGATTCGTCCGTATGGGTGTGATATACGGCCAGGTTGCCTTTTCCCTGCTGGGCCAACTCACTGGTAGAGACAGGCACGTTTTGCCCCGCGTAAAACTCTTGATAGGCCACAATCTGGGGATCCATGCCCACAAATTTCGCTTCCGCCCGGTCTCCCTCAACCTTTTCAATCCGGTAGATGCGCCCTTCGGAAGTGTAAAGCTCATCTCCCGCAAAAACGGTACGGGCCATCATGCTCAGCATGTCCCCCTGCTCGTCTACAATTGTGGCAAACCTTCCCACCAGATGATCGGAGGAGCCGTCTTCAAATAACTCTGCCGCAACCGGCGCCGGGTGCTGACCGGAATAAGACCGGAAGGCAATTAAAAGGGCAACACCAGCCAGCACTACCAGCACACCTGTTAAAAACCTGAATTTATTCCTGAACCTATTCCTGCTCACCAAGCTCACCCGCCTTTTTTTCATCGACCTTGATTCTGTCCCGGCCGGCACGCCCTTCGCCCTGCCCGCCGGGCTCATTCAGTTCCGGTTTTTTAAGGGCTTTGAGCAGCTCCGGAGGGCGCTCTTCTGCCCTGGGGCCGCCCGCAAGACGCTCCAGGGATTCGCCTATCAGCTCAGCCAGCAGAATTGCTATAATCCCTGCCAGAACAATGGTATCAAAGGCGCCGGCTCCGCCGACGGCTACGGCATAGTTTTGCGGGGCCCCCTGGTTCAGCAGCCAGACATAGTGAAAAACATCCACCAGCAGCACGCCCAGGGTTGCCGCTATAAAAGCCGCTCTCCTTGACCTCCCGATCAGATAGGCGACAATCCCGCCCACCAGGGGGTAGAGGTAAATGGCATCAATAAAGGCGTAACGCCCCGCCGGTTCCATGGTGGTCCCGCTGTTGACCAGGGAGCCTACCACGTAAACCACAACGGCCGTGACCACAGCACCCGCCAGGGCCCTGGTCCACTCTTTGGCGGTGCCCGCCCCTTTCAGAAGATAAATTGCCAGGCCAACGGGTACCAGCGCACCTCCCACGTTTACCGAGGTTGTAAAGGGGAGAAAGGGGAGGGGAATGTTGATAAAACTGCCAAGAATTATGGCTGCGATAACAACCAGCGCCCCCCTGTCAGACAGCCTCATCCGGTCCAGGGCGCGCTGGGCCAGTCCCAGGTAAATGAGAATTGAAGCAATGATCAGGATAATGATTCCGACGGGAAACCGTTCCAAGTGTCTCAGCCTCCTTGTGTCAACAAATATCAAAATTAGACTGCCACACCAGGATTAAAAATATGCAAAAAAAAAGCGGTTATCAACCGCATTCTTTTTTTAGATCAAATTAATCATTATCTTTTTTATCGAAGAGGTCGCCCACCATATCGCCAATGGTGACCACGTCGCTGTTTTCCTGAGGCTTGTTGTGACTGTAATCCTGAAACTCCCGGGTTTGTTTTTCTCTGGCAACCTCCCGGATGGAGAGCCGGATCCGCTTCTCAGCGGGGTCTACACTCAAAACCTTGACGTTGACCTCTTCACCTTCGGTAACAACTTCATCCGGCTTGGCCACATGCCGTTCCGCCAGGTGGGAGATATGAACCAATCCCTCCACGCCGGGCTCAAGCTGGACAAAGGCACCGAAAGGAGCCAGACGGACCACTTTGGCTTGAACGATGCTGCCGACGGGGTATTTCTCTGCCACTGTGTCCCACGGGTTGGGCAGCACCTGTTTTAATCCCAGGGATATCTTTTCATTTTCCCGGTCTATCTTTAAGACCATAACCTCAATTTCATCGCCCACGTTAACCACTTCCGAGGGGTGGTTAATCCGGTGCCAGGACATCTCTGAAATATGCAGCAGGCCATCAACGCCCCCGATATCCACAAAAGCTCCAAATTGGGTCAGGCGCCGGACAATGCCTTTAACAACCTGGTTCTCCTGCAAGTTGGCCAGTAATTCTTCGCGCAGCCTGGCATATTCTTCTTCCAGCACAGCCTTGCGGGACAGAATAACTTTCTTGCGGCCGCGGTTCAACTCTATAACCCGGGTTGAAATAACCTGTCCGAGGTACTTGGAGAGGTCCTCTACATATCCCCTGTCAACCAGTGAGGCCGGCAGGAAGGCACGCACGCCAACATCTACCAGCAGGCCGCCTTTCACAACTTCCCGGACCGTTCCCTGAACAGGTTCCTGGGTGTTTAAAGCTTCCTCCAGCTTGACCCAGGCTTTTTCGGCATCAGCTTTCTCCTTGGAAAGAATTAGTTTGCCCTCATTGTCCTCTGCTTTCAGCACGTATACTTCTATCTCATCCCCCACCTTGACAACATCCTGGATGGAGGTAACTTCACAGCAGGACAGCTCCCTTGCGGGAATAATACCTTCCGACTTCGCGCCGACATCCACCATAACTTCGTCCAGTCCAACGTGCACAACAGTGCCCGTGACGATTTCTCCATGGCGGACCGCCTTGACTTCTACCGCGTCCTTCATACCTTCTTCGATATTGTTCACTTCTTCATTGTTCACTTCTTCGGAACTGTTGATTTCTTCAAACTCACTCATTCGTCTCATAACCTCCTCTATAATCCAGTCAGGTGTGGATGCACCCGCCGTTAATCCTGCCACTTTGACTCCCCGGAACCAGGCCGGATCCATCTGGCCTGCTTCCTCGATATGGTAGGTCCGTGTTCCTGAGGCGTGGCACAGGCTGGCCAGTTTTCTCGTGTTGGCGCTGTTTTTGCCTCCTACCACAACCATAACATCGACCTGCCGGGCAAGATCAAGGGCGGCTTTCTGCCGCTCGGCCGTTGCATTGCAAATGGTATTGCAAACCCTGACCTCCGCACCTGTCTTTCTCAAAATATCTACTACCGCATCGAAATTCTCCTGGGGCTGGGTGGTCTGAGCAACTACCCCGATTGGCCCCGCCGCTGTTAGCTCAGCTGCCTCTTCCGGATTCTCCGCTACCATCGCCTTCCCGCAAGTCCAGCCGATTATCCCCTGAACTTCGGGGTGTTCCTTATCGCCTACCACCACCACCTGTATGTTTTCGCGGGACAGCTCACGGGCCAGATCCTGTGCCCTGCGGACATTGGGACAAGTTGCGTCCACAATTTCCAAACCCTTCTCCCGGGCAGTTTCCAACAAGTCCGGACCAACACCGTGGGATCTGATTACCAGCGTACCTTCTTTAATCTCCCCAAGATCATTTATTTCCTTTAGACCCATTCGTGCCAGGCAGGAAACCACCTGGGGGTTATGGATCAACGGACCAAGGGAATATATTGGGCCTTCCTTGCTGTCTAAAGTTGCTCTGGCCATGTCGATGGCCCTTTTTACACCGAAACAAAACCCGGCTTTTAAGGCCAACCGTACATCCACAAAATCACCGCTTTTTGCATCTCATAATAATTCGTTAGAGTCCCTTCGATTTCCTTCCGGTTATTAATTAATTTAAGGAAAAACCGCGTTTTATCCATCAAAGAAGGGCAGCTATGTGGGACATGGCCAGATCAGCTAAATTCTCCAGGTCTGCTCTGGAGCCGGATTTTAATGTTCCCACCGGTATGGGCTTGCCCACACGGACTCTGATCTTGCCCCAGAACCCTCTTGTCCCGCTAACTGCAACGGGTAAAATGGGAGCACACGATTTGAGCGCAAGCATGGCGGCGCCAAGGTGAGGTTTCAGCATTTCGCCGCTGTGGCTCCTGGTACCCTCGGGGAAGATCCCCACCACTTGTCCCTCTTTCAATAGGTTGAGGGCAGTCCTGATGGCGTTGCGGTCGGTTTTGTCACGATGGACCGGAAAAGCTCCGGAAATGGAAACCACATAGCCCACTACTGGAATTTTGAAAAGCTCGGCCTTAGCCATGAAGTAAACCCTGCGCTTGAAAGCACAAATTATAACCACCGGATCCCAGTAACTGATATGATTGGCTACCACAACTACACCGCCGCTGGCCGGGATGTTTTCTGTACCCTGAATTTCCCAGCGGCGGACCAGCACCAGAATAATCCGGACCAAAAACTTGAGTATGCTTAAGATCATAAGCCCTGCCTCCAGGCAGAAACCCGCGCCAGGATCATCTTTACCACCTGTTCTGGCGGAATTGTTGAAGAGTCAATAACTTCCGCATCCAAAGCCGGCTTGAGCGGAGATGTGTCCCTCTGGGTGTCTATTTTGTCCCTGGTGAGAATTTCCTCTTCTACTTGTCGCTGGTCCACATTAGCACCCTTTTGCAGCAACTCTTCCCGGCGTCGCCTGGCCCGCTCGCCGGGGGAGGCTGTGAGAAAAATTTTTACCTGGGCATCAGGCAAAACCACCGTTCCTATATCCCGGCCTTCCATGACCACGCCGCCCCGGCCGGCCATAGACCTCTGCAACTCCACCAGGCGGTTCCTGACCGCAGGTACCCTGGCCACCAGGGAAACGCTCCTGGATATTTCCGGGCTACGGATTTCCCGGGTAACATCTTCACCGTTTAAGAGCACCCTGAGCATGGAGTTCCCGCCTGGAATCAGCTTGATCGACGCAGACGCGGCAACCCGCTCCACTGCTTCCCAGTCGTTTAAGTCAATTCCTTCGCGAAGCGCCTGCAACGTTACAGCACGGTACATAGCCCCCGTATCAACATATAAAAAACCAAGCTCTCTGGCGACCATCAGGGCCACCGTGCTCTTACCGGAACCGGCCGGCCCGTCTATGGCTATGTTGGGGTTCGCAGCCATAACCCCTCCTGAATGCGAAATTATTGTTGTTATTAAGGAATTCACTTACTTCACTTCGACACAGTACTTTTTTTCCCTTTTTTTATCCGAAAATAAAAAGCCCGGAGAGGAAAAACCCTTCCAGACTGTATTATTCTTCCCGAATAATTTTTAATACACCGGGAAAACACGCCGGCGTGCAAAAAAACCGGGAATCAGGCAACTGGCCTGTTAGATCACAGATTGTTACAATTAAAGAGGTTTAAGACGCAGGAAGAGCGGGAGTTAAACACCTACCTTGTAGTAACTCCAATTCCTTGCAGTAACTCCAATTAGTCTTCTGCCCGGATCTCTTTTAAAACACTGGAAAAACCAGGAAATGAGACATCCATACACTCCGCACCAAGCACCGTGGTTTCCCCTTCAGCCAGCAGTCCGGCTACCGCTGCTGCCAGGGCAATACGGTGGTCGCCGTGGCTCCTGCAGGCGCAACCCTTGAGGGGTTGCCCGCCCTTCATCAGAAATCCGTCGGGTAATTCTTCCACGGCGGCCCCGAAGGACGCAAGCATTCCGATCACCGTAGAGATCCGGTTGCTCTCCTTGACTTTCAACTCTGCCGCGTCCCGGATCTCGGTTCTGCCCCCGGCCAGGGCGGCGGCTACAGCCAAAGCGGGAATTTCATCAATTAAACGGGGAATTATCTCCCCACCCACCGCTATACCGGTAAGCCTCCCCGTACAGCGGACCCTGATCTCTGCCACCGGTTCGCCACCCTCTTCACGGGGATTCAGCAATTCAACGCCGGCACCCATAGCAGTGAGCGCATCGATGATGCCGCTTCTTGTGGGGTTGATTCCCACCCTTTGCAGGATGAGATCCGAGCCCGGCAGGGCGGCTGCCGCCACCATGAGAAAGGCCGCCGAAGAAATGTCTCCCGGAACGGCAATCTTTCTCCCTTGAAGGCGCGGTCTGCCCGCAACCCGGACCGTAGTACCGGATACATCCACCTCTGCCCCGAAATGCCGGAGCATACGCTCCGTATGGTCCCTGGAAGGGCAGGGCTCGGTTACGCCGGTAACCCCGCCGGCAAAGAGCCCTGCCAGCAGAACAGCCGACTTGACCTGGGCGCTGGCCACCGGTGAGTTATAATGAATGGATTTTAAATTACCACCCCGCACGGCCAGGGGAGCCAGGTTCCCGCCCTGCCTGCCTTCAATCCTTGCTCCCATCCGGACCAGGGGGGCAACGACCCTGGCCATAGGGCGGCGCCGCAAGGAAGCGTCACCGGTGAGCACGCTGAAGAACGGCTGACCGGCCAAAATCCCCAGGGAAAGACGCATGGTTGTGCCCGAATTGCCCGCATCCAGAACGTCCTCCGGCTCCCGCAGGCCTTCCAGGCCACAACCCTGTACCCTGAGGGAGTCCTGCCCGGACCAGGAGATCCCGGCGCCCAGTTTTCGAAAGCAGTTCACAGTGGCCAGACAGTCCTCTCCCGGAAGAAAGTTTTCAATTAAGGTAGTTCCCTCCGCAAGGGCGCCCAGCATTACCGCCCGGTGGGAGATGGATTTGTCTCCGGGAACGGACACCATCCCCCGCAGGGAACGGGCCGGTTTAATAACCAGGTTCAAATTAAGATCACCTGCTTCACCAGTGATTTATTGGATAATATTAGATGAGTGAAGGCACAGAAACACATTTAACTAATACCAGTAGAAATATGCCTTGTTTTATACCATGTATATACAAGCCTTTTCCAAGAAGCCGTATGTCTAGGGCAGGTCAAACATAGTTTTTATACCCTGTATAAACCCTGAAAACTGGCCAGGAGCTCTTTTACCGTCATGCCTAAAGCGTTTATTACCTGTATTTACCCTGTAAACTCCGGACCAGGAAGAAAGAGGAGCAAGGCAGACTGGAAGCAACAAACCCTTATCTTTTATGAACCGTGTAACCCTGCTCCCGCAGCACCCGGATCGCTTTCTCCTGCTCCTCCTGGGTTGCCAGACCGACCCGGATGGTACCACCTTCACCCTCACGGACCCTGAGGATCTCGATATCGCTGATATTAATCCCTGCTTCCAGCAGGTGCCGGGTAAAACCATTTATGGCGCCGGGCCTGTCAGGCACAGTGAGCACAAGCTCATGGAGAACGGGAAGGTAACCCCTGGTTTTAGCCGGAATTCCCGAGCGCACCTGCCTGGCGCAAGCCAGCCACTCTTGAATTTCCTTTCCGTCCCCGGCCAGAAGCAAATCTTCGAATAAAACCAGTTCCTCCTGGAAATACCGGAGCATCTTCAGCACCTGCCGGCGGTTGGAGATAAAAATATCCCGCCACATGGAGGGACTGCCGGAAGCAATTCTGGTGGTATCCCGGAAGCCCCCCGCGGCCAGGGGCAGGGCACTTTCACTGCCGGGCGCCCGGGCCACCGTGTTGACCAGCGCCGCCGCAACTAAATGGGGAAGGTGGCTGACCGCTGAAACAGCCAGATCATGCTCCTCCGGATTCATTTCCAGAACCCGCGCCCCAACCCCGCCGGCCAGCTTCCTGACAGATTCAAGGGCAGCGGGAGGGGTCCGGGGAGTGGGTGTAATAATGTAAAAGGCATTTTCGAATAAATAGGGATCGGCGCCCCGGACACCAGTGATCTCCGATCCCGACATGGGATGGCCTCCCACAAAGCTGATCCCGGACCTGACTGCCCTTTCCGCTTCCCGGACCACCTCACCCTTGGTACTCCCAACATCGGTCACCACAGTCCCCTCTGAAAGATGAGGCAGTATTTCCAGGAGCACCGGGACAGTGGCGCTCACCGGGGTGGCGATGATCACCAGGTCCGCCCCGGCCACGGCCCCGGCCGGGGGAACAGCAAAACGGTGAATCGCTCCCAGCTCCAGGGACAGGCGCAAATTTTCCGGATCCGAACCCGTTCCCACCACTTCCCGGGCCAGCCCGCGCCGGCAGAGAGCCATACCCAGGGAACCGCCAATCAGGCCGACACCCACGATGACCACCCGGTTAAACTCCGGTTTCAAGGCATTTTCCTCCCCATTACACCGGCGAACCTGCGCAGGTCTTTCATCATGGCCTCAAAATTAGCGGGTGTAAGGGACTGGGAGCCGTCGCAGAGGGCTTCCGCCGGTTTTGGATGCATCTCCACCATCACTCCATCGGCGCCCGCTGCCAGGGCTGCCCTGGCCATGGCCGGAACATAACGCCACTTGCCGATGGCATGGCTGGGGTCGACTATAACCGGCAGGTGGGAGAGATCCTTCACCACCGGCACGGCAGTCAGGTCCAGCGTATTCCGGGTATAGCTTTCAAAGCTGCGGATACCCCGCTCACACAGGATCACATTATAATTGCCCCCCGACATGATGTACTCAGCCGCCATAAGCCATTCTTCGATGGTAGCCGAAGGCCCCCTCTTCAAAAGCACCGGCTTATCTACCCTGGCCACTTCCCTGAGAAGCAAAAAGTTCTGCATATTACGGGCGCCAATCTGGAGAATGTCCGCATATTCCGCAACCAGGTGCAGGGTCCTGGCATCCATAACTTCGGTTACAATTAACAGGCCGGTTTCCTCCCGGGCCTCTGCCAGGAGTTTCAAACCTTCCTCCTCCAGTCCCTGAAAGGAATAGGGTGAGGTCCTGGGCTTGAAAGCCCCGCCCCGCAGCATGGTGGCTCCGGCATCCCGGACAATCCGGGCTGACTGCAGAAGCTGTTCCCTGCTTTCCACCGCGCAGGGCCCGGCAATAACGTGAATGGTGTCCCCCCCTATTTCCAGGCCACCGGCCCGGATGATAGTGTCCTCTGCCTGAAAGGTCCTGCTGGCAAGTTTATATGGCTGGAGGATGGGGACGACCTTTTCCACAGACTGCATGGCTTCCAGGCCTGAGCCGGCCAGGCGTGTCCGATCCCCTATGGCCCCAATGATCGTCCGTTCAACCCCCCTGGACAGGTGAATCTGAAAGCCTTCCCGCTCCAGCCAGGCCGATACCGCTTTTATTTCTTCTTCCGTGGCGCAGTGACTCATGACCACGATCATCTTTTTCCCTCCATGTCTTTCCGTAGTACTTACAATATGTTTTCCGTAAAGCCGGAGAACAAACCAGGCGGTGATGGTAAGCTCATCAAAAGCGCCCGGAACCACAGAAAAATTAAAAAAACACCCCGGGAGGTGTGTTTAACCAGACCATAAGCGCATCCCTTATCGCCTCCCCTTCCGTTCTACCGTTCTGCCCTTGTCCGTAAACCTGGAATTCGCGCCCGGTTTCTTTACCGGGCCGGTTAAACCGTCCTGCCGTCAAACCTGCCAATCTACCGTACAGACAAAGCCTAAGCAAGTACAGGGTTCCGGACCGTACTCAATTCCCTACTCCGGCTGCCCCGCTTGCTGTTGACAGCTCCCCCAGGGGAATGTCCCTCCAAATCTTATTAATATTAGCACACAGTCAAAAATATGGCAATGGTATAAACGCAAAAAGAGTGTAAAGTGACTTTACACCCTTATTATTAAATTGGACTTTCTTGAAAAATTTCACTTGCCGAATCTTGCTTACCCGTTTTTATGATTATTATGTTTTATGATTATGATGGTTAATAGGTTTAGCGCCTTAGGAATGTACAGCCCTGTGTCCTAGCCCCAGAGCAACTTCGTCCAGGTGTAAAAGTCCCACCCCGAAATAAATGGCCACGCTGATGTGATCTTCCTTTCTGGCAATGCCGATTTTCCCTCCCACATTGAAACCGATGGCTTTCGGCATAATCTGAGAAAGAGCTTCCCTGGTGGCCCCGGCCACGGCACCTTCATCGGCATGTACCTCTTTAATCACGCCTTCCCTCTTGGAGGCTACCACAGCCCGCTCAATAATTTTATTTACAGAGGAAATAAAATCACCGCCATAATCAACAGCCGCCGTTTTAATCCCTTCTTTTAAAAACCGCTGTTTTAATTCCCGCTCCTCTTCCCTGCTTTCAGTCAAGGCCATTTCAATTGCTATGCGGGAGACTCTCCGGCTTCCGTAATGGGCCAACGTACGATCACCTCGCCCAAATTAGATCTACTCCAGGGAATACAAACATAGATTAATACTAATAATCCTGTTCATACTCCTGGTAAGATTATACTGGCGGACAGGGAAAAAAGCAACTTTTCCTAATTTTTAACCTTCTTGAATCAATACACCTGAATATAGCCGTTGTTATTTTCTTTTATCAATAAAACATTGGATTTACCCAATACATCATTTGAATGTACCCGAATGTACCCGCCTCAATCCCGGCGTTCTGACAAATGCACCCGTCCAAGGGAGTATATGCTTCCCTCAACCCGGATTTTCGTATCTGCCGCCGGCGTCACCACTTCATCGGAAACATTAAAAATTTCAATCTCCAGAGGACGTCTATAGCGGGTGCCGTCCACCTCCAGGATATCTCCTTCCCGGACATAGACAGTCACATAACGGTCCCGGAATTCACCCCGCACTTCACCATTAACCAGGACCCTGGCCAGGGGAAGGGACGAGAAGTTTTTTAACTGGAAGGTAATTACGGAATCCTGTGAGAGCCCGGTGGTATCCCTCAAAACAGACCGGGGTGCCTCCAGGGAAGCAACCGGCGCCGCTGCCTGCTCCGTAAAGTCACCGTAGATGATCAACTGGGCAAGTACAACCCCAGCCGCAATTACAACTATCAGTCCGATTAAACCCTTTTCCAGAGTCTGGCCCGGGGAGCTGCGAAATGGAGCTTTCAAGGAATCTTCCCCCATATATAAAATGATTTGCCTTTATCCATTTTATGTGAATTCCCGGCAAAACATTCTCCAAGCAGGGGTTAATAGAATTCCTTTCTGGGAATATAAAACAGTACCTATCTCAGGTTATATTTCCTTTCCAGCCTGGACCTGTATTCCTTTGTTTCCTCGTATACTTTAAAGAGCAGGCGCTCAATTTCATAATGATTCAAAGTGACGTAGGCCGGATCCAGGATTTCAACTTTCCGGAAATCCTCCCTGGTAATAAAGCGGATAATATTTTCCAGGCTGTCCGCCTGGATTGTCAGTACCAGGGGAGCATAAGCGGTAGTTGTGCCGGTTAAATCGTCGGAGACCGTATAAACCTCCGTAGTTAAATCAATATCCATGATCTGCACACCATGCAAGGGAACATTCTTAAAGATCGCAACCTGCTGTTCCCTCGCCTCTTCTGCTGCTTTATCCGAAGGCTTGCCTCCAAACAACAGGCGGCCCGGCTTGCCGTCCCCCTTAAAATCAAGGCGCACCTTTGCAAGGATGCCGTTCCTGTCATTACGCCTGTCATCGTCTTGAAGTATTGACAAGAGAACCCCCCACTCTCAGGTATCCATATCCACAGATAAAACAAAAAACAGCACAGGTTTTTAGTACGGTTTATAATTCTCCCCCGCATAGTTAAAGTCCTGCTTGCCCCTGCCAAACTATGTCACTATAACCACTAACAGGACATTATCTCCCCAATCATTCAAAACTTCATCTGTCCCACAAAAAAGTGCAACTTTATTTGTTCCAACTTAATACTAATACCACCCTGAAAAAATCGATATTTTCAAACTCTGCCGGGGCCGCGTCAGCGGTATGGGATGTCTAATTGTGTTTTAGCCCTGCTTTTAAACACTTCACTTCTTCCCCGGTAAGGTGGCGATACTGGCCGGGCCGCATATTTTCAATACTGAGATTACCGAACCTGGTGCGCTTAAGTCTCAGTACCGGGTGGCCGATGTATTCGCACATCCGCCTGACCTGCCGCTTGCGCCCTTCATGAATGGTGATTTCCAGCAGCGCATTGCCTTCCCTGCTTTCCAGCAACCTGACCCTGGCGGGAGCAGTCAGACCGTCCTCCAGCACCAACCCTTTGGCCATCTGTTCTAATTTGGCCGTCTCGGGCACACCTGTAACCCGGGCCAGGTACGTTTTGGGTACCCGGTGCCGGGGGTGGGTTAAAGCAAAAGTCAGATCGCCGTCATTGGTCAGCAAAAGCAAGCCCTCGCTGTCATAGTCCAGCCTTCCCACAGGGTAGACCCGCTCTGGAACACCCCGTAAAAGGTCCGTAACCTTCTTCCTGCCTTTTTCATCGCTTAAAGTTGTGATATAGCCCCGGGGCTTGTACATCAAGATGTAGCGTTTGCGCGAATTAAGGATGAGGGGTTCACCGGCTACAACAATTTTATCCCTGTACGGGTCCACCTTTGTGCCGAGTTCGGTAACAACCTTCCCGTTGACTTTGACGATTCCCGAAGAGATCATCTCCTCGCAGCGCCGCCTGGAAGCAATTCCAGCCCGGGCCATAACTTTTTGCAGGCGCTCCATGAAATCCACCTTCCGGTTATATCCTTTTGTTATCTATTAAAGATATAATGAGATCATATTGAAATTATTTTATTAGAAGATCTCCAATGATTTCGCGACAGTGTTTTTGCCCTGCCTAAAGGGATTTATAAAAAATTTAACCTGATCAAGCTTTAATTGTCAATTATAACCCTTCAAATAATGCCCCCCTAAAAGACTTAAACCGTCACTTCCACGACCGGATTCAGCAACGGCGACTCATCTCTTTTATTTTTCTCATTTTATTTTTCTCATCTCTATTATTTTTATTGAAGAACGGGTTTAACCATCCAAACCAAAAATAACTCTGACGATGAAAACAGAGGCTATCAGCGTCGACAGGTCGGCGGTCAGCCCCAGGATAACGGAGTAGCGGTATTTTTTAATTCCCACAGAACCGAAATATAAAGTGAGGACGTAAAATGTCGTATCGCAGCTTCCCTGCATCGTTGAGACAAGCCGTCCTAAAAAGCTGTCCGGACCGTAAGTTTTAATAATATCCGAAGCAATCCCAAGGGCCGCACCGCCGGAGAGCGGGCGCATAACGGCGTGGGGCAAAACCTCAGCCGGCAGCCCTACAAAATCCAACACGGGGGACAACACCGCAACCAGTACTTCCATAGCGCCGGAGGCCCGGAAAATGCTTATGGCTACAAGCATTGCCACCAGGTAGGGAATGGTTTTGACCGCCGTTGCAAAACCCGCCTCAGCCCCGTCAACAAAGGTTTCATAGACTTTAACCCCGCGCAGCATGGCAACAAGCGGCACCACCAGCAGGATCAGGGGGATAGCCCAGCGGGATAGTTCAGCGATAACTTCAAACATCCCCTTACCCACCTTTCCTGGAATAGATCTGGCGCAGGATCCGGTCCACAACAATAGCTACGGTCATACTGAAAGCTGTGGCCATGATTGTCGGCCCCACTATATCTGTAGGGTCCGTTGAGCCGTAGAGCAGGCGGATGCCGATAATCGTAGTCGGGATCAAAGTCACACAGGAAGTGTTGAGAGCCAGGAAAGTGCACATAGCGTCTGAAGCGGAGTCCCTGCCCCGGTTGAGCGTCTGAAGCTCCCGCATGGCGATGAGGCCCATTGGTGTCGCGGCATTTCCCAGGCCCAGGATGTTGGCGCTCAAATTCATCACCATGGCCCCCATAGCCGGGTGGTCTCTGGGCACACTGGGGAAAAGAAAGCGCATTACCGGACGCACCAGCCAGGCCAGAGCCCGCACCAACCCCGCCTCTTCGGCCAGCTTCATGATCCCCAGCCAGAAGGAAATAATTGCAATCAGGCTTATGGATATTTTAACTGCATCGTTTGCTCCATCCAGGGCTGCCTTGGTCACCACATCTATATTGCCCTTCGCGCCGGCCACGAGAATCCCAAAGACAATCATAACCAACCAGACGAAATTAACCATGCCCATTCCCCCGCAATAAAGCTTGTCTTATGCTACTTTATGAAAAAGCGCGGACAAATAGTACAAATACTGGTAATGGAAAGGACACCCCAGCAGGCATCTACTTCTTAATCGAGGAGCAGCCCGGCGCGATATCTGTAAAATTTGTTTTAATCTTCTTAATGCTTCTTAATGAGCCGCTTTTTAAACACCCCTGTAAGATTGGCGGCGGCCACCCTGGCCCTGATCGCCTCCTCGTCCGTTGAGTATAAGCCCCTCTCCAGCATCCGCTGAAAGTAAACGGAACCCGAGAATGTATATTTTTTGCCCATCCCTTCGGGTTTTTTCATTTCCCTGTGCATAAATGAAATAATGTCCCCGCAGGCCAGTTCGGGCGGCAGAACCAGCGGCTCCTGCCCTGCCAGCAGCCTGGCAGCGTTGTGCCCCGCCAGGAAACCGGTAACAATAGCTTCGGTGTGCCCTACCAGGAGACCGGTTTTTTCGCCGGCACAGAAAAGATTGGGCGCTCCGGAAACCTTCAGGCTGTCGTCGCAGGGCGCCATGGCCATAAAACGGACGGAATTACCCTTCCCCCCGGAATAAGGGTCGGCGTATTGCGCATCCTGAAAACCTTCCAATGTCCGCAGGATCTCCAGCGGAAAGTAAGAGGTCATCAATTTGACGTGGCCGGTATCGAGGAGAACCAGGTTCCTGGCAAAATCACTGATGGCGTACTGCTGGCAGGCTTTACGCTTTAGCTGCTCTTCTTTTTGCAGATGCTCCGGCAGGGGAATGACCAGCACGCCATCCCTTTCCAATGCTGCAACCAGTTTAGGGGCAAGAGACTTTTTTTCCAATTTGCAGGAACCGCTCATTGCTTCAAACTGAGGAAAACCTTCCCCCGCCCTGATCTCCTTGATACCTGCCCGCTCTGTTAAACTGACCCGGGGGCCGAAGGCGGGGCAGCGCAGGATACACATGGCGCAGCCGGTGCCGTACCGGGAACAGTTCTGGGCCGGGCCCGCAGTTCCGCTACAGTCTATAAAAACCTCGCCCGGGATGACTTCACCGGAGGATGTTACAACCCCGGTAAGGCGGCCTGAAGATTTAATTATCCCGGTCATTCTTGCCTGCAGCCTTAATTCAACGCCCTGTCTGCGCAGCGCAGCTCTAACGGCAGGCTCAATCCGGGTAACATCATATAACATGGCGTGGCGGTGACCCGGAAAATCCACCCGGCGGTGGGCCGCTGCATTTTCAATCAGCCCGAAGAATTCTTCCGCACCCATAGCCCGGGCCTCTTCCATGGCAGTCAACCGGCCGTTGTTGCGCATAATCCCGCCCACAAGACCGGTGCCCAAAAGCATATCTGTTTTTTCCAGAATTACCACATCCGCCCCTGCGTACGCCGCCGCACTGGCCGCAGCGCACCCCGCCCAGCCACCGCCTACAACCACAACAGACATAAATAGCCCTCCTTCTAACCATTATATGAAGGAGGGCTGTTAATAGCTTCAGATTGACAGGAAAAGGTTCAGGTAATAAGTTTTTGACACCCCGGTTATTCCGGCATTCTTACTGGCGGAACCTGTTTGCTCTTCATTTTACGAGCCCGGGAGGGGAAGTATTTTTTATTTTGGCGGCTTTACAGTGGCTTTCCCGGTTAGAACCACAATACCATCCTGATTGGTACAAGTCGTTTTGATTACAGCAATATTCTTTTCTTTGTTCAATTCAACAACTTCGCCTTCGGCTTTAATGGTGTCTCCGATCCTTACCGGCGCCGTAAATTTCATCTCCTGGGCCATATATATCGTGCCTGGTCCCGGTAATTTCATGCCTAAAACAGCCGATATTAAACCGGCCGTCAGCATACCGTGGGCAATCCTGCCCTTAAAAAAAGTATTTTTAGCATATTCTTCATTAACGTGGGCCGGGTTCAAGTCACCGGTAATACCGGCATAAAGATAAATATCAGTTTCGCTTATTGTTTTTTCCACAAATTCTTTTTGACCTATTTCTAATTCATTTATCCTTTTGCCGCCCGCCATTAGATCAACCCCTTATAAATTCATTCATAATTATAAATTTTAATTTATTCTAAATGTTCTTTATACTGCTTGGTGACTCCTGCTTCAACCTCTTTTTTTGCAAAGGAATAATATTATCAGTATTTTTGGGCGGGGTTTTTGTATTTGCTAAACTAAAAGTGGTTCTTCCGCACTTTTGGTGTCAATAGCCAATACCTCTTGAGAGTCCTCGTCGATATCTTTAAATTGAAACCATTAACTTGAGCAAAAAGCAAAAGTAAATTTTATTAAGTAAAAGACAATTATCATATATGACTTTACCAAGGTGAAAAACCCACGAAAAAAGAATTGGTTTTATTGAGCATGGATTACCCTTTTACGAAGCAAATCAAACTTTGCTCTGCCATACATCATACGTTTGATTAGTTTTAACCTGTTGTTAATCCCTTCCACTGGGCCCTGGCTCCACGGTTCGGTTAAACCAGCATAAACAGCACTGTAATCCTTATTTAGGGAATCAGCGAACCTCATTAGTTCCAAAATCCCACTATAATGCACGGCTTTCAGCCATGCCGGGAGGGCACGTCCGGCTCGATGACGCACCATTGTGTGAAACTGATGGACCAGGGTAAACCCTCGCTGCAACTCGGGGATAGCCCCAAGGACTTGAGTCAATACCTTTGTTGCGCTTCGGGGTAAATTTTGTAGAGGTTTTAAAAACCAGGATTGCAGTCTGCGTGGTGTAATTATATTGTGGTATGTTTTACCTTGTCCGTTATCCTGGTGGGTAGCATTCCGCTGCATTCTTATCCAGCGTGCCACAGTAGGGCGGAAGCCCTTGTAGCCCATGGATTGGAGCTCTTCAAATAATATGCGGCTGTTGCGGCAACCGGCAGCCAGGCGACTATTTAGCCCCCTAAAGAATTTGGAGAAAACACGTTTAATATGTTAACATTTTATTAGGGGGTAGGTTTTAATGAAAAACAACAAACAGTATAGTGATGAATTCAAAGAGCTGATTATTAAGGAGTGTCAAGAAACAGG
>JAKPTB010000004.1 GCA_029555205.1 Bacillota bacterium
ACAAGATTACCCTGTCAAAACTTAAAGCTTATTATTTTTGTTACCATGTGGGTCAATTTTATTTGCACATAGTGGGTCAATTCTATTGACAATCAACAGCAGGAACATGGCAAAGTTGCCGACCCCTGCCAGACGGCAGAGATAAATTCCCTCCAACTCCCCTACTCCCACCGCTTTGGCGTCTGCCCCGGTGTTGGCATCACCCTTGGTGAGGAAGGATAAACCTTCTTCTGTCCGGACATCCGTAACCCTGTGGGTAACTATGGTGTTTTTTTCGGCCTGAAAAGCGATTATATCCCCTTCGGCAACCTTCTCAGCCTCTATTACTTTTGTAATAATGAGGTCCCCCGCCTGAATTGCCGGCTCCATGGAGCCGGAGAGGACTATAAAGGGCTTATAACCCAGGAAATCGGGAACCCTGTCGGGATATATGTAAGACTTTACAATAATTGTCACATTAACAACTAAAACCAGGACCAGTAATCCACAAACAGCTATGCCGGCACATTTGATAGCTTTACTCACTGTTTTAAGCACCCCCCTGTTCTTCCGTTTTGCTCCAACCTTTTACAAAACAAAGGCTACATCCGGAATTGATTAAAACACTTTCTTTGCAACGAAAACGGCCGAGCTGCTTATGTTAATATAGCAACCCGGCCACCCTAGCTTTCACGCTTTAGGCCCGTTGGCTTTGCGCCCCCGCCTTTCGGCGGGTTAGCCCTATTTGTAAGGTTTATATGGAAATTGCGCTAAACAACTGTTCATTCCAACTTCGTAAGTTAGTTTACCATAATATTTCTGTTCTGTTCAATACTTTATTTATTAAAAATTTATTAAGTTCTCATTAAATAATATTAATACATATCAAATTATAAGTTAAACCATAAGATTTTAGTATTTTAATTAGATGATGTACTAAAACATGATGATGATTTGTATTTTATAACGTATATTAACATATTACGTTAATATGAACTTAAACAGGAAGTATTGGTTCCATGGACACTTTTCCAGGTAAATTAGAAAAACAAAAAGGGACGGGGGGCCATTAATTGGTTCAGTAAGCTCCCGGATGCCCCCCAGCGATTTTTTTCAGGAAATTTCCTTCTCCCGGATTTCCTTTAAAAGCTGCTCCTCAAAACCGGCCAGCGGTACGGCGCCCAGGTCGCCCCTGGACCGGTGGCGCACAGCGACGGCCTCCTGCTCCGCTTCCTTGTCCCCTACGACAAGCATGTAGGGGATTTTCTGGGCCTGGGCTTCGCGAATCTTGTAACTGACTTTCTCATTCCGGGCGTCCAGCTCCACCCGGATTCCCTTTTCATCCAGGCGGTCCACCACTTTTTGAGCGTAACCGGCATGGCGGTCCGTAATCGGCAGCACCCGGACCTGAATGGGGGCCAGCCAGACCGGGAAGGCTCCCGCGTAGTGTTCGGTGAGGATTCCTATGAAACGTTCGATACTGCCGAAAACCACCCGGTGAATCATGACAGGCCGGTGCTTCTGGCCGTCTTCGCCGATATAGTTTAAATCAAACAACTCAGGCATTTGAAAGTCCAGCTGAATCGTGCCGCACTGCCAGGTACGGCCCAGGGAATCCTCCAAATGGAAGTCGATTTTCGGCCCGTAAAAGGCGCCGTCACCCTCGTTAACCTTGTAGTCGAGCCCCCTGGCCTCCAGGGCTTCCCTCAGCTCCCGGGTGGCCAACTCCCAGGTTTCCAGGGACCCCATGGCCTTTTCCGGCCGGGTGGAAAGCTCCACGTGGTAGGTAAAGCCGAACACTTTATAAAAGTCGTCCACCAGGTCGATGACCCCGCTGATCTCGTCCTTAACCTGGGAGGGAAGCATGAAAATGTGGGCGTCATCCTGGGTAAAGCAGCGCACCCGCATCAGTCCGTGCAGGACGCCGGAAAGCTCGTGCCGGTGGACCAGGCCCAGCTCGGCCAGGCGGATGGGCAGTTCCCGGTAGCTGTGCGGCCTGCTTTTGTAGATCAGCATGCCGCCGGGGCAGTTCATGGGCTTGACCGCGAAATCAGCCTCGTCAATGGTTGTAAAATACATGTTCTCCCGGTAGTGGTCCCAGTGGCCCGACTGTTCCCAGAGATGCCGGCTCAGGATAACCGGCGTGCGGATCTCCTGGTAGCCCCTCTTTTTATGCTCCTCCCGCCAGAAATTTTCCAGTTCGTTGCGCAGGACCATTCCCCTG
Source organism: Bacillota bacterium (assembly GCA_029555205.1). Lineage (GTDB taxonomy): Bacteria > Bacillota > Desulfotomaculia > Desulfotomaculales > Pelotomaculaceae > DTU098. The sequence continues at coordinate 2,204 of JAKPTB010000004.1, forward strand.
GGGTGGAAAAAGGGGAACCCCGGTCCCTCTTCCCGGATGCTGAAAAGGTCCAGCTCGGCTCCCAGCTTGCGGTGATCCCTGCGCCTGGCCTCCTCAATCCGGAAAATGTGCTCATCCAGCAGGGATTTTTTGGGAAAGGAAGTCCCGTAAATCCGCTGCAGCATTTTATTCTTCTCACTGCCCCGCCAGTAGGCGCCCGCCAGGTTCAGCAGTTTCACCGACTTCAGCCGGCCGGTGCTGGGCACGTGGGGGCCCATGCACAGGTCCGTGAATTCCCCCTGGCGGTAGCAGGAAAGGGGCACCTCCGGCGGCAGGTCTTCGATCAGCTCCACCTTGTACTTCTGACCGGCGTCCCTGAAAAAGGCCAGCGCCTCCGGCCGGGAGAGCTCAAAGCGCTCAAAGGGCAGGTCGGCCTTGATGATCGCTTCCATTTCCTTTTCAATTTTAGCCAGGTCGCCGGGAGTAAAGGATTCCTTGGGATCAAAATCGTAGTAAAAACCGTCGGCGATGGCCGGCCCGATGGCCAGGCCGGTGCCCGGAAAAAGCCTCTGCACCGCCTGGGCCATAACGTGGGCCGTGCTGTGGCGGTAGACCTGCCGGCCTTCTTCATCATCAAAGGTCAGGAATTCAACCCGGGCGTCCCTGTCCAGGGGCACGCCCAGGTCCGCCAGCCGGCCGTCCACTTTGGCTGCCAGGGCTTCCCGGGCCAGGCGGGGGCTGATGCCTTTGGCGATTTCCAGCAGCGAAACACCGGCCGGGTACTCTCTGGCCGAACCATCGGGCAGGGTTACCTTGATAAGATCATGCTCAGCCATAATTGACACATCCTTTCATCATCATTGAACAGAAAAACCAAATCATTGGAAAAGATCAGAAGTAAAACAAATTTAAGAGCATTATCTCAAACATAATTTAAACAAAACGGATTAAACAAACCGGGCTTTAAAAACCAAATCGCCCCTGACAGCAGTCAGAGACGAATTTTTCCGCGGTTCCACCCTGGTTAGGGAGCATAAACCCCCTCACTCAAAAAGCAGTTAACGGCTGCGCCCGGCACGGCCTACTCTTCTTTCGGCCGGCGGCTCCAAGGTGGTTTTCGGATCCCCTGCGTCCCGGGGCGCTTGCAGCCGGGGCGCCCTTCTCTGGAAAGACCGGTGTGGACCTACTCTTCCTTTTCATCGCCTGTTTAACATTATTCTTAAAGTATTATATTGACTAATATGTTTTTTGTCAACAAAAGTAAGAATGGCCTGCCCGACCGCTTCCCGGAAGCAAAGGCCACATATCTTCTTACTTTTTCCAGGTATGCTGCACCATAATCTCCTCATAACGTGATATCTGTACCGTGATATTCCATGCCATTGCTTTACGCCCGGACCCCGTTGGCTACACGAAATGATTCCTGCCGAAGGAACACCGGGCAACCGGCAGTCCCCCGTTAATAGCCAGATAGTCCTTCAACTCCGGGGTTCCTGGCAGAGGCTGCAACCCCTGCACTCGTTAACCCTCCCCTCGAACACGTTCTTAATCGTATCCAGCGTAACCGAGTGGCCCTCCCGGTTTTTATAGTGCAGCGTGACCTGCTTAGGGGCAATGGTAATCAAGGCGCTGATCAGGAGGTCTTCGTAGTTTATCTCGCTGCCCACCATGTTGACGATAAACCCTTCCAGGTATTCGCTTTTTACCGGCTGCATCCGGCCATCGAAGAGTTTAAAAAGGCTGCCGGCAATAAGCACGTGTACGACATCCATACGGGGTTCCTGTACTTCCACGAAATATTTCAGAAGCTGAATGAATTCCCGGTACTCCCTCTCCATCAGAAACTCGTCAACAGCCCTGTCAGCGGCGTCGCGCAGTTCCCCGATGTAGTCTTTGAGCCTGAAACGGATGAATCCGTCGATATTAATCCTGTTGTTGACATCCAGATAATCCATGACTTTTTGGATAATCCGGTTTTTGCGCCCCAGCCAGTAAACTGTGTCCTGAAAATTTTTCCCCTCCCGGTTAATGTGGCGCAAAGCGTACTGAAAGATAATGTTTCTCTCTTCCTCGCCAAAATAATAGTAGTTTTCCCTGATGATTTCCTTGATCAGGGGATCCTCCCAGTGGTTGAGGATGATATCTGATATAACATCGGCCAGGTAATATTTGAAAAGGCTCTGGACGTCCTCCCGGACGCGCCTGCCTTTATCGCAATCAGCAATCCGGCAGGATAAGAAGGTGAATTTTCCGGCCGGACTCTCTTCCAGATAAATCTTTAATCCGTCTTCTTCACACAGCTTCAGCTGACGGCCCAGTTTGGCCTTAAACAGGTCCATATGCTGTGTGGAACCGATAGATATGGTCTGGGCCACCGGCGCTCCCCTCCAAGCGTTTTTTATTGCCTGTTCTTCCTTGAATTGAGTTAAGCCGCCCTGCTTGCCGGGCGCCCTCTTTGTCAGCGCAACAACGTAAAAAACCTCTTTCAAGTATAGACAAAAATAATTGCACCTATGCCATGCAAATTATTTAAGCCAAACCAAAATTCTATTATTTAAAGACAGCACAAATTGCCTTAGCAAATTAAGGGGCGAAAAAAATGTTTTTATAAAATTCCTAATAAAAAAAGCAAGCCTCCTGAAGAAAGCGACTTGCTTTTTGCTGGATTACTGAATTGTTATGATTACTCCGGTTTTGCCTTTCCAGGGCTCAGCAGACTAGACCCTCATTTTCCTCAAACGCTCCACCCTGTCGGCGATGGGCGGGTGGGTGCTGAAGAGCCTGGCCATGGACTGGCCGGAAAGGGGATTGACGATAAAGAGATGGGAAGCCGCGGGATTTACCTGCATGGGAATCCTGCGGGCAGTGCTTTCCAGTTTCAGAAGGGCACTGGCCAGGCCGTCCGTGTTCCCAGCAAAGCGGGCGCCGCTCTCATCGGCGCCATATTCCCGGGAGCGGGAGATTGCCATCTGAATAATCATCGCTGCGATGGGGGCGATGATGGCCAGCAGGATGGCGCCCAGGAAACCTGCACCCCCGTCGTCATCGTCGCGGCCCATACCGAAAATGGCGCCCCACTGGATAATGTTCGCCAGCATGGTAATAGCGCCGGCAAAGGTCGCGGCAATAGTGCCCACCAGGACGTCCCTGTTTTTAATGTGGGCCAGTTCGTGGGCCAGCACCCCTTCCAGTTCGGTACGGTTCAAAAGGTGCAGCAGCCCCTCTGTGACGGCCACGGCCGAATTGGCCGGGTTTCTGCCGGTGGCAAAGGCATTGGGCTGGGGCGAAGGGGTTACATAAAGCCGGGGCATCGGAAGACCGGCCCGCTGGGTCAGCCTGCGGACGATATTGTACAGCTCCGGCGCCTCCCGTTCGGAGACCGGCTGGGAACGGGTCATGGAAATGGCCACTTTGTCACTGAAATAGTAACTGAAGAAATTCATCGCCAGTGAAATCAAGAAGAAAAGCATTGCTCCGTTCTGGCCTCCCACCGCAGCGCCAATGAGGACCAGAATTACCGAGAGCAGGCCCATCAAAAGAAAGACCTTGAAATTATTCATGCAATAACCTCCTATTTAAAGTCTTAACGAATTAATTTCATTTTAGCCAGTTTCATGTATTTGCAGCCTGTCACCCCCTTTTTACTTTTTATATTATCATGGTAATGACCAAAAATAAGAATATACCATAAATAGCTGCAGGGTACATCATTACCAGGGGCTTGAGTACCCTTTGCTTCTTCACGAACAGGTAAACAATCAGGCTGGACAGCAGGGCCAGGCCGGCGCTGAGGGCGGCCAGGGGGGACAGCTGCCAGGGAGTGAAGAGAATACCGATCATGGGAAGAATCGTGCTTTGAAAAACCATCGCTCCGGTGATATTACCCATGGCCAGGGTGTCCTTGCCTCCCTTAACCCAGATGATACTGTTGAATTTCTCCGGCAGTTCGGTGGCAACCGGCGTTATGATCAGGGACAGGATCAGGGCCGGGACCATGATGCTGGTAGCCAGCTCTCCCAGGGCGCCTACGAAGTAGTTCGCCCCGCCCGCAATTAAAGCCAGGCTGAAGCCGATTTGGACAAGGATTACGGCCAGGGGCGGCCGGGGGTTCTTCCGCCAGAAGGTAAGGGGCGGCAAATCGGCCTCCGACAAGTCGTCCCCGTCCCGTAAGGTTTTCTTGACATAGTAGATGTAGCCGGCCACCAGGGACAGGGCCACAGGCACTTTCAGCGTGTAAGAAGGAATAAAGGCAGCCGCCACGGCGATGGAGTAAAACAGGATGAAAAATTTTAAATCCCTCATCAGGATGGAATGCTTGCAATCAATTGATTTATCATCCTGACACCGGCAGTACACCATCTTGGAGACGCCCACGACACCAAAAGCCAGGGTGCTCAGCATAAAGGGCGCGCCCAGGATAGCCCCGATGCCTACCTCGTGGGCATTTCCGCCGGGCCCGAACAAAATGGCAATCACAGGCACCATCGTTTCGGGCATAGCGGTTCCCACCGCTGCCAGGACACTGCCCACCGCGCCTTCGGAGAGGTTCAGCCTTTTCCCCAGCCATTCTATTCCGTTGGTGAAGATATTGGCGCCGGCCAGGATCGTAAGCAAACCTGCTGCCAGGATAAGTAGATCCAGAAACAACTTAATCAACCTCCGTATCGAGTTCAAGTATTTTTGAGATCAATCACAGGCCGGCTTGCAAGGCAAAGGTCCGGTTTACAAATATAAAAACCTTCGCATTTCCGTCCTTGAAAACACGAAGGTCTTGCCAAACCATTTCAAGGTTGCAGGAACCGGGTATCACTACCGTACTGTCGGCCCTGCTCCGGTTAAACCGGCGGCTACTCCCCTTGGTCTTGTTTTGATCTTGTCTACCTAATATTATTGCGGTTAATTCAGTATAAGTCAAGAGAAATTTCCAAAGATTAACCATATCCAGGATATATCTGTTTTTGATTATTCCTTATTATTTTTCCTTCCGGAGCGCTCCCGGGCGGCGCTGCTCCCGCTCAAATAACCGGTGGAGAAGGCAATTTGCAGGTTGTAGCCTCCGGTCAGAGCGTCTGTATCCAAAATCTCACCGGCAAAGTACAACCCTGCCATGATTTTAGACTCCAGCGTGGAGGGGTTAATTTCCCGGATGTCGATTCCCCCGCCGGTTACAATGGCCTCATTGAGCGGGCGGGTCCCCAGAACGGTCAAAGTCAGATTTTTCATAACCCGGGCCAGCAGCTCCCGCTCTTTCCGGTTAACCTGAGCCGCCTGCTTGCCGCTCTCAACTCCGGACAGCTCCAGGAGCACGGGAACCAGCCTCTGGGGCGCCAGGGGGCTTGCGCTCAGGACATTCTTCAGGGATTTGCCCGGGTTTTCCGCAAAAAGCCGCTGCAGCCGTTCCTCCACCTGGGGACCGGTTAAACCGTGCAGCAGATCCACCTTCAAGTCCAGCGGGAATCGGGGCTCCCTGGTCAAAAAACTGCTGAGATCCAGAATAACGGGGCCGGAAACACCGAAATGGGTGAAAAGCAGGTCGCCGCGCCTTTTCGCTATGCTCCTTTTACCGTCCCCCACCTGCGCCAGGACATCCTTCAGGGACAGCCCCTGCAGGCCTTTAACCCAGGGTTCACCGGTCACCAGGGGGATAAGGGCGGGAGAGGGACCTGCAACGTTATGCCCCAGTTCCAGGGCCATGCGGTGGCCGTCACCGGTTGATCCGGTCTGCCTGTAGGACATACCCCCCGTAGCGAGCAAAACGTTCCTGCCGGATACCCTGCCCTTCCCCCTGACCAGTACGCCCTGCACGCGCCCGTTCCCGGCCAGGACGCGCTCCACTTCGGAATGAAGCCGTACCTCTACCCGGTTCTGTTCCAGGTATTTCTGCAACGCCTTGATCACATCAGCGGCGCTGTCTGAGGCGGGAAAAACCCTGCCCCTGTCTTCCACCCTGGTTCTCAACCCCAGCCCCTGGAGCAATCCGGTGAGACTGGGGCTATCAAAGACGCGGAGGGCAGTGTACAGGAATTTTTTATTGTTTACGATGTGGTTTTGATAATCTTCAAAATCACCGCAATTGGTAATATTACACCTGCCGTTGCCGGTGAGGGAAAGCTTTTTGCCCAGCCTGCCGTTCTTTTCCAGGAGAACAACCTTCAAACCCTGTGCGCCTGCCGCAGCCGCACCCAGCATGCCGGCCGGGCCTCCCCCCACGATGATCAAGTCGAAATCCATTGTTACGCCCCCGTTTAAGATCCATAATTAACTTTTCCATTGATGGCCGGACCATTGTTCTTTTTGGTCCCTTTTGTTATAATATTCTTAATATTATTACTATGGAGGGAGAGGATATGTACACGCTCCACGAAATGCGTGAAACCGAAGGCTATTATGGAAACAGGCGGGCGACAATTTACAAATTCGGCAGAGGCGTCAGGATCATCGGTTTTAAAAAAAACAACCACTTTGAAATCCGGGTTCTGACCATAGGGATGAACCCCCGGCAAAAGGGTATGGGAAAGCAGGCCTTGTTAATGCTGCGACCGAAGTTTGAAAAAATCTCTGTGAGCGAAATCTACGACTACGCCCTTCCCTTCTGGATCAAGATGAAAGAACGCGGTTTAATCAACAATTTGGGGAGCGTCAAAGCAGGAGACAGTGAATATATCGATTAAGACGGCTTAAGAGATTTAAGACAATTGAGCTGCAAATAGATAAACCAATAAAATGGATGGGCCCCGGTATAACCAGGGTTCTTTTGCTTTCTATGGCGCCGGTTCAAGCGTTGTCCGCTCCCTCCCAAAGACCGGGGCAGAAAGACAAAGAGAACAGGGTTTAATCTAAATATTGCCGGGCGCAGCTGCAGGAAGCCCGGAGCAAGTTATGACCGGCGGTAGGCCAGGCCTTCCGCCAGCGCAACCAGTTCACCGTTTTCGTCCCTGACCTCCAGCCGGTACAGGCCGGTTTTTCTGGTCAGGCTCTCTTCCCTGGCAACGGCGGTCAGCACGGTGCCGCCGCGGGTGGCTTTTAAAAAACTGATATTAACGTTCAAGGCCAGGGCCAGGTTGCCGTGGGAATTACTGGCGGCGGCAAAAACAAGATCCGCCAGGCCGAAAATAGCGCCGCCGTGGGTCAGCCCTTCACCGTTCAACAAGTCCGGTGTCACCTTCATTGTCGCGCTGGCATAGCCGGGTCTTATCTCAGTAAGCTCGATACCCAGCAGCCTGGCAAAGGCGTCCTTAGCCAGACGCTTTTTTCCTTCTTCAAGTTGTTTTTCCGGCATGATTTCAACCCTTCAAAAAATATTATATTATTACGGAAATCCAGAAAGAACCGGATAATTCGGGTAACGCTTTCCCTTTGGTTTAAGAAGAACGTTTTTTGGCCCTGTAGTATAAAAAAATAAAAAGACCGTACAGCGGAACAGCCAGCAAGTACTTGTAGTCCACAGGGATGGGAAGCGCAAAGATGATCACGCCAAGAATAATAACCGCCCAGATCTCCCAGGTAAACTTTGTGGCCGTCCTCTTGCCTTTCTTCTCCATATAAACTATCACCCTTTAAACACTTCTATACGTGTACAGAAATTCCTTCCAGCACCGTTTATTTGGGAAACGGCGGGCCTGCTGTTAGATTACGCCCGAATCCTGAAAGCTATACAGCATTAAACCACCGGCAAACCACCAGCAAACACCCTGAAAACCGGTCCAGTAACACCTTAAGGTGTTGTCTTGCAAGCAAAAGTCAGACATTCCATTCCAGCACTTTGCTTAAGAACCCGGCAAGTTCCTCCGTTTCAGGGCTGGTGAATAGTTTTTCGCTGTCCCCGTACTCCGCCAGCCTGCCGTTTACAATAAACATCAGTTTGTCACAGGCCTTTTTGGCGAAACCCATTTCGTGGGTTACAAGAATAAAGTTCAACCCCTCGTTTCTAAGTTCATTTAACATATCCAGGACTTCACTGGTGAGCTCCGGATCCAGGGCGCTTGTGGGTTCATCAAGCAAAAGCAGCTTTGGTTTGACAGCAACAGCCCTGGCGATGGCTACTCTCTGCTGCTGGCCGCCGGACAGCTCGTGGGGATATTTATGCCTGTCCCGGAACAGTCCGAACCTTTCGAGCAAATTGTCGGCGGTGGTTCCCGCACCGGCCTTTGTATACCCATGGACGTTTACCAGCGGCAGAATGATATTCTGCCTGGCGGTAAGATGGTTAAAGAGGCCTTTGGACTGGAACACAAAGCCAATTTTCCGGCGATACTGGATTAGGTGCTTTTCATCATAGCAGATCTTTTTCCCGTTCAAGGCCACTTCCCCGGATGTCGGCTCAATGAGACCTCCAAGAATTCTTAAAAGAGTGGACTTTCCTCCGCCGGAGGGCCCGATAATGGCCAGGGCATTAAAATCTTCCCGGTAAGTAATATTGTCCAGCGCCCTGTTCCCGTCTGAAAAGATTTTAGATACAGCTTTAAGTTCAATTCTCATAGCTGTATCTGCTTTCCAGGTACCTTGTATACATCGAGATGGGAAAGGTCAGGGTCAGGTACAAAAGACCCAGGAAGATGTAACTTTCAAATATGGCAAAATTAGAGGCGCTGATTTCCCTGATGGTCTGGGTCAGCTCAATCACGGAGATCAGGGACAGCAGCGAGGAATCCTTGATTATGGATGCAAATTGTCCGGCAAGGGAAGGCAGGGTACGTTTTATGATCTGGGGCAGGACTATCAGGCGCATTGTCTGTCCGCTTTTCAGGCCCACCGCCCTGGCCGCCTCCAGTTGAGTATGTTCAATTGAATCAAGGCCTCCCCTAATAATTTCCGAAATATATGCCCCTTCAAAAATAGAAAGGATCAGGACTCCGGCCCAAAACCTGTTGTCCACGCCCCAGGCCGTACCAATGATGTAGAAAAACAGGTAAACCTGCATGATCAACGGCGTACCCCTGAAAAACTGTACATATACCTTTGAAAAATATGAAATGACGAGAATCCTCGAATTATTGGCAAGGGCGGATAAAAACCCCAGAAACAGGCTGACCACAAGGCTTGCCAGACTCAACTCCACAGTTGCGGCAAAGCCCTGGGCCAGCCTGTAGCGGAATGACCACAGGAAGCTGAAATCAAACTCCATTCCCAGGCGCTTGATCGAAAAAAGAAAAAACAGCATAAAAAGAGCCACTGCTATTACGATATTGAAAGCTTTCGGGAGAAAAGCCGTTTTGTTATCGTTGTTTTTAATAAATAGACTGTAAATTGGCATATCTTCCCCTTATTTGTTTAAATCTGAAAAGAACCACTCAAAGCCGTTCTTATCAAAGGCTTCCTTTTCTTCTTTCAAGTATTTTTCAGTAATTGCCTCAAACCCGTTTTGAACATAGAACTCATCAATAAACGCGTTTATCTGGTCCAGGAGTTCCTGGTTGCCTTTCTTAACTCCCACTCCCCAGTACTCGACATCCTGGAAGGGTATGAAAACTGCTTTTGTGGCATCCGGGTTTTTCTTGTTGTTCCTGTAAATAGTCAGCTGGTCATAGATGAACGCATCTGCTTTTCCCTGGGTAACCTCTGTAACACAGGCACTTTCGTCCGGAAACGGTACCACCTTTGCCTTTGTCAGGTTTTTTTCGGCATAGATTTGCCCGGTGGAGCCGGTCTTGACAGCAACTACCTTCCCTTCCCGGTTCAGGTCCTCTACTTTGTTGACGTCCGACCTGCTGTTTACAAGCAGGGCCAGCAGAGCCTTTGCGTAAGGCTTGGAAAAGTCTATCTTTTCCAGCCTCTCCTCCTTTATGGTCATGGAGGAAATCACCATGTCCACCTTGCCGGTCTGCAACGCCGGAATCAGTCCGTCCCAGCTGATATTTTCAATCTTTACCGGCCTGCCGGCATAATCGCCGAAAGCCTTTGCAAAATCAACACTCACACCGGTGGGGTTGCCGTACTGGTCCTTTGTTTCAAAGGGCGGGTACGCCAGTTCCATACCGACGGTAAGCACGTTTGATTCTTCTTTTGTGCAACCGGACCCAATTAAGACAGTACAAACAAGGATCATCAGGAGCCAAACGGATTTTTTCATTTAATTATCCCCTATCTTTCGTATCCAGAAAATTTTTATACAAAGATGCCGCTTTCTAACAATAGGACTCTATGGCATTTACAGGGCATGCCTTCGAGCAGCTTCCACAAACATCGCATTTATCCACATCAATTGCGTAGCCCTCTTCGGTTTGGTAAACTGCTTTAAACTTAATTGATTGGCATATTTCTTCGCATTTTCCACATCTGGTGCATTTTTCCTGGTTGATCTTCAACCCTTTAAACCTGTCGGGGAAATTTCCAAAATTAAAATGCTTTCTTACAATCTTGTGGTCACGGCTAATGCAGTCATAATCATAGTTGTAATAATCACCCTTGAAACTATAGATACAAAAAGTAACAGTATCGGGATATTTGAGGGTATCCTTTACCCCCAGTTGAAAAATCGGCTTTTGGGCTGCTTTTTCCTTTAATTCTTCTAAGGATATTTCTTTCACATGGCCTGTTGCTTTAATGGTATATCCAGGTTCAAAGATGGGCAGGCCATCTTCCCCTATCTCCACATGTGGAGACGCCGACATGCCGCAGATGGATATTTTTCCTGTTTCCTTCAATTGTTTGTAAAATGGCTTCACCGTCATGGTCCGGAAATACAATCCCTCTTCATCCCAGGCAAACAAATGGGCAATTCTGGTTTCCGGGTAATCCCCGTCAATTGTAGCAAACGTTAAACATCCTATCTCGTCAAATTTCTGATAAATTTCTTCAATTGTCATTGTTTTACCTCTCTCCCTTATCCGAAAAGTTAAATTATTCTCATTATAGTTAGATATCTAACTATAGTCAAGCTTTGCTTCCAGCTTTCAAGAATTACTTTGATGATTACAATATCCTAAACTATCCTATACTGCCGGGCCGGGCAAACTGCCTGCCATCTTCTCAGAATGTTGCACCATTGGGCACCAACAGGAAAAGAGCCTGACGGCTCCAGTCCATACCAACATATTTCCCTATGCCTGCTTTTTTGTAAATCCATAAACCCTGCGAAAAGGGCAGTCAGTCAAGAACAAATTCTGGAGGCTTACTTGCCGGTTTTTGTTTCCGGAGCCAAATGCTGCTCCCGGGCAAAGGGATTGTAATCAGTATCCCTGTGATAGTCGGGGACCGGCCAGCCATAGCGGCGCCGCTGCCTCAACCGGAAGGCGGCCGCATGTTTTTTTAATTCGAATCCCACCCCGGCCGCCAGCCTGGAGGCTTCCAGGGCGGTTGTTTCAATGTATTTCTTTTTGACGGCTCCGGCCAGGATAACTTCACCTGCAGCTGTGCGCACCAGGCAGGAAGAGGTCCCGGCGGCCTCCCCGGGCCGGGCCTGGGGATCCCAGTAATCTCCCACGGAAAGGTCTGCCAATTCCGCCGCCCAGTCCACACACATCTCGCAGCGGTCCCGCTTGAAGGCCGGCATCAGATGGTGGTACATATACCGGTGCCGGTCCAGAGTCAACCGCCGGCCATCCTTAAGCTCCACAAGCAGGTGGCCCGGCCAGTCCCCGCCCCGGTAACTCATGGCGGCGATCTCATCCTGGGCCTCGAGACCCAGATGTTCTACCAGCAGGTGGCGGGTACCCTCGTAATAAAACTGGGACGCGCAAAAAAGGCCCACCATAAGAACCACGCTTTCAACCAGAAGGGACGGTTCGCCCAACATCTGGAGCTTGCGCAGGCCATAAATCTGGCAGGGCAGGCCAACCACAGCAAGGCGCCGGTAACCCTTTGACACTGCCCGTGTTAAAAGGGTGTTCACCGGTACGCAGGCGTATTTGCTCTGGGCGGAAGCAATGATGTCTTCCTTCCCTGCCGCCAGCCGGGCTTCGGTACGGCAAGGCTGGTCCCGCCGGAAACCGGCCAGCAGGGCAGAGTCGATAAGCCCCTGCTCTAAGGCATAAACAAGTAGAGATGTAACCAGACCCCCGCTGGCGCCCTGTTTTCTAATTGAAAGGTCGGTGCTCCAGGCAACCCTGGCCTCCCGGTAAAAACCCAGGTCCGGGATTAATTCAGGCCTCTCCCGGCCGAAAACAAATCTCTCCAAAGCCGGCAGATCCACATCCGCCCCGGGGCAGGCCGCTGTGCATATGCCGCAACTGGTACAGGTACCCGTTAATTGGGGCTGTAGTTCACCGTCCAGCTCCACCCAGTCAATGGCCCCGGCCGGGCAAACTCCCGCACAGGTGCCGCAGACGGTGCACAAGCCCCGCTGAATAATCCCGTTTTCCAGTTCATTAAAGGATTCTTTCATCACCTTTACCCCCTGTTAACTGTTACTACACTTACTGCCATAATCCCTTCCGGCATCCTTGCCAGAGGAGCAAGCAGTGAGTTTGTTTCAGGTAAGTGCAAGGATCATAAGCCGGCATGATAAGTTTAAAACATCATCACAAACCCATTGTCAATTATTTTACACGAAAAGAAAAGAGCCCGGGGGGTTCTTTAAAAATATAATTATTGTGTTTAGTCTTTGACATGTGTTTTCAAGGCGGGAAATACTTTTTCCCGGGTCTTCCAGGAAGGATTAAAAAACCGCCCTGGGATTGATAAGCAGCCGTTAGCCGGCCGCCCTTTTGGCGGCAGGGGTTTTTAATCTCCCGATGATTTCCGCATTCATCCGATCATAGCTGTCCCACGCATCGGGACATGATTCGAAATAGCCGGCGCAGGTGTACTGAAACAACCATTTCATCCAGTTTAATAGTTCTTTACTGGAGATACCGGCTGCTTGCCTAAACTGCTCTTCCTTAATGGCCATAATATTATGCGCAGCCCGGTTTCTGATCTTTTCCTCCACGCAACGCATAACCTTTGCCCTTTCCAGTATATCCGGGTTAGCATGCCGTCCTCCCGCCCCGCAATCGAATTCAACCATCGGCAGAAGTGAAGCGCACGATAAATCTACGTCTCTGAAAGCGGGCTGAAACCTTTGGTCATAATAAGCAAGGAGCGCGGGATCTCTTCTTTCCAACTTATACCGCTTGAGCTTCCAGCGGTCGGGATCATTAAAGGCTTGCTCACAATAATCCCTTCTTACCTGCCTCCGGCACTTTTTCTCCAAAAATAATTCGAACAACCTGCTCAGCGCGGGTGAAATTCCCCGTACAAAATCCATGAGCAGCCCCGTTTTCTGCTGCAGATCCAGTATAAGCAAATATTCAAAGAGTTCTGCCGCAGCTGCGCTGCCGAATTTGCTCGGAAACAGTGCATAGCCGGTCAGCCCGCTTTCCCTTTCTGCATCGGCCAATTCCATGTTTTTGCGGTGCCTGGCCGCCCGTAGCAAATGCAGGACATTATCAGGGACAAAACCTCTAACCCCGTTCAAAATACTTAAAGCTGCAGTATAGTTATAGGCTTCGATATTACTTATGGCGGCCTCCCGTAAAAACTGGTAGCGCAGATTCTCCACCTCTACCTGCCGGGCTCTTTTTTTTGGCTCCAAATCAGGATGGTTGTCCAGGTTGTTTTCCCAGCTCTTTTCCAAATCATAATCCGGCGAACCGTAATTTTCCCTCTCGTTCGGCGTGGTAACCTGAACGGGTATCACCGGAAACGGCGTGGTTAAGGACAGCAAATGACAGGTTGATTTCATTTGCGGGGTTCCGGAGGAGAGATTCAGCAAAATCTGACAACCGGGATTGGCATTATATATATCAATCAAATCTTTCTCGAAAATAGGATAGAAAATGTCAAATTGCTGGGGATTATCTATTTCTTCATGACGCAGCTCTATAATTTCACAGTTAAAACCCTCTTTTTCACATAATTTGATTGTCTGCAAACGGTACCGGTCATCCAGGTCCGCCAGCTCGCAGACCCTTTTGGTCATAAATAAATATGCTTTGCGGGGCTTGTAGTGCCTTAAGATATGTAGGAATGGTCCGTCATGATCGTTTTTTATAGGATCGGTCATCCCCAGGGTGCTGAACAAAACCTTCGGCATTGAAATCACCTCTATTATTACTGTACCTGTTATTACCACCGGGGCTTGCTATATGATTACAACCTCTTCCTCCTCCACCAGCTCCACAGTTCCCCAGGCTCTGATATCGGCGTTGCTGGTCAACTTATACACCCTTACTTTATCCTCCTTTTCGATTAATCCGGGTATCCCCCTGATCAGCTTTTCATATTTGGCGTTCGGCAAGATGCATTCAAAGGCAGATTTCTGGACCCGGATACCAAAACCCTGCAGGTATTTAGCAAAGGCTGCCCGGCGGCGATTGTCAATAATATCGTAAATAACCACAATCAAATATTTTCGCCTCTCCTCTGCAATAAATTCATCACATATAAAAATACGCTTCCTGTACTGCAATTGCGTCATCTGATCAGCACCGGCTGATATATGTCCGGGTCTCCTTCTTCTACAGCTTTGGCCAAACGCTGGCATTGCATCTCCAGAGCCCTTCGAAAACTTACTGAGTAGTCAACATAAGGTAAATAATTAGACTTGCTGCGTACTTTCTTCTCGTATTCAGCAATGTAGGCCTTTGAAGCACCGGCATTCAAGTATACCCCTCCATCTTGATCAGGTTTATCAAAAAACTCCTGCTTGATAATACCTTTGCCTGTGACATACAGTGCCAGCGAGTCGGCCAAAACAGCGCGCCATTCCTCCATCAGGTCTGAACACAAAGCCGGATGGCCCTTCCGAATGCTGTGCAAAAAGCTGGCATAAGGGTTCAGTCCCCGGTTGACCGCGGCAGTATACACATCATACATCAACAGTGTATAGGCAAAGCTCAAAAGGGAATTGAAGGGATCCCGGGGAGGCCGCCGGTTACGACCCTTGAAAGCGAATTCCGGCTCCACCAGGGAAGCCAGACCCTGATAGTAGTTTCTAGCCGCCATTCCTTCGTGCCCCATTAATTCGTCCCTATTGGCAACCCGTTCTATTAAGTTCAGTATCCTCCCCATGGCGTCAATAACGCCGGTTACTGACGCTTTTTGCCGGCTTCTTTGGTAGCGGCGCAGGATTGTGATCTGGTTTTTTACTTTGGCTTTGACAATCTTCTTGCCCAGGGCCAGGCAAAACCCATCATCCTCACCGCAGGCAAATTGCCTTCTTTGACGGTGAATATTAACATTGCGCGTGGATTCCAGCCGGCCGTAAAACTTACCCCTGCTGGAAAGCCAGGTCAAATTGATATCTCTTTCCATTAATTGCTTAACACAGCTGGAACTAAGGGAAGCATCCCCGAAAATTATTACATTCTCTATTCCTTCAATGGGTAAGGTTCTTTTAAGATTTGCTTTTTCGCTTTCTACTACTATGCAGTTGTTCTTAACCCCGATTTTTGCTGCCCGTTCATAGATGTAAAGAAAACTCACAGCATCACCTCCTGGGTCTTTTATTTTGAATACTCAGGCCAGCGGGACACGCGCCAAGATCTGAACGAGTTTCCGTCCCCTTAAAGGGGTCTTTTGTTTTGAATGAGGAAGATGTCGAGCTGTTTGAGAAAGCAGAACAGTTCGTTTCCGTCCCCTTAAAGGGGTCTTTTGTTTTGAATGTACAACAAAGTGCATTGGGAGGGGCGGCCGGTGAAGTTTCCGTCCCCTTAAAGGGGTCTTTTGTTTTGAATCCCACCAGGAAAAAACGGTCAACAAGAGGGGGAAGATTAGTTTCCGTCCCCTTAAAGGGGTCTTTTGTTTTGAATTCAATGACGAATTAACAATCAAGACTGATTCGTTAGAGACAGAGTTTCCGTCCCCTTAAAGGGGTCTTTTGTTTTGAATCGTCTGGTTTGAGGACGAATAAAATAAAATAAAAGTTTCCGTCCCCTTAAAGGGGTCTTTTGTTTTGAATTGGGATTTACGAGTCCTAAGGGGAAGGACATCCCCGCGTTTCCGTCCCCTTAAAGGGGTCTTTTGTTTTGAATGATAGTCCAAAGGAGATTTTTCGGAACTCCACCCGCGGGCCGTTTCCGTCCCCTTACTATTTAGCCCCCTAAAGAATTTGGAGAAAACACGTTTAATATGTTAACATTTTATTAGGGGGTAGGTTTTAATGAAAAACAACAAACAGTATAGTGATGAATTCAAAGAGCTGATTATTAAGGAGTGTCAAGAAACAGG
>JAKPTB010000007.1 GCA_029555205.1 Bacillota bacterium
CATTTTACTAAAACAACCTCATATTGGCAACTTTCGCCATGGGATATCTACGGCCCGCCCTTTCCACCACTCCTCAACTGCTGGAACAGGATAAAGTGCGGCGGCGGCAGCGCAATTTCTGTCTTTGCCTGCAAGATCAAGATAGCGCCGGAAATCCGGCGCTTCTGAACAATCCGTTCGTTTTTGTTATGCTTCATTAAAGTCATGCTTTAAGTCATGCTTCAATTATAGGTACATTATGTTGCAACGGGCTCAATTTATTTTCTACTCCCGTCATTGATTCCCATATCCGCACATGTTTTTCTCAGCCCTTCTTCCATGCTTCAAGATACTTCTTTGCTTTTATATTTCTATGCTGCTATACTTCTATACTTCCATGCTTTTATGCTTCTATACTTTTATGCTTCTATCCCTGTTAATCTTTGTTTACTCCCAGAGCACCAGTAACAGGGCTGTTGCCGCAAATAATATGGCTACTATAATTGTAACCTTGCTCAGCAGTTCGTCCAGACCCTTTTTCTTGCCGCCGAATAATGTCTCCGCCCCACCGGCGATGGAACCGGAAAGACCGGCACTCTTACCGGACTGCAGAACCACTGCGGCTATCAGGGCAAGTGCAAGAAGAACATGCAGAACCATAAAGATTATCTTAACAACTCCCACGAACTCACCTCCCCGGGACGGCTGTGCCGAAGCAATTATACCACAGGTTTATAACCCTGACAATTATGACAATTGAATGCCCTAAATTAAGGGCTGCCCGTAACCGTACCGGCTGCAAGAATGAATGTTAAACAATGATGCTTATGCTTGTACCGGGTGCACCTTAAAAGGAGATGTTGTACAAGCTTTTAATTCCCCTGTATACGGCCAGGTCACCCAGTTCCTCCTCGATCCGGAGCAGTTGGTTGTACTTGGCGACCCGGTCCGTGCGCGCCGGGGCGCCGGTTTTGATCTGTCCCGCGTTTGTGGCTACCACCAGGTCGGCGATGGTGGTGTCCTCCGTTTCGCCGGAACGGTGCGAAACCACGGCGGTGTAACCGGCCTGTTTGGCCATTTCGATGGCGTCCAGGGTTTCGGTCAGGGTGCCGATCTGGTTCAGTTTAATCAGAATTGAGTTGGCCACCCTGTTCTTGATCCCCCGGCTCAAGAGTTCCGTATTGGTAACAAAGAGGTCGTCCCCGACGATCTGCAGCTGTTTTCCCAGCCGTTCGGTGAATAACCGCCAACCGTCCCAGTCGTCTTCGGCCAGGCCGTCTTCGATGGAAATTATGGGGTATTTGCCGGCCAGAATGGTGTAGTAATCGACCAATTCCTCTGCGGTGCGGCTTTTTCCTTCAGCCTTAAAGACGTATTTGCCGTCTTTATAAAACTCCGAGGCAGCGGCGTCGATGGCCAGTGCCACTTCTTCGCCGGGAGAGTATCCTGCGGCCTGGATGGCCTGCATAATGACCATGAGGGCTTCTTCATTGGAGGTCAGCATCGGCGCAAAACCGCCCTCGTCGCCCACGGAGGTGATCAGTCCCCTCGCCTTCAGCACGCCCTTCAGCTTGTGGTAAATCTCAACACCCATTCGATAGGCCTCGGCAAAACTCGTGGCGCCCACGGGCATAATCATAAACTCCTGGATGTCCACATTGTTGTCGGCATGCTTCCCGCCATTTAAAATGTTCATCATGGGTACCGGCAACACCTTTGCGTTGGCTCCGCCGATGTACTGGTACAGGGGCAGGCCCAGGGACCAGGCGGCGGCTTTGGCGGCAGCCAGGGAAACACCCAGGATGGCGTTGGCGCCCAGCTTGCTCTTGTTGGGCGTGCCGTCCAGCTCAATCATGGCCCGGTCGATGCCAATCTGGTCTGTGGCGTCGTATCCAATGATTTCCGGGGCCAGGATGTTGTTCACGTTCTCAACGGCTTTCAGCACCCCCTTGCCGGCAAACCTCTTCTCATCGCCGTCCCGCAGCTCAACGGCCTCGCGGGTGCCGGTGGATGCCCCGGAGGGAATGGCTGCCCTTCCCATGCTTCCGTCTTCCAGGTAGATTTCAACTTCAATGGTGGGGTTGCCGCGGGAATCAAGGATTTCCCGGGCCATAATTTCTTCAATGACAGTGGACACAGGCTGTTTCCTCCTTTTGTTCTTAAAACGATTTGTCTCCCTGAAGCAGGTCTATTGATCTTAAAATGTCCTTAAAATGTTCTTAAGAGCTTAATAACCTATGATTCCTTTGTAATCAGCGTAGCTCCGGTCATCTCCTCCGGTACGGGTATGTTCAGCAGGTCCAGGATGGTGGGGGCTATATCTTCCAGACTGCCGTTCCGCAGGCACAGGCCGGCCGTGTCCTGCCTGACCAGGATAAAGGGGACCGGGTTGGTGCTGTGGGCGGTACAGATATCTCCCTTTTCGTCCAGCATTTCGTCCGCGTTGCCGTGGTCCGCCGTAATCAGGACCGTACCCTCCCTTTCCAGCACGGCCCGGACAACTTTACCCAGGCAGCTGTCCACGGTTTCCAGGGCCCGGACTGTGGCTTCCATGTCTCCAGTATGTCCCACCATATCCGGATTGGCGTAGTTCATGATAATCACACCGTATTTATTCAGGCTCAGCTGTTCCAAAAATTTATCGGTAACCCCGGGCGCGCTCATTTCCGGTTTGAGGTCGTATGTAGACACTTTGGGCGAAGGTACCAGGATCCGGTCTTCGCCGGGATTGGGCTCCTCCACGCCGCCGTTGAAAAAAAAGGTGACATGGGCGTATTTTTCCGTCTCGGCCAGGCGGAGCTGGGCTATGCCGCGCCTGCTCAATACTTCTCCGAGGGTGTTGTTCAAGGTCTGAGCCCGGAAAGCCACCGGCGCTTCAATGGTTTTGTCGTAAAGGGTCATGCAGGTGAAGTGCACTTTCGGGTAGCCGGTTTTCCGCTTGAAGCCGGTAAATTCCCTGTCCACGAAAGCCCTGGTAATCTGCCGGGCGCGGTCGGGCCGGAAATTGAAGAAGATTACGGCGTCCCCGTCCTCAACTCTGGCCACAGGCCCCCCTGCATCGTTCATAATTACGGTGGGCTGGATAAACTCGTCCGTCTCTCCCCTGCCGTAACCCAGTTCCACTGCTTCCAGCGGGGTAGCGGCCTGGATGCCCTCGCCGAAGACCATGGCGTTGTAAGCCCGTTCGGTCCGGTCCCAGCGCCGGTCCCGGTCCATGGCATAATAGCGTCCCATCACTGTAGCTACGGCAAATCCCAGTTCACTAAGTTTAAGCCTGAGGATTTCAAAATATTCCCTGGCGTTGTCCGGCGGTACGTCACGTCCGTCCAGGAAGGCATGGACAAAGACCCGGCTTAAGTTTTGCCCGGTCGCCAGGTCCAGCAGGGCCAGGAGATGGCGGATGTGGCTGTGCACTCCGCCGTCCGACAGCAGTCCCATCAGGTGCAGGGAGCTGTTGTTATCTTTAGCGTGCTTCACCGCATCCAGCAGGACCTCGTTCAGAAAAAAGCTCCCGTCCCGGACGGCCCGTGATATCCGCGTCAATTCCTGGTAAACAACCCGGCCGGCGCCGATATTCAGGTGCCCCACTTCGGAGTTGCCCATCTGGCCCTCCGGCAGGCCCACCTTTTCCCCGGAACAGTCCAGGGTGCAGTGGGGGTATTCTACAAGAAACCTTCTATAGTTGGGTAGATTGGCCCGGGCCATGGCGTTCCCTTCCTTCCTGGGGCTTAAACCCCAGCCGTCCAGGATAACCAGCACCAGGGGATTTTTGCCTGATGTCAAAAAAGGTACCTCCAATTGGATCACAGATCCGTTAAACAGTGCTTGTCTGGAATTCCCGCTCAAAAATGGGCGGGCCTCATATCGCATCACAGATCCGTAAACCTGACGATTAGAATGCCTCAACAGGCGGTTAGGAACCGGGGCCTCCTGCCCCGCCGCCTGCAGCCGCTTTGATAATGCCCAGAAAACTGTCCACTTCAAGACTGGCGCCCCCCACAAGGGCTCCGTCAATGTCCGGCATGGCCATCAACCCGGCGGTGTTTCCCGGTTTGACGCTTCCCCCGTACTGGATCCGCACCCGTCCGGCTGCTTCGCTGCCGTACAAATCCCTGACAAGCGCGCGGATGTAGCCGATTACCTGCTGGGCATCCTCTTCCGAGGCCGTTTTTCCCGTGCCGATAGCCCATACCGGCTCGTAAGCTATGACCAGGCCGGCTACCTGCTCCGGCGTCAGACCTGCCAGGCCGGCCACCGTCTGGTCGTGCACCACCTGCCTGGTAACGCCCGCCTCACGCTCCGCCAGCCTTTCTCCCACACACATTACCGGGACCAGGCCGTGCGGCAGAACAGCCTTGATCTTGCGGTTAACCAACTCGCTGGTCTCCCCGAAATACTGCCGCCTTTCCGAGTGTCCTATGATCACGTAACGACATCCAATATCTTTAAGCATGGCAGGTGATATTTCCCCGGTAAAGGCCCCCCTTTCCTCCCAGTGGACATCCTGGGCGCCGGCGGCAATTTCCGTGCCCCGCAGGGCCTCGGCCACCGGGGCCAGGGCGGTAAAGGGAGGACAAACCGCCACTTCGACATCTTTAAACCCCGCTGCCGCCTGTTTTAATTCCTCTACGAAGGAAAGCGCCTCGGGTATGGTTTTATACATTTTCCAGTTTCCTGCAATGAGCGGCCTGCGGCCTTCCATCATTGCTCCTTCCCCCCTTCCTTCTTCAATGGTTCCCGGATTCCCGCCGCAAGTCTGCACAGCCGGCCCCGCCCCCGGTCACCGGCCCGGAAAGTAAAGGCAAAACCCTTCGCCCAAATGCGGCCCCTCTTTCCATCCTTCAGGTTCAACCCCGGCTCAAGGCTGGCGCCTTCCTTTTCTGCCCCACGCAGCATCCTCCCGGCAGGCCTGGGGATTCTTGCTGCGCCAGAGCCCGGTGAATCAAAAAGCCGGCCTTACAATCCCGGAGCAAGTCCCGGGGTAAGCCCGGCTGCATCCTGAGCGGGCCCCTTTCAAAAAGAGCGCCCCTACTTGTCCAGCAGCGCCACCACTCCCGGAAGTTCCCTTCCCTCCAGAAATTCCAGGGCCGCGCCGCCCCCCGTGGAAATATGACTGATCTGATCGGCCACTCCCGCCTGTTTTACAGCAGCTACGGAGTCGCCGCCGCCCACTACGGTAATGCCTTTAACCTGGCTCAGCTCCCGGGCGATGGCTTCGGTCCCCCCCGCAAAGGGCTTCATTTCAAAAACACCCATGGGCCCGTTCCAGAATACGGTCCTGGCGTTTTTTAGGGCTGCCGCAAAGCGGCCCAGGGTCTCGGGTCCAATATCCAGGGCCATAAAGTCGGGGGGGATTTTGTCCACAGGTACTGTTGCCGGCTCGGCATTGGGGGCCGCCCCCGGCGCCGCCACCACATCCACGGGCAGAAGCAGCTGGATACCCCTGTTTTTGGCCTTCTTCATCAAATTTCTGGCCATTTCCAGCTTGTCGACCTCCAGCAGGGACTTGCCCATGTCGTATCCCTGGGACTTGAGAAAGGTATTGGCCATCCCGCCTCCGATGATCAGGATGTCCACCTTTTCAATCAAGTTTGACAGAACGGCAATTTTATCCGACACCTTGGCTCCGCCGATGATGGCCGCAAAGGGGGATTCGGGATTTGCCAGCAGCCGGCCCAGCATGTCAAGTTCCTTCTCCATTAAAAATCCTGCCACTGCGGGCAGAAATTCAGCGACTCCCTCGGTGGAGGCGTGGGCCCGGTGAGCAGTCCCGAAGGCGTCATTGACATAAATTTCAGCTAGCTCCGCCAGCATTCTGGCAAAATTCTCGTCGTTCTTTTCTTCCTCCGGATAAAAACGGACATTCTCCAGGAGGAGTACATCCCCGCCCTGCATCTGCTCAACAGCCGACCGGGGAACTTCCCCTACAGCTTCGTCCACCTTCTGCACCGGCCTGTTCAGCAGTTCAGACAGGCGCACGGCTACGGGATCCATTTTATATTTTTCGTCTACTTTACCCTTTGGGCGCCCGAGGTGTGAAACAAGTATGACTTTTGACTTTTGTTGAATTAAATAATCGATGGTGGGAAGGGCCGCCCGGATCCGGGTATCGTCGGAAACCCGCCCGCTCTCCTTATTCAGGGGCACATTAAAATCCACCCGGACCAGTACCCGCTTCCCCGCCACGTCAAGATCCCTTACTGTCTTTTTGGCCATATACAAACACCCCTTTTTCTGGACATCCCTGCAAAGCGCTGCAAAAACATTCACTTGCCGCCGTTGCCCCGGCCCGCACAAAAATGTTGTCGCAGCGCTTTTCTTTCCCTGGGATTAAATTGTCCTTAAAAACCCGCCCTTATCCTTTTGAAGCCATATACATCAACAGGTCCAGAACCCGCTGGGAGTAACCCCACTCGTTGTCGTACCAGGCGATTACTTTGGCCATATTGCCGCCGATC
The DNA here is from genome assembly GCA_029555205.1 of Bacillota bacterium. GTDB lineage: Bacteria > Bacillota > Desulfotomaculia > Desulfotomaculales > Pelotomaculaceae > DTU098. Next base: position 6,438 of record JAKPTB010000007.1, read on the forward strand.
ACCATAGTGGAGAGGGCATCGATAATCGCCGAATGGGGATTGCCGTTAAAGTCTATGGAAACCAGGGGAAGTTCACAATAATCCAGGATCCCCTTTAAAGGACCTGCCGCGGCCTCTTGAAAAGCCCGGTTAATCTCAGCTGCGGTAGCGGGTTTGCTCAGTTCCACCACAAGGTCCACCACGGAAACATTGGGTGTCGGAACCCGCATGGCAAATCCGCTAAGTTTTCCTTTCAGCTCCGGGAGCACCAGGGCCACAGCCTTGGCTGCCCCGGTGGTGGTGGGAATAATGTTCAGGTTGGCCGCCCTGGACCTGCGCATATCCCGGTGGGGCATATCCAGGAGTTGCTGGTCGTTGGTATAGGCGTGAACGGTGGTCATCAGCCCTTTTTCGATTCCAAAATTTTCATGGAGTACTTTGGCTACCGGGGCCAGGCAGTTGGTGGTGCAGGAAGCATTTGAAACCACGTGGTGCAGGGAGGGATCATACTGCTCCTCGTTTACCCCCATTACAACCGTCATGCACTCGCCCTTGGCCGGAGCGCTTAATACCACCTTCCGGGCGCCGGCCTGGATGTGCATGCCGGCATCATCTTTATTGTTGAACCTTCCTGTGGACTCCACCACGAACTCGACTCCGAGCTCTTTCCAGGGTAATAGCGTGGGATCTCCCTCGGCCAGCAGCAGGACTTCATGACCGTCAACCACAATGGCGCGGTTGTCCCGGGCACTGACCTCAGCGTCAAAGGTGCCGTGAATGGAATCATACTTCAGCATGTGGGCCACAGATTGGGCATAGGTATCGGTTACCGCAATCCTCCGGGACTTATGATTGACAGCCACAACCTCTATGTCCGGTCGTTTTAACGCGCATCTCAGGACGTCACGGCCTATTCTTCCGAGACCATTAATCCCTATTTTCACCCCATTAGTAGTACCCGCTCCTTTCACTAGTATACCTAATTAACCACATTCTATGAAATAGTATATACTTTAATTCTCTATATGTTGATAAGTTCCTTCCCTTTTAAAAATATTTAACAGAATTACAGGGTACCGACCTGTTGTCAGTACCCCTTGGTCTGCGGTTCCCTTTAGTATCTTTTCCTTTAGTATCTTTTCCTTTTGCGGATAGCGGCGATCCCCAGTTCATCCCTGTACTTGGCCACAGTTCGTCTGGATATGGTAATTCCGCGCCTCCGGAACATTTCAGAAATCTGTTGATCGTTTAACGGGGACCTGGCATCCTCCCGGGCTACAATCTCCTGAAGCATTTTTTTAATACTTTCAGATGAAGTGGTTGTTCCGGCCGAGTTGTTTAAACCAGTGGAGAAGAAGTATTTCATCTCGAAAACTCCCTGGGGAGTCTGAATGTATTTGTTTGAAGTAGCCCTGCTGACAGTGGACTCGTGCAGGCCTACCATCCCGGCCACCTTCTTCAGATTCAGCGGTTTTAGATACTTTACACCGTTATCCAAAAAGTCCCTTTGCAGTTCAACCAGGCAGTTGGCGACCTTGTACAGGGTCAGTCTTCTCTGTTCAATACTTCTGATTAACCAGGCCGCTGCATTAAGCTTGCTCTCCACAAAGCGGCGGGTCCTGGAGTCATGGCTTTTATCCTTGGCGAGCACGGAGCGGTAGGTGGAATTGATGGTAATTCGTGGAATGGCCACATCGTTCACCAGTATAACATATTCACCCTCTACCTTTTCCAGAATAATATCCGGTATAATGTAGCGGGTGCTGTGTAAATTTGAAAAATTACGCCCAGGTTTGGGATCGAGGGTTTTTAAGAGATCAGCTGCCTGCTGGACGGCCTGGACGGTTATACCCATTTCCTGGGCAATCCGGTTTAACTTGCCCTTGGACAAATCCACAAGGTAGTTTTTAATCAGACTTTCCAGGACGATATCTTTAATTCCCAGCTGCTTAACCTGAATTAAAAGGCATTCCTCCAGGTTCCTGGCCCCCACCCCGGCCGGGTCAAAGCCCTGGATCACATTGAGCATACCGGCAACCCTGGACTCGCTCACACCAAGACGCAAAGCAATTTCCTCCAGGGACATCCGCAGGTATCCATGTTCGTCAAGGTTGCCAATAATATATTCACCAATTAACCGGTCTGCATCCTTGCAAGGGGTCAGGTTTAACTGAAATAAAAGGTGCTCGGAAAGGGTCAAGGACTGTGACAGGAAATTCTCGTAACTGTATTCCTCCTGCTCCTGAATCCTCTCCTGGCGGACTAGCCCTAGATCGCTGCTGTCCTGAAAATACTCTTCCCAGTCCAGATCATATTCTTTTCTGTCCACATCTTCAGGCGTATTTTGTTCAACTCCAACCCCGGCTTCTTCCCCTCTTTCGACATCGTCCTCCCTCAGCTCAAGTAGGGGGTTTTCCTCAAGCTGTTGTTCTATATACATGGACAGCTCAAGTGCAGAAAGCTGCAAAACAGTAATGGCCTGGCGCAATTCGGGGGTCATGATTAACTTTTGAGTTTGTTCAACATTAAGCCCATAACCCATTCGCATTGCGTTTCACTCCTCAGAAGAAATGACAATTTTCGTTATATTTTTAATTCTCTAAAGACCTGGCGTTTTCCTGCCTGCTCGTCCTGATCCAAGAGATATTCACCAGGTAATTGTTTCATTCCTGATAAGCCCGGGTGCTGGTCCAAATTTTTGCGAAGATCTTGATCTTTATTCCATACCGGATACCGGATTCCATACCGGCATAACATTCCACACCGGCTTAACCGGTTGTTGCCCCGCTCCCCGCCGGCCCGGCCTTGAACCGCCTGCCCAGGGCCATTCCCGCCGTAATTGTCAGGGATAAACCCGCAGCGGTAAGCAGAGCCAGCCCCCTCTGCCCGGCTGCGAACAGATCCGGATGCAACCCCAGCCCGTAATCCATGAAGTCGTTAAGGAGCATCCAGCAAGCAGTGAACAGAATAACACCGTGTCCAGGTTGCAGTGTTTTAAGATAGATAAATCCCTGCAGGGCCATACCAAAATGGGACACCCAGAGCATTGCCTCGGTAAACTCCAGCGGGCCGCCCTGGAGCCAGTAATGAGAAATCATTACAATGGCCCAGATCCCGTACTTGATGGAAGCTGTCAGAGCCACGGCCTGAAACAGAAGCCTGCCCGGCCCGGCCAGGCTGAGCAGCAGGGCCAGGGCAAACAGGGTGGTGGACAGCGGGCTGTCCGGAACAAAAGGCCAGTAATAATACGGTGTGCGGGCAAGCTGTTCACGGTACCAGTAGTAACCATAAGCAGAGCCGGCCACATTAATAATCACAAGGGGAATCATAAAGCGCCCCTGCCGGGGATTACGCCAGAAATCCTGCCAGAGCCTGATCACTTGAGCCAAAAGAAGCCGTCCTTTTTAAGTTGATAGTCTTAAGTTGATAGTCTTAAGTTGATAGTTTGTTACCGTTCATTTCGGGGGAAGCGGCCCCGGCATCCCCAGCGGCTTCGGGACGTCCGGCGCCCACTTTCCAATGCCTGACCCTGGCAGGAACACCAGCCGCCAGAGCCCCCGGGGGGATGTCCCGGTTGACCAGGGAACCGGCTCCCACAACAGCTCCGTCACCGATCCGGACTCCCGGCAGGATGGTGGAATTGGAACCTATCAGAACCCCTGCTCCAATCTCAACCGGCCCTTTGTGGTACTCCCGCACCAGGAATTCATGGGTCAGAACAGTTACGTTGTAGCCGATAATAGTATTGTCCCCGATGGAGATGAGCTGCGGAAAAAAAACATCAAACATGGCCATCAGGCCCACGGAAACATTCCTGCCCACCTTCATTCCCAAAAAGAGACGGTATAAAAGGTTTTTTAATTCAAAAAAGGGAATGTAACGGCAAAAGGTAATAATTATAAAATGAAAGGCAACCCTGGGAAGGCTTACTAACCTGAACGAATACCGCATGGAGTTTTTTTCGCCGGGAGAAGGAAAGGATTCATATTTTCTCATCCCTTTTCGCTCCGGATTTGCTCGGCAATTTCTTCAATCTTTCTCAAGCGGTGATTGACCCCCGATTTGCCCAGTTTGGGGTGAATCAGTTCTCCCAGCTCCTTCAGGCTGGCATCGGGATACTTGATCCGGAGCAGCGCTATTTCCCGCAGGGATTCCGGGATTTGCTCCAGGCCCACGGTATCTCTGATCAGTTCAATATTCTCCAGTTGCCGCACTGCGGCATTGACTGTTTTATTCAGGTTGGCTGTTTCGCAGTTGACCAGGCGGTTGACCTGATTGCGCATATCTTTATAAATCCTGGCGTTTTCGAAATTGAGCAAGGCACTGTGGGCCCCTACAATATTTAAAAAATCGCTGATCTGCTCGCTTTCTTTGAGGTAGACGACAAACCAGTTTTTCCGTCTGCTGATTCTGGCAGGCAGATGCATTTTTTGCATCATTTTTTCAATAAACCTGGCAAAGCTCTCATTGCCCGTAATTATTTCCAGGTGATAATTGCCCTCGGGGCTGTTCACGGAACCCCCGCCCAAAAAAACCCCTCTCAGGTAGGCCCGGCGGCAGCATTCCCGGCGGACCAGCTCGTCCCTTACAGCAATACTGCTCAGCCGTCCCGCGGCGTCCAGCATCCCCAGGCGCCGGAGAATTTCACCCATGCCCGGCTGGGGGAGGATGCGCACCCAGTAGACATTGTTTTTCTTGAGCTGCGTTTTGCGCTGCACCAAAACTTCTGTTTGAAGCCCAAACAGAGTTTTGATCAGGGAAAAAATTTTTCTTGCCACTGCGGCGTTTTCAGTTATAATGCTCAGGGAAATCCGGCGTGAGCCGCTGATCTGGATAGTCCCGTCCATTTTAATCAAGGCCGCAAGTTCCGCCAGGCGGCAGCAGGGCCGCTGGCCTGAAACCCGCGCCAGCTCATTTTTAGTTACCGCCGAAAAGGACAAGCCAACTTCCCCTCTTTCTTCATGCATATATTATACCAATAAAAAGACAGCGGGACTAGCTCGCTGCATTTTTTTGATTTAATTTTTTTACATTTTTCAATTGCCTTTTACGGCAGCAAGAACCGGTTTGGCAATTTTCATCAAAAAACTTTACCAGTGCCGCAGATAATGTCGCTGGCGCTGGATTCTTCTAAATCTCAGCCCTGAAAAGTTCTTTACCTTTACCGTCCCGGCGCCGTTCATTCAAGTAACGGACCCTGTTCTGCCGCCCCCTGTCCGCAAAGGTCAGGCGCAAAACCGCCTGGGCCAGCTTATCGGGATGGTGCCGCACCACATCGGTCTGGTGCACGAGGTCCCCTTCCACAGCCTGGATGCCCATTTTTTCTATTTCTTCAATGTCCGCCGCCACGGGATTTGCTCCCATTTGCAGGTAGCGAACCCGCAATCTGGGGGGAACCGGCCCGGTATTGACAACTGCATAATCAATTGTCGTACAACCGTGGGCAACAAGGGCTTCCAGGTGAGCGGAAGCGGTATAACCATCGGTCTCGCCCGGCTGGGTCATCACGTTGCAGATATAAATTTTGGGGGCCGGAGTCTTGGCCAGCGCCTCCGGGATACCCTTCACCAGGAGATTGGGAATAATGCTGGTGTAAAGGCTGCCCGGCCCGAGCACAACAGCATCAGCAGCCCGTATGGCAAGCAGGGCTTCAGCCAGCGGCAGGCAGCGGGAAGGTTTTAAAAACACCCTTTTAATCCGGCCCGGACTATGGGAAATCTGGGACTGACCCTGCAGCACCGTCCCGTCCCCCAGTTCGGCGCAGAGGGTGACATCGGACAATGTTACAGGCAGCACCTGGCCGCGGATGGCCAGAACCTTGCTCAAACCCCGTACCGCATGGTCAAAGCTGCCGGTCATGCTGGTTAAAGCCGCCAGGAGCAGATTGCCCAGGGAATGACCTGCCAGTTCCCCTGACTTAAAACGGTACTGGAGAAGCTCTTCCATCAGGGGCTCTTTATCGGCCAGGGCAACCAGGCAGTTGCGGATATCCCCCGGGGGGAGCATCCCCAGATCGCCCCTGAGGCGGCCGGAACTGCCCCCGTCATCGGCCACCGACACAATGGCGGTCAGGTTGCTGGTATACTCTTTTAATCCCCTCAGGAGCACCGACAGGCCGGTGCCGCCGCCAATTACAACAATCTTGGGACCGCGCCGCAAGCTGTGCCTGGTGTAGATAATATCGGCCATTCTGCCTTCTTGTTCCGGGGCCAGCACACCGGCCACGGAGTGAAAGGCCTTCAGTACCCCCAGGGCCATCACGGCCAGTCCTGAGACAAGTAGAAAAACGCCGGCTGTCCGGTGGAACTCCTGGTCCAGGATCATGAACTCCAGCTGGTGAATGGGCCGGGCCAGATGCCCGAACAAGTTGCCCTTCATAATCAGGTCCACGCCCAAAGCCGCCAGGAGCAACCCGGATAAAGCCAGAAACAGCCAGCGCTTCACGCGCATGCCCGGATAGAGCCATTTCAGCAGTTCCAACACTTTCAACCCCTATTTTTTTTAATGTCCCGGTGACGAACCGTTACAGACAGGTCCTTGCTTTCCAGAATCTCCCCCAGGCGGTTGGCCAGGACAACGGAACGGTGCATGCCTCCGGTGCAGCCGATGGCAATCATCAGGGTGGTTTTTCCTTCTTTAATGTACTGGGGAATTAAAAACTCAATAAAGTCCTGAAATTTTTCCATAAATTCTTCCGTTGGCGGGGAGCCGAAAACATAGTCCCGGATTGGCCTCTCATTACCGCTCAAGGGCCGCAGGGCCGGGTCGTAGTGGGGATTGGGCAGGAAGCGAACATCAAAGACCAGGTCGGAGTCCAGGGGTATACCATATTTGTAGCCAAAAGAAATGACCGTGATGTGCAGTCTGGAGTGATTTGCGTTGCCTGCGTAAATAGCAGCAATCTCTTCTTTCAACTGTTGAACGGTCATGTTGGATGTGTCGATGATTTTATTCGCCCTGCCTCTTAAGTCCTGAAGGCGGCTTCGCTCTTCCCGGATTACTTCCAGGATCTCCCCGTGGGAACTCAGGGGATGGCGCCTTCTGGACTCTTTGTATCTCCTCACCAGGGTTTCATCGGACGCTTCGAGGTAGAGGATCTCGTACCCGGTTCCCTGCAGGTCAATCTGGTGGAGAACTTCAAAAAGGGTGTTGAAAAATTCCCCGCCCCGGATGTCAACTGCTAATGCTATTTTATTAATTTTACTGGCAGCCTGTGCACAGAGTTCGGCGAATTTAGGAATTAAGGTTGGGGGCAGGTTGTCCACACAGAAAAAACCCAGATCCTCGAGACAGCGCATGGCCTGGGTCTTCCCGGCGCCGGAAAGGCCGGTGACTATTACAAGTTTCGGCATCATCATTTTGCTGACCCCCCTTTTACACCATGTGGAATTCAAAACAGGGCGTTAATGACCTGCTCCGCGGGAAACCCCAGCCGGTCCAGCAGCTCCGCCCCGGCATCCAGTCTTCCCACCATTTCCGGATCGTGGGCGTCGCTGTTAACGATCAGCCTGGCCCCGTGGCGGGCGGCGGCCCGGACGATTTCTTCTTTATTATAATTGTGTCCAGTATTTACTTCAAGTGCGGTTTCCGCGCCGGCGCAGGCCCGGGCCAGTTCATCCAGGTCCACTGGAGCCATCAGGTCCGGGTGGCTGATAAAATCCACCGGATAACTGTGGACGGTCTCAATCAGGGCTTTGGTGTTGGTGCAGCGCATTTTTTCCCGGAGGCTTACGGAGAACCTGGCCGCCAGATTGGGCAGGGTATAGTACAGGGCGTCCCCGGGGCTTTCCGGAATATAGTAGGGGTGCAGCCCGGCAATCAGCAAATCCAGCCGGTCGATAATTTCCCGGGGCAGATCCAGGCGGCCGTCCCGGCTGATCACCGCCGCCTCGGCCCCCACCAGGAGCTTCAGTTCCGGAAAGCGGGGAGCCAGGCCGGCCACCTCTTCCTTGATTACCAGAAATGTTCCGGCGTCCGCCACACCCGTGCCGATGCTCTTGGGACCGTGGTCGGTAATGGCTACTTCCCGCAGGCCCCGCCGGGCGGCTGCTTCTATATTCTGAGCCGGGGTGCCCCGGCCGTCGCTGTATCTTGTGTGGGTGTGGTAGTCGGCAAAAAACTTAATCGTCCCGCAGCTCCCTTTTGAGATAGTCGATCACTTTGACCGGACCCGGGTCGATACCGTACAGGGCCGCCAGGTAGACGCTGGTGTAATCACCGGTGTAAATCAGGGAAAAGATCCTGGAGAGATCGCCTTCACCGGAGGCCCAGACCTCGGTGCAGCCGTCCACAACATCCCGGATTACTTCCCTGGTGATCTCAATGCGCTTGTGCACCCGGGGATGGTCCCGCTCATCCCGCAAAATCACCACGTGGAGCTTTTTTAACAGCTCCTTGGGAAACTGGAAGCCCACAATTTCGTTATGGTTCAATTCCGGCAGCACGTTCCAGTAAGCAGGGGCCTTGGCGTTTTCGTTGATCTGGCCCTTCCAGCGCTGGGCCACCACCTCGGTTGTGCCGCTGGAACCCCAGATTACCGGGATCCGGTTGAAAAGCTTCTGGGCCAGCTGCTTGGCCTGGTTTTCCTCCGCGGGGACTTCAGGAGCCAGTTCTTTCTGCAGAGTCCGCATATAGTCGATCATTTCCGAAATCTCGTCCACGTTGTCCGGCAGCAGTCCCAGCCTTTGCAAAACCCTTAGAGTGGGAATAAACAAAAAGCCGGTGGCTGCCCGGGGGGAAATACCGCCGGGAACCCCAATCAGCGGCACACCGTCCCGGGCGGCCAGCTCACCCAGCCTGCCGCCGGTGGTTACGGCAACCACGGAGGCGCCCCTCAAACGGGCTTCTTCGTAAGCGCTCAAGGTTTCTTCGGTGTTCCCGGAGTAGCTGACGGCGAAGACCAGGGTATCTGGACCTACAAACCCCGGCAGAACGTAGTCCCGGTTGACAATTACGGGCACCGCCATCTTGCCGGCGGTGTAGACCCTGAGCAGGTCCCCCCCGATGGCCGAGCCCCCCAGTCCGGTCACAACGATATTGGAAATGGCCTCAATTTCCGGCAGTTCCACATGCCCGGCCAGGTCCCAGCAAGCCCGGTCGCACTGGACCGGCAGGCCCTTGAGGGCTTCGAACATGCCCGTTGTATCCAGCTTGCAGATTTCATCCGTACAGTTTAAATCCTTTACCGCATTCATAATTGGCTTTTCCTCCTTTTGTAGAGGGTGATCAATACCTTTGCCTTCTTTCAGCAATAACTATCAACAATAATCAATAAAGGATGATCATTCATTTTTCTGTTCCAACGCCGGCCCTTATAATCCCACCGGTTCCCCGGGCGGGCCCATTTCCAGCACATCTTCCAGGTAGGCCCGCAGCACCTCGGCCACACTCCAGGCCTGGGCGATGCAACCCCTGGGAAGGTTCGGCTCGTCGCCGTCGAAAATCTCTGAGATATAGCCGGCACCGTGGTCGCGCAGCTGATCGCGGAAAGGCCGGATTAACCTTAAGGCAGTTTCCCGGCTGGCCGGGCTGTAGCCGTGCACCCGCCGGATGGCGGTGATAAAGGGCCCCATCAGCCAGCCCCAGGCCGTCCCCTGGTGGTAGGCGCCATCCCGCTGGAAGCGGTCCCCGCTGTAAATGCCCCGGTACTCCCCGTCAGCCGGGGAGAGACTGCGGAGCCCGTAAGTTACGTAGAGCTCCTGCCAGACCTTGTGCACCACCCGGAGTGCCTGCTCCCGGCTGAGCATGGTATGGGGGAGGCTCACCGCCAGCAACTGGTTGGGCCGGACCCTGGAGTCCACCCCCTCCGGAGAAACCACGTCATACAGGCAGCCCCTTTTTTCGTCCCAGAATTGTTTCAAAAAGCTGTCCTTCACCAGCCCCGGCCGGACAGGGCCGGGAAACTCCTCCCCGCAGAGGCGGCTGAGCTTTTCCAGGATGCAGAGGGCGTTATACCACAGGGCATTGATTTCCACAGCCTTACCGTGGCGCGGCGTCACCACCCACTGATCCACCCTGGCGTCCATCCAGGTCAACTGGACCTCCGGGGAGCCGGCACTGATCAGGCCGTCTTCAGCCATGCCGGTGTTGTAATCGGTGCCTTCAGCGTACCAGCGGACGATCTCCTTGATTACCGGATACAGGCGCTCCCGCACAAAATCCAGGTCGCCGGTGTAGGCCAGGTAGCGCCGGGCAGCATGAATAAACCAGAGAGAAGCATCCACGGTGTTGTAAACCGGAACCCTGGCCCCGTCAAAAAAAGCGTTGGGCAACAGCCCCTTCCGGCTGTGTTCCGCGAAGGTCAGCAGGATCTCCCGGGCCTCCTGAAAACGCCGGGTTACCAGGGTAAGCCCGGGCAGGGAAATCATGGCGTCCCGGCCCCAGTCGGCAAACCAGGGATAGCCGGCGATGACGGTTTTTTTCCCGCTGGACCGGCGTTGCACAATAAAGGCGTCCGCAGCCCGCACCAGACGGCAGGCAAAGCTGTCCGGGCAGGCGGCCTGCTCCTCCAGTTTGCGGAGCCGGGCCCGCTCTTTTTCCAGTAAATTTAGGGGGTCAAGACCGGCTGGCCGGCAGCTTTCCTCAACGGTGGCAAAAACCGCAAAGGTTTTGACTTCCCCCGCAGCGATGGGAACCTCAAAGCGTCCGGGCACGTAGTGGTCCTCCCAGTCGTTCTCGCCCCGCTCTTTTTCCGCCCTGTAGGCCATCCCCTCGTACCAGCTCCCGCCGGGTATAAAGGTGCCGGCGCTGCAGGTGAGCAGCAACTCCGGCAGGTCCTCCCCCCCGGCAACTGCAATAGAAACGCCGCCGGTAACAGGCCTTTGGCTGAAATAAAGCTCCTCCCGGCGCGTGACGCAGTGGTGGCCGCGGCCGTTGACCAGGGGAACCAGGGTCAGCAGGGCCGGCGCAGCGCCGTTGCAGACCCGGTAGAGGATCACCGTGCTGTTTTTGCCGTACACCATGAAAACGGTCTTGTCCAGGGATATGTCTTTGAAACTGTATGTAAAGGTTGGAAAGGGCTCCACCTGGACCCGCTGGAGGTGGATGAAGCCGGTTTCCCTGAAACCGGACCGGTTTTCGTTGGCGGCCAGGTTAAAGGTGCAGGAGCCCGCCCGGAAGCGCTCGTCCAACTTGGCCAGGTGCAGCACCCGCCGGCCCGGGGGATTGTGGGCAGCTATCAGCAGGCCGTGGTACTTGCGGCTGTTGAGGTTGATCAGGGTGCCGGAAGCATAGCCGCCGATGCCGTTGGTGGCCAGCCATTCCTTTTGCAGGCCGGACTCCAGGGTGCGCCATTCGCTTTTGCCGTAATCTAACATCTCGCACCTCTTTCCACTAGCATAATCTCAACAGGAGCCTTTTATTCCTGCGGATTTACCGCCTGCAGGGCCAGGGCCACGGCGCCCAGGGCCCCGGCCCGGCCGCCCAGCTCAGCCGGGGCCAGGCGCAGCTGCAGCCGGGCAGCCGCCAGGGATCTGGCCTGGACTTCCCGCCGCACTCCTTCCCAGATCAGTTCTCCTGCCGCCATGACCCCGCCGCCCAGGACGACAAGGGATGGGTTCAGCAGGTTGACCAGGTTGGCCACGCCGATTCCCAGATAACGGGCGGCCCCTGCAATGATGGAAACTGCCCCGGGGTCTCCCCGGGCCGCAGCCGCAGCCACAGCAGCAGCGCTGATCTTCCCGGGGTCTCCCCCCGCCGCGGCCAGGATCTCCTTGCCGCCGCCGCCGGCAACCAGTTTCCCGGCCGCCCTGGCAATGGCCGTGCCGGAGGCCAGGGCCTCCAGACAGCCCCGGTTGCCGCAGCTACAGCGGGGACCATAGGGTAAAACGGTCATGTGGCCGATTTCTCCGGCGCCGTCCGCGGCCCCGCGGTAAAGCCTCCCCCCCAGGATCAGGCCGCCGCCGACCCCGGTGCTGACGGTAATAAAGACCATATTTTCCGCGCCCCTGCCGGCTCCGTAAAGGTGCTCGCCCAGGGCGGCCAGGTTGGCGTCGTTATCCAGCAGGACGCGGACCCCCGTCTTTTCCTCTAAAACCTCCCGGATGGGAACATTGTTCCAGTTTAAATTGGGGGCAAAATGAATGATCCCCCTGGAGCTGTCCAGGGGGCCCGGGGCGCCCAGGGCCAGTGCCCTCAGCCGGGAGGAGGGCGGCGCTTCTCTTTTTACCTGCTCCACGCTCTCCAGAATCCGGCCAATCACGTGCTGCAGGCCCTTTTCCGCTTCGGTGGGAATTTTTTGTTCAGCCAGCACCTCGCCCCGGGAAGATGCCAGGACCGTGTAAATCTTTGTCCCGCCCAGGTCCACGCCGGCTACACAGAAATCGGACACACCAATAACCTCCCTGCACTCAAGGGGATTGTACTCTGTTTAATAAAGATGACCGGGATTTAAGCCTTTGGAAAGTAATGTCAAAGTCTACCCAGCAACCATTCCGGCCAGGGTTTATTTTTTAGGCCAGGGTGGCGGATCAGGCAACTGTACCCCCCAGCACAAACTTTTCCAGGGCTTCCACAACACCATCTCCGTTAGGGGCTTCCGTTACGTAGTCCGCCCTTTTCTTGATTTCCTCCCGGGCATTGGCCACCACCACGCCGAGCCCGGCATAATCCAGCATTTCCAGGTCGTTATAGCCGTCCCCTACGGCCATGGTTTCTTCCCTCTTAATTCCGTAGAAGCCCGCCAGGTAGGCCAGGGCCTCCCCCTTGGTGGCCCGGGGGTGGGAAAACTCCAGAAAATGCACCTTGGATTTGGAAACGTGCACCTTTCCCCTGTAGAGCGGCGCCAGCTCTTCCCGGAGGCGATCCAGTTGCTTTTCCTCGGCGATGGCCAGCAACTTGAGGGGATCGCGGTCCAGGTATTCTAAAAAATCTCCCACCAGCTCCGCCTCCACCCCGGTAAAGGAGGCATATCTCCGGCCCTCCGGGGTATCCCTTTCAACCAGCAGCCGGTCGTCCTCCAGGTAGCAGTTGAGATGGTAGCCCAGCTGGTGGACCCGGGCAATGATTTCCCGGGCGTAAACCAGGGGCAGCGGCCGGTACAACAGAACCTGGCCGGAGCCGGCGTTCTTCACCAGGGCGCCCTGGTAGGTAATCAGCGGGACATCCAGGCCCAGTTCCCGGGCATATCTTGCAGCCGATAGATACATGCGTCCGGTGGAGATGGTAAAATGAACGCCGGCGGCACGTACCGCCGCAACGGCTTCCCTGACCCGGTCAGTAATCTGGAGGTCCCGGGAAAGCAGCGTGTCGTCAAGGTCAACGGCAACCAGCCTGATTTTTGTCATAAAACCTCCGCTTTGTTTACTATTAACAATGTATTTAAAAATATTTAAGAGAAGAGCATTTCTATAATTATACACATTTTTCTCAAATCATGCCAGGAACAACCGGTGTAATGGATCTCCCTCCCCGGGAAAACCGTTTTAAAAAATTTCACTTTCCCACGCACCGAACCCCGGCTTAAAACATAACAACCATCCAGAAGAACGGGTTTCTTGAGCAGGTTCTTGCGCCTTTTCTATGATTAACCGCAAAACAATACTTCACCGGAAAAATTATTTCTCAGGATTCAGGATGGTACAACAGGATTCCGGGCTGTTACTGCTTTCTTTTTGTTTTCTCTGCTCCCGCCGGGCTCTCACCATAATCAGCTCGCCTACAATACTCACTGCCAGTTCCTCGGGGGTTTCCGCGCCGATATTAATCCCGATGGGCGCATAGACCCGGTCCAGTTCCTCCTTCCTGAACCCCTGTCTGAGCAGTTCTTCGAAGGTCAGATCCCTTTTGGTCCGGCTGCCGATCATGCCGATGTACCCGGCGCCGCTCCGCAGCACCTGTTCCAGGACAACCTTATCGTAAAGGTGGCCCCTGGTCACAATGACAAGGTAACTATCTTCGTCGACCTCCAGTTCCGGCAACTTCCGGAAAGAATCAATCAGCATAACCTCTACAGGTTCCGGGAACCGCTCCCGGTTGGCGTAATCCGCACGGTCATCCAGGACCACTGTCCGGAAACCAACATTCTCACTTAAATCGGCAATCCTTTGCGATACATGGCCTGCGCCGAAAATATAAACCGTTCCGCCCTGGCGCAGGGGTTCAACCAGGAAGCGCTGTTTACCGATCCCCTCCGCGTGGATAGATATTTTAGCCGGCCCGGAAATCAGCTTTTCCAGGAGGTAAGGGTCGCAGTCAACCTTACCGGTAAGGGTTCCGTCAGGCTTCACCAGGCACTGCTGTCTTGCCAGTCCGGCGGCGCCGGGAACGCTGTCCAGAATGGTGATCAACCAGGCCTTCTCCCGCCGTTCCAGGATCCCTGCCGCTGCCTGATAGACCACGCGGTTGTTTTCATCACCGGCGTCGATGTAGTCGATCAGAATTTCACCCTTGCCGCCGCAGATCATATCCATCCCGGATACATCCCTGCTGGTCAGGTCAAAGGACTGCAGCCTGGTTTGCTTTAAGCGCAGGGCCTCTCCGGCAAGATTAATAGCCTCCGCTTCCAGGCGTCCTCCCCCGATGGTACCCGCAGTGGAGCCATCGGCCCGCACCACCATTTTGGCACCGGCGGTACGCGGCGCGGAACCGGTTTTATCGAAAATGGTGGCTACGGCAAAACTCTCCTTTTTTTGGAGCAGCGTTTCCATTAACCCGTAAAGTTTTTTCATACATAACCCTCCTCGCTGAACTTATAGCAGATTCACCACAGGCTAATGCCCGGTCCCTGCTCATGGAAAAATTGACTCCAGGCAAACTGGTTTGTTAGGTCCGGTGAAAAAAATCATAGACAGCCCGGGCTGCCTTTTTGTTCATACCTTTAACGGCGGCCAGTTCCTCCAGGGATGCTTTTTTAATTTCGGCCAGGGAGCCGAAGGCTTTCAACAACTCCCGGCGGCGAACCTCCCCGATGCCCTCCACCTCCTCCAGCAGGGACTTCAGCCCGGCCTTGCCCCTGAGCTTGCGGTGATAGGACAGGGCAAAGCGGTGGGCCTCGTCCCGCAGGCGCTGCAGCAGGTGGAGCGCCCGGGAGCCTGCGGGCAGGATAATGGGATCGGGCCGGCCTTCGGCAAAAAGCTGTTCCTCCTCTTTAGCCAGGCCGAAGGTTGGGATCCGGTCAAAACCCATTTCACGCATGACGTGCCGGGCAGCGGACAGCTGACCCTTGCCGCCGTCTATAATGACCAGGTCCGGAAGCAGGTGAAAGCGGGCCGCCTTGCCGGAAAGCCTCCCGGTCTTCAACAACTCCTGCTCTTCCACAGCCCGGGTGAAGCGGCGGCGCAGCACCTCCTGCAGGGAGGCAAAGTCGTCCGGTCCCTCCACGGTGCGGATTTTGAACCGGCGGTACTGGTCACTGGCCGGCCTGCCCTCCTCAAAAACAACCATCGAGGCCACGCTGTCGACCCCCTGGGTATTGGAGATATCGTAGCATTCCAGGCGCCGGGGAGGCTGTTCCAGGCCCAGCCCCCGGGCCAGGTCGGCCAGCGCCCCGGCAATTTCGTCATGTTCCGCCGCCTGCTCCGAACGAACCTGCTCCAGGGCCAGGAGGGCATTGCGGGCCGCCATTTCCACCAGCTTTTTCTTTTCGCCGCGCCTGGGCGTCTTCAGGACGACTTTGGCCCCCCTCTTGCCGGAAAGCCAGGCCTCAATGACCGGCTTCTCCTCCCCGGTATCCTCAGAAATGAGGATTTCTCCCGGGATAAAGCCTGCGTCGTTATAATACTGCTTGACAAAGGCGGTGACAATCTCGGAGCGGCTCAGCCCCTCGGTTCCCTTGAGCATGAAGTGCTCCCGGCCGATCAGCTTGCCCCCCCGGATCAGGAACAGCATCACACAGGCCTCGTCAAAGGTTTCGGCCAGGGCCGCCACATCCTGGTCTTCAAAACCTCCGGAAATGATCTTCTGCTTCTCTACCACTTCGCCTACGGCCCGGATCTGGTCCCGGAGCCGGGCAGCCTGTTCAAAATCCAGCTTTTCCGCGGCCTCCTCCATCCTGGCTGCCAACTGCCGGACCAGGTCCTCCTGCCTTCCCTCCAGGAACAGGCAAACCTCCCGGATCATGGCCCGGTATTTCTCCCTGTCCACCAGGCCGCAGCAAGGCCCCAGACAGCGCTGGATATGGTGGTTCAGGCAGGGCCGCTCCCGTCTTTCCGGCTCCTTCTTCCTGCAGGAGCGGAAGGGGAAAAGCTTTTTCAGCAGGCGCAAGGTCTCGTTAACCGCTCCCACCCGGGTGTAGGGGCCGAAGTACCTGGAACCGTCCTTGACGTGGCGGCGGGTGATCATCACCCGGGGGTAATCATCCCCCAGGGTAACTTTCAGGTAAGGGTAGCTCTTGTCGTCTTTGAGCAGGACGTTGTAGCGGGGGCGGTGCTCCTTAATCAGGTTCTGCTCTAAAATCAAGGCTTCCACTTCCGAGTCCGTGACGATATAGTCCAGGTCGGCCACCCTGTCCATCAAAACCCTGGTTTTGGGCGGCAGCTGCGCCCCGGGCTGAAAATAGGAGCGGACCCGGCTTTTTAAGGACACGGCTTTCCCCACATAGAGGATCTTGCCGTTGCCGTCCCGGTAGAGATAGACCCCGGGTTTGGCGGGGAGGTACTTCAATTTTTCTTCAAGCTGCATCTTTACCCACTGCCTTCAAACAAGAAATAATATCTTGCCGGGAAGCATTTGACATTATATGCTAGATAAGAGGAGGTATCCGGATGGAGACACAGTTTATGCCTCTTCTTGAAGAAATCAAGTCACTGGTCAAGGCTAATCTTGAAGGTCAGAGAGCCTTTGGGGAGCGTTTTGACAGGCGCCTGACCGAAATTGAAAACAAAATGGCCGAAGACACAAAAATTCTTTTTGCAGCTGTAAAAGAGATCAGCACTATTAAAGCTGAACTTGTTGAAGTAAAAAACTGGCTTGACTCACTTGAAGTCAAGTTAGAGCAGCTGGACGCCAGAATTGGCCGGCTGGAAACAAAGGTCGAACAGCTTGGGGAAAAGGCAGCCCTAAGCACACGTAAAAATGAAATCTGGTTTGACCTCGTCGCCAGGGAATATGGTAAGCTGCGCTTTGACCTGGACGTATTGAAGGAAGAGGTTTCGCTCTCCGGCATAAATGCCGGGTAAAAGTCCCCCCGGGGCTTTTTATTTTTCCCTGTCACCGGCGCGCAGGTCCTTCTCCAGGGCCTTTTTTAAAAACTGACCGGTGTAAGAGCCGGGAAAGGCCGCAATTTCTTCCGGGGTGCCGGCGGCAACCACTTCCCCTCCCCTGTCCCCGCCCTCCGGGCCCAGGTCGATGACGTAATCGGCTGTCTTGATCACATCCAGATTGTGTTCAATGACCACAACCGTGTCCCCGGCTTCCACCAGCCGGTGCAACACCTTCAGCAGCCGGTCGATATCGGCGGCGTGCAGGCCGGTGGTGGGCTCGTCCAGGATGTAGAAGGTCTTTCCGTTGGAACGCCGTGACAGCTCCGTGGCCAGCTTCACCCGCTGGGCCTCGCCGCCGGACAGGGTGGTGGCGGGCTGTCCCAGGCGGATATAGCCCAGGCCCACATCGTAGAGGGTAGTCAGCTTGCGGTGGATCCGGGGGATGTGGAGGAAAAATTCCACCGCCTGCTCCACGGTCATATCCAGCACATCGGCAATATTTTTGCCCTTGTAACGGACCTCCAGGGTCTCCCGGTTGTAGCGCCGGCCCTTGCAGACCTCGCAGGGCACATAGACATCCGGCAAAAAGTGCATCTCAATTTTGATGATGCCGTCCCCCTGGCAGGCTTCGCAGCGCCCTCCCTTGACGTTGAAGCTGAAGCGTCCCGGTTTGTAGCCGCGCATCTTCGCCTCGGGGGTCTGGGCAAAAAGGTCGCGGATGTCGTTGAAGACGCCTGTGTAAGTGGCCGGGTTGGAGCGGGGAGTGCGCCCGATGGGAGACTGGTTGACATCGATTACCTTGTCCAGGTGCTCGATGCCCCGCACCTCCCGGCAGCGGCCGGGCTGGGTCCTGGCCCTGTGCAGTTCCTGGGCCAGCTTCCGGTAAAGAATATCGTTGACCAGGGTGCTTTTGCCCGAACCGGAAACGCCGGTCACACAGGTAAATAAGTTCAGGGGAAACACCACATCAATGTTCTTTAAATTGTTCTCGCAGGCGCCAAGCACCTCCAGGGCCCTGCCGTTGGGACGGCGGCGGAACTGAGGCGCCGGGATCACCCTTTTACCGCACAGGTACTGGCCGGTGACAGACTCCGGGTTCTTCATAATGTCCCGGTAGGTTCCGGTGGCCACCACCCGGCCGCCGTGCTCACCGGCCCCCGGGCCGATGTCGATGATGTGGTCGGCTGCCAGCATGGTATCCTCGTCATGCTCCACAACGATCAGGGTATTCCCCAGGTCCCGCAGGCGCTCCAGCGTCCGCAGCAGGCGCTGGTTGTCCCGCTGGTGCAAACCGATGCTGGGCTCGTCCAGAATATAAAGTACGCCCATCAGGCCGGAGCCGATCTGGGTGGCCAGCCTGATCCGCTGGGCCTCGCCCCCCGAAAGGGTGCCGGCCCCCCGGTCCAGGGTCAGGTAATCCAGACCAACGTTGATTAGAAAACCCAGCCGCTCCTGGATTTCCTTCAGAACCTGCCGGGCGATTATCTCCTCCCGCCCGGTCAGCTGCAGCCCGTTGAAAAAGGCCTGGGCCTCCAGCACTGAAAACCGCGTTATTTCTGTGATGGACCGTTCCCCCACCTTGACCGCCAGGGCCTCCGGCTTGAGCCTGGCACCCCGGCAGGCGGGACAGGGGCGGCTGCTCATATACTGCTCTATATCTTCCCGCTGGTGCTCGGAATTGGTTTCCCTGTGGCGCCTGCTCAAGTTGTTGATGATTCCTTCAAAGGACGAGTAGATCTCATGCCTGCGCCCGTAGTGTTCATTCTGCAGCACAAAGGGGAACCGCTTGCCCCGGGTGCCGTAGAGAACCACGTCCAGGTGCTCCGGCGCCAGATCCTCCACCGGCGTGTCCAGGCTGAAGCCGTAATGAGCGGCTATTCCCTCCAGAAACTGGTAATAGTAACCCCCCGTGGTAATGCACTGGATAGCCCCGGCTGCAATTGATTTGCGGCGGTCCGGGATGACCAGATCCGGGTCGATTTCCCTCTTTATCCCCAGGCCGGTACATTCCGGGCAGGCCCCGTAGGGGCTGTTGAAGGAAAAGAGGCGCGGTGAAATTTCCGGGATGCTGATGCCGCAGTCCACACAGGCAAAATTCTCGCTGAAGATTATCTCTTCCTTTTCCAGGGCAGCTATGGCTACACCACCCCCTGCCTTCAGGGCCGTTTCCAGGGAGTCGGCCAGCCTGCGTCCGGATTCCGGGCGCAGGATAATGCGGTCCACCACCACCTCGATGGTGTGTTTTTTATTTTTATCCAGCCGGATTTCCTGGGTTGCATCCAGAACTTCTCCGTTAACCCTGACCCGGACAAAGCCGCCCCGGCGGATTTCTTCAAAAATCTTCACGTGCTCGCCCTTCTTGCCCCGGACCAGGGGTGACAGAATTTGAATCCTTGTGCCTTCTCCCAGGGCGGTCAAATGGTCCACCATCTGCTCCACGGTCTGCCGGGTGATGGGCTTGCCGCAGTTGGGGCAGTGGGGCCGTCCCGCCCTGGCGAAAAGCAGGCGCAGGTAGTCGTAAATCTCGGTGACCGTGCCCACAGTGGAGCGGGGGTTCTTGCTGGTGGTTTTCTGGTCGATGGAAATGGCCGGGGAAAGTCCTTCGATATAGTCCACATCCGGCTTGTCCATCTGCCCCAAAAACTGGCGGGCATAGGCCGACAGCGACTCCACGTAGCGTCGCTGGCCCTCGGCGTAGATGGTATCAAAGGCCAGGGAGGATTTGCCTGAACCCGACAGGCCTGTTATCACCACAAAGCGGTTCCGGGGTATCTCCACATCTATGTTTTTCAGGTTGTGGGCGCGGGCGCCCTTGACCAGGATCCTGTCCAGCACGAAGAACAACTCCTTGACCAGGCTTATTAAGGTTATAAGTCTATCTTAACAAGAGAAACATAATTTTTGCGGCGCAATGTTAGAAGCAGCCGTTCCAGCGGCTGGCTACGCCGCCTTGATAATTATTACTCTGAAAATAAACATTTTCAAGCTCTGCTGGCACCACGCCAGCGGCATGAATATCTATCCTGCAAATCCGGCTAGCGTTCTGAAAAAGGCCTAAACAGTTACAGGATCTGCAAACCTTTTCTTGCAAACCACCTGCAGCATAACCTTCAGGCCAGAATTCTACCTTCATCGTCACCCAGAGAGCAGGGACGGAATAGATCCTTTAGCAGGCTGTGCTGCCGGCGCCTGCCCGGTTGTTCACCATAGCCCCGCTTTGCAGGCAATTACGGCCGTTAGGGGAAGCGGCAGTAATCAGCCCCGAACTTCTTCCGGTATGGCGGGGCCGATGCCCTTCTCGCCCCGGAGCTGCAGCCGGAGCTCAATAATCAGGTCCCGGAGCTGGGCTGCCCGCTCAAAGGCCAGCTGGCGGGCCGAATCTTTCATTTCCTTCTCCAGGGTAGCGATTTGCTTCTTTAACTGGGCTTTGGTCATCTTCCTGCCCCGGGTTCCCACCTCGTACACCGCCCTGGGCTCCGCCACGCGGGTGGCCTCAATTACCTCCCGCACCGCCTTGCGGACCGTTTCCGGTGTAATTCCATATTTCTTGTTGTAAGCCAGCTGCTTTTCCCGGCGCCGGTTGGTTTCCCGGATCGCTCTGGCCATGGATTCGGTGATTTTATCGGCATACATGATCACCCTGCCGTCGGCGTTGCGGGCAGCCCGGCCGATGGTCTGGATCAGGGAGCGCTCAGAGCGCAGGTAGCCCTCCTTGTCTGCGTCCAGGATGGCCACCAGGCTCACTTCCGGCAGGTCCAGGCCTTCCCTTAAAAGGTTGATGCCCACCAGGACGTCAAAAACGCCCAGGCGCAGGTCCCTTAATATTTCCATCCTCTCGATGGTTTTAATGTCCGAGTGCAGGTAACGGACCTTCACTGCCATTTCCCGGAAATAGTCCGTCAGGTCTTCGGCCATTTTTTTGGTCAGAGTGGTCACCAGGACCCTCTCCCCGCGCTGCACTCTCAGCCTGATTTCCCCCAGCAGGTCGTCGATCTGGCCCCGGGTGGGCCGGACAGAGATCTCCGGGTCAACCAGCCCGGTGGGCCGGATAATTTGCTCCACCACCTGGCTGCTGTTGGCCAGCTCGAAATCTCCCGGCGTAGCCGAAGCGTAGATGACCTGGTTCAGCCGGTTTTGAAATTCGGAGAAGGTCAGGGGGCGGTTGTCGAAGGCCGAGGGCAGGCGGAAGCCGTGCTCCACCAGGGATTCCTTGCGGGAGCGGTCGCCTGCGTACATCCCCCCCACCTGGGGCACGGCCACGTGGGATTCGTCAATGATCATGATAAAATCCTTCGGAAAATAGTCCAGCAGGGTATAGGGCGGCTGTCCGGGCTGCCTCCCCGTAAGGTGGCGGGAGTAATTTTCAATGCCGCTGCAAAAGCCCATCTCCTGCATCATTTCCATATCGTAACGGGTCCGCTGCTCCAGGCGCTGGGCCTCCAGAAGCTTTCCCTTAGATCGCAGTTCGGCCAGGCGTTCCTCCAGCTCGGCCTCAATGGTTACCAGGGCACGCTCCATCTTTGCCCTGGAAGTGGCGTAGTGGCTGGCGGGGAAAACGGCCACGTGGCTGCGCAGGCCCAGGATCTCCCCGGTCAGCGCGTCAAATTCCAGCATCCTTTCCACCACGTCGCCGTCAAAATCAACCCGGATTGCTTTTTCCGAGGCGGAGGCAGGGAAGATTTCCAGCACGTCTCCCCGCACCCGGAACTTGCCCCTGGTAAAATTGACATCGTTGCGCTCGTACTGGATGTCCACCAGCTTGCGCAGGACGGTGTCCCGGTCGTAACATTCCCCCTGGCGCAGGGACAGGACCAGGGTGCTGTATTCCTCCGGATCGCCCAGGCCGTAGATGCAGGAAACGCTGGCCACAATGATCACGTCCCGCCGCTCAAAGAGAGCCGTGGTGGCCGAGTGGCGCAGCTTGTCGATTTCATCGTTGATCGACGAATCCTTTTCAATGTAAGTGTCGGTTTGAGGGATGTAGGCCTCGGGCTGGTAGTAATCGTAATAACTTACAAAATACTCCACTGCGTTGTTGGGAAAGAATTCCTTGAACTCGCTGCAAAGCTGGGCAGCCAGGGTCTTATTGGGCGCCAGGACCAGGGTGGGCCGTTGGACGGCCTGGATCACCTGGGCCATGGTGTAGGTTTTACCTGTGCCGGTGGCCCCCAGCAGGACCTGGCCCCTGTACCCCTTCTGCAGGCCTTCAATGAGGGCGGCAATGGCCCCGGGCTGGTCCCCTTTGGGGGTGTATTCCGATATGAGCTGAAATGGTTTCATTAAAACACACCTTTAATTTCTTCCTGAAAATAATAACATATCATTCGTGACGGCCATAGTAAACAGCTGTGTTCCGATAACCTGTCAAAGGTCAAGAAAGCAGGCACAGGCTTGATAATTGCTGTAAAACCGGATAAAGCGCCGCAAAGGGACAATTAGGGAGAATTTGACACGGTCCTCAGAGTTATCTCTCAACACTGGCATTAATAGTATATCATAAAGAAAAAGGGTCCAAAAGTATGTTCTATTCTCACAGGCTGTCTCCTCCGGAAAATAGCTGCGGGAAAGGAAAGTCACTTAAAAAAGGTCCTTCCCTTTCCCGTTTACGACAGTATTTTTTTATTAATTTTAAGAAAGCAGTGGAAGCCGGGGACGTTCTTTATGCTTCTTCTACTTCCTGCCTGATCCTTTTGCCGGAGTATTGATTAACGGACAGGTAATCCTGGAAACCGGCAGGAGATTGAGCCCTGGTAAGACATCCATGCCGCTGGCGCGGCACCAGCAGAAGGAAGAGAAATGTCTGTTTAAGGATATATTATTTGATATCCTGGAATAACTCGGTGCTTAAATATCTTTCACCGGTATCCGGAAGTATTACCACGATCAGTTTACCTTTGTTTTCAGGCCGCTTTGCCACCTGCAGGGCAGCGAAGGCAGCCGCACCGGAGGAAATACCCACCAGCAGGCCTTCCTCCCGGGCCAGCCTCCGCCCGGTGGTAAAGGCTTCCTCGTTTTTGACTTTATAAATTTCGTCGACTATATCCGGGTTCAGCACTTCGGGCACAAAGCCGGCGCCGATACCCTGGATCTTGTGGGAGCCGGGCTTTCCTCCGGACAGCACCGGGGAATCCTGCGGTTCCACGGCAATTATTCTAATACCGGGCTTGCGTTTCTTAAGCACCTCGCCGATACCAGTGATGGTCCCGCCGGTGCCGACACCGCCTACTACAAGATCCACCCTGCCGCCGGTATCCGTCCAGATTTCTTCTGCCGTAGTTAACCTGTGAATCTCCGGGTTGGCCGGGTTTTGAAACTGCCGGGGCAAAAAAGAATTAGGGGTTTGGGCCGCCAATTCTTCAGCCTTCCAGATGGCGCCCCTCATCCCTTCCGCACCTGGAGTCAAGACCAGTTCTGCGCCATAAGCTTTCAAAAGGTTCCGGCGCTCAACGCTCATGGTTTCGGGCATGGTCAGGATCAGCCTGTAGCCCCTGGCCGCAGCCACGAAAGCCAGGGCAATGCCGGTGTTGCCGCTTGTCGGTTCAATAATAACACTATCTTTGTTGAGCAGTCCCTTCTCTTCCGCATCCCGGATCATAGCGTATCCTATGCGGTCTTTAACACTGCCGGCGGGGTTGAAGTACTCCAGCTTGGCAACAACTTCCGCCTCCAATCCCTCTGTCACCCGGTTCAGTTTCAGCAGAGGAGTTTTACCGATTAACTCAGTCAGGTTGTTTGCAATTTTAGCCATTGATTATTACCTCCCCGGTTTACTATTATTCCGGACTAAAACCTACCCTTGAGATAACAAACAGAACTTCTTCAGCGGAAGCCGATTCCTCCTCTTTAAACTGAACAATCCCGTTGCCGGTCCAGGAAAAACCCCTTTCAATCCTGACCTTATTAGCCCCGGCCCAGTCAAGGAAGTCTTTGGCCGTAAAAAGGTGGATATTCGGCGTGTCATGCCACTGATAGGGCAGACTTGACGTCACCGGCATTTTCCCTGTGGATAAAAGCGATAAAACAACCTGCCGGTGCCCGAAATTGGGAAAGCTTACAATTCCGAATCTACCCACACGCAACATCTCCTCCAGCACGAAAAGAGGCCTCTTAACCGCCTGAAGGGTCTTCTCCAGGATAACGTAATCAAAAAAAAGATCGGGCAGCCCGGCCAGCCCTTCATCAAGATCGGAGTGAAGGACAGGCACACCCCTGGCAATTACTTCAGCTACCAGGTCGAAATCCTTCTCGATGCCGAGAGCCTGAACGTCTTTGTGCCTGATCAGCTTCGACAGGAGTTCGCCGTTGCCGCAACCCAGGTCAAGCACCGAGTTCCCGGCCTGAATAAGGCCGTATATTACATTATGGTCAAAACGGTATTGCTTATTCACCAGTTTGCCCACCACCCTCCAGGAAATTCCGCACCAGTAGCGTCAGCTTATCCACCTCGAGCAGAAAAGCGTCATGCCCGTATGAAGACTGGATATTGGCGTAGCTAACATGTTTTCTGTTCCGGCCCAGGGTCAGGGCCAGGTTCTTCATGTGTTCGGGCAGGTAGAGCCAGTCTGAGGAAAAGGATACAAGCAAGATTTTACTGCTGATCCTTTGACATGCTTTGTCCAGGTCGCCGCCGCCCCAGGCTGACGCGTCAAAATAGTCGGCAGCCTTGGTAATATATAAATAACTGTTTGCGTCAAACCGCTCCACAAAGGACTCCCCCTGGTGCCGCAGGTAACCCTCCACTTCAAAGTCAGCTTCCAGCTGAAACCCCGGCCCGCCACCGTTGCAAAACCTGCGCCCAAATTTGCGGTGCATGGAGATCTCGGAAAGATAGGTGATATGGCCCAGCATCCGGGCCACTGAAAGTCCCTGCCCGGGTCCTGCAGATTCATAGTAATCACCGCCATGGAAATCCGGGTCTGCCGTAATCGCCTTGCGCGCCACAGCGTTGAAAGCAAGACCCTGGTCGCTGAGCCAGGCTGTCGAGGCGATGACGATGGCCGAGTCCACCCGGTCAGGGTAGGCCAGGGCCCACTCCAGCGCCTGTTGCCCGCCCAGGGAACCACCGGCCACGGAAACCAGCCTCTCAATGCCCAGGCTGCTGATTAAGCGCTCCTGCAGCCGCACCCAGTCCCCCACGGTCACCACCGGGAAACGAAGGCCGTAGGGCCTGCCTGTTGCCGGATCAGTTGAGGAAGGTCCGGTGGTGCCATAACAGCCGCCCAGAATATTTGAACAGATGACGCAGTATTTTTTTGTGTCAAAGGCCTTTCCCGGCCCAATCATGCTGTCCCACCAGCCGGGCCGCTTCGCCAGCCAGGGCCTCCCCAGTTTTTCGGCGTCATGATACCAGCCGGCCGCGTGGGCGTCGCCGGAAAGGGCGTGGAGGATCAGAATAGCGTTGTCCTTATTCTGATTCAGCTCCCCGTAAACCTCATACTCAACGTCCACCGGCCAGAGCTCCTTCCCGCATTCCAGGGGAAGCGGGTTTGCCTCATCAGCCAGCCTGACCTTCCGGGGAAAGACATAACCTACGGAACATGGCTCCCCGGGTCCGTCGTACCGCTTGCGGGTTTTATCTGTAAGCACGTTCAGCGCATCACTCATTTTCATTACCTCCAAAGGTGCGATGGTGTCCGGAACAATAAAGGAACTCCCCTTGCTTGCACTCCCCGCTCACCTTAATGAATTCCAGGCTAGATCCCTTTGCTACCCGCCCTGTGGTCAGGTTTTTACGCTGGAAGAGAACCAGCCCCGTTGTCCCAGGACATCAACTCAGGCTTTGTTCAGGGCCTGGTCCAAATCTTCCAGCAGGTCATCAATGGTCTCTATGCCGACGGACAGGCGGATCAAGTCCCCGCTTACACCGGTTTCCAGCTGTTCAGCCTCCGTCAGCTGCTGGTGGGTGGTTGAGGCCGGGTGAATGACGAGAGACTTGGCGTCGCCGATATTCGCCAGCAGCGAGAAGATTCTCAGCGAGTCGATAAATCGCCTGGCCGGCCCATGGCCACCCTTGATCCCGAAGGTCAGCAGCGCGCCAAAGCCACCGCGGTAGTATTTTTTAGCCAGTTCGTGCGACGGGTGACCGGGCAGGCCTGGATAATTCACCCATGCTACCTGCGGGTGCTGTTCCAAAAATTTTGCCACGGCCAGCGCGTTCCGGCAGTGCCGCTCCATCCGCAGCGGCAGGGTCTCGAGTCCCTGCAACAGCAGAAAGGCGTTAAAGGGGCTCAGGCACGGCCCCAGATCACGCAGCAGCTGCACTCTCGCCCTGCCTATAAAGGCAGCCGGGCCAAAGGCCCCGGTGTAAATCACGCCGTGATAACTGGGGTCGGGTTCGGTAAACTGTGGAAAATTGCCGTTAGTCCAGTCAAATTTTCCACCGTCCACAATAATCCCCCCGATGGAATTGCCGTGCCCGCCAATAAACTTGGTGGCGGAATGGATCACTATGTCCGCGCCGTACTCCAGCGGCCGGCAGAGCCAGGGTGTGGTTACGGTGTTATCCACGATAAAGGGGATCCCGGCCCCGTGGGCTATGTCCGCAACCGCCTGAAAATCCACAATGTCAAGCTTCGGATTGCCACTGGTTTCAGCGTAGATCGCTTTCGTCCGCGGTTTGAGCGCCCGGCGGAAATTCTCCGGATCTGCCGGGTCCACAAAGGAAACGTCAATACCGAAACGCTTCAGTGTGACTTTGAAAAGGTTGTATGTGCCCCCGTATAGACTATTGGCAGATACGATGTGGTCCCCCGCACCGGCCAGGTTGGCTATGGCCAGAAACTCCGCCGCCTGCCCCGAGGCGGTGGCCAGGGCGCCCACCCCGTTTTCCAGGGCGGCCACCCGCTGCTCCAGGACATCGTTGGTGGGGTTCATCATCCTGGAATAAATATTTCCGCTCTCCTGCAGCGCAAAAAGGTTCGCAGCGTGTTCGGTATCCCTGAATACATAAGATGTTGTCTGGTAGATGGGCACCGCCAGGGCGCCTGTTGCCGGGTCCGCTTCCTGCCCGGCGTGCACGGCCAGAGTTTCAAAGCCCCTTGACCTATTTGTCATTATTGCCTCACCCCTTACTTTTAAATTTAAAAACCCCTTCAGAAAAGAAGAGGCTATCAAAAACTCTCTTCTTATCTTTCCGGCATTGCGGAGGAAATTGGCACCTTTCAAGCTGCGCTTGAGGTTGCCGAAGGTTCATCGGGTCCGTCCCTCCCCTTCTCTGGATAAGAAAGTAACGCTATTAAATATTATTAAACATATTGGTTTAGTATGATTATATTGAAGGGAATCCCATCTGTCAATAAAAATATTTTTCCCCTTATTTTAGTCTTCTTAAACAAACTGTTTACATTATTTATACCTGTGCCCCTATGCCTCCTTCTGCAGAACAAACAGGCAGTCTTCGCCGCATTTCAGCTTCCCTTCCCGGCAGACTGTTTCCGCAATTGAGCTGTCTTCCTCCATCTGCCTGACACGTTTTTCAAGCCTGTCAATTTTTCTCTGCATACAACGGATCATTTCCGCTACGGGGTCCGGCAACAAATCGTGGCGCAGGTCAATTTCATAGTCCTCCCGCGGCTCAACCTTCCGGCCGTTCCTGGCCACCACCTTACCGGGCACCCCAACCACTGTGCTGTCGGGAGGAACCTCTTTCAAAACCACCGAACCCGCTCCAATCCTGGAATTGTCCCCTACGGTAAAGGATCCCAGCACCTTGGCGCCCGCGCTGACCACCACATTGTTGCCGATGGTGGGATGCCTCTTTCCTTTCTCCTTGCCTGTACCACCCAGGGTAACACCCTGATAAATGGTAACGTTATCACCTATCTCAGCAGTCTCACCAATAACGACGCCTAAACCGTGGTCGATAAACAGCCCCTCGCCTATTTTAGCGCCGGGGTGGATCTCAATACCCGTCAGAAAGCGGGACAGGTGGGAGATAAACCGGGCCACAACAAACCAGCGTCGCCTGTAAAAACCGTGGGCTATGCGGTGCATAATCAGGGCATGGAGACCGGGATAGCAGAGCAATACCTCAAATACTGATTTAACAGCCGGATCCCGCTCCATAACAGCACGGATGTCATTTCTTAGCCGGCTGAACACCATATTCCACCCCCATCTCTAATCTGGCTTATTCCCCAAGAAATATAATTTTGTCAGGCTTACCCCGTCAGCGTACTTGAGCACATGAGCAGAATCAGTCACGGGAGCAACTAAAGATCTACCCTTAAGTATAACGGGAAACAGGCACCGGCAGCAACTGAATTGTCCACAACGCCGCTTAATCCCAGGAAAACCTGCACTTAATTACCTGTTTGTTTTTTGCGATAATCATTAACAGCTGCATGCAGGGCGTCAGCAGCCAGGTTGGAGCAGTGCATCTTGATGGGGGGGAGGCCGCCTAAGGCTTCCGCTACCTGGCTGTTGCTCAGCTCTAAAGCTTCCTCAAGGGATTTACCCTTTGCCATTTCCGTGACCATGCTGCTGGTGGCTATGGCCGCGCCGCACCCGAAAGTTTTAAACTTTATATCTTCGATAATATTATCCTTGACTTTGATATAAACTCTCATGATATCCCCGCAGACGGGGTTGCCGGTCTCGCCCACCCCGTCTGCGTCCGGTATTTCTCCAACGTTGCGGGGATTTGCGAAATGATCCATGACTTTTTCCGTGTACATCCTAAATCACTCCTTCCTGCAGCGCAGACATGTCTCTAAGTCTTTCCACAATCGGTTTTATAACTTTGACGAAATAGTCAACGTCCTCCCGGGTATTATCTTTTCCCAGGGTAAGGCGCAGCGACCCGTGGGCCTCTTCAGTCGGGATCCCCATGGCCAGCAGCACATGGGACGGCTCAAGTGAACCGGATGTGCAGGCGGAACCGGTGGAAGCCGCTATACCTTTCATATCCAGGCTGAGTAACATCGACTCACCTTCAATATATTTAAAAATGAAACTGGCATGGTTCGGCAGGCGCAGCACAGGATGGCCGGTCAACCTGACACCTTCTATGCCGGTAAGCTCCCTGATTATTCGATCACGCAGGTCCTGCAACCTGGAGCTTTCCGCATCCCTGTTCTCCATGGCCAGTTCGGCCGCCCTGGCCAAGCCCATGATACCTGGAATATTCTCGGTGCCGGCCCTGCGCAGGCGCTCCTGGGCCCCGCCGTGGAAGAGGGTTTGCCGCCAGCGTGTCCCTTTGCGGATATATAGAGCACCGATTCCTTTGGGCCCGTAGATCTTATGTCCGGATAGAGAAAGCAGGCTCACCCCCAGGTCGTCCACATTCACCGGTATTTTGCCGAAGCTTTGCACCGCGTCCACATGGAATATTATTTTCCGCTCCCGGGCCAGCTTGCCAATTTCCGCCACGGGCATAATCGTGCCCACTTCATTGTTGGCATGCATAATGGTAATTAAAATAGTCCTGTCTGTAATCGCCGCGGCCACGTCATCGACACTTACCATACCATATTGATCCACCGGCAGGATGGTGATGTCAAAACCCTCTTTGCCCAATGCCTTGACCGTATTCAGCACCGCGTGATGTTCCACGGCACTGGTGATGATGTGGTTGCCCCTGTTTTTATTGGTGATAGCCGCACCGTGAATGGCCATGTTGTCTGATTCCGTTCCACCGCTGGTAAATACAATCTCTCCGGGGTCGGCGCCAAGGGCCCGGGCTACCTTCCCCCTGGCTTCCGCTACCTTAATCCGGATTTGGCGCCCGTAATGGTGGATGCTGGAGGGATTACCGAAATTGTCCATAGTAAGGTACCTGCAAATCTCTTCAGCCACCTCAGGATGGACAGGGGTAGTCCCGCTGTGATCAAAATAAACTCTGCGCACTAAACAAACCCCCTAACCTGTCACCAGTTTGGAAAAGGTAAACATAGTAATCCGATAGGAATAATAATATTATCATAGTAAACTGCTCGGATTCTGTCAACACTTTTAAAACATTATATTTAAAATGTTTAAGCGGCAACTGGTTTATGGTGGGTTTACACTTTAGCCTGCCTTCCCCTGCCAATACGACCACAGAAACAAGGAAGAAGCCCTCCGGGCTCCTGAGCAGATCAAGCGTCGAGGAAAATTTTTCAATAAAAAAGACACCCGGCGGCGCCGGTTTATTGTGAGCAGCGCCGTAGTTTTGAGAAGGAAACAGGCGCAGCTTGATCTGCCCCTGACCCAGCCTGACCTTAGCGGCCTCCTCCTTGACTGCCGCCCTGCCCGCCTTCCGCGGCGCCGTCCACTGTTTCAATCTTTTTAATCTCCCCGTCAATCTGCATTTCTACCGTCTTGCCGTCCCTGGTTGTGACCCTCAGGGTTGTTTTCCGGCCGCCCTGCTGGTTCTGGTCCTGCTGTCCCTGGCTATCCCGGCCCTGCTGATCCTGCCCGTTTTGCCCCTGGCCCTGATCTTGCTGGCTTTGCCCGTTTTGTTCCTGGTTGTCCTGACCCTGCTGGTTCTGGCCCTGGTTGTTCTGGTCCTGCCGGCCTTGCTGACCCTGCCGGTTCTGGCCTTGCTGGTCCTGCTGCCCTGCCAGGGGGCCCCAGCGCTGCTCCAGCAGGTAAGACTCTTCCCTGGTGATTAGCCGGACCGGCGTAATTTTAGCAGGTACATCAAAGTCCCCGTTTTTTACCTGCCGGTCGTACTGCCAGTAACCGGTGGAGGCAAGTCCCACCAGCGCATCGTAGGCATACTGCGCTATCATTTCCGGCAT
>JAKPTB010000017.1 GCA_029555205.1 Bacillota bacterium
GACGTTACCGAGGATTTGCCGACGCCGCCTTTACCGCTCATAATCGCTATAACATTCTCCACACTGCTGAATTCGTTTAATGCCAGTACCTCGGGTAGATTTTTCCCTTCATCACTTCCCGCGGTGTTTTGTTCCCCTTCACCAGCGGCGTTCGTGCCGCAGCCGCAATCAGGATCCTGTCCCATCTTAATGCATCTCCTTTTCAGTTATAATGGATGAATTAGTGATCGCAGGGGTTGGCCCCGGTTTGCAGTGCGCCTGTTAAATAAGACTTAATTATTTCTTCCGGGCTGCCGCCGGCGGGGCTGGCGCCGGTAACGACTTTAACCCCGTTCTGCTGGAAAAGCTGCTGCGCGCGTCCGCCCATACCGCCGGCGATTACAAGGTTGACACCTTTTTCAGACAAAAGCCTGGGCAATAGTCCCGGCTCATGAGGCGGGGCAGTCAGGACTTCTTTATTCAAAATATTTTTAGTATCCGGGTCTACATCGAAAAAAAGAAAACTTTCGCAGTGTCCAAAGTGGGTGCATAATTGGCCCTGTGCAATTGGAATAGCAATTTTCATGTTATTTTTAACTTCCTTTCGTTACTGAATTTATTTCCTCCACTAGAGTGTTCCACATATTTTTCAAGTCTGACGCGACGGGCGCATCAGTAAATTCCACCACCGGGAGCTTTTTTATCTGGGCCTCGGTTACCGCCCGGTCGTAGCGGATCCGGCCGGCGAATTTTACTCCGGCAGCCCTGGCTTTTTTCTCGATTACTTCACTTATTGCAGGATTTATATCGTACTTGTTTATACAAAGAAAAGCGGGGATCTTAAAATAATTGATCAATTCCATGACCCTTTCAAGGTCATGTGCGCCCGATAATGTCGGTTCTGTTACGATCAGCACATAGTCTGTGCCCGATACAGAGGCGATAACCGGGCAGCCGATCCCCGGCGGGCCGTCAATAATCACATAGGACAAGCCTTCACTTTCAGCAATGCTTTTAGCCTGGTCGCGCACCAGGGCTACCAGCTTGCCGGAGTTTTCCTCAGCTATACCCAGTTTGGCATGTACCATGGGCCCGTAACGGGTGTCGGAGATATACCACTGGCCGTTTACCGAAGGTTCGAAAACAATAGCTTTTTCCGGGCAAAAATAGCTGCAGACGCCGCATCCCTCACATGATATGTGATCTATGGAATAGGCCGGTCTATTGCTTTCGTCTTTTATTACCGCTCCAAAACGGCAGAGCTCAAAGCATTTGCCGCAGCCGGAGCATTTGTCCGGCTCAATTTCAGCACTTTTCCCGCCTGAAAAGTCATGTGCTTTTTTAACCTTGGGGTCAAGCACCAGGTGGAGGTCGGCAGCGTCCACATCACAGTCTGCGACTACCGGTTTATGGGCCAGGGAAACCAGGGAAGCCACCAGGCTTGTTTTACCCGTGCCGCCTTTGCCGCTGATAACTGTTATCTCTTTCACTGTCTCGCCTCTTTCATCACATCATTTAGCAGCCCTTCAAACAGCTCCCGGTAACCGGGCACTGCGGAGCAGGGCAGCTCTCCCCTGGAATAGGCTTCTGCAACCCTGCGGTCATCGGGAATTTCCGCAAGTACCTTGATGTTTTTATCCCTGCAGAAATCGCGGGCCAAGGTGTATTCCGGGACGCACCTGTTAACTACCACTGCATGGGGAATACGGAGTTCTTTTACCATGTCGACGGCAATTTCCAGGTCGTTAATCCCGAAGGGGGTGGGCTCCGTAACAAGAATAATGAAGTCCACACCTTTTATGGCTGCTATAACCGGGCAGGAAGCGCCGGGAGAAGCGTCGACAATGTTCAATCCGTCGTCCTGGCCTGTCGAGCGGACCGCTTTAATAAGCGGCGGGCTGAGAGCTTCACCTACATTGAGTTTACCGTGGCAGAACCTTACCTTGCCGGAGCTTCCTGTTTCTACAACACCGATATCCCTGCTCTTTTCAGTAATAGCCCCGGTGGGGCAGACCAGGTTGCAGCCGCCGCAGCCGTGGCACATTTTATCGAAAGTGAGTACATTTTTATTGATACAGACAATGGCGCTGTACTGGCAGATTTCCCCGCAGGAGCCGCAGGCAACACATTTCTCCGGGTCTACTACCGGGACGGGTATGCCGACCATGTGGCGGTATTTGATACTGGGTTTTAAAAAAAGATGCCCGTTGGGCTCTTCAACATCGCAGTCCAGATAAGAGGCATTATACCCGGCGTCTGCCGCTGTACAGGCCAGGCTTGCGGAGACGGTGGTTTTACCCGTTCCCCCTTTGCCGCTGGCAACAGCTATAGTAAGTTTTTGCTTCATAATTTCCCCCCTGACAGGGTGCCTTTCTAATCTTTTTTTTCGAGTTCTTTAATTCTATTTTTTAGCTGCTCAAGGGCGTTTTCCAGGTATTCGACCTGCCCCTTGAGAAAGCACAGCTCCTGCTCGCCGTCAAGCGGGGGCGCGTAAACCGTTACAGCCTGAGCAGCGCCTGGCGCCCAACGGGCCCACCCGGGCATCCCGGTGGCATGATACCAGTGCCGCTGGCCCCTGCCGCCGCCCCAACAAAACTTCTGGTCAAATCTCGCGCCGCGGCTGACATAGCTCATGCAGTAACCGCCGCCGCGCCCTGTCATTGGCCCGGCGCCCAGCGGGCCAGTTCCGTTGAAACCTGGCATAACGGATATTCCTCCTTGCTGTGGATTAGATTAAATTCATTGTAATATCTAAAAATTACGGACGACCGGGATTTTTCCCGGGGCTTTGCCCGCTTCCGGCGCCTTGCCC
>JAKPTB010000019.1 GCA_029555205.1 Bacillota bacterium
GTCGTGTTTCCGTCCCCTTAAAGGGGTCTTTTGTTTTGAATTGCAACAAATTGGACTCGAATTGGGCGAATACGTTTCCGTCCCCTTAAAGGGGTCTTTTGTTTTGAATTTATTAGTAAACTGCATCATTTAATTCCCGCTCGTTTCCGTCCCCTTAAAGGGGTCTTTTGTTTTGAATTCAAGGTAGACTTTACGAGGTAGTGGCATTCGAACAGTTTCCGTCCCCTTAAAGGGGTCTTTTGTTTTGAATCACCACACCGACAACCACCAGTAGGGGAACCGGTTTCCGTCCCCTTAAAGGGGTCTTTTGTTTTGAATCTTCTAATCTTACTGGTTGGGGGACCAAAAAGATGGTTTCCGTCCCCTTAAAGGGGTCTTTTGTTTTGAATTTTCGAAGGTCCGTTGGGTTCATCCCCGTGTGTTTCCGTCCCCTTAAGGGGGTCTTTTGTTTTGAATGGGGGGAAAGGAGAAGGAAATGACAAATATTAACAGTTTCCGTCCCCTTAAAGGGGTCTTTTGTTTTGAATAACCGATCAGGGCTATAGGAAACACCTGCACCTATGTTTCCGTCCCCTTAAAGGGGTCTTTTGTTTTGAATACTCGAAGATAGGTGTTCGGGAGGCAGAACTACTTAGTTTCCGTCCCCTTAAAGGGGTCTTTTGTTTTGAATAGAGCCTGCTGAATTTGCAAGCTCCCACGTTCCAAGTTTCCGTCCCCTTAAAGGGGTCTTTTGTTTTGAATAAAAATTAAACAGCTTATAGGGAATAACATTTACGTTTCCGTCCCCTTAAAGGGGTCTTTTGTTTTGAATCCTGTCCGCGTAATCCCCTGGTGTGCTTGTGCTCAGAATACAGTTTGCGGGGCTGAAAGGAAGGCTGCCATTATTATCTATTTTTCCGCTCAACTCTAACATATTGCATCACTTTTTCTCCGGGTTTCTTGTTCTAGCTCCATCATGCTTGCCGCGGCGCTTAATTCGGTTTCAAGCTCCTCAACATTATCCCTGCTGCCGGTGTTAGTTTATTTGCTTAACTCTTACGGCGCCCATTCCTAACGCCGTTTTTACGCCCAGCCCGCAGTACTCGGCAAAACAGAGCAATGCCCCTGTCAGCCTGGCCAGTTGCTCGGGACCGCTGATAACCAGGGTCAGGCGCCCCATATAGCCGGTGATTTTGATGTTTTCCAGGTAATAAACACTGGAATGCAAGGCATACCGGACAATGCGGGTATGCCTCGCTATCTGCTTGATGGCTTCAGCGTCCTCCAGGGATACGTCCTGCACAAATGCGCTGTAGCGCCTGATGATGCTGTTGATAATCAACTCCGTGCCGGGGAACAAGGCGTATCCCCCGTTCTGTTTGTGGGTGGACGGTGTTAGGAATTCAACTTCATAGCGCCGGCAAGGGGTACTTGAGGTAAAAAACCGGCTGAAATAGTCCTGTACACTCTGGGTGTTCCTCTGTACTTCCACGACTTCCAGGGTAATTCCTTTTTGCTGCAATTCAATCCGGTTCATCGACATAACCGTCTGAACAATATAACCGGCCAGCCCGGTATCCCACAGTCCGATAATCCAGGTTAAATGCCGGTCGTCGGGCCGGGGTAAGACATACTGGGAAAAGGGCCGCAGCCGGCTTTGGTGGAGGGTATCTGCAATCTCCGGGGGCAGGGCTTGCAGCAGCACGCCATGAAAAAGCGAGCCCCAGTTGTAGTTGGCCTTTTGTTCTCCTCCATACTTGCACTGCACAACAATTTTTTGCAACATATTTTTCATTCCTTAAGACTTCTTATTCCAAGATCAGCTCGCATCTGCCCATCTGGTAATACTGCCCTTTATACATGGTCGTCTTTAATGTGTGGGGAGCTGCTTTATGCACGGCAGCATCTTTAGCATGACCGTGCCGGGGAAATTGTTTGACCATTATTCTCCCGGCCAGCGCCAGCGCTTGCTCCCGCTCTGGATATAAGTTGTAAGTGACGGTTTTGGATACATAACCTGCTCCTCCTCCCAGGATGAGATCCACCCCTTGCTGAGTAGCATTCGGGGCGTCTTCGGAGGATTCCGCGAAATATTGTTCAAAACTTTCATAATGCTGATCGGAAAAGGCATGCAGGGCTTCCTCGATATTTTTCTTACTCAAGCCCGCCTTTGCCAACACGGGTAGATCCAGGGTCATGGTCAGACGGGCCTCGCTGCCCGGCTTTAAGGATTCTCTGAATATCGGCAGGCGGTTTACGGCACCATCGGGCATGCGGTCATATTTGCCGGTTAAAACAAGGTTTTCCGGACTTAAAGGAGCGCTATCACTGATTCTGAGGCCCCGCATCAAATCGTTTTCGGCGCCTCTTATAACCTCTCCTCTCCTGTCCTTGTATTCCAGGCGATTAAAGATCCTTTTCTCCAGGTTGCCGGTCTCCCTGGCCAGGTATCTACGTGGCGGCAAGGACCTGTCAGCCCTTTCGATTTCCTGCCTGGACCTGCTCCAGTCGCCTTTTTTCAGGAAGTAGGCTGCCAGAGCCGTGCGGATGGCCCCCTTCACACTGGACCCGGGGATATAGGGAAGCCCCCGGGCATCCTTGATGAAAGTCAGCACCTCACGAAAATTGGACGCCCGGGCTGCCTCGCCGGCTTCTATGCTGTAACTGACAAAGGAAGGGTAGTCGGATTCGGTTATTCTGTTTTGCTCTAAAAAGCTCCGGAAATCATTGTTGCGCGCCTGGAGCAGGTAGTCCTGGTAGGCGGGCAGCAGGGAGCGGCTCTTTAAGAAAGCCACCAGGCGCGGAAAGTCTGGGAAATAGATCATACCCTTATGTGGATCGAAAATATATTCTTTTTTGCTCAGGCGCTCACCTGAACCGATGAATACCGGCGACAGTGAGCGCAGGGTTATGTTCAGCCTTTCAAGATGACAGAATCTCACAGGTTCACCCCCACAAAAAGGCTATTGCCGCATCGCCACACAGGATGGGCGCCGTTATCGGACAAATCGAACATACCCCCCTTGAACCTGCGGCGCAGGCAGGAACCGGGGGCCAGCATGTAAATGGTGCGTTTTTTCAGCTGCCCGGGCGCATATGTTGCCGAACAGATAAAGCCGCCGCGCCTGACCAGCGGGTACCAGCCGTCCTCCAGGACTTCATCCAGCTCGCTGTCAGGCGGCAAGGCGGTGCCCAGCAGCATCTGGTAGGGGGCCTCTTCGTCTTTGAGCAGTTTCAGCAACTCCGTTGGCACACTGTCACGGCTTACCTCAAATTTACCCCAGCCGGAGGATTGTTTGCCGCCGATGCCGGTCAAACCCAGGCCGGTAAGCAGGGATGCCAGGAGCTGTCCGGCCGCCTCCTGTTCCCAGCAGGCGATGATATACAGTCCACAGCCTGTGGCAAACCGCCAGGCAGCCAGGTGATAGGGCAATGGCGGGTTCTTGCCCTTCAGGGCCACCCGGGTTGTGACCACCTGCTGGCCAAAGC
Source organism: Bacillota bacterium (assembly GCA_029555205.1). Lineage (GTDB taxonomy): Bacteria > Bacillota > Desulfotomaculia > Desulfotomaculales > Pelotomaculaceae > DTU098. The sequence continues at coordinate 3,469 of JAKPTB010000019.1, forward strand.
AGGCTTTGAGCTTGTCCGGTTCTACTTCAGCCTGGTTCAGTCCCCTCAGATATTCCCCGAAGAGGGACAGAGGGATGTATTCCAGGCCCTTTAAAGCCTTCTTTATAGCGGCATCTCCCTCCCGCCGCCTGTTACCGGTAAACAAAACCGGCCGGGGCAGGTAAAGTTCATCCCACGCATAGGGCAAGGCATCCGATATGGCCAGCGTACCCTCCCTAAAATACTCCACCAACTCTCCTAGCCTTTCATCCCCGGCCGCTTCGCAGCACAGCGCGGCAAAAAGGGTGTCGGCATGGATGGTCATGCGGCTGCTGTCCAGCGATACTGCCCCATTGTCCTCTCCGATATGCAGGAAAGTAGTGAAGTTAAGCCTGTAAAGAGAATACTCCATATTCCTCCACTTCCTTCAGAATATTTAGGAGCATACCGGTGTCTACGGGGCATTCTCCCTCTTTAACCTCAATTTCAAAATCCGTAAAGGCTACTTTGCCGTACCCCCGGGAGCCGTGTCCCCCCAGGTAATCCAGGGACAATAGTTTGAGGCCTTTAGCTATGTTGGTAAAGTCAGCCTCCAGCTCCCCGGCTTCTTCCATATCGTAAACCATTTTGACGCCAAATTCAGATCCCCGCACAACCCTCTCAATCTGCCTGGGGTTGGCCACAGCCGTGAGGCGGCTGATGGTGTTCTCGAACTTCACTTCAGTCATCCCGCCGCGTATTTTCATTGTTTCAGCGTTCAGCAGGAAGGCGTCGGCAAACTGCAGCCTGGCCGCCTTGGGGTTGATGTTCCGGTTTCTATTGCCTGCCGTGCCGAAAAGACGGGCTATTTCCTCAGGGTCATCAGCGCACTCCTGTGTTATGTAATGGTTTTTGAGGGACTTGGCCAGCAGGGTGCGCATTTTGCCTTTGAGACTGGAACCGGGCAGCATCGGCTCTCCGGTTAAATTGTCTCTGACAACGGGGCTGTCCACTGCGCCGATGGCGGAAAAAGTTGAAGACCCCCCGATATGCATGCCTGTCAAGACCGTCATCTTGCATTTAATCAATATTTTGCCGTACATTTCCTCTCCCCCTTTATTAATCCTGGCCGCCCAGGAAACGGTGATAGGCCACCAGGGCTTCCATGTAACGGGCAAATTTCTTGAAATTCTCCCGGCTGTCACCGATGTTGTTCAATAAATCCATTAACTTCGCCTTGTCCACGAACTGCCTGACCACGTTCTCCCGCCCGCACTCGTAAACCAGGCGGACCTTAAGGTATTCGATCCGGCCCTGCAGCTCCGCGCTGAGTACGTCATCGCGGCCTGCAATGACATCGTTGTAGATTTCACTGACCTGCGCCAGGATATTCCGGATTTTGCTGGTGGTAAAATCTTTATACCTGCTTCCCAGAGCACCCCTTAGTTGCTGGATCACCTGCTCGGCTTGCCGGGTATAGTCATCCCTCAATATAAATCCCGCAGCCGCGGTCCGGGTAGAGCCGGAGCGGGACGCCGGCGGCGGCCCTGCATAGCCGCTCCTGTTGCCGGGAGGGGTTTCTTTTGCCCGGGATTTATCGGATGGTTGTTTACCCTCAAGGCCTGCCTTTCTGAATGCTTCCTTCATAACATCATTCATGACCGCTCCTCCTTTTTCTCGCGTTTATAATAAGTGTAGAGCATGATCGCTGTAATCAACTGCAGCCGGTCCTGCCCATTTTCGTCCAAGGCCCAACGATAAACGCACTGGCTAAAATTGCTGTAGTTTCTTTTTAATTCCCCGGACGCTTTCCTGTCCGGCTCCCTTCTGGCCAGCAAGTAGGCCAGGCGGGCAATATTGATCCTGTCCTTTTCGGCCTGGCGCAGCAAATCCAGAATGTTGTACAGGAAGCTGTTGCCGTAGTCTTCACCGCCGCTGAAGATGCTGTCCAGGAGCGTGTATTTTTCGCCCAGCACCTGGTTTTCAAAGGTATCCCAATCATAGGTATGCCGGGCTTGCAGCTGCCCGCCGTCCATTTCCAGGCCAAAGAGCGAAATGGAGTTTTTCATTCTGCCCTGGTACCTGTGCTCCTTGGCTCTCTCTTCCAACCATGCGGTTTCCTCCGCCATCCTGGCGATGGGGTAGCCGGGCTCAAACATGGCAAAGCCGGCTGACATGGTAAGGGTGTTACAGGTGTAGCGGGCAAAGGCCCTGCGGATATCTATGGCTGCCGAGAGCACCTCGTTCCAGGCGCCAACCAGGAACAAGTCGTCGCCGCCGGAATATACCACCACCAGGTTGCGCCGTTTGGGAGATGCCAGCAGGTCGAATTCCCCGTTAGCTAACAGGTCATTGAGGTAATATTTAAAGAAGATGGACAAGCTGCGGGATAAGGTCGCGGTGCGGGAGATGGTAAGATACTTATACTTGTCTGCAGCGGCAGCTTTATCCCTGACGAAGCCGCTGACAAAGGCGGTCCCCATGTTATCCACGTCCGCCCGCAGCACCCCGAGCCTTTCAATTCCCCGGGAACACGCAGCCAGCTCATTAAATGTTTTTAAGTCCCCCTCCTGGCTGGTTGCGGCATAGTCCCCCAGCCACAATTTAGTGGCAAGGCTGAAACCGGTCCGGTAGGAGTTTTTGCTGTAAACACGCACCACCTGCTCCGGACTTTTCTGGAGAAGTTCCTTCACTTTGCCTGCTTTCGAAGCATGGAAATATAATTGTTCTCCCTGGCTGGAAAAAAGCGGCAGAGACGTCCCGTTTAATACTGTTCTGGTCACTACAAAAACTGAGTCCGGTTTGATCAGCATCCGGGAAATATCGGTAAAGGCCGCGCAGATCCCGCAGTAGTAGGTTTCCTCCCCCCTATCCTCCAGTCGGCTGGACACCCCGCAAACACTGCACTCGCGTCCCTCTTTATCCGTAGTTGTATTGTTTAACTGCCGCAGCTCCCCAGCAGAATAGCGCCTTAGCTTGCGCTGCGCAATCTGTGCGGAAAGGCTGCGGAAAATATTAGTGTAGTCCTCCGGATCAGGCGTTTTGCTCATTAATTCGGCTGCCGAACACTCCTGTAAACCATACGCCACATACAACCCGGCTCCGAAATATTCCATGAGCCTGCGGTTGATACTGGCAACGGACGCAGCCGCGTTCTCCCGGGCACGGGGGGTGTTGGGCAATAAAATATAGGCATGTCCGCCGCCGGTATACAACAGATTGGTACGGTAAAGGGAACAGGCGCCGAGTATCTCGTCGGCCAGGTTTTCCAGCAGCAACTCCAGGTAAAAAGAACGGGAGCGCAGCCCTTTTAAGGCGCCCTTGGAGGAAATGGTATAAATAAACTGCTGGATTCCCGAAATATCGCAGGAAAAAAGGCAGAAGGCCTTTTCCCCGTAGAAGTTGTGCCTATTGGTCAAAAGCTCTGTTCTATAATCGCTTCTTTGCTGGCTATCCAGATAAAGGGCCATGCAGGCAGCCAGGGCGGCGGTTATCTTGGAGTGGTCAAAGAGAGAAATATCGGCAACCTCGCCCCTGTAAGTGGAGGAGGGAATGTAGGATAAATAGGCCTCGCACAGTTCCAGCAAGGAATTTATGTACTCTCCCTGAAAGTTGATGCCGGAAAGGTCTTCATTAAGGTCCGCAATGATCCGGTTATAATCTGCAGCCGGGTTGTAGTTTTTTGTATCCCGGGGGCAGTTTATTTTTTCGCTGATGGCAGCCACTCTGTAGGCAGCCCTGCCGTTGTTGTTATTCAGTAGATTATAGACCGACTCCTGGGGCCTGCTTCTGTCAAAACCTGCGGTTGCTGCGCCTTCAATTTGCCGGCGGTCGATGCCGGATGCGATATTGTCCGCCAGGTAGACCAGGTAAGCAGGACTGGCGGCATCCAGGTCCGCTCCCTCGATGTCCTGGTGGTGGTGGTATCTTATACAATCCAGAATATCCTTTTCCGTAGTATATTTACCAATCCATTCACAACCGGAGACGCTGTGGGCCCGGCCG
>JAKPTB010000044.1 GCA_029555205.1 Bacillota bacterium
ATTTTACAGCCAAATCCTCCTAGTTTGCCGCAGATGTCCTTGAGGATATCCTCTCCTTGATTGTACGCCCCGATAACCTCTCCAGGTCTGAAGGTAACAAGGTGGCTCCCTTTTTCTTTTTTCATGGCCATCTCTCCTGAAAAGCAAACTCATTTTTCTAGTCTTTTTCCGGCAGCCGCTCTCCCAAGTACCAGGTGTAATACAAGATTTTATCCCGGTTATCATTTATGGATGAGACACGGCAGGCCAGGTACAGTTTTCTGTGGTCAATATCTCCAAGTTCCCAGGCGTCTGTAGGGCCGTCGCCCAGCACGTCTGTAAAGTCCGTGAAGACAATATCCAGTCTGTCATTTCCACAGGAGCGTATGTTAATACGCGGTTCCCCGGCATGTCCGGTGTCCTCGAAAAAGAACCTGGCCGTTAGCGGGACTGTGCGGTCATTTAGTTGAAAAACAACCGGCTGGTTTTTTAAGGCGATAAGCATACCGCTTGACAGGACTTCATATTCGCCGACCCGTATTTTCATACACAATACCTGCTTTCATAAACAAAATTCCTCAGGATACTGTTATTACGTGTACCAAGCCAATGGTTAACAGCATCCTGCCTGTTAACGATTATCTTCTAAGTTAATGCGCCACCCCCTTAAAGTTATTTGCAGTTTTATGACGCAAATCCCGTGCCAGCCTGTCCGGCCCCGGCCAGGGGCCGTAAATGGCTATAATTATTAACCGGGAAGCATAAAAAACTGTATATATGCACCAGGGGGCGCCTTGTGCTTGGAGGCGCTATGGCACTGATACCAGCCGGCCTTTTTATGTTTATAAAAATGCACCACCCGGTGGGTAAATGCACCATATTTCGAAAAAGGCCATTTACTATCAAGCAAAATTTAAAATTCCATAAAAAAAACTGCCCGGAAGCAATTTGCCGCTGGCAGTTCAATCCTGTTTCATCCAGTTGGTTAAGTTGTATCTTTTTACCTTGCGCACTATGGTCGAATGGTCGACCATAAGCGAACGGGCTGCTTTTCTCGTGCTTTTGTACTTAATCAGGGCTTTTTTGATTAAATCCTTCTCAAACCTTTCAACCGCTGTTTTCAGCGGGAGAGGTTCCTGGAAATAGGAAACCTCTTCGTCCTGACCCGTGTACATCCTGATGGATTCCGGCAGGTGATTTACCCCAAGCTCATTGTCATCAGTCATAACCACCATGCGCTCGACTACGTTTTCCAACTCCCGGATGTTGCCGGGCCAGTTATAGAGTATAAACTTGTCGATAACCCCGGCAGAGAAACTCTTTTTAAGATGGTACTTTTGGTTCAGCGTTTCTAAAAAGTTCCAGGCCAGCAAAGGGATGTCCTCCCTTCTCGCCCTGAGGGGAGGTATGTCAATGGAAACGACGTTAAGCCGGTAGTAAAAATCTTCACGGAACTTCCCGGCCTTGACCATCTTCAACAAGTCCTTGTTGGTAGCAGCTACGATGCGGACGTCGACCCCGATCATTTTTAGGCCGCCCACCCGCATGACTTCGCGGCTCTGCAGCACCCTTAACAGCTTAACCTGCAGGTTTGTGGAAATGTCGCCGATCTCGTCTAAAAACAGGGTGCCTTTGTCGGCCAGCTCAAACATACCCGGTTTCCCCTGTTTCCTTGCTCCGGTAAAAGCGCCGGCTTCATAGCCAAAAAGCTCGGATTCCAGTAAAGACTCGGGTATGGCCCCGCAGCTGATTTTTATCAGCGGCCCCTGGCTGCGGTGGCTGAGCTGGTGGATGACATTGGTGATAACTTCCTTGCCTACTCCGGATTCGCCCGTCAGGAAAACGGTGGAATCAACCTTGGCTACCTGGGCGGCCATTTCAAAGACCCGTTTGGTTTCAGGGCTGCAAGCGACAACTCCTTTCAGGTCGTTAAACATGGTCTTGTGGAGGCATATTTGCGCCAGTCCGGCAGCATATTTTTCATTTAGCTGCTGGATGGTTTCCAGCTGGTTCTTAAGACTGACAATTTCGGTAATA
>JAKPTB010000051.1 GCA_029555205.1 Bacillota bacterium
TACGTGATCAGTATATGGAAGAAACCCTTGTCCGGGAGAAGCCGGAAGTTGTAATACACCTTGCAGCCCAGGCGGATGTGCAGCGGTCGCTGAAAGACCCGCGCGCCGACGCGGAAATTAACATCCTCGGGACCCTCAACCTTTTAAACGCCTGCGCCGTTTGTAGCGTCGGCAAGGTTGTTTACGCGTCCACTGCGGCCAGGTACGGCAATCCCTGCCGCCTGCCGCTGGATGAAAGCCACCCCGCACAGCCCCAGTCGCCTTACGGTGTCTCCAAATATGCCGTGGAGCACTACCTCAGGGTTTACCGGGAAGTATATGGGATTAAATACACGGTGCTGTGCTACGCCAATGTGTACGGGCCCCGCCAGGACGCTTCCGGTGAAGGCGGAGTGGTGGCCATATTTATAGACAGGCTTATAAAAGGTGAGAGTCCGCATATCTTCGGCGACGGTGAACAAACCCGGGATTTCATCTACGTCAAAGATGTGGCCGCGGCGAATATGGCGGCGCTGCGCAGGGGGGACGAAGGGGTCTTTAATGTCAGCACCGGAGCAGGGTCAACCGTTAACCATTTATTCCGGGAGCTTAAAAAGATAACCGGCAGCGCACTTGAACCGGTATACCACCCGCCCCGCCCGGGGGATATTACCCACAGTTACCTGGCTAACGAAAACACCTGCGCCTCCCTCGGCTGGCGTCCCCGCTACAGCCTGGGAGAAGGGCTGCGGGAAACCGTTGCATTTTATCAAAAAAAGGCAGGTGGTCTGATATAATACGGGGCGGCAATATTTTAAAATTAATGAATATTTGACCGGGGGATTTTCCAGATGAACAAGTTCTTTATATTTGTTTTGCTTTCCTACCTGACCGGCAATCCCCTTCTTGTCCTGGTAATAATGGTGCTGGCAATATTTTTTATCGAACGCCGCTATGTAGGTATTCTGCCGGATCTCTTTGAGCCCTGGCGCAGGGCAAAAAGGATCAGGCAGTTGAAGAAGGATATCGCAGTAAATCCGGCCAACGCCGAGTCTTACCTGGAGTTGGGCGAGGCTTATTTCCGGCAGGGAAAATACGAAAGCGCCCTGGCCTTTTTGGAGAACGCATCCGGCAAGATGGAGGGGCACCCCCTTTTCCATTTTTACCTGGGCGCTTCATACTACCGGTGCGGCAGGATTAACGAGGGTAAAGAAGAGATAGAAAAAGCGATAAAAGCTAACCCCAAGGTCAGCCTGGGGGAGCCCTATGTTTACCTTCTCAGGATCTACCTGGAGGAAGGACAGCCTGGCGAGAAGATTAAGCATGTATTTGACCGGCTTTTGTTATACGGCTCACCCAGGGTATTTTACGAGGCCGGCCGGCAGTTTTTAAGCGCCAATGACAGGGAAAGAGCGCGCCGCCTCTTCCAGGAAACCATAGAAAGCTACGAGGCGTGCCGGGGTTCGTTGCGACGGAAATACAGAAGGTGGGCAGTCCTCGCAAAGGTTAGTATGTCCTCAATGAGTCGCGGGTCGTGACTCAGGTGACGTGAGTATCCGTGTTTCCCCTACGGTTTTAGGAGCTTATAATTTGTCCATATTCTTA
>JAKPTB010000067.1 GCA_029555205.1 Bacillota bacterium
AGCTTTTCCAGCACCTGCCGGTTTTCCTTTCCGGCAAAGAAATCAACAATAGCGGCAGCAATTTTGGGTCCGATTTCCGGGATGGCCACAAGGTCATCCTCCCGGGCAGTCATCAGGGCTTCCATGGATTTGTAGCGCCCAGCCAGGATCCTGGCCGCGCGCTCACCCACATGGCGGATGCCCAGGGCAAAAATCAGCCTGGCCAGGGAGTTGCTTTTGCTGGCCTCGATAGCCCCCAGGAGGTTCCGGGCAGACTTTGGTCCCAGGCGCTCCAGGTTCACTAGATCTTCATAGCGCAGGGAATAGAGGTCCGCCGGATCGCTCACCAGGCCGGCAGCTAGAAGCTGGCCGATTACCGCCGGCCCCAGCCCGGCTATGTCCATGGCGTTGCGTGAGGCAAAATGAATCAAACCTTCCCAGAGCTGGGCCGGGCAGGCCAGGTTGGTGCAGCGGACGGCCGCCTCCCCCGCCGCCCGGACTACGGGCGACCGGCAGGAGGGGCACTCCCGGGGCATGGACCAGGGCACTTCGGTGCCGTCCCTCTCACCGGTAAGAACGGCCACGATTTCCGGGATGATATCCCCGGCCTTCTGCACCAGCACCCTGTCGCCGATGCGAATGTCTTTTTCCCTGATCAAGTCCTCGTTATGCAATGTTGCCCTGCTCACGGTTGTACCGGCCAGGCGCACTGGCTCAAAATCCGCGCTGGGCGTTAAGACACCGGTGCGTCCCACCCGGACAAAAATATCCTTAACCCGGGTCACCGCCTGCTCCGGGGGAAACTTATAGGCTATGGCCCAGCGGGGGCTTTTCATGGTGGAACCCAGCCGCTCCTGCTGGGAAAGTGAATTCACTTTGAGCACCAGCCCGTCTACGGCATAGGGAAGGTCAAAGCGGCGGGACTGCCACCTGCTGATGTATTCAATCAACTCGTCCATCTGCTCAAACACCCTGTACTCCGGGTTGACCTTAAAACCCAGCTCACTCAAAAGCTCCAGGACTTCTTTGTGCCCGGAGGGAGCTATCCCTCTGCTGTGACCTATTCCGTAAACAAAAAGAGCCATCTGCCGGGAAGCCGTAACTTTAGGATCCAGCTGGCGCAGGGTACCCGCCGCGGCGTTGCGGGGGTTGGCGAAAAGACTCTCGCCGGTTTCCTCCCTGGCTTCGTTCAGCCGGGCGAAGGAATCCTTGGACATATAAGCCTCGCCCCTCACCTCCAGTTCAGGTACGGGGCGGCGCAGCCGGAGGGGCACACTTCTGATTGTTTTCAGGTTTGCGGTGATATCCTCGCCTGTTTCACCGTCACCCCGGGTAGCTCCCCGGATAAAATACCCGTTTTCATAATAAAGGGAAACCGCCAGCCCGTCAATTTTTGGTTCCACCACATACTGAACATGCTCGCCCGGTAAGGCCTGCCTGACGCGCCGGTCAAAATCACGCAGTTCTCCCTCATTGAAGGCGTTGGCCAGGCTCAGCATCGGTGAAAGATGGCGTATAGTCGTAAAACCTTCCCTGGGCCTCCCCCCGACCCTTTGAGTGGGCGAATAGGGAGTGATCAGTTCCGGAAACTGTTCCTCCAGCTTTTCCAGTTCCCGCATCATCCGGTCGTACTGGGAGTCCGGAATGACCGGCTCGTCCAGAACATAATAATTGTAATTATGTAATTCAATATCCTTGCGCAGTGTTTCAGCCCGTTCCCGGGCGGCTGCAAGGTCCCGTTTCACTGTAAAGGCACCTCCGAATCTGGTTCTGCAAGCCCTGCAGGGCACCCCGTCAGGCAAGCAACGAGGCCATAAATTTAATCAGCAAGGCTGAAGGGACAAAGATCACCTGGGCAAAGCCCGTACCCAAAAACCTGGATATGCTTAAATAAATGGCCATCTGTTTGACATCTTCCTCGCTCCGGTCCCCCCTCAGAGCCTGGTCGGTGATCATAGCGGCAGTGGGATCAACAACCGTTGCCGAGAGAATTGTCGCTACTCCGTTTACAACCGCTGAAAGGGTCGCCGCCGCAGCCCGGAAGTCAGGGAACAGGGCACCGGCGTAAAGCGCCGACAGCACCCCTGTGGTGTAGATACCCGTCACAAAAAAGTTCAGGATGATAAAGGTCTTTGGAATTGCTCCCCTGCGGGAGGAAAGGTTTTTAAAGGCTTTTCTGCCGGGTATCCTCACCTGCCCCATCCCGTTGAATACCTTGCGCGGAGAAAAAAGCATAATCTTGAGCATCCGGGGAACGGAACCGGTCTCTTCAAAAATGAAAATGGCTTTGTTGAAAATATTAACGAAGGCCGGAATCAGGAGCGCCCCCAGAACGGTTCCCAGGGTTGCCGCGCCGATAACAAGCCGGATCCTGTGGTCAAGCAGGGCCAGCTGTGCCTGGTAGGCAGGATGATAAACCAGCTGTTCCAGAGGCATGACCATCCCTGCCTGCTCCTGGCCGGCTTTAATGGCTTTCTCCACAATGGAAGCCAGAAGGAAGCCCTGGATGCTGTTGGCGGTGCTGGCCAGAAGAAAAATTACGTTAAAAAGGGATAGGGCTGTGGCCAGACGCTTTGTGCGCACTCCGGAAATACGGACCGCAAAGATCAGCGTATTGATCATGTGGATAACCGCAGTAAGTGCGGCGACAATCAGGAGTCGCTCCATGATTCCTCCGAATTACAGCTAGATATATTATTCCCCTGTTCAGTTAAAATCCAACCTCTCCCAATAGCTTAATATTCCGGTAGCAGATACAGGGGTATTAAGTTCTCGGGAACAGGATGTTCTCAGGTTCCCGGGCCGGGACCATGGCCAGAATACTACTCTTTTAAGGCCTGGGCCTCTGCCCCGGTTGGCCTCTCCAGCGGCGCATAGCGGGCCAACAGCACCTTGATGCCCTGCTCGGGAAAGGCTACCTTGTATTCAGCATCCTCGCCCTGGCCCTTAACTCCCACAATCACACCTAGGCCCCATTTCTGGTGCTGGATCTTATCACCCAGGACGAACTGTTCGACGGCCTTAACCCGGGGCGCCGGCTTACTCCCTGCAGGCATCTGTTCCGTCCGGCTTCCGGGGTCAGCCAAAGATTCTTCGGCTTTCAGCAAATGCGGCGGAATTTCTTCTAAAAAGCGGGAAGGCTTGTTGTAACGCTCCATCCCGTACAGGGTCCTCTTCCAGCAGTGGGTTAGATAAAGCCTCTCCCTGGCCCTGGTTACACCCACATAGCAGAGCCTGCGCTCCTCTTCCAGTTCGCCGGGATCCAGCAGGGAACGGGCGTGGGGAAATACACTTTCCTCCATGCCGATTAAAAAGACCGCCGGAAACTCAAGCCCCTTGGCGCTGTGCAGCGTCATCAGGACCACCTGGTCAGCAACCTCGTCATACATGTCTACTTCCGCAACCAGGGCTATGTTTTCCAAAAAACTCCGGAGACCCTTTTCCTCAGACTGCCGGTCAAACTCCACGGTTCCGGAAATGAATTCTTCCAGGTTTTCCAGCCTGGTTTGCGACTCCACAGTTTTTTCATTCAACAGTTCCTGGCGGTAGCCGGTACGCTCAAGAACCGCCCGGGTCAGCTCCGTAACAGTAAGGTTCCCGGATTCCTCCGCTAATTTCCGGAGCAGTACCCCCAGGGCAGCACCGGCGGCCTTTACCCTGGCCGTAAGACCTGGTATTTCCGCCGCTCTTTCCAGCGCCTCCAAGGGTTTAAGCCCCTGTTGCAGGGCAAAGGCCATGATTTTTTGAAAGGAAGCCGGTCCGATACCGCGCCTGGGAACATTTATAATGCGGGCCAGGCTCACTGTGTCTAGGGGATTCAGGATCAGCCTTAAATATGCCAGTACATCCTTGATTTCCTTGCGCTCGTAAAACTTTTGCCCCCCGATTATGGTATAGGGCAACCCGGCCCGGATCAAACTCTCCTCAACAACCCTGGACTGGGCGTGAGTCCGGTAAAGCACGGCAAAATCACGGTTGCGCCTGTTTTCCACTTCCTTCAAGTGCAGGATGCGGCTGACCACGAAGTCCGCTTCGGCATACTCATTCTCAGCAAAATAATGGATCAGGGGTACACCCTGTCCTGCAGCCGTCCAGAGGCGTTTGTCCTTCCGGTTGGCGTTGTTCCGGATCAGATGGTTGGCGGCCTCCAGGATGCAGCCAGTGGAACGGTAATTCTGTTCCAGCCTGATCACGGCGGCTTCGGGATAATCCCTTTCAAAATTTAAGATGTTATTAATGTCGGCTCCCCGCCAGCTATAAATTCCCTGGTCGGGATCTCCCACCACACAAAGGTTGCGGTGGGCCTTTGCCAGCAAGTTGACCAGCACATACTGGGCGTGGTTGGTATCCTGGTACTCATCCACCAGGATATAGCGAAAACGGTTCTGGTAATAGGCCAGAACCTGCGGGTAGCTCTGAAACAGCCTGACTGTTAAAAAAATCAGATCGTCAAAATCCACCGCGTTATTTTTTCGCAGTTTATCCTGATAGCTCAAATACACCCCGGCGGCAACCCTGGAAAAATGATCACTGGCGCTGCGCTCAAAATCCGGGGCGTCCAAAAGCTGGTTTTTGCACTGGGAAATCACTCCCGCCACAGCCCGGGGCGGGTATTTATGATCGTCCACATTGAGTTCTTTAAGACATTCCTTGACAACAGTCAGCTGGTCATCAGCGTCATAGATAACAAAATTGCGGTCTCTTCCGAAAAAAGCCTCCTGGCGCCTCAAAATTCTCAGACAGGCGGCGTGGAAAGTGCAAACCCAGAGGTCCCGGGCCGCTTTCGGAACCATTGCTTCAACCCGCTCCCGCATTTCCCTGGCGGCCTTATTGGTAAAGGTTATCGCCAGAATTTGATAGGGCGACACACCTGATTTTTTAATAAGATAGGCGACGCGGGTAGTGAGCACCCGGGTCTTTCCACTGCCGGCCCCGGCCAGCACCAGCAGTGGGCCTTCAGCGCAGGTTACTGCCTCAATCTGGTCCGGGTTCAGTTGGGATAGTAGTTCCATCCTGTCCTCCTGTTCTCTGTTATGCTCATTTGCCTTCCCCGGCAGGGGATAAAGAGTTATTTCCTGCTTAAAAAGTCCAAAATGTGCCCCTGCTGCCACCTCTTCAGGGAAAAGCTCTTCACACCTTTTCCGGCTTACAGTATGCCGGACAGTTGTACTGTAGATTATTGCTTTTCAAGCCTGGATACAAATATTTACTATCCTGCGGTCTATAAGCAATAAGGAAAACCGGCTTCGTTACTCCAGCCGTAAGGAAACATTCACCAAACTTAATGTTTTCATATTACGCAGTGCTGCCGCTGGAGCATGGACAACTATACTGAAAATAAGCTTTTTTCATACTCTGCTGGTGCCGCCTCAGAGACCCTGGGCTAGGCTACCAGGCTACTATACCATAAGTTGATAAGTTGGTGTCAGGTAAGTTGGTGTCAGGCACCCGGGGCCTCGGCACCCGGGGCACTCACCTTTTCCGGCTTACAGCATGCCGGACAGCTGTACTGTAGATTATTGCTTTTCTAGCCTGGAAACTAATACTTGCTATCCTGCGGTCTATAAGCAATAAGGAAAACCGGCCTCGTTACTCCAGCCGTTAGAGGAATCATTCACCAAACTTAATGTTTTCATATTACGTGGTGCTGCCGCTGGAGCATGGGCAACTACCACGGAAAATGCTTTTCAGCCCTTTACGCCGGTACCGCTTCAGCAGCATGGTAGTTTGAGTAGTTTATTAAAAGATTCTAATAAAGGATAAAAAATTCCTTTAAGCTGGAAGAAAAAGGCAAGGAGTAGTGACCTTAATTATCATCTGAGCTTTAATTATCTTCCCGGATTCATAAAACCGCCCGTTTGGGCGGTCAAGGCTGCCTTGCCTCTTTATTTCTTGCCGTAAACCTTTTCCGGATCAAATAGTTTCTCTCCTACAACTGCAATGCTGCCATCAGTCTCAATCCGGTAGTGAAAACATGAGTAATACCCCTCATGACAGGCTGCCCCCCGCTGCTCCACCTTCACCAGCAGGGTATCCCGGTCGCAGTCGTAAAGGATTTCCCGCACCTTCTGAACGTTGCCCGACGTGGCTCCCTTATGCCAGAATTCCCGGCGGCTCCGGCTCCAGAACCAGGTCTCACCTGTGGCCATGGTCTTTTCCACAGCTTCTTTGTTCATATAGGCCACCATCAGCACAACACCGCTGGCCACGTCCTGTACTATGGCCGGGATCAGACCCGCCTCGTTATATTTTAAGCTGCCCGCATCAAATGACATGAATTAACAATACCCCCAGTGTTTGTGTGTCTGCAATCTAAGTATTTGGTTTAAACGGGTTTGAAAACGGGTTTAAAACGGTTCTAAAACGGTTTTCTTAAAGTTATGTCCCTATTTACAGCCTTTTAAAACAGATTAATTATTAGGGGTCCGGTCTCAAATCCTTACAGGAATCCCCCTGGAGCTTAAGTATTGCTTTGTCTCCCGGAGGGAGTACCGGCCAAAATGAAAGATAGACGCGGCCAGGGCGGCGTCTGCTTCTCCCTCCTTCAGCCCTCCGGCTATGTGTTCCAGGTTACCGGCTCCGCCGGAGGCAATTACGGGAATATTCAGCGCCCTGGCAACAGTCCTGGTTAAAGTAATGTCGTAGCCGTCCCTGGTGCCGTCCCGGTCCATGCTGGTCAGGA
>JAKPTB010000073.1 GCA_029555205.1 Bacillota bacterium
AGAGGTGTGTCTCCGTTACTCTTTGCAGAGGTATGTGCCCAGATCCGCTGAAAGGCTAAAGCCTCACCTACAGTTCTCCCAAGCCCAATTAATTTGAAAAAGTGACTTTATCAGTAGTCTCGGACTGTTCTCCTGACACGATTATTACGTCACCAGCGTCTTGTCCTGTATTAAAAATAAAGCTGTGGATATTTTAATCCAAGACAAAACTAAATTTAAGGAGGATCCGATGAAAAAAATTCCTGTTCTGATACGAGCTTTTTTTGTTATTGTTTTGGTGGCGGCCGCTCTCACCGGATGCTCAAAAAGCAATGTTCAAACACCACCGCCGGGAAGTTCTGATAAAGCCCCCGGCGCCCAGGTTCAACCCGCGCAAAAAGCCGGAAACTATTTCCCCCTGACCGTGGGCAGCAGCTGGCAGTACCTCGGGGAAGGAAACGAATATGCTTCCTTTAACAGGCTTGTCTTATTTACTAAAGGAAACCGGGCCCAGGTTAAATCGGACAACGGCGGCACGGTCTCGGCGATGGTATTTGAGACAACTGACACTGCGGTAACCCGTGTCTACATGAAGGGGGAGGAATACGGTGGCGCTAATTTCCTCGATGCTGAACCCAATGAAAACATAATAATACTAAAAACGCCCCTTGAAACAGGGACGAAATGGGAGGATTCCAACGGAGGGACCCGGGAAATTGTGGATGTCAACGCCGCCCTGGACACTCCGGCCGGCAGGTTTGAAAATTGCGTCAAGGTTAAAATAACGGACCAGTACTCAACTATTTACGAGTACTACAAGGAGGGAGTCGGCCTGGTCAGGAGTGAATTCTTATCAGGTGACACCAGCGTAACCTCAACCCTGGAAAAGTACAATATCAAGTAATACCACGCGTAAAAATGCGACAGCGAGAACCGTCCCCCCTGTCGCATTTATTTTTTTACTATGCCATAAAGGAATATGTTGAATAACGACTCAATCGTGTCTTCCGTGCGCAGCTGGTTTTCAATGATAAACTTGGGGTTGACGACAGCCCGGATGCTGGCCAGCAGTGCCGTTGTAAAGATCTCGGGATGAGTTTCCCGGAAAAACTCCTGGCCGCCGCTGTCAAAAAACCTCTCAAATACCTTCTGGACCCTTTCGGCGCGAAACTGTTCAATCCTTTCCCACAGGTGAGGATAATATTTATTCAAATCATACAGGAAAAGCGGCTCGACAAGTTTGGTATTGCCGGTGATCACCCTGATCACGTTAGATATTTGATCCACAGGGCTGCCGGCAGGGTCCAGCGCCGCCTCAATTTCTTGACTTACATTTGTAAGAAAATCAACAACCACGGACTCCACAATCTCGTCTTTGCTGCTGAAATAACGGTAGATAGTCCTCTTGCTGATCCCGGTCAACTCCACCAGGTCGTCAATGGTCACCCTGGAAAACCCCCTCTTGGCAGCCTGCTCCCTGTATGCCGCTATTATCCTTTTCCTGTAGTCCATACTCCAAATCACCCGCTTAAATAATCGTTCTTAAAAACACTGGCGCCGCCTGCAGTAAGTTGCGAGCTAAGCGATTTTCTTCTTGAATTTGATTATGCTTATGGTTACCAGCACAACGGAAAAAACCAGG
>JAKPTB010000080.1 GCA_029555205.1 Bacillota bacterium
CAAGGACTGACAGTTTCATGTCCTTGTTCATTTTCATCAGCCGGGCGGCATAAGTCGCAGCTTTTAGCGAAGTGGGCGAACCGTCGCTGGGCAACAGCACTTTACTCTTCAGCATGGCAGAAGCCTCCTTGGCCGGCTTTAAAAGGCCTACACATTAATATTTTAACAGCCCCGGTCCGTTGCTGCAAGTTGAGCTCGTAAGCAACTTCTTAAACTCTGCGACAAAGTGACAACTGTAGCCAGAACGGGCAATCCCCCTGTTCTTTAATGTAATCCTTTACTTAAGATTTAATGCTGTTTTTCTTTTTCCGCCAGAAGCTCTGCTAAATGCATGATTCGCCTGGCCCGGTTGGCGATTGGATATTCAATCATTTTTCCGTCTACCTGTAGAACCGCCTGCCCTTTTGCTTCCGATTCGTCAAAAACAGCAACTACCTTCCTGGCCCAGGCCAATTCTTCCTCTGTGGGCATGAAAATTTCGTTTAAAGGTCCAATCTGGTTGGGATGAATAGCCAGTTTTCCCTGGAATCCCATCTGGCGTACTGCCCTGGCATCGGCAACCAGTCCTTCAATATCCTTAAAGTCCGGATAAACCGTATCAATCGGCGCTTCAATGCCGGCTGCCCGGGAGGCAACGACAAGTTGGGCCCGTGCATAAAATATCTCTGAACCGCCCCTGGAAAAACTGGTACCTATATCGAGCACGTAATCTACGCCTCCAAAAAACATTCTGCTTACCCTTTTACAGGCAGAAGCAATAGAGTAGGCGTTAACAATTGCGTTCGCACTTTCTATAAAGGGGATAATCTCCAGGGAACCGGTCGGAAGCCCCCTTTCCTTTTCCAGCTGACCAATAACCCAGTCCACCTGCCGGATTTCCTCTGCCGATTCGGACTTGGCCAGGACAAGCCCCTTAACCCCGTCTGTTACAGAAGCCAGCAGGTCTGCCAGGATGTAATCTGTTTGAGCGCTGTTGACCCGGATAAAAACGTCACCTGAACGGGGGAGGGCCAGGGCCTCCTTAAGTGCCAGCCTGGCCCTGGTTTTTTCACTGATGGCCACAGCGTCCTCCAGGTCTAAAACCACTCCGTCCGCCTTTAACATGAGAGCCTTGCCAACTTTGCGCAGATCATTGGCGGGTGTAAACAACATCGTGCGGTAAAGCGACATAAGCAGATCCTCCTTGTAATTTTTTTATTTTTTAAATAAAAAAGAATATTCTTCCTGAAGAGCGCTTTTCCTTTAGCTATCATTCCTTTGTAAAAAATCTTTACCTGGCTTTTTGTAGACTCCAATTATCACCAGGTGGTATAATTTAGGCAAAATACTAGGGAGGTGCTTGAATGGATTATCCTGAGAATCAGTATATCCTTAAAGGGGACGGTATTGGTTCGATTAAAATTTCTGATGATGTAGTCAAGGTTATAGCCGGTCTCGCCGCTGTTGAGGTTGAAGGCGTAACGGCCATGAGCGGCGGCATAGCCGGTGGTATTGCGGAAAGGCTCGGTCGCAAGAACCTTTCCAAGGGTGTTAAGGCCGATGTCGGAGAAAAAGAGGCTTTAATTGATCTCTTTGTAATTGTAGATTACGGGGCCCGCATTCAGGACGTAGCCGGTAAGATTCAAAGCAACGTTAAAACTGCCGTAGAAAACATGACCGGTCTGAGAGTTCTGCAGGTGAACGTAAATGTTCAGGGGGTATCCTTTGGACCCGATAATAAAGAAGAGGATGGACGAGTCAAATAAAAATGAGTTCCCTGCAAATGTACAAAGTCCGGCAGATCTTTACTCCCCGGGGTCTGCCTGATCCCGGGGCGGCCGTACAGGCCGCCCTGGCCTGCTCGGCTCTGGATCAAAAGTTGCAGCCCGGAATGACAGTGGGCCTTACCGTAGGGAGCAGGGGTATTCGCAACATAGTTACAATCCTGAGGAAAACAGCAGACTATGTTAAATCTCTGGGATGCCGTCCGGTATTAATTGCAGCTATGGGCAGCCATGGCGGGGGCAGCCCGGAGGGCCAGAGGGAACTGCTCGGCTCCCTGGGGATCACGGAAGAAAACACAGGGGCGGCTTTGCTCTGCTCAACAGACTGCTTTGTGGCCGGACAGGCCTTTTACGGAGATGTGTATCTAAACAGTTGTGTTCTAAAATGTGACGCGCTAATCGTGGTTAACCGGGTAAAACCCCATACTTCATTTCATGGAGAGCATGAAAGCGGATTGCTGAAAATGCTGGCTGTGGGTCTGGGGGGGCCGCAGGGGGCGGCATCCCTGCACCGCTGCCGGCCTGACCAACTTTCCCGGGCCGTGGCCGAAGGGGGACAGTGTGTGCTTAAAGCAGCCCCGGTGGTACTGGGTCTGGCCATTCTGGAAGACGCTTATGAACAGACGGCGAAAGTGGCCGCAATCAGCCCGGAAGATTTTGTCAGCGCCGAAAAAACTCTTCTTGAAGAAGCCCGCAGCTATCTTCCACGGCTTCCTGTAGATGATCTGGATATCTTAATTGTAGATGAGATTGGCAAGAATATCAGCGGTACAGGTATGGATACCAATGTTATCGGCCGCCTGCGGATCCAGGGAGCGCCGGAGCCGGCATCACCCTGGATCAGGAGAATTGCAGTCCTGGACCTGACCCCGGAGACGAAGGGTAATGCCTATGGCATTGGCCTGGCTGATTTCACAACCGAACGTCTTGCCGCCAAATTTGAAAGGAATTCTGTTTATACAAATGCCCTTACCAGTACCTTCATTCAACGGGCTATGCTGCCCATGGTGCTGCCCGACGACCGGGCAGTTCTCCGGGCCTGCCAAAAAAGTCTTGGTTTGGCTAGCCTGCATGAGGCCCGGATAATCCGGATTAAAAATACCCTCCACCTTTCAGAGATTCTGGTTTCGGAAAATGTTTTCAAGGACATCTCCAGGCTCCCTTCCATCCGCTTGCTCCGGCAACCTTCGTTGATGCAGTTTTCCAGGGAAGGTTGCCTGCTGCCCTTTTAAATAACCCCATCCCGCTTGTCAGCCCAGACTCTTTTACGCTATATTGTCTTAAAAGCGATTTTTAGACTGCTTCTGCCGGGTCCCGTTGCTGGGCCTTACTTTTTAATTCTCTTCCAATAAGAGACGGACAACTTTCAGGTCGGCCCCGGCAAAATCGTAGCCCTTGAGTTCATCTAAATTTACCCATCTAAAGTCCCGGCATTCCTTCGGTTTTGCTTCCCCGCCCAGATAGCGGCACCAGTGGCAGTGAAGGAAGATCTTCCTGTCTTCGTACTGGTGCTCTATAACGGTGAATTCGCCGTCAACCTCAATTTCCAGGTCAAGCTCCTCTTTTACTTCTCTTCTCAAACAATCTTCGATAGTTTCACCCGGCTCAATCTTTCCCCCGGGAAATTCCCACTTCAAACCCATGTGAACATCTTTTAGCCTCTGTGCGATCAGAATTTTACCATTGTAGCGGATGATTGAAGCAGCAACACGGTAGACTTTCATTTGTTCACCTCTTATATCCCCCTGCCCGGCCTGATAATAACTGGTTCTACATTAAATATCCCTTCGAATTGTACGGGTAATGCGCCTGGAAATACAAAAAGAAGGATTTTTGTTTTTATGTCCTCAAAGCTGCCTCTGAGTTTGAGCGGGATTGCCGCAAAGATTCGTTGTCTTTTTAAATTTTTCTTCTTAGTTTTCAAAACCAAGAGGGAAAAGGTCAAAAGAAATCGAATAATATTTTATTCGCATGAAATATGTGGAAGAGAGGTGGTCATTATGGGTAGGGAAATGGTTGTATTTAAAGGAACAAGGAACGGCCTCGTGATTGTCCTCGATCCAAACCGCGAATACGAAGAGATCCGCAACACCCTTTTAAAAAAGATGGAATCAGCCAAAGGATTTTTTAAAGGCGCCAGATTTTCCTTTTTTAATGGCCAGCAGGCGATCCCGGAGAATCAGAAGAGTGAACTGGAAAGTATTTGCCGTCAATTCGGGCTGGTGCCCAATGCTGAAGAAGATCAGGCCATGTTGAAAACTTCTTTTTCTAATACTTCTTCAAGACAGGCAGTTACCGCCCCTAAAGCAGTTCCTGCTTCAGGTGAGGCTGCCTATCTGGTTAAACGCTCTCTTCGTTCCGGACAGCGTGTCCAGTACCCGGGACATGTGGTTGTTCTGGGTGACGTCCATCCTGGAGCTGAGGTTGTATCCGGCGGCAGCGTAATGGTTATGGGGAGCTGCCGGGGGGTGGTTCACGCTGGAGCAGGTGGGGACCGTTCGGCAAGGGTAATAGCATTGAGACTTGCTCCCACTGTAATCTGTATTGCGGACCGGCGGTTTGCTCCCGAGCGCTATAGACAGGCACCAGGACCACAGTTGGCCCGCCTCTCAGGTCATGAAATAGTTTTTGAAGAGTATCAGACCGGAAGGTAAGCTGCTAAAAACCGGCAGGTTTTAGAAACTACCTGCCGGTTTAATTTTTTTTAGATAATGGGCTGCAAGTATACCGGCAATGGATTTTGCGTCGCAAATATCTCCGTTCCAGATCATCTCCAGGGCTTTTAGATAAGGAACCTTCTGGACGTCGATAAACTCGTCTTCATCCAGATCCTGCTCTTGCAAAGTTAAGCCGGTAGCCAGGTAGATGTGAAGTTGTTCATTTGTAAAACCCGGTGTGCTATAAAAAAATAGCAGCTTTTCCAGGTGTTTGGCCAAATATCCCGTTTCCTCCAGTAATTCACGCCTGGCGCTTTCTGCTAAGTCCTCGCCGGGTTCTATTCTGCCTGCCGGTATTTCCAGTAAGGTTTTGCCGGTTGCGTGCCGGTACTGCCTGACCAGAAGCAGTTCCTCCTGTTCTGTCACAGGTACCACAGCTACCGCCCCGGCATGTTCGATTACTTCCCGGATGCCTGTTTGGCCATCCTGGGGCAGGGCTACGGTATCGACTCTCAGATTGATGATTTTACCGCGATAAATCACTTCGGACGAGATAGTCCGTTCTTTTAAATGGGACAACTGTTTTCTCCTTTCCAACAGAGGATTTAATTTGCCATTTTCCTTGCCACGCCCTGTCTTTGAGGAACCCTGTTCGATCCTTCTTCAAATCTTTCTGCAAGTAACTTTTTTTTCCTCCTTTTAGTTTTCTATCTTTACTTAGAAATAAACGTATAAAAACGGGTAGAAGCGAGAAATTTATTATTAAAATTATTATATTGAGGTGATTAGATGAGCATTATGCGCTGGGATCCCCTGGGGGAAATTTCCAATCTCAGGAATCAAATGAACAGATTCTTTGACCACAACTTCCTAAGAAGGAATATTCTGGCGGGAACTGAACCCTATGGCCCCAGGGTTGACCTTTACCAGACCGACCGTGAAGTGGTGGCTACTGCTGAACTTCCCGGGATTCAGTCCAAAGATGATGTTGAAGTTACCCTGACGCCCGATACATTAAGTCTGCGGGGTGAATTGAAGCGCTTCCATGATCTGGAGGAAGATAATGTATTTCATTCAGAACGTTATTACGGTTCCTTTAGCCGTACCCTGCCCCTCCCTGCCGAGATTAAGCCGGAGGAAGCCAGGGCCAGCCTGCAAAGCGGGCTGCTGGAAATCAGGATGCCGAAAACTGAAAGGAGCCTGAAAAAAGCCCACCGTGTCCCCATCCAGTGACATCCGGCCGTGTTTCCCGGAGTAAAAGGTGCCTTTAAGCAGGCATCTTTTTTGTTTTTTGATTTGGTAGTTTTTCTGTCCCAATAATTGATCCCTTTGATTTGTTAAAGATCGCTGGAGGAATTTATTGGTGAGACGAGAATTATAGACAATTATAGACTAAGAAGATGCAGGTATAACCTGCTTTCCAGTCAAGTATAGTTAAATTACAATGTTAAGAAACAAAAGGAGGAAAAACCGGTTGGCTGTTAAAGTAGGCATTCCCCGCGCACTGTTATTCTATCTTTATTATCCAATGTGGCAGGCCTTCTTTAATGAAATCGGTGTCCAGGTGATTCCTTCCGGCAGGACAACCAAAAGTATCCTTGATGATGGGATCCGTGAAGCCCTCGCGGATGTCTGTGTACCTATCAAGCTGTATTACGGTCACGTTATGGATTTAAAGGGAAAAGTAGATTATCTCTTTATTCCCAGGGTAGTATGTCTCAATGGAAAAACTGTTTATTGTCCCAAATTTCTGGGGTTGCCGGACATGATCAGGCATTCTGTTGATAATCTGCCGCCGATAATCGATGTACGTATGGACAGTCGTCAGGGACGATTTTCCTTATTAAATGCTTATAATGAAATCGGCAAATATTTTGGTGCAGATAGAATAACCACAATTAGGGCCTATCTAAAGGCGCTAGGTGTTCATTACCATTTTAAACGGCTGTTGCGCAAAGGCTTTAGCCCCCCGGAGGCTATGGAACTTCTAAAAAGTCCCGGAACCGGTAAAACCGGCACTGCAACCAAAGTGAACCTCAAGTTTGCGGTTCTTGGTTACCCTTACGCCATTTACGACAGTTTTATCAGTGTCAACATTGTTGAAAGGCTTCGTCAGCTGGGTGTAATGGTCATGACAGCCGAGAACATTCACCCGGCTCTGCTTGCCCTGCAAAGGAACTGCGACCTGCCCAAGAGGCTTTTTTGGACCCTCAGCGATATTGCTCTTAAGGCAGCGCACCTGTTATTCAAGCAAGGCCGTATTGATGGGGTCCTCCATTTAACAGCTTTCGGGTGCGGCCCGGATTCCCTGCTTAACAAACTGATTGAAATGGAAGCCAAGCAGCATAGAAATGTTCCCTTTATGACCCTGATGATCGATGAGCATACAGGTGAAGCGGGAATGGCTACCCGCCTTGAGGCTTTTGTCGATATGGTCAGGCGCCGGAAGGAGGCAGATTTATGTCGAAAGTAACATTTCCCCGGATGGGGGAGTCCTGGCGGGCATTTAAATTGCTGCTGGAGGATCTTGGCAATGAAGTTGTGGTACCTCTCCGTCCCAATAAGCGGACACTGGACCTGGGCGTACGCTATTCCCCTGAATTTGCCTGTTTCCCCCTCAAAATATTAATGGGTACTTATCTCGAAGCCGTTGAAATGGGCGCAGGGACGATAGTTACCAGCGGGGGTGTGGGTCCCTGCCGGGCGGGGGAATACGCCATGCTCCACCATAAAATTTTGCATGATCTGGGTTATGATCTAAAAATGATTGTATTCGAGCCCCCACGCCTTTACCCTCTTAATTTTATTAAGAACGTCAGGGCTCTGAACAAAGCCCGCGTTTCCATCAGGGGCATCATTGAGCGGATCAAGCGCGGCTGGCGCATGCTCCAGGCCCTGGACAACGCCGAGAAGCTGAGTCACGTAGTCCGGCCCAGGGAAATAAAGACCGGTACCACAACCGCTGTATATAAGAAGGTGCTGGATTGGATTAGCGGGGCTTATACCATAGAACAGATCGTCGAAGCGGAAGCGGCGGCCCTGGAAGCCCTGCGCAGTATTCCCCAGGATTCTTCCAGGGAAGTCTTAAAGGTAGGGATTGTCGGTGAGATCTACGTACTCCTGGAGCCGGCAAGCAACCTGGAGATTGAAGAAACCCTGGGCAATCTTGGCGTTGAGGTAGAGAGATCCATGTTTCTGACCGGGTGGACCCGGGACAATACCTGGAATGAGACAACTCATGGTCTGACCATAAAAGAGGCGGCTTCTCCCTACCTGCCGGAACTGGTCGGCGGACACGGCCGTGATTCCATAGGCCATACCATCCTTTATGCCAAGCGGGGTTTTGACGGGATCATCCAGCTGGCGCCCTTTACCTGCATTCCGGAAATTGTTGCCCGGACCATCCTGCCCAGGGTTAGTAAAGATTATGATATTCCTGTGCTCACTTTTTTCCTTGATGAGCAGACCGGAAAAGCTGGCATGACAACCCGGCTGGAGGCTTTTACTGATTTAATGAGGAGGAAAAAACGCTTTCAGGCCGGTGCAAAGTGTTTAACAGGTTAAAACCGTTAAGGAGGCAAAACCGTGGGAACAAAAGCATATAGAAAAGGCATGGTTCATGTTTATACGGGAGGCGGCAAAGGGAAAACAACAGCTGCCCTGGGCCTGGCCCTTCGGGCTATAGGACACGGCGGTAAAGTCTTTATGCTTCAGTTCATGAAGGGAAGCAAGAATTACGGAGAAATCAAGGCGGCAGAAAAATACCTTCCGGATCTGACCATCGTTCAATCCGGTCTGGAAACCTTTGTAAGCAAGGAAGACCCTGCTGAGATAGACATCCGCCTGGCCCTTGAGGGGCTGGCCCTGGCAAAAGAGGTGGTCGCAGAAAACTATTATGATCTGGTCATTCTCGATGAGATCAATGTCGCCCTGGACTTTAAGCTAATACCGTTAGAGGATGTTCTGGAGCTGATCAAGAATAAGCCTGAGGAAATGGAACTTGTCCTTACCGGCCGTTACGCGCCCAGGGAGATTATTGAAATGGGGGATGTGGTTAGCGATGTTACCCTCGTCAACCACCCCTATTATCATGGCGTAGAGGCACGACAGGGCATCGAATTTTGAGAGTTTTGAGGTCTGGAACCAGTACTCAACAGCCGCAGGATTTATCCTCTTTCTTATTAAATTTTTCTGATGGTATGGCGGCAATCTCCTGCAGGGAACGGATGGCCGTGTCCACCTCTCTTTCATCGTTAAAATAGGAAAAGCTGAAACGAACTAGTTTTTGCTCAAATGTACCCAGAGTTTTGTGAGCGTCCGGGGCACAGTGCAGGCCGGCCCGGCAGGCGATTCTATATTGCTGATCCAGCATAGTCGCAACCGGTCCGGCCGGCTTTCCCTCCAGGCTGAAGGAAACTACGGGCGCCCTGGCATAAAGCTCCTTTGGACCGTACACAGTGAGTCCCTTAATTTCTGCCGCGCCTTCCAGAAAACGCCGGGTTAAGTTCATTTCATGACTTCTAATCTGATCCATGCCCTCCCTTCTGATAAATTTTAAGCCTGCCGCCAAACCGGCCAGACCCACTGAATTGATTGTGCCGCTTTCATAACGCTCGGGCATAAGATCCGGTTGGTCCGGTATTTCGGATTTGCTGCCCGTGCCGCCTTCCTTAAGCGGTGTCAGTTCCAGGCCTTCGGCAATATATAGTCCACCGGTTCCAGTGGGGCCGTAAAGACCCTTGTGGCCCGGGAAGGCCAGCAGGTGGATGCCCATAAAAGAAACATCCAGATCGAAGACTCCAGCCGTCTGGGCAGCGTCCACAATCAGGCGTACCCCCCTTTTTTTAGTGAGCTGGCCGATTTCAGCAATGGGCATGAGCGTACCCGTTACATTTGAGGCATGGGTAATTACTACAGCGGCAGTGTTCGGCCTTAACGCTGCTTCAAGATCCTTTACTCTGATTGAACCATCCGCCAGGCAGGAGACCTTGGTTACCTCAACCCCTTTCGTCCCTAAAACGTGCAGCGGGCGTGTCACCGAGTTGTGCTCCATGGAGCTGGTTACAACATGGTCCCCCTCTTTCAAAAGACCTTTCAGGGCAAGGTTCAAGGCCTCCGTTGCATTTAAGGTAAACACAATCCGGTCGGGATTCCGGATCTTAAAAAGCGAGGCCAGGAGCTCCCTGGCTTCGTCCACCAAACGGCCCGCCTTTACGGCCATCTGGTGCCCGGATCTGCCCGGATTGGCTCCTGCAAATTTGATGCAGTGTTCCATCGCTTCCCAGACTTCCCTGGGCTTTGGCCAGGATGTAGCAGCGCTGTCGAAATAAATCAAGATCTTACTCCCCTCTTTTTAAATATGTTAAAAATTATTTCCTTTTATGCTGTGGTGAGTTTTCATCTTGTACCGGAAACCCGTACGTTTAATTTTGTTGGATTCCGCTTTATTTTATTCAACAGCCTTTAATTTTCCACAGGTAGATCTTGTTTCGCCTCCTGCCCTGAAAACAGGTGTCTGCTGTCCTGCGGACTCTAAGACACCAGGGAAGCCCGCCCCGTGACTTCAAGCCCTTAGAGGAATTACTGGACCCAACTCACTGTTTTCTAATACTTGATGCTGCCGGGGGGATAACCAGCTTGAAATGTCCCGATCAGGCCGATTGCTAGTAGTATTTGCCGAAAAAACCGCAGATCTTGATAATAAAGCGCACCAGGGGATTTTTTAACCTCCTTTCGATTTCACTGTTTTCTTCCCTGGCGGCGGCCAACTCCTGCTGAGCCAGAAGATAGGATCTCTGCTGTTCCTCTTCCATCCTGAGCGCCTTTTTCAGGTCATTACTCAGGGTGTTTATTTCTTCCTGCAGGCGCCGTTGTTCAATAATATGGGAGGTTCTTTCCCGCTCTGCTTTCTGCTTGAGTTCTACAATTTCGGTTTGTAATTCGGCTATCCTGGTACTGTGCTGTTCCTTCAATTCAGCTAACCTGGCCTTGTTTTCCCGGTCTTTTTCCTTATATTGCTGGAGTTTGGTGAAAAGGCCCTCGAGGCTTCCCTGGGTTTTAGCCAGGAGTTCCTTTTGTCTTGCGATTTCTTCCTGCGCTTCCTTTGCCCGTTTGACCCAGAGGCGGCACTGGTAAAGAATGCTGTTGGATTTAGCTTCCAGTTTGTTGATGTGTTCCCTGTAACGTAGAATCTCTCTCTTACGTAATGAGAGAAGGAGGTCTTTTTCGGCCATTTGAGTTAATAAGTGGTCATGCTGACCCTCCAGTTCCATTTTTTCGGCCAGCGCGGCTGCAGCTTCCCGTTTTCCGCTAAGAGCTTCCTGGTAGTGTTTTTGAATTGAATCATACTTGCTCTTCCACTGGGCCTTGCTGCGGTGCCAGCGGGCTTTCTGCTTATTAATCATCAGCAGAAACTTTTTTAGCAAATCTTCATACAGAACCCTTACTGTAGGATTGTAGCTCCAGACCTCTTCGCCTGCCAATTCAAAGTAGGGCATTTTTCGAAGAATACCTTCAAGGGTTTTGACATCAGTTTCACGCCAGGAATTAATTACTTTATGCAGCTGTTGCAAAGAGAGTCCACCCGGATAAATCTTCATTGCCTTGATAACCAGGTTTTTTAACGAGTAATGGCTTGTTTCAACCTCCCATTCAGTTAAGCCCCAAAAGCCGTTGTCCAGTTGAATAAACCTCCCGTCGCTAATCAGGCTGGCTTCCTCTGAAAGCAGTTTTTTCAGCTTTTTCTTCTTGTTGTTTGTGTTTTTCAAAATCTCACGAAGATTCTGGGGCTGGCCTTTTTTTAGAAGCAAGGAGTAAAACTGATCGTTTTCCTTGTTCCCTTCCAGGTTTAGCCGCCAGTAATCCTTTTCCCGGTAAAAACATTCGTTCTGTTTGAGGCAAAGGCTGACCTTTTCTTCCACCTGCGGCAGGGAATAATCCTTCAGCATCTTCCTCTGGACATGGGGTGCCAGCTCAGCTACCGACAGGGCTTCAAAAAAGAAAAGTGTTTTCTTCAAGACATCGGTCAGGGAATTAAGTTTCCCACCCATTTAAAAGATTCACCTTCCTTGGAGGATTTTTTATGTTTCATAAAAAGATTCAACCAGCGACACTGAATTTCCTTTAATTTACATATTTGATAATAAAAAATAATTTCACCATTATTCAACATATATTTATTTCGAAAACATTTCAAGAAAGGAATATATAACTTGATTAAAAACTCCTTGATGCCATATAATAAATCTGAAAGGTCTAAAATAGGGTCCGAATGGTCGATATTAATCCTTCAGCGGTAGCGCGGGGAATTAGATTAATGGCCTCCAGAGGTGAATCCTTATGAGCATAGCCTGTTACGAAGTTGAATCGATTCAAACTTCCCAGGGAGAGGTTTTTTTGGAAGGTCCCGTAAAGACGGCCAAGCTGGAAAGCCTCTTCATGAACAGAAAGTTGACTAACTTCCGTCCCGCCGCTAAACAAAAAGAGGCGCTCATTGCAATTTCGAAATTGCCTGAAGGAATGGTTTATATTGCCAGGCATGGTTTGGAAATTATCGGGTACCTTACTTTTCATTATCCTGATCCCTACAGCAGATGGAGTAAACACCCGCTTATCCTGGAATTGGGCGGCATCGAGATCAGTCCGGATTGGCGGAAATATGGGATTGCCGAAGCCCTCCTCAAGGAAGCTTTCAGTAATCCTGTATTAGAAAACTATATCGTCGTTACCATTGAGTTTTGCTGGCACTGGGACTTAAAAAACAGCCGCCTGGAAATGTTTACTTATCAAAAAATGCTGGCTAAACTTTTTGGGACCGTGGGCCTGAAAAGAAGAGCCACTGATGACCCCGACATCATTGAACACCCGGCAAACGTTTTTATGGTAAGGGTGGGTAAGCATGTAAGAAAGGACGCCATCGATCTTTTTGAGGCCATGTTGTTTGAAAATAAGCTGTTTTAGAAAGCCCTCTTATATAGTAAGAACCTGCAATAAAGTAAGAACCTGCAATCCCCGGATTGTTCCGGCTGTTGCAGGTTCTTCTGATTTTTTAATTAAAGTAGAACTGCACTTGTTTAATCAGCAATGCTTGACGGCTGTTGCGGGTTCTTCTGATTTTTAACCCGTCTTTGGAGCGGTCTTAGAACTCGAATTGTTCTTTTATTTTGAGAGGCTCCTAAATGAATTAACCGATGCTGTAGTTCGGTGCTTCTTTCGTAATCACGACATCGTGGGGGTGGCTTTCTTTCAGTCCGGCAGCTGTACAGCGGATGAATCTTGTTTTGGTTTTCAATTCTCTGATGTTGCGGCATCCGGCATAACCCATGCCTGCTCTCAGACCACCAATCAGCTGATACACAGACTCGGACAAAGAACCTTTAAAGGGTACCCGTCCCTCAACTCCTTCGGGCACCAGTTTGTTTTCACTATCCGTCTGTTCCTGGAAATAACGGTCTTTACTGCCTTCTTTCATAGCGGCAAGGGAACCCATCCCACGGTATACTTTGTAACTGCGCCCCTGGTAAATCTCCAGCTCTCCAGGACTTTCCTCCGTACCGGCCAGGATGCTTCCCAGCATTACCACATCTGCTCCGGCAGCGATTGCCTTTGTGATATCGCCGGAATACTTGACACCCCCGTCTGCGATAATCGGTATACCATGTCCCGCTGCTTCCTGGGCACAATCGTAAACCGCAGTGATTTGAGGAACACCAATTCCCGCAACAACCCGGGTGGTGCATATGGAACCAGGTCCTATTCCCACCTTGACTGCGTCAGCTCCTGCCGCAATGAGGTCCCTGGTCCCTTCTGCCGTAGCTACGTTGCCGGCAATGACGGAAACATCCGTGTACATTTCTTTTATTTTTGAAACGGTTTCCAGGACCCCCCTGGAATGGCCATGGGCTGTATCAACGACTATGGCGTCAACATTTGCTTTTACCAGGGCCTCTACTCTTTGCATGGTGTCGGAGCCGACGCCCACTGCGGCTGCCACTAGCAGGCGGCCCCGTCTGTCTTTGGCTGAGCTGGGAAACTGCCGTGATTTTTCTATGTCCTTGATGGTGATTAAGCCGCGTAAATTGAAGTCATTATCAACAATAGGCAACTTCTCGATTTTATATCTTTGCAGGATTCCTTTGGCTTTTTCCAGGGTTGTACCTACTGGAGCAGTTACAAGATTCTCCTTCGTCATGACCTCCCCGATTTTCTTACTGAAGTCCCGCTCAAAACGAAGGTCACGGTTTGTCAGGATCCCCACCAGCTTTCCGTTAACGGTAACCGGAATCCCGGAGATCCGGTATCTCTCCATTAATACCAGAGCCTCGCGAACAAGGTTGTCCGGAGAAAGGTAAATCGGATCCGAAATCACACCGTGTTCAGAACGTTTTACCCGGTCTACCTCGAGGGCCTGACGTTCTATAGGCATGTTTTTGTGAATTACACCTATGCCTCCCTCACGGGCAATGGCAATGGCCATCCTTGATTCGGTAACGGTATCCATCCCGGCACTCATAATTGGAATATTGATTTTGATGGTTTTTGTCAGATTTGTAGCTGTATCCACATCCCTGGGCAGGACTTCCGAGGCAGCTGGAATAATCATGACATCATCGAAAGTAAGCCCCATTTTATCAAATTTTCCCGGCCACATAAGCCATACCTCCCCGCCGTTCAAACCGGCATCTACGTGCAAATAGTATTGGTCTATTATAGCATAAACCTCGTTATTCTGCATTAGCCCCGGTGCCCTGTTATTCTCTCAAATAGTTCAAGTTTACCTGAGAATAAACAGGTTTTCGGGTTTATACAATAGGAATTACCTGTCTTTATGTAGAATAATGCTGGTGAGGCTTTTATGACAAAGTTTACTTCTTTTAAATATCTGACTGGGAGACCAGTGGACGTTACGGCGAAAGGAGCATAATGTATGGCGGATAAAATTGAGTTTACCCGGAATTATAGTGACCTGAGTACAAGTGAGGGATTCCAGTTTGAATTTTATTGCGACCGCTGCGGTACCGGCTATCGTACGCCTTTCAAGGCCTCCTTAACCGGTAAGGTGACGAATGTGCTTGATGCTGCGGGAAGCTTTTTCGGTGGATTTCTGGGCAGGGCTGCCGATATCGGCGAGAGGGTTCGCTCCGCATCCTGGGAAAGGGCGCACGATGAAGCCTTTGTAGAAGCCATGGAGAAATTGAAGCCGGATTTTGCCCAGTGCCCGCGTTGTTCTTCCTGGGTTTGCCGCAAGAGTTGCTGGAATACCAGGAGGGGGCTGTGCAAGCAGTGTGCGCCGGACCTGGGTGTGGAGATGTCGGCAGCCCAGGCGAGCCGTTCTGTAGAGGAGGTTTGGGCCCACGCCAGGATGTCACAGGAAGATAAAAAGCTGAGCCAGGAAAACTGGGCTGAAACTATTCGTGCTGCTTGCCCGGAATGTGAAGCGCCCCTTGCTGAAAACGCCAAGTTTTGCCCGGAATGCGGTGCAAAACTAAAGAAAGCCGGCAAGTGTAAAGAGTGCGGAGCTAAACTCCCGGACAGGGCTAAATTTTGTTCTGAATGCGGTACAAAAATTTAAGAAGTCAAAGGTAGCAAAGGAGGTGTCAAGGGGATGTTCCCCAGGCACCTCTCTTGATCCTTTCTCATTCCATAAGCCGGCACCCTGTCAGTTGCAGGTCAACTGTCCCCAAAACAGATCAGTCCTGTCCTACAATTGAATGAACTCCATGGGTATAGAAATGATCCCTGAGATGATAGATTAACTCTTCTGGGACATCAAATTCTTGAGCCATTTCGGAATCACTTTGCTCGTCCTTGATCCCTTCGATAAAACGGTCGAAATCCACCCCAACCTCCCGGGTCATTTCCTTTAAGCTGGGCTCGCTGCTCCACGGAACACGGCTTTGAAAAAAGGAATCATTGCTTTCCATATAAACACCTCCCTTTTAGGTTTATTGTTCCACGGGGAGGCTAATCGATGCGTTTTACGCTGGATAACTCAAAAAATGGAGAACTAATAGATGGAAAACTGGTCAGGCAGGAGACGGTGATCTGGAGCATGGATGAATTGATCATCTGCGGCGGTACGATGGTGACCGGGACCCTTGAGCCCAACAGCCGTCTGGCCGTATCAAAGGGTAAAATTAGGTTTTTAAAAACCGGCGAGGAGCTTTCCGGGGTAAAAACCATATCGGCCGAAGGTCTTTATATTGCCCCGGGTTTAATTGACCTTCATGTGCATGGCGGGTATGGCGCCGACGTATTGGACGGAACCCGCGAATCCCTCGGGCAGATCAGTGCCTACCATGGAAGGTGCGGTACCACCGGCCTTGTTGCTGCTGTTGCAGCGGCGCCACTGGAGCAAATGGCTGATGCCCTGGTTGCGGTGGCGCGGTTTGCCGGGCAGGAGAAGGGGGCGCGGATCCTGGGCACACACCTGGAAGGTCCGTTTCTGAACCCGCGTTTTAGCGGGGCGATGGAACAGAAAACATTGAAACAGCCTGATTTGAAAATTGCTGAAGATTTACTTGCCGCCGGGTGCGGGATGGTCAAAATCGCAACCCTGGCACCTGAGCTGCCGGGTGGGCTGGAGGTTGTAGAGATGTTAGCTGCCAGTAGGGTTATTCCTGCCCTGGGCCATTCAGGGGCAAGTTTCGCAGAAACCCTTGAAGCCGGGAGAATGGGCTTAAAACATGTCACCCATATTTTCAACGCCATGGCCGGACTGCATCACAGGGAACCGGGGCCTGCAGGGGCAGCCATTTTCTCCAGGGGTTTTACTGTAGATGTTATTGCTGACGGGGTGCATATTCATCCCTGTTTGTTGAAAATGCTGTGGCAGCTGAAAAGGGAAGGGTTGTTATTAATTAGCGATGCTGTAGCAGCGGCAGGACTGCCCGAAGGACGCTACAGGCTGTGGGGCCGGGATCTTGAAGTCAGCCGGAACAGGGCAACCATGGCCGGTGACAGGCTTGCGGGGAGCACCGTTCCCCTCCTGGCTGCCATGAAAAATATGGCCCGTGCCTGTGAACTCACTTTACCGCAGGCCGTGCGCCTTGCTTCCACGAATCCTGCCCGTATTCTGGGCTTAACCAGTAAGGGGCGGATTGCTGATGGATTTGACGCAGATCTTTTACTTCTGGACCAGGATTATGATCTCCATCTGGTCATGGCCGGGGGGCGAATTTTGTTTTCTAAAATTTAAACCCGCCAATCCATATCGTAAATTGGTGCCTTGAAGTTCCAGGGTTGCTCAAACAATTCTGCCTTTGCTTATTTAAACCGGCCTATGCCTGTCAACCCCATGCCGGGGCCAGTTCAGCGCACAGGGTCCCTTCCGGAAAAACCTTATTAATCTACAGGAATCTTTCCTGGTTGAAGGCAGATTTCTCTTCTATCAAACATTAGTTAGTAAGGATTTACTCTTGATTGCCGGTACAGGTGAGATGGCTGCAGTCGTTAAAGAGCATAAGAATGCCCCTTTCCCACTGGGGGAAGTCGATAATACTGAGACTGGCGTTATCCATCCGGAGCCGCCAGTATTTGTTTAAATCCATTTCCAGGACGCTGGCTGTAATGACTCTGATGGGCCCGCCGTGGGCTACGATCAGGACATTTCCTTCCCTGTGGCGGTGGACAATCTGTTTGAGGGCGCCCAGGCATCTTTCGGCCAGCTCAGCCATGGTTTCACCGCCAGGGATTCTTATAGACACAGGATCCTCCCACCACCGTTTATAGTCGTCATCGAAATGCGCTGCAACTTCCTGCATGGTCCTACCCTCCCATTCCCCAAAATTAAGTTCCCTTAGTTCGGGTAGGGTTTCTATTTCCAGGCAGTTGTGCTGTAGATGCTTTAAAATAATTGCGGCAGTTTCCCTGGCCCTTTTTAAATCGCTGGCATATAAGCCCTTGAATTTTTCTCTGGCCAGGCGCTTACCGAGGCAATCTGCCTGACGGCGCCCGGTATCCGAAAGGGGCACATCAGAATGCCCCTGAGCTTTCAGGATCGTATTCCACTCTGTTACTCCATGCCTGACTAGATAAATACGGCAGCTCATTTAACAAATCTCCTCCCGGATCGACTTGAGAGCATTAATTAACTTGATATTCTCCGGATGAGTTTTCACCGCCACCCGGATGTAACGCCCCGCCAGTCCTGAAAAGCCGGCGCAGTCTCTGACTATGATTCCCCGCCTGCCCAGCAGTTCCGTAAGTTTATCTGAGGTCAGCCCGCTCTCTGTGATCTCAACCAGGAAAAAATTAGCGGCGCCGGGCAGCGGTTTCAAACCTTGCAAGCGGTTCAATTCGCGGAAGAGAAATTGTTTTTCCTGACGCACCAGCTTGACCGTCCTCTCCATATAGTCCTGGTCGCGCAGGCCGGCCACACCGGCCACCTGGGCCAGGACATTTACGTTCCAGGGGTCTTTGGCAGCTTTCATCCTGTTGATTATTTTTTCGGGCGCTGCAATTGCGCCGAGCCGCAGGCCGGGAATGCCGAAAAATTTCGTCAGGGAGTAAAGGACGGTAAGGTTTGGGAATTCCCCCACCCTGGACATGACCGAAAAACGCTCCCTTTCCGGGATAAAGTCCATGAAAGCTTCATCCACAAGGATCATAACACCGTGGCTGAAAGCTTGATCCAGGATGTATTCAATTATTTTACTGTCCAGAAGGCGGCCTGTGGGGTTGTTGGGGTTGCAGAGGAAAACAAGGTCCACCTGGTCCAAAGATCTGACGAGATCATCCAAAGAGAGGCGAAACCCCTTTTTTTCATCCAGGGCAATTTTCAGGACTTCCCCTCCCTGGGTCAGCATGGCCAGGCCGTACTCGCAGAAAGTGGGAACCGGGATTAACGCCTTCCTGGCTTCAAGTACGCGTACCAGCAGGTAAATCAACTCCGCTGCCCCGTTGCCCATGAGCAGCAGTTCTTCCCGGATGCCCAGGCGGCTCGCCAGTACAGCCTTGAGCTCAGAGCAGTCCGGGTCGGGATAGCTGCTGATCAGGCCCAGGTTGTCTATGATTGCTGAAACTGATTTGGGTGAAGGACCCAGGGGATTGATATTGGCGCTGAAATCCAGCAATTCGTGAACGGGGAGATTATACCTGCGGGAGGCGAGATTAACGTTCCCCCCGTGGATGTGCTCAAGGTGCTGCACGTTAAAACTCCTTCCATATAATATGCCGGATAGTATACCGGGGGGAACCTGTTCCGGTACATTCTATATTCCGGCGATCAAGCGCAGGTAAGGATATACGGCTGCAAGCAAAACAACCTCAGTCATTTCGTTGATAAAGCCATAAATGTCCCCGGTGAGTCCGCCCAGGGCGCGGGTAATCCTCCTGCCGGCCAGGCCGGTGAAGGCAGCTCCCGCAAACATCAGCCAGGCGCCCAGCAGGTTTAGGGATAGCCCAGCCACCAGGGCCGCAATCAGGGTGGCGATGAGCATTTCTTTCCTGCCGGCATAAGTTGCGTATACCTTTCCCAAACCTTCCGGCCTGGCATAGGGAAAAGCAGTGATGGCAATAACCATGCTCCACCGGCTCAGAGCAGGCACCGTAATCAGTACCGGGATTAAGGTCTGGCCGGGCATGCCCAGGAATAAAGTGTATTTTGTAAGCAGCAGGCAAACAGCCCCGGTTACGCCAAAGGCACCCACCCGGCTGTCCCGCATGATTTCAAGCTTTCTTTCCCGGGGTCGGCCGCTGAGGAGGCCGTCAATACTGTCCATGTAGCCGTCCAGGTGCATGCCTCCAGTTAAAACAAGCATACCTGTTACAAGCAGGGCGGCCCTGAACTGCTCCGGAAAGCACCACTGGGACGCCCAGGCCAGGGCTGCCAG
The DNA here is from genome assembly GCA_029555205.1 of Bacillota bacterium. Classification (GTDB taxonomy): domain Bacteria; phylum Bacillota; class Desulfotomaculia; order Desulfotomaculales; family Pelotomaculaceae; genus DTU098. The sequence continues at coordinate 19,252 of JAKPTB010000080.1, forward strand.
GATTAAGCCCAGGAAAAGACCCACGGCCGGAAAAAATGCTGTGGAACGGCCGCAGGACCTTTCCTCAAAGGGCACGGTGGGCAGGGGCAGCCTTGTCAACTGGTAAAAAGCGAGGAGAAAACTTTTCAATAATGAGCGCTCCCTGTTGTTAATCAGTAAATCCTGGATAAAAAACAAGCATCCCTGCCAGAACCATTAGGGCTGAGGTCAGATACATCAGTTTTACCGTCTGGAGAATATGGACGGGCTCCAGGGGAACCAGGTCTTCCCCCATGTAAGCCCGGAAAGACTCGCGGCCCTGGTAATAGTTTAAACCACCCAGACGGACTCCCAGGGAGCCGGCTACCGCAGCTTCCGGGATGCCGCTGTTGGGGCTGGGATGGCGCCGTGAATCCCGGATTACGGCCGTCAGCGCTCTTTTAGGAGGCATCCTTAAGAGGAAGGACGCTGCCAGCAGGAGAAGCCCGGTCAGGCGCGCCGGGATGTAATTGGCCAGGTCGTCCAGGCGTGCTGAGGCCCTTCCGAAGTCTATGTAGCGCTCATTCTTATAGCCCAGCATGGAGTCAAGGGTGTTCACGGCCCGGTAGGCCATGGCCAGGGGGGCGCCTCCGATTAGTGCGTAAAATATTGGAGATATGATTCCATCAACAATGTTTTCAGCAACGGTTTCTACGGTTGCCCTGGTGACATTTCTGCCGTCCATCTGATCCGTATCCCTGCCGACAATCCAGCCTACTTTCCGCCGGGCTTCGGCCAGGTCCCCTTTAATTAAAGATGAATAGACCTCTTTTGCAGCACCGGCCAGGCCCCGCGCAGCCAGTGTTGTATAAATGAACCAGATGGAGATGGCCTGCCCCAGCCACTGGTTCAAGGAACTGGACCACTGCAGCAGGAAGAAAGTAAAAAGCCAGCTTCCGCCTACAATCACAAAAGCCGTCAGGGCTCCGGCCGCCCGTAAGGGAGCCGGGTTTTTAAAGGCAAGACGGAATAAGCGTTCAAGAAATTCAATGGCCCTGCCCATGAAAACCACCGGGTGGGGCAGCCAGCGCGGGTCTCCCAGAGCCAGGTCCAGCAAATAGGCCAGGAAAACCTGGCAACCTGCATTTAAAGGCATCTTTGTTTCCCACCCGGGGCGGGGCCTGGCAGCCCCACCACCTGGTATAATTTCTGTAGATCAAGGCTGTTGCGGACCAGGTCTGCCAGCTTGTCAAAATCCTGGCGCCTTTGTTCCAGTATGGATATGGTTGCTGAGACTGCCAGGGGTTCAAGTCCTTTTTTCCTGCGCAGGGTGTTGACTATATGCCTGCGAAAGCTGTCGTTGTCAAAGATGCCGTGGATATATGTACCGAACACCAGTCCGTCCCGGCTGACAGCGCCATCCGGGAAATAAACCTTCTCGCCTGACCTCATCAGGATTGTAAAGGCAGGCCTCAGGTCGGGGGCCAACTCTGTTCTACCCATGTGGATTTCATAGCCCGTAATCCTGGATGAAGGCGCCCCGTACAAAAAAAAGCCGGAACCAGCCACTTCAGCTTCAATCTGATTGGTAATCTTATCGGGTGCAAAGGTGGTGGATATGTCCAGCAGGCCAAGTCCTTTTATTTGGGGGAGTTCCGACTCAGTATGAAGGGGATCGTTTAATTCCCTGCCGAGCATTTGCAAGCCGCCGCAAATTCCTATGAGGGGTGTGCCTGCCTTCCGGTGCTCCAGGATTTGACCGGCCAGGCCCGAGCGGTTTAAAAAGGCCAGGTCTTCAATTGTGTTTTTACTGCCCGGCAAGATAATCAGATCAGGCCGGCCTAAAAAGTCATTGCCGCCAACATAACGGAGACGTACATCAGGCTCATCTTCCAGAGAATCAAAATCGGTAAAGTTAGAAATATGCGGCAGACGGATTACGGCTATTTCAACTGCTCCCGGCTCCTCCACCTGTTCAGCTTTGCTTCTGTCCTCAGGTATCGTATCTTCCTCCTGGATCCGGAAATCCTGAAAATACGGGACCACACCAAAAACCGGTTTGCCCGTCTTCTTTTCCAGAAAATCGATGGCGGGCCGGAATAAGTTGAGATCACCGCGGAACTTATTAATTATAAACCCCACAATCCGGTCCCGGTCCTCCGGGGCAACAAGTTCCAGGGTGCCCACCAGGGAGGCCAGGGCGCCGCCTTTATCAATATCTGCAACCAGAAGAACCGGTGCGCCGGCCATCCTGGCAATGCGCATATTCACAATTTCATGTTCCTGAAGATTCACTTCGGCGGGACTTCCGGCGCCTTCGATGACAATCAGGTCGTTTTCCATCCGCAGCCGGTCCAGTGCCCCTTTAATGATGTCAAGGGAGCTGAGCGTAAATTCAGTATGGTATTTTAGGGCGGGGAAATTACCTGCCGGCCGGCCCAGCACCACCACCTGGGAAGAAGCATTTCCTGTGGGCTTTAGAAGGATCGGGTTCATATCAACGGTAGGTTCGATCCCGGCTGCTTCAGCCTGGACAGCCTGGGCCCGGCCCATTTCTCCGCCGTCTTTGGTAACAAAGGAGTTTAGGGCCATGTTCTGGGATTTAAAAGGGGCTACACGATAGCCATCCTGGACAAAGATACGGCATAACGCAGCAACCAGCACAGTTTTTCCAACATGGGAAGCGGTTCCCTGGACCATGATTGACTTAGCTTTCATTTTGCCATCACTCCATTTTTAATCCAGCGCAAGGTTTAATCTTAAGGGGAAGTCCGGCAATAATAAAATAAACCTCATCAGCTTTAGAAGCCAGAATTTGGTTAACCTTTCCGGCCAGATCCCGGAAGACTCTAGCCAGGGGGTTTTCCGGGACAAGACCCAGCCCGGTTTCGCTGGCAACGATAATCAGGTCCGCTCCGTTGTTTACCGAGTCCCCCAAAAGGTGAGCCTGTTCCAGGATCCATGCTTCTTTTTTGGGGGAAACCGGAACATCTTCCCAGGAAGCCGGAACATCCTGGAAGGGAGGGCACTGGTCCAGAAGTAAATTGGTAACCCAAAGGGTGGCGCAGTCCAGGAGGAAAACATCGCCCTTCTGACCCTTTCTAATCACATCTATAACGTTTTTTTCCTCTTCAACGGTTTCCCAGGAAGCAGGCCTCCTTGCTCTGTGTTTTTGCACCCGTTTTGCCATTTCCCCATCCTTCACGGCAGCAGTTGCAATATAAATAACGCGTTTTTCCAGCCGGACCGCCTGCTGCTCAGCGAAATCGCTTTTTCCGCTCCTGGTTCCTCCCAGGACAAGGATCAGCTTGCCTTTCATAACCTCACCAGCCAGTTAACCAGGATAAAAATAGACAAACCCCCGTTCCTTATGGAGCGAAGGTTGTTACCGGGCAATCTAACCCGCCGACCCCTTTGCCTCGAAGGTACCGGGCGTAATCCACAGGCGGGTAGCCTGGCTTCCGGCAGGTTTAGTCTGACTTACAACCAAGCCCGTTCCGGGGTTGTGAGGTGAAACTTTGTGCCGGTTACAGTGGCGGGACCGCTCAGGTTTTACACCTGATTCCCCAATTATCCCCCACTACGGGGACCTGTGGCTTAATATGTAAAATATTCAACATCCAGAGCCATAAATCCTGCCATAAAAGCCAGCGCTTAACTTTTTATCACGCTATAAATTCCTTTACCCTTCTAACCAGTTCCTCAATCAAGTGAGGCAGCGGTTCGGATTTTAAGCCAACAATTTCAATACCCGAGCGGCTCAGAGGTAAAAGAATCTTGTGGGCGGGACTTGAGGCGATGGCTTCCGCCATTCCGGGGGATAGTTCACCAAGCATGGCGTTTGGTAAAAGAATGCTGATGGGGCCTACAATCAAATCCACCTTTCCGGCATTATAGATAACGGCGCTTTCACCTGTGGCTCCTTCATTGGCTCCGGCCCGCAGCATTACCGAAGTTGCCAGCGCATTGGTGCCAAGGGCCAGTAACTCAATATGTTCAGGCAACTCCCGGCGGAGTTTTTCGGTAATGTGCTTGCCGATACCCCCGCCCTGTCCGTCAACAATAGCTATCCGCATAATCCACCGCCTTTAGAACATTCCCAGGTATTTAAGATTAGGTTTTCCAATTTGAATCAAAGATCATAGAGCATTATACCATAAATGATCATAAAAAAAGACCCTCTCCGGGGTCCATGGGTGTCGCTTTTTTGCAGCTATTATCGTAAATTGCTAATATTAACAATTTCTGGCGCATTGTGCATAAATCTGTGGATAACTAATTTTTTGCTGAATTGTGTGGGGCATAATCCTGCAGCTTCGATTCCAGTTCAACAATCTGACGGTTTTTCCTCAACAACCAACGGGCATAGCGATAATTGTTCAATTGAAGTTTGCGGTTTTCCTTTTCAAGGCGTCTTAAGAAACCTAACTTTTCTTTCTCAATTTTTTCAATCAGGTTCATCAGTACCCTGCGGCTCAAACGCAGTTGTTCGATCTTTTCTTCCAGCTCTTGAATTCTGTGCCTCAGATAGGTAATATCCACCCTATCTTCCACTGATCCATCACCTCACAGGCATCTCAAAACTAGTATATGCCGGGGTTGCCGGGAATAGACATCGTCTGGTTGCAAGAGAGCCTGCAGGTAATAGATAGGGGCTGAGCCCGGGTTAGGGGTTAAATGAAAAGCACTGCCGGACCCGCTCCACAGCTTCGGCAAGGATGCTTTCGTCCTGAACCAGGGCAATCCTGACATATCCCTCCCCCCGGCTGCCGAAGGCCACTCCGGGTATAACAACAATACCTGTTTTTTCTAAAAAATCGGCGACAAACCGGGTTGAAGAGGTATATCCAGACGGCAAGGGCGCCCAGAGGAACATTGAGGCGTTTGGCTTTGGGATCCTCCAGCCTAATTCGGCCAGCCCGTCCACCAGCACATCCCTGCGTCTCTGGTAGGCCCGGGCGTTGCTGGCCACACAATCCTGGGGACCTGTCAGGGCTGCTATACCGGCTTCCTGTACAGGAAGAAACACGCCGTAATCAATATTGGACTTGATCATAGCCAGGTTTGCCAGGACATCACTGTTGCCCACGGCGAAACCGATCCGGCAGCCGGCCATGTTGTAGGTTTTGGATAAGGAATAAAATTCAATACCCACTTCCCTGGCCCCGGGAACTTCTAAAAAGCTCATGGGCTTAAAACCGTCATAGGCCAGTTCAGCATAAGCAACGTCATGGCAAATCAGAATGTTGTATTTACGGGCAAAGTGGATGGCGCGTTCAAAAAACTCCCTATCCGCTGAAACAGCAACGGGGTTATTGGGATAATTCAACCACATCAGCTTGGCTTTAGCAGCAATTTCAGCTGGTATTTTGCTGAAATCAGGTAAAAAACGGTTTTCTGCGAGAAGCGGCAAGGGATAGATTTCTCCCCCGGCCATCAGGATACTGAAGCTGTAAATTGGATAGCCGGGATCGGGAACCAGGGCGATATCGCCCGGGTCCACATAAGCCATGGCCAAATGGGCCAATCCGTCCTGGGAGCCCATTAGCACCAGAACCTCATTGTCCGGGTTTAAATCAACGTTGAACCTCCTTTTATACCAGCCGGCCAGGGCTTCGTGCAGCCTTCTGGTTCCTGTCAGGGTGTAACGGTAGTGAGCCGGGTTTTTGACCGAGTCATGAAGAGCTTCAATAATATGGGGGGCTGGAGGGAGATCAGGACTGCCCACTCCAAGGTCGATTACCTTTAGCCCCCTTGCCTCTACAGCTTGTTTTCTTGCTTCCATCTCATTAAAAATACCGGAAGCAAATCTGGTCATCCGCTTGGACATGTTCATCTTTTACATCCCCTTTTGAGATACTGGAATTGATTAATAACTATTGTTTCATCACACTTCTTTAGCTCATTAGGCCATTTTCTTTAAATCAGCCACAACGCTGCAGGGTACGGTATTTGAACCCAGCCTGCATCCGGCCGGGTGCTCCGGGCCGTGGTAATCGGAACCGCCGGTTACGATGAGGCCGTTTGCCCTGGCCAGACTGACAAGACGGGCAGCCTGCTCCGGGTCATGAGCCGGATGATAGGCTTCCAGGCCGGCAAGTCCTGCTGCCTTCAGTTCTCCGAGCAACTGTAAAGAACGGTTCGATCCCGGATGTAAAGAACGGCTCAATCCCGGATGTGCCAGAACCGGGACCCCCCCGGCGGAATGGATTAACTGGATAGCTTCGGCGGGGGTAAGTTTGTAACGGGGCACATAGGCCGGGCGTCCCGCACCGATATAGAGATCGAAGGCTACGGCATTGGATTTAACTGCGCCCGTCTCCACCAGGGCTGCCGCCAGGTGCGGGCGCCCCAGGGAGCCTGAACCTGAAATTTCGAGAACCCTGTCCAGATCAACGTCAAAACCGAGATTCCGGAGCTTTTGAATCATTTTTTTGATGCGGTCTACCCGGCTCGTGCGGAACAGGGAGAGCTTGTCAAGGAGTTCTTCGTGATTCAGTCTAATCAGGTAGCCAAGTATGTGAATTTCTTCACCATCATATTCCGAACTTACCTCAATTCCCGGGATAACTTCAAGGTTTTGTTGGAGCTCTGCTGCTGTTACAGCGGGCATGACACCGTCCAGAGTATCATGGTCCGTGATGGCGATGGCGCCCAGACCAGCGGATTCAGCCAGTGCGACGATCTTCTCCGGAGGATCAAGCCCGTCTGAATAAGTAGTATGAATGTGCAAGTCCGCCTGCATGCGATCACCTTATCATTTTAGAGTTCGACACTATTCATTTCTATACCTTCCCCAACACCCCTAAAAAAACCTTTTTCGTACTTTCTGGAGCTATCTCTTCCATGCCTGGATACCCGTCTTTACCGGCCCTTAAGCCCGGTTTTCGCCTGTTGCAGGCTGAGAACCATTTCACAACAGGGCTTCCGGATTATATTGTGCTCAGCCTGGCTAAACCAGTTAATATGATTATTTTATACAATTATCTCAATTTACAACAGGGCTAACACAAAAAGCCGCGTTTTTAGCGGCTTTAATAAACTAAAAAGTCAATTCGCTATTCTATTCTTCGCTTATTGGGAGAAAAGGGGAAGCAATTAATTAATTAAATATATGCTTAACCTACCTTGGTTCTACAATCAGTTTGATTGCTGTCCTTTCTTCTCCATCAATAATGATGTCTGTAAAGGCGGGAATACAGATCAGGTCAACTCCACTGGGTGCTACGAAACCTCTGGCAATTGCTACTGCTTTTACGGCCTGATTCAGCGCACCTGCACCAATAGCTTGCATTTCTGCACATCCACGTTCCCGGAGAACATTTGCCAGGGCACCAGCTACAGAGTTTGGGTTGGATTTTGCTGAAACCTTTAATACTTCCATTCGAACTTCCATTCGAGCAACCTCCTTATTAGCGTCAATAGTTTTGATGTCCTGAACTCCCTGTACAGAAATTATATTCGCTAATGGATATAAAATACCTTTTACCGGGTTGAAAAATTTAAGTGTAAGAGCCTTTGAAAGAGGCGGGATCTGCCAGCGCGGGCCTGCCCCTGAAAGGTCCATTTATAAGGACTTAAAGCCACTCATTCTTCGTAGTTCTGGATCCGTTGAATAGCATAGGCCTCGCCGGTATATTCATCAATATCAATCATAACAGCGTTAAATTGATACGGACCGGAGGCCACTACAAAACGCTGCGGGAGTTGGGATTTAAATTTTTCAATAACTATTTCCTTTTTTACTCCCAGCACGGAATCAAACGGCCCGGTCATACCCAGGTCTGTTATATAAGCGGTTCCCCCGGGTAAAATGCGTTCGTCTGCGGTTTGCACGTGGGTATGGGTACCCACCACAGCGGATACTCTACCTGCCAGGTACCATCCCATGGCAATTTTTTCTGAAGTAGCCTCGGCGTGAAAATCCACCACTACAACTTGTGCCGCCTTTTTGACCCTGGGCAGAATTTCATCCACCTTTCTGAAGGGGCAGTCAAGGGACTGAAGGAAAACCCGCCCGGCCAGGTTGATTACAGCAACCTTTACCTTACGCCGGGTCTCGAAAACGTTGGAACCATTCCCGGGCGTACCTGGCGGATAATTTGCCGGCCGGATGATTCTTGGTTCACTGTTTATGTATTCGTAGGCCTCTCTGATATTCCAGACGTGGTTACCCATGGTCAGAACGTCCACCCCTGCCGAAAACAGTTCCTGGGCGACGTCCTTTGTGATCCCGCTGCCTCCGGCGGCATTTTCGCCGTTAGCAACGATTAGATCAAGATCGAATTCCCTTTTCAATTCGCTTAGATTATCCTTGATGGCACGACGACCGGAACGTCCTACAATATCACCAATCATCAGCAGGCGCAAGAGGTTTCCTCCTGTTATTTGTTGAATACCAGAACCTTTCCTTCCTCACGGAAGGCAAAAAGACATTTATCCTCGGTGGAATCCTTGATGCTCTCCAGCATGTTATCGATCATTTCTTCCTGGGCCAGCAGGTCTTCTTCAATTAACTGCTCATGATCTTCCGTAACAAGGTTGGTATTGAGATATTGGCGAAACAGTTCAACAATCAGGGTTATTTCCTCCTGGGCGAGGGTATCCAGATCCCGTTGCACCTCAAGCAGGGTGAGGTTGCCGCAGGCCTGGTGAGTCAGGGAGACAAATCTCGTCTCTTTACCCTCCAGGTGATTGTATACTTCGATGCTGTCCAGCAATTTTTCTTTAATGGTATTAAGTTCATTTCCATCCAGATCCTGTAAATAGATGAAGGTAAACTTCAATAAATGATGATCAGGATCAAAATTAATCGTAGCCACTTCCGGGTAACGTAATAGAATCGAGATCAACAGGCCAACGCTGTCTGTTACATTGTTCCTGTTTCCTTTATAGCGGAATCCCAATGTTGTCACCTTCCTTAAGAACCTGCCGAATAAATAGAGATTCTGCTTTCAATAAAGTATTCCTGCTTTTTTTGACTGGTTTTAAAAAAACTCTTCTCCAAGACCAGATAAGACTTTAGAAACATGGCTAAAATGAGAATTAATTGATGATTTGCCAGGGTCTAATAGAGTTATTTAATTTTATAGATAAACAACTTGTAAATTTAATAAGAAACGGCCTCATAGTGTAAGGCCGTTTCTTTAATTTTAAACTATTTCGCATATTCCACAACCCGGGTTTCCCTGATTATGACAACCTTAATTTGACCAGGGTAATCCAGTTCGCTTTCGATTTTTTTTGTTATATTTCTCACCAGGCGAATAGCGCCAAGGTCATCTACCTTGTCGGGCTTAACCATAATCCGGATTTCCCGCCCAGCCTGGATTGCAAAAGACTTATCCACTCCTTCAAAGGAGCTTGCAATTTCTTCAAGCTTGGTCAGACGTTTAATATAGGCTTCCAGTGTTTCCCTGCGGGCTCCGGGCCTTGCTGCCGAAACAGCGTCAGCTGCCTGTACCAGTACGGCAACGATAGTTTGAGGTTCTTCGTCACCATGGTGGGCGGCAATAGCGTGAATAATCTCGGGTGTTTCACGGTATTTTTTGGCCAGGTCAACCCCGATGGCGACATGGGGCCCCTCTACCTCGTGGTCCACGGCTTTACCGATGTCGTGCAGCAAACCAGCTCTTTTGGCTATTTGAACATCAATGCCCATTTCCGCTGCCATCAAGCCGCAGAGGTGGGCGACTTCGATGGAATGTTTTAAAACATTTTGCCCGTAACTTGTACGGAACTTCAATCGTCCCAGAAGAATGATCAGCTCCGGATGAATACCGTGCACACCAACATCAAAAGTAGCCTGTTCGCCGGCCTCCCTGATCTGGGTATTGACTTCCTTCTGAGCCTTTTCAACCATCTCTTCAATGCGGGCAGGATGAATTCTGCCGTCGATGATCAGCTTTTCCAGGGCAATCCGGGCCACCTCTCTGCGAATCGGGTCGAACCCGGACAGAATTACAGCCTCGGGCGTGTCGTCAATAATCAGGTCAATGCCGGTTAGTGTTTCAAAAGCACGTATGTTCCGACCTTCACGGCCGATAATCCGGCCTTTCATTTCATCGCTGGGCAGGGGTATTACGGCTACAGTAGCTTCAGCAACGTGGTCGGCAGCACATCTTTGTATGGCCAGGGAAATAATTTCACGTGCGCGTTTATCCCCCTCTTCTTTGGCCTTGTTTTCAATTTCTTTAATGATCAGGGCTGCTTCATGCTGAATTTCTTTTTCAATGTCTGACAGCAGAATCTGCTTTGCCTCTTCTGAAGTAAGACCTGAGATACGTTCCAGTTCAGCAACTTGACGGTTGTAAACCGCTGTTAGCTGTGCCCTGGTTGCTTCGATCTCCGCTTCTTTCCGGCTGAGATTCTCTTCCTTTTTCTCAATGGAATCGACTTTACGGTCCAGGGTTTCTTCCTTTTGAACGAGGCGACGCTCTAATCTTTGCAACTCCGACCTTCGTTCACGGTTTTCCCTTTCAATGTCATTGCGAAGCTTTAAAACTTCTTCCTTGGCTTCAAGTATAGCTTCCCTTTTCTTGGCTTCGGCGTCCTTTTCAGCTTCATCTAAAATCTTTTTTGCTTCGGATTCGGCGGAGGCTATTTTAGCCTCGGCCAGGGATTTCCTTACAAAATATCCTACGGCAAAAGCCGCAAGGGCAACTCCTGTTACAATAAGAATAATGCTATCCATATGCGTTCTCACCTCCTTGGAAATTCAATTTTGTCCTCCTTGCGCAACAAAAAAACCGAGTCAAACTCGGTAAAAATAGAACGGGTACCACTTCTTACTTGTCCAAATTGCGGTAAGAAAATGGCCCCTTTAACGGGCACTATTTTAACAGCCGGCGAGTAAACTCCCGGCCAGGTTCTTACCTCCGAAAGTATTGGACTTTATCTATAATAAAACCCGTACAGTGGTATCCAATTCTATTTTCTACCAGGCTTAATTGTACAGGTTTTTTTTAAAACTGTCAAGCTAAACCCCTTTGCCAAACTTATACACCTGCTTTGTTATCTGGGATTACAGTATTTTCCTTGAAAACCCCCGGTTCTAACACCGTGAATCTGTTGAATCCAGCAAAACCCTGCTGTCTGTTAGCGTCCGGCAGACCCTGCCGATAATTTCATAGGAAAATCCCCTGCGTTGGAGAAAGCCGGCCATCCGGGGCAAGGGATAATGGCCTGCTGCTTTCTGGAGTTTCTTCAGTACCAGCGCCATGGCTGCGTTGTATTCAGCATCTGGATCCAATTCTGCTATAATTTCCGAGATAAGCTCAGGTTCCACACCCTTTGCCTTTAATTCGCTTTTTAATCTGGCCAGGCCTCTTTTGGCTAACCTTTGTTCCACCCAGAGGCGGGCGAAGGTTTTATCGTCAAGATAACCATAATGCTCCAGTTTCTCCAGAACCAGGGATGTTACTTCTAAAGAAAAGCCCTTGCGCCCAAGGTGGAGTTCCAGCTCTCTCCGGGTCCGCCGGCGGGCAGTCAGAAGTTTGCAGGCAAGGGTCATGGCTTGTTTGGTTTCCTTATTCACCTGGCTGTGCTGCTTTCCTGGGGTGCAACTGCAGGGGGCGCTGCTTTAACCCCGGCGATATTCAGAGCCTGCCGGATTTTAAGTTCAACTTCCCTGGTTATTTCGGGGTGTTCTTTAAGGTACTCCTTGACGTTTTCCCTGCCCTGTCCGAGCCTTTCATCCCCGTAAGAATACCAGGCTCCGCTTTTGGAGATAACGCCCATTTCAGCGGCAACGTCCAGGATGCTTCCCTCCCTGGATATACCTGAGCCGTACATAATATCAAAATCAGCCTGTTTAAAGGGTGGGGCAACTTTATTCTTCACAACTTTAACCCGGGTGCGGCTGCCGATAATATCTGTACCTTGCTTGATATTTTCCTGCTTGCGTACTTCCAGCCGGATTGATGCGTAAAATTTCAGGGCCCGGCCTCCTGTGGTGGTTTCAGGCGAGCCGTAAACAACTCCTACCTTTTCCCGGATCTGGTTAATGAAAACCACCGTGGTCCTGGATTTACTGATAGCCCCGGCCAGCTTGCGCAGGGCCTGGGACATCAGGCGGGCCTGCAGCCCCACATGGGCATCTCCCATCTCACCCTCAATTTCAGCCCTGGGTACCAGAGCAGCCACGCTGTCCACAACGATTACATCGATTGCCCCGCTGCGCACCAGGGCTTCTGCAATTTCCAGGGCTTGTTCACCGGTATCCGGCTGAGATACCAGCAGGTTTTCGATGTCTACACCTAAATTTCGGGCGTAAACAGGATCGAGGGCGTGCTCCGCGTCAACAAAAGCTGCAATTCCGCCCATCTTTTGTGATTCGGCGATAATGTGGAGGGCGACAGTTGTTTTGCCGGATGATTCAGGCCCAAATATTTCAATAACCCGGCCCCGCGGTATGCCCCCTACTCCCAGGGCTATGTCCAGGGACAGGGTGCCGGTCGGGATGACTTCCACATTTAACTTGGCTGAAGCTTCTCCGAGCTTCATTATCGAGCCTTTGCCAAACTGCCGCTCAATTTGCATCAGAGCCAGATCCAAAGCTTTCTGTTTATCCGACAAAAGTATCCCCTCCTTAATTAATATAATCTTGACTTACGAACTGAAACATATGTTCTATTATATGGTGATTATTGGTATATGTCAATGGAAATATAAAAAAATTCGCAAAAAAGAAGCAGCCTTTGAACAGGCCTGCTTCTTTACCCTAATTCCTGCTACGGGCAGGTTCGACGCTAATCCGCCTTCCCCTGACAATTTGGCGGTGCAAACAGCTGATGACGTAGTTGGCCCATTCCTCCGGCACTTCGACGAAGGAAAATGTCTCATATATGTTGATGTTGCCGATGCTGTTTTCGGGGATAGCCGTTTCATCCACAAGGGTGCGCACCAGGTCGGCCGGTGAAATATTGTTCTTTCTGCCGATGGTTATAAACAACCGGACCATACCGGGACGGGCTCCGGTATTACCGAAAGACTCTACGGCCAGGTCTTCCTCCATCTGGTCCAGGTCCAGGGAGAGTTTTAAAGCTGCAGCAGCTATATCCATGGGGTCGTAATCATCGACCAGGGAATCAACGATATTGCGGTAATAGGCGAGCCTTCCGCCATCCAGCATGCGCTGCAGCCTTTCTCTGATTCCTTCCTTTTGACGCTCTTGAACATCTGCCAGGGAAGGGAGTTTATCCCTGCGGATACGTGTTTTGGTAAGGTTTTCGATAAGCCTGATTTGTTTGTAGTCCCGGGGGCTAACCAGGGTAATGGCCACACCGCTTTTACCGGCGCGCCCCGTGCGTCCGATCCGGTGCACGTAAAACTCCGGGTCCTGGGGAATATCATAATTGATCACATGGCTGACATTTTCAACATCAAGGCCCCGGGCGGCAACGTCGGTTGCCACCAGGTGGTCGATCTGGCCTGTCCGGAACTGCCTCATGACATGATTGCGCTGATACTGGCTCAAGTCTCCGTGCAGGGCGGCAGCGGGATAACCCCTGGCCTGCAGGCTTGCCACCAGTTCATCCACACCGCGCTTTGTTCTGCAAAAAATAATTGACAGGGAGATGTTGGTTGTGTCCAGGATCCGGCAAAGGCTCTCCAGTTTTTTAGGCTCCCGTGTTTCGTAAATAACCTGTTCAATCTGGGGGACCGTGAGATTGTTTTTACTCACAGTTACAAAGTCCGGAGACTGCAGGTACTTTTTAGAAAGGCGGCGGATTTCCTCGGGCATTGTTGCGGAAAACAGCATGGTCTGCCTGGACGGGGGCGTCGCCTGCAGGATTGCTTCGATATCCTCGATAAAGCCCATGTCCAGCATTTCATCCGCTTCATCCAGCACAACCATCTTGATGTTTTGAAGGTTTAAGGTTTTCCTGTTCAAGTGGTCCAGGAGCCGGCCCGGGGTGCCGATAACCACATGCACTCCCTGCCTCAGGGCCCTGATCTGGCGGTCAATGGATTGTCCCCCGTAGATCGGCAGTGTCCGTACCCGGCGGTATTTACCGATTTTGGAGATCTCTTCAGCAACCTGGATAGCCAGTTCCCTGGTGGGGGTTACGATCAGGGCCTGTACTCCGTTACGGGTATTTACCATATCTACAATTGGAATGCCGAAGGCCGCTGTCTTCCCTGTACCGGTTTGAGCCTGGCCAATTACGTCCTTTCCTTCAAAAAGCAAAGGGATAGCCTTTTGCTGGATGGGGGTCGGCTCCTCGAAGCCCATATCTGTTAGAGCTTGTACTATGCGCCTGTTTATTACCAGGTCTCCGAAACTTACAGTGTCTTTTGAGGTCATTAATCAAACTCCTTTTTATCTAGATCCCTGCAGCTGGTAAATATTAATTAAGTCATAATTAAAACAGAAAGAAAACCGCAACTATCTGGCCGGGTTTAAAAAGCCAGGGTCCTGCAGCCTGGTTAGCAGGAATTGTTTAACCAAACTTAAAGCTGTATCAACAGTACTCTGCCTGACAGCTGCCCGTTCTCCGGGAAAGTGGTATTCCCTGCAAATTATACCGTCGCCGTAAGCCAGGGAAATGTAGACCAGGCCCTTTGGCTTGGCGGGAGTACCCCCGCCCGGACCGGCGATGCCCGTAACGGCAAGTCCCAGGTGGGAGCATGTCAGCTCACGGATCCCCCTGGCCATGGCGACGGCTGTTTCTTCACTAACAGCTCCGTACTGGTTAAGAATAGACGGGGGTACGCCCAGAAGCGATTTTTTTAGCGCGTTGCTATAAGCAACCACACCACCTGTAAAATATTCTGAACTGCCGGGAACATCCGTCAGTCTGGCTGCTATGAGACCGCCCGTGCAGGACTCCGCTACAGCGATGGACAGCCCGGATTCCTTTAATAGTTTACCCACTACTATTACCGGCAACTCGAGGCCGGGGCAGGCCGGGTTTTCTTGCATGCAGATCACATCCCAACTTTAGATTCTAACATATCTTTAAGCTCATAGTACAGGTTTATATTAAATATTTCTAGTTTAAAATAAATAAGCCGCCGGGAGCAGGCCGGCAAAACCAGGCTCGCGGCGGTTAGTGTTAAAACCCCGGTTATTTTTTGGGGATAAAGGAGCGGAATTCTTCACCGGTGATTTTTTCTTTTTCCAGTAAAACTTTAAGAATATCATCAAAGACATCCTTTAAGCCGGTTAAATATTCTCTTACCTGCTCCTCCTGTTCCCTGACAATGCCTGAAATAGTACGGTGTTTTAAATCCTGGGGCAGGCTTTCCAGGCAGACGATGCCCAGTTCGGACATGCCGGAGCGCAGCATGGTTTCCGCAGCCCGTACCGCTTGTTCAAAATCATTGGCTGAACCCGTGCTGCGGTTGCCCAGGATTACCTCCTCGGCAACAGCCCCGGCCAGCATGACGGAGATCTGATCCTCCAGGTAGTCCTTGGTGTAGAGGTAGGTGTCGTCTTCCGGCGTCTGGCGCATATAGCCCAGAGCCTCCCCCCTGGGAGTGATGGTCAGGGTGGATACGGAACCGGCCCGGACTTTTTCACTGACCAGGGCGTGGCCGACTTCATGTACGGCCACCCTTTTCATTTCTATTTCTGAAGGCCGCTTATCCAATTTGCCACCCATCATAACTTTATCAATTGATTCGTTAAAATGATGCTGGGAAATTTCCCTGCAGCCTTCCCGCATGGCCAGAATGGCTGCCTCGTTGGCCAGGCTTTCCAGGTGGGCCCCTGACATACCAAATGTATCTTTGGCAATGAGCTCAAGATTGACATCCTTGGCCAGGGGTTTATTCCGGGTATGCAGCTGTAAAATAACCTTTCTCCCTTCTTTATCCGGCAAATCCACTTTAACCCTCCGGTCAAAGCGACCTGGTCTCAGAAGGGCCGGGTCGAGCATGTCAGCCCTGTTTGTGGCTGCTACCAGCAGAACCCTGACATTATCGTCCACCCGCAGGCCGTCCATTTCCACCAGCAGCTGGTTCAGGGTCTGGTCATATTCCAGGTGACTGGTGGTTTGACCGCGCTTACCACCAAGGATTTCAATTTCGTCAATGAAGATGATAGCGTTTGCTTTTTTCTGGCGCAGGGCGCTGTCCCTGGCTGTTTGGAAAAGTTTTCTGACCCGTTGGGCACCCACGCCGGCATACATCTCAATAAACTCACTTCCCGAGGCTGCTATAAAAGCTGCGTCGGTATAGCTTGCTGCAGCCTTTGCCATGAGAGTCTTTCCTGTCCCCGGCGGTCCTGTAAGAAGAATGCCTTTTAGCGGCCGGATGCCGAGATTCTTAATATCCTGGTGGTGTTTGATAAAATCCAGGGCTTCTCTCAGCTCTTGAATAGCAGATTCCTGACCACCGATATCCCGGAATGATATCTCGTACCGCCCTGTTCCGCTGGGACTTTTAAAACTCTTTGTGCTGACCATGCCCCTGGCCCTGGCCAGGTAAAATAGGCCGGCGCCGGCGGCAATCAAAAAGATAAAGGGTGTAACATCATAACCCATCACAAACAGAGAAATGATTGTTGCCAGACCGAAGCCTATGCTAATTTCCTTGAACACTGCTCTCACCTCCGGCAACGGGCACTTGAGCTGTACCGGAAACCTGCCGGCTACTCAAGGGAATGATTTCATCGTAGGTATGCCCCTGGTGTTTTAAGCGAATATAGATATTTTCCTGGTCAAGATTAATCTGGGTAGCTACGCCGGAAGCCTGGGCTTCTCTGTTAACAACCCGGGCCATGTCCTGGAAACTTCCCTGGAAGGCGGCCTGATAGACGGCGTATTGGGCGTTATACCAAACCTGGTTTAAGACTTCATCGGGATTGTCTTCCAGGATGATTTGAAAGCTTTTCCGGCCCATGGTGCGGGTTAGCTCTTTATTTATTTCCTTATATGCCTGCATCAGGTTTTGATCGTACTGAATCGATATATGGATTTGAAGTTGACGCCCCTCGTTCTTTATTTGAAAAGACTCTATTGCTTCATTTTGACTCAGGGCGGCACTTAGCGGTTCCTGATAGTTGTACTTTTGGTATAGCCATTGCACAGCAAAGATGAGCGCCAGCCCGGCCAGCAGGGAAACAATGATTATGGGAATTTTTAAGCCCTGCCACTGCATAAGCGATCTCCTCCTGTAAAAGTGCAATCACGTTTCATCATTATAACACAAAAGGGTGTCCCATTTCCCCAGTAAATTACTGGTTAACAGGTCTCCAATGTGGGCTTAAAGCCGGGGGCGTTCTATTCAAGCCTGGTCATGGGGTAACGGTTAAGGGTGCTGTGTTCCTAATAGCCGTCTTTTTTTAAGAGCTTCCAGGACTTCATAAAGTAGTCAAGGCCGGACCAGAGGGTAAAAAACAAGGCCACAGCCATAGCTATAGAACCAAAGGGCAGGTGGATCAAGCTGAAGGGAAAATCTCTGAGGAATAAAGCAGTAATGGCAATAATTTGAGTGACGGTTTTTATTTTACCCAGATTGCTGGCAGTGATGATCACTCCTTCCGCAGCGGCGATGGACCTTAAGCCGGTTACGGCAAATTCCCGGCTGATAATCACCACTGCAATCCATCCCGGCAGTCTTCCCAGATCAACAAGGACGACAAGTGCGGCTGAGATTAGCAACTTGTCTACCAGCGGGTCCATAAATTTGCCCAGAAGGGTCACCTGCTTGTTCTTTCTGGCATAATATCCGTCAAGTCCGTCAGTAGCAGCACTCAGAACAAAAACAGCGGCAGCGATTGCATCCGTATAAAGGGATTCATGGGATATGACCAGTAAAAATACCGGAATTAAAAGAAGTCTCGCCAGGGTCAGGCGGTTAGGCAGGTTCATCAAACCAATTCTCCAATCAAATCATAGGGGCGGGCGGAGGTTACCCGCACATTTACGAATTCACCCGGATTTATTGATGCGCTTGATTTAAAATATACTTTACCGTCAATATCGGGAGCATCCCCTTCGCTTCTACCATGGTAAAATCCCTTTGGGTTGCGGCCTTCTACCAGTACCGCGAGAACCTGTCCCACCCTTTGCCGGTTTTTCTTCCGGGAAATCTTTTGCTGCAAGGCCATGGCCCTGTTTTTTCTTTCCAGCTTCACTTCTTCAGGTACCTGATCCGGCAGTTCAGCGCCGGGGGTTCCCTCCTCCCTTGAATAGGTGAAAATACCAACACGGTCAAATTGGACCCCGGCTATAAAGCCCAGGAGTTCTTCAAAATCTCCCTCGGTCTCGCCGGGGAAACCTACAATAAAGGATGTCCTGAGGGTAATCTCCGGGATGGCCGCACGTATTTTCTCAATGAGCCGGGCTGACTCCTCCCCGCTGCCGCGCCGGTTCATTCTCTGCAGTACAGATGCGGAGGCATGCTGCAGGGGGATGTCCAGATAGCGGCAGATTTTCTTTTCTTGAGCCATGAACTGAATCAATTCTTCATTAATTAGGGTTGGATAGGTATAAAGCAGCCTGATCCAGACCACTTCCTCCAGCCGGCTTAAGCCTCTGAGCAGGGGCTGCAGGTAAGGCTTGCCGTACCGGTCCATACCGTAACGTGTGATATCCTGGGCAACCAGGTTCAGTTCCTTGACGCCGCGAGATGCCAGAGCGGCCGCCTCAGCCAGGATATCGCCGGCTTCCCTGCTTCTATAGGGACCCCTGAGATGCGGGATAATGCAGTAGGTGCAGCGGTTGTCACATCCTTCAGCAATTTTCAGGTAGGCGCTATAAGAAGGTGTAGCCTGGAGTTTGGGCAATCCGGCAGTGTGGAGATAACCGGGCGCTCCTACCAGGGAGAGCCTTTCCCCGTTCAAAACCCGCTGGATTACTCCGGTGATTTCAGAAATAGAACCCGTTCCCAGCACAGCATCTACTTCAGGCATTTCCGCCATCATTTCCCGGGGATAGCGCTGGGCCAGGCATCCTGCAATAAGCAGCGCCCGGCATTTTCCAGTTTTTTTATGCTGCGCCAACTCCAGGATTGTTTTAATTGATTCTTCCTTGGCATCCTGAATAAAGGAGCAGGTATTGACAATCAATACTTCGGCATCCTGCTCCCGGTTGGTAATTTCAAATCCGGATGCCTGAAGGAGCCCCAGCATAATCTCGGAATCGACCAGGTTTTTGGGGCAACCCAGGCTTACCAGTCCTGTTTTGAGAGCCATATATGTTTCCTTTCTGTCAGTCATTCTAATAAGTATAACGGACATACCCGCTCATAGTCAAAGTATGCCGCCGCGCTTCCCTGTTGCAGGTGTTCCTGGTGCAAAGTGTTTTTGCGCTGCTCCGATGGCCTGTTTGTACTCCGGCGCCTCCTGTAAAAAGCTTTGGGTTAAGGCTTTAAGGCGGACAGGCAGGTACTTTAATCTTGCCATTTCACTTAGATTGTCCGGTAATTGACAAACTGCAGGGGGATATCAAAATCATGGTCTTTGATGATCCTTATTATTTCCTGCAGGTCATCGCGGTTTTTGCCGCTTATTCTAACCTGATCGCCCTGCACACTGGCCTGAACTTTTAATTTGCTGTCCTTGACAAGTTTGATAATAACCCTGGCAATATCCCTGTCCAGACCCTGAATAAGATCAACCCGCTGCCGTACGGTATCCTTTGCGGCAGGCTCTATTTTACCGTATCTCAAGGCCTTCAGATTAATACCCCGTTTAACCAGCTTGGCCTCAAGGATATCCACCACGTTCTTCAGTTTGAATTCATCGTCACCAATAAGGGTAATCTGCTTGCCGTCATAGTTGATTTCGCTTTTACTTCCTTTGAAATCAAAGCGGTTCTTCAGCTCTTTAACGGCCTGGTTAACGGCGTTGTTGACCTCCTGTAGATCAACCTGCGAAACAATATCGAAAGAGTTTTCCTTAGCCATCCGGATCTTTCACCTTTCTTTCATTCTTTTAAATTTACAACTGATAACTTAAAATGTCAAAGGCTGACGGCAGATTAATTGTTACAGTAAGGAAAAATATACAGAGACAATGTAGTAAAAAGGTGTCATAAATACTGTTTCCAATCATATTATATCTGATATAGAAAAAAAACAGGAGGCTAAAGATGAATAACCAGATTTTGCAGGAAGAAATAAAAGAGAATGAACAGGATAACGAGAACACTCCCTATGAGTTATACCTTGTTCCGCTGTTTCTTTACTAACCCCCTTGAGCAGGGGGTGTTTTTTTTACGGTAGCCCGGTCCATTGACTGGTTGCCGGAGGAAAAAGAAGTTCCGGTGTCGAAATTATTAAGATAGACGTCATAATTGCTTAAAAAAGATGGAGGTAGCCTGTGGCAGTATATAGTTTTAATGGTTCTGATTTGCTTATGATGCTTCGGGGTGCAGTAAACTTGCTGGGCCAGGCGAAGAATGATATCGATGCCCTCAACGTTTTCCCGGTTCCTGATGGCGACACCGGTACCAATATGTACCAGACCATAGAGGCATCCTTAAGAGAAGCTCTCGAAACTGACTCAAACCACATCGGCCTGGTTGCCCTGGCAGCGGCCAGGGGAGCCCTGATGGGCGCCAGGGGAAATTCAGGCGTAATCCTATCCCAGGTGTTGCAGGGATTTGCCGGTACACTGCAAGCAAAAGAAAAGGCTACCGCATCAGATATCTCACTTGCCCTGCAGGAAGGAGTGCAGATGGCCTACAGGGCAGTTATGAGACCTGTTGAAGGCACAATTCTCACTGTAGTCAGGAAGTCGGCGGAAGAAGCGGCCGCCCAGCGGAGTAGAAACCTGCTGAGGATGATGGTGGCAATCTCGAGGAGTGCCCTGCATGCCTTGCAGGAAACTCCGGATCTCCTCCCTGCCCTGAAACAGGCTGGTGTTGTAGACGCCGGGGGAAAGGGATTCGTGGTGATCCTGGAAGGGTTTCTCCAGGCTCTCAAATCTGCTTCACCCCTGGCCAAAGAAACTGTTTCCAGGCTGGATTCACTTAAATCAGAAGTACAGCCGGAATCAACAACGGCTGCACAGGGCTTGAATTTCACCTATTGCACCGAGTTGTTATTAAAAGGTGAAGGACTTCCCCTGCCTGAAATTAAAAGGGAATTAATCCCCTACGGGGACTGCCTGATGGTTGTGGGAAATGAACTCCTGGCGAAGGTCCACATTCATTCCAATCACCCGGGTCTTGTCCTGGAGTGTTGCCTAAAATACGGGAAACTGCATAACTTGAAAATCACAAATATGGAGGAGCAACAACGGGAACAACAGGAAAGGCTTTACGTTGAAGAACAGACCGGAGCCACCAGACCCTTCGGCATTGTTTCAGTGGGGTACGGTGAAGGATTAAAGGCCATTATGAAAAACCTCGGTGCTGACGTCGTGCTTGACGGGGGTCAGACCTTGAATCCCAGTACCGGTGATTTGTTAAAAGGAATTGACGAAGTTCCGGGGAAGAAGGTTATCCTTCTTCCGAATAATAAGAATATTATTCTGGCAGCAGAGCAGGCCGGCCGCCTGTCCGGAAAAGAAACCCTGGTCATTCCATCCAGGAGTATCCCCCAGGGCTTTGGTGCCCTCCTGGCTCTGGCCCCGGAGGAAGACTTCGAATCCGCGGCCCGCAAAATGGAGCTGGCGTTGACGTCTGTACGTACCGGTGAGATTGCCACGGCTGTGCGCGATTATACCGGTAATGACGGCCTCACTCTCAATAAGGGGCATTTTATGGGGCTGGCTGACGGAGAAATAGTTGCCGCAGGTACGGAACTGGCCGGGGTTCTGGAGAAACTCCTGACTCATCTGGTAGAAGGTGAAGGCCGCCTGATAACTTTGTATTATGGACAGGCCATGGAGCGTAAAGAGGTTCTGGAGCTGGCTGACAGGATGGGTAATGTTTTCAAGGGGCAGGATTTTGATGTCCAGGACGGCGGCCAGCCGGTTTATCATTTAATAATTTCAGTGGAGTAAGAAGGTGGTTTTGGCATGAAGCAAGTTCAAATAGTCACCGATAGTACCGCCGACTTGCCGGAAAAGCTTGTTCATGATTATAGTATTGCCGTGGTACCATTAAAAGTAATTTTTGACGGTAAGGTAACCTACCGGGACGGTGTGGATATCAGTACGGAACAGTTTTACCAGCGCCTGGTGGAAAGACGTGAAACAGCCACCACATCCCAGCCCACCCCCGGAGAATTTGTTTCGGTTTACACCTCTCTTTCAGCTAAAAGCATCATCTCCATACATCTCTCATCGCTCATGAGCGGGACCTGTCAGTCAGCACAGATTGCCGGGGAAATGGTTCCCGGCGCCGATATTGAAGTTGTTGACTCAGAATCGGTCAGCATGGGGCTGGGTTTAATTGTACTGGAGGCTGCCAGGGCAGCCGCCGAGGGAAGGACAAAGGGAGAAATCCTGAAAATAATTTCTGATTTAAAGGCCCGGATGCAGGTATACTTTATTGTGGATTCCCTGGAGTATCTGGCGCGGGGGGGCAGGATCGGAAGGGCTACGGCTTTTTTAGGGACAATTTTAAATATTAAGCCCCTTTTGTATTTAAGTGAAGGCCAGGTCCAGCCCTATGAGAAAATCAGGGGTAAGACCAAAGCCATTGAAAGGCTGGCTCAAATAGTCGAGGAAAAAGCCGCCGGGCAAAAAATCAAGTGTTCCATTCTGCACGGGATGGATCCTGACGGCATGGAAAAGTTTTGCCAGAGGATTAAAGCAAGGTTGCCCTATGCCGAACCGATCATATCCAAGGTGGGCGCAGTTGTAGGCACCCACGCCGGCCCCGGGGTTGTAGGCATGGTTTTTGCTCCAGAGCCCTAATAAAGCAAAGAAACCGGGATTGTTCCGGTTCTTTTTTTAGAACAAGGTTTTAACTCTGGGGCGGGGTAAATTCCCGGTAAACAACGGCTCCCACGCCTCCCAGGAAGCCAAGGTTCTGTTCGTTGAGGAGCACTTCGACAACACCTGCATTGCCCAGGGTAACTGCGATCTTGTCCCTTGCTTCAAAATATTTTGACTGCCCGGCCAGAACTTCTCCCTGGAAGGCGGGGTCTCCATCCACAATAACCCTCATCCAGCTCCGGTCGCTTTTTACATTAAGAACCAGATTAACGCCGGTTTGTTCCGGTACAGCCTGTTCATCCGGCGTCTGGGTCTGGCTGCCGGGTGTCTGGTTTTGTTCGTCCGTCCGGGGGGGTGCTTGAGCAGGGTCTCTACGGACTTCTTCTCCGGTTCTGTCAGCCGGAGGGATCAGGCCCATTCCCCTGGCCCCGTAAAACAGTGATATGGTCAGACCCATTAAGACAACAAAGGCAGCAAGGTAGAGCCAGTAACGGGGTTTGCCCGGAACCTTCACTTTGACCGGCTCTTTGGCGCGCCTTGGAGTTGCCCCTGCAGGGCTCCTTTCAGGGGGTGCCTCTCTAGGTGCCTCTCTAATAAATAACCGGTTATATGCTTCCATTGTTACCGCAACATCCAGGTTTAAGAACCTGGCGTAGTTTTTCAGGAAAGCCCTGGCATAGACCGCCCCCGGCAAAAGATCAAATTGTTCATTTTCTAATGCCTGAAGATATTTGCGGCGGATCTTGGTTGCCTGTTCAACTTCTTCCAGGGACAGTCCCATTGCTTCTCTGGCAGCCTTCAATTCCTGGCCGATTTCCATTGGCTGTACCTCCCTAGATCAGTATGCTCATATTCGGGCAGGTTCTGAATGAAACAGGTTAGTTCCTGAACAGCTTTTTTCATGTCCTTTGTGTCAACAGAAAGATCGTACTCGTGAGATGGACCGTCAGGATACCGGTATAAGGGATCGTAATATTTATTTAAAAGATAAGAGAATACAGAGTCAAAGTCCCTTTCTGACAATAAATTGTTAAGTTCCTCCACCCGGGCCCGTCCGAGCCTTTTTTCCAGGGAACGGGTAGCTTTTTGCAATTCCGGGATATTTTCGCCGGGTCCTTTGGTATAAACCTCCCGGATTCGCTTGACCCGGTTTTCCAGGGAAGCATACAGAAGAACTTTATAACCGTTTTCCATTGATTTCAGCAGCGGAGTCGGTAAAATCAGATTGCCCACCCGCCTGCTTTCACACTCCACGATAAAAAGGCCTTTCTCGCCCACTGCGTTAAAAAAGCACACCAGCTCACTTTCGAAAGCTTGTTGGGAAGGCGATGGGGGCAGCCCGATTTTGCCGTAAACCGAACCCCTGTGGCGCGCCAGCCCTTCCAGGTCAAGTGCCGGGAGTCCCATTTGAGCCAGCCCCAGCAGGGCTTCTGTTTTCCCGACACCGGTGAGGCCGTGGAGGACAACGGCTTTTTGGGTTAATTCTGCCCTGTTGAAATATTCATTTATATATTGCCTGTAGGCCTTATAGCCCCCCACAATCCTGCTCACAGAATAACCCATGGTAGCCAGAAGCGAGGCCATGAACTGGCTGCGCAGACCTCCGCGCCAGCAGAACACAATTAATCTCCGCCCGTTCGAGATTTGATCAACGGAATTTATTTTATCAGGCAGCTTGGGTGCCGCCAGTTTCAAACCAAGCCTGCGGGCGGGTTCCGGTCCCTCCCGGTGATATATAGTTCCAATTGCTGCCCGTTCCTCATTATTAAAAATTGGAATATTAACAGCGCCGGGAATAGTTGCCCGGTCAAACTCTTCCTCTGATCGGACATCGAGCAGCAGCGCGTTTTGTTGTTTCAAGGCTTCCTGAATTGTGATCTCCCTATACATTGTACGCAGCCTCTTCCAGGCCTGTACCGGCCGGTTATTTTAGGTTTTCCCCTTTCCCTGAATCTATAACCTGATTTATGGAACATTCACCCGGGGTTTTTAACAAAAAACCCTAAAGTCGCTTTTTGAAAACCTGATTGTATTGTTCCAGTGTCATCAGGATAGCACGGGGTTTGCTTCCCTCATAACCACCGACGATACCCCGCTTCTCCATGATATCTATTAGCCGCGCTGCTCTGGCATAACCGATATGCAGCCTCCTTTGCAGCATGGAAATAGATGCGTGACCGGTTTCAATTAAAATTAAAACGGCCTGGGAGAGCAGCTCGTCCTCCACTTCCGGAGGGCTTTCCCCGGCGGGAGCCTCTTTTAGAACCTTTTCGTCGTAAACCGGCTCTGCCTGTTTTTTTAAGTATTTGACAAGCTCGTCAACCTCGCGGTCGGATAAATAAGCTCCCTGAACCCGGACCGGCTTGGCTGCTCCTACTGGAAAGAAGAGCATGTCCCCTTTGCCCAGGAGCTTTTCGGCACCGGACATATCCAGAATTGTCCTGGAGTCAATTTGACTGGAGACAGCAAAGGAAATCCGGGAAGGAATGTTGGCTTTGATCAGTCCCGTAATCACATCCACGGACGGGCGCTGAGTAGCAACCACCAGGTGGATACCGGCGGCCCTGGCCATCTGGGCCAGCCTGCAGATGGCATCTTCCACATCCGCCGGGGCAACGATCATCAGGTCAGCCAGTTCGTCAATAATAACAATTACAAATGGCAGGGGCAGGCTGTTGCCGTCCGGTTCTTTTGTTTTAATGAGTTTGTTATAGCGGGTAATGTCGCGTACCCCCGCTGCGGCAAACAGCTCGTAGCGGCGTTCCATTTCCTTGACTGCCCAGCGTAGAGATGTTGCCGCCTTTCTGGGATCTGTAACCACCGGGGTGACCAGATGGGGTATTCCGTTATAAGTAGCCAGCTCTACCATTTTGGGGTCGATCATCAGGAGTTTTACTTCATCAGGGGTCGCTTTAAAAAGTATGCTGGCAATCAATGTGTTCAGGCAGACACTTTTTCCTGAACCGGTGGCCCCTGCTATTAATAAATGATGCATCTTACCCATATCGCCGATGACCGGGTTGCCGGCAATGTCTTTTCCCAGCGCTATGGTAAGTTTTGATTTTGCTTGAATGAATTCCTGGGTTTCCAGCAGGTCCCTTAAATGAACCATGGATATTTCCTTGTTGGGGACCTCGATCCCAACTGCTGCCTTGCCGGGAATAGGAGCTTCGATCCGCACACCCGGGGCAGCCATGGAAAGGGCGATATCGTCGGCAAGGCTGACGATACGGCTCACTTTTACACCTGAGGGGGGCTGGATCTCGTAGCGGGTTATGGCTGGTCCCCTGGAAACCTGAATAACCCTTGCTTTAACACCGAAGCTTTCCAGGGTATCCTCCAAAATACGGACATTTTCATTGATGTCTTTATTATAACGAATGTTTTTGATCCTGTTCGGGCGCGCCAGGAGTGTCAAAGGGGGCAGTTTATAAGAGGGCAGGCCCGCTGTTTGTTCGCGGTCAAAAATAGATATTTCGTCATCTCCGCCTTTGTCCTGGCCGGAATCAGTTTGCTCAGTGCCGGCTGGAGCAGAGTCGGGACCCTTTTCTGAAGAAGGCGAGACTTCTTTATGATCCTTTTCCTGCAAAGATTCCTCTGTTGATATTTCAGTTGATTCCATAATGGTGAAATGCTCACCGGTATCGATAATAACAGGTTTTGGGTGGCCGTCTTTTTTATTGTTCTCTTTTTCACTTGCTGCCTCTTCTTCTACATCTACAAAGAGGAAACTTTCCATCCTGCTTAAACCTTTTTTGAATAAGGTTTTGCAACGTTCTGCCAGACCCCGGGCAATGGTTACCAGGGAGAGGTTGGTAAGAAGTAATAGGGAGATGACCCCGGCTGTAATTAAAATAATATATGTTCCGGTGATACCGAAGGATTTTCTGAAACCATAACTTAAGAGCGCACCCATAACCCCTCCACCGTCACCGGCTATACCCGCCTTGAAGGAGTCTTCGGGGGGAATCATGAGATGGAATGAAGTCAGGGCTACCAGATATAACAGACCGGCTCCGTACATTCTTTCGGAGATCCGGGTCCTGTTGCGTTTGAGAACCAGCCTGAGGCCGGCCAGTACCAGGAGGAGTGGAAAAATGTATCTTCCTTCACCGGCAAGGCCCTTTAAAACTCTGTCAACAAACTGACTAATCAGTCCTGAGGAAGGTGAAAGAAGGCAAACTACACCCAGCACGCCCAGAGCTACGAAAGCGATTCCCACAATTTCACATTTCAATTCTTCCTTGAACCGGCCTGTCGTTCCCATATTTTTACCCTCCAAAGATAATATACCACAGTTGGGTCCGAAATTCCTTATAAATACACATAATAATAAGCCCACCGCAGAATTTGGGGGCTTTTTCCATGGAAAAGACGGGTGTTCTGTCTTCCTGTTACTTCCCTGGCCGGCACTTGCATTTATTAGTGAATTCTAAACAGATTGTGCTGCCACAGCTTGGACATCTCCCGGCTCTGGAACGGGCCATTAAGGAAGGCGGGATGCGGTTGCAGCGCCGGAAGATCAAGTAACAGGCAGGGTTCTACAACCTGAGCAGGGCAATTAATATTACCGCTGAGCCCACGGCGAAGCGGTACCAGGCAAAAACCCCGAAACTGTGCCGGGCCAGATACCTCAGAAGGAAGCCTATGGAGATAAAACCTACTACTGCGGAAGCTATTACCCCGGTTATAAAAGCAGCATTGATTTCTCCCGGGGTGATGTCTTTTAACTTAAAGAGCCCTGCACCCACGATGATGGGAGTGGAAAGCAAAAAGGAAAACCTTGCTGCTGCTTCACGGGTCAGACCCAGGGCGCGTCCGGCAGTCATGGTGACCCCGGAGCGGGAAACACCGGGAAGGATGGCAAAAGCCTGGGAAAGCCCGATGAGCAGGCTGCCGGACAGGGACAGGCTTTGGATATCTTTAATACTGGTGGCCCTGCGGTCTACCCAGTAAAGAAGGATGCCCATTGCAATCAGCAGGGCGCCGATTAATAACGGGGTGCGGAAGATGGTCTCAGCCTGTTCCTCAAACAGGTAACCCACCGCGGCTCCGGGAACAGTTGCCACCACCAGGTACCAGAACATTCTGGCTTCCTGCGTTCCATCCCGGCGCAGGGCACTGCAGATTAGAGAGAACCAATCCCGCCAGAAGAAAGCCACCACGGAAATCAGCGTCCCGATGTGCAGGGCTACGTCAAAAGTCAGTCCTGCGTAAGGCCAGCTGAACACCCAGGGGATCAGGACCAGGTGGGCTGAGCTGGAGATTGGTAAAAATTCCCCCAAACCCTGAAAAATCCCGAGAACAAGCGCCTGGAAAACAGTCAAATCAACACCTCCGGATGAGCACAGGATTTAACACACTCACTCATTATAGCACGCCTGGCCCGTCCGAAAAAACAAATTAAGGGAAAATCCTGCCCAAAAATATGATTAGTATTTAACCAGGTTTCCGGGCAGTAACTCCGGTCTAAGGTAATCGGCAGGCCTGGTGCTAAGAAGCTTGACGATCCTCCCGGCGCCAAAGCCGGCTTCTTCCACCAGCATGGGAACCCCGTTATAGTCCACTTCCCTGTATTCCGGGTATTTTGTCGGGTCAAAGCCTTCCAACACCAGTTCCAGTTGCATCGGTGTATATAAAATCACTGGAGGGGCACCTCTCTTTGCTGTTTTTTCCAGGCTTCAATCATATCTTTAATTTTTTGAACAGCGTCGCCTATCCCCCCCACCGCCTCAATCAGTCCCACATCCACAGCCTCTCTGCCGATTAAGACCGTGCCGATGTCCCTGGCCAGGTCTCCTGTTCTGAACATTAACTCACGGAATTTTTCTTCACTGATCCTGGAATGCTCTGTTGTGAAACGGACAACCCTATCCTGCATTTTGTCCAGATATTCGTAAGTTTGGGGTACGCCGATGACGAGGCCGTTTAAACGGATGGGATGGATGGTCATGCTGGCGGTATTGGCAATAAAAGAGTATTTTGCTGCAACAGCAATGGGAACACCGATTGAATGCCCTCCTCCCAGTACAATTGAAACAGTGGGCTTTGACATGCTGGCAATCATCTCGGCTATGGCCAGGCCCGCCTCGACATCTCCGCCGACGGTATTGAGTATTATTAAAATTCCTTCAACTTCTGTCGCCTGTTCGAGGGCGACCAACTGGGGAATGATATGCTCGTACTTTGTGGTTTTGTTCTGGGGCGGAAGCACCAGGTGTCCTTCAATCTGACCGACAATAGTAAGACAGTGGATGTTGGATTTAATCTCCGGAATAGGTGTAGCGCCCATTTCTTTTACAGCTTCCAGGGTGCCTTTGGTTTTTCCGGTGACTTTCCGGTTGGGCCGCGGGTCTTCGTGACCTGGTTCATCCCCTCTACCCGGTTCTTCCGGTTGTGCAGGATCAGGAGTTATCTCCGGTGACGGCGCAGGCGAGGGGGTGTAGGGGAAAACTCCTGGTTCAGGATCATAACTGAAGGTAGGCACAGGTTTCACTCCCTGACGTAATTATAATTTGCCGGTATGACACCTTTAGTATGTTTAAATACCATAAAAAATACACCGCCCCGGAGAAACAAAAATGCCCCGTCAGCCGGGGCTTTTTGTTTTCAGGCAAATGCCTTGTTTCCCTTTAACTCATAAACCTTATATTTCCATGATGATCGGTAAAATCATCGGCCTTCTCCTGGTTTTTTCATACAAAAACCTGCCCAGGGTATCCCTGATTTGTGCTTTAATGGACGACCATTCGGATAGACCCCGGTAATTGCATTTATCCAGGGCGCTCTTGACCTTCGTTTTGGCTTCTTCAAGAAGTTCCTCTGATTCACGCACGTAAACGAATCCTCTGGAGACGATATCCGGTCCGGCCATTACAAGACCTGTTTCACGATTGATGGTAACCACCACGATGAGGATGCCGTCCTGGGATAAAAGTTTCCGGTCCCGCAGGACGATATTGCCCACATCTCCTACACCCAGTCCGTCCACCAGCACTTTTCCCGCAGTTACCTTGCCTGCTACGCGCCCGGAGCGGCGTGTGAATTCCAGCACCTGTCCGTTCTCCGCGACAAATATATTATCCGGGGATACTCCTACTTCCCTGGCCAGTTCGGCGTGCTTAATCATCATTCTGTATTCTCCGTGTAGCGGCACGAAAAACCTGGGTCGCGTGAGGTTAATCATAAGTTTTAATTCTTCCTGGCTGGGGTGGCCGGATACGTGGGTACCCGAAACAGATTCGTAAATAACCTTCGCCCCCAGTTTGAAAAGCTGGTCAATAATCCGCGCTACCAGTTTTTCGTTACCAGGGATGGGCGTGGCTGAAATAATGATTAAATCGCCGGGAAGGATCTCCACCTGCCTGTGGTCGGATAAAGCCATCCTGGTCAAAGCCGACATTGGTTCTCCCTGGCTGCCGGTGGTCAGAATGACAACCTGGTTCCGGGGCAGGCGGTTGGCTTCTTCAAGCTCGATCAAGGTACCTTCCGGGATATCAATGTAGCCGAGTTCCGAGGCAATGCTAACCACATTCACCATACTTCTGCCGACTACTGCTACCTTGCGGTTGTATTTATATGCCGTATGAATGGCCTGCTGCAGTCTGTGTACATTGGAGGCAAAAGTAGCAATGATCAGTCTTTCTTCAGTGGCCTGACGGAAGGCCTCGTCGAATGTGTTGCCCACAAACCGCTCGGACATGGTGTAGCCGGGGCGTTCAGCGTTGGTGCTGTCGGACAGCAGTACAAGGACGCCTTTTTCGCCCAATTGGCTCAGGCGTTGAAAATCCGTAACCTGACCATCAACAGGTGTGTGGTCGATTTTAAAATCGCCCGTATGCAGAATTGTGCCTATTGACGTGTGAATGGCTATGGCCACGGCATCCGGAATACTGTGTGATACCTTGATAAATTCAACTTTAAACGGTCCGATTTGAACACTATCCCTGGGCCTCACCGTGTATAATTCCACATCGCCGGCGATATTCTGCTCCTTCAATTTTCCTTGAAGAAGTCCCAGGGTGAGTTTTGTTCCGTAAACCGGGACATTAAGCTGGCGCAGCACGTATGGCAGGGCCCCGATATGGTCCTCATGTCCATGGGTGAGGACGATACCATGTACATATTCCCTGTTTTCCAGCAGGTAGGTAATGTCCGGAATAACTACATCAATCCCCAGCATTCCCTCTTCCGGGAACATTAAACCACAGTCAATAACCAGAATATTCTCCCCAAATCTCACCGCCAACATGTTTTTGCCGATTTCCCCAAGCCCCCCGAGGGGAATAAGGGACAATTTAGGTTCTTTTGCCAAATCCGCACCTCCTAACTTTTCCAAATATAATCTTTGCCAGTAATTCGATAATGGTGAGATCATTTCAGGAGAAGGCGGGAGAAATATTCGGTTGACTGAAGCTATTAGGAAAGCCGTTCAAGACACTTAAACAATATTATACTATATTTTAGAATTCCAAACAACTTGTTTTATTTTGCTTTTTAGCCGTCCTCCCACTCTGTCCTGCAGGAACACAACTGTTCCAGTTTTTCGCTTGTTGAAAGCAACAGCTCCGGTTTTTTAAGCTACTCTGATCTACCATCCTAAAACTTTAAGAGAGCCATGTTATCCGTCAGGCTCTCTTAAAGTCAGTAATCTGTTGCTTAGACCAGCTTCAGGTTTCCCAGAACCTGATAAATCTTTTCCTTTTCCTCCGCAGAGGCCTCAACCAGCGGCAGGCGGGGTCTACCTACCTGCCAGCCGCTCATATTCAAGGCTGCCTTGATGGGGACCGGGTTGGTTGTAATAAATAGAGCTTTGAAAAGAGGTAAAAGCTTCAGGTGGATTTCTGTGGCCAGAGTAGTATTGCCTGAGCTAAAAGCATTGACCATTTCTTTTAAGCTGTTTCCCATAAGGTGGGAGGCAACGCTGATCACGCCTTTGCCACCCAGCGCAAGAATTGGTAAGGTCAGGGAATCGTCCCCGCTGTAAATATCGAAACGGTCCGGGAGGATCCGGCGCAATTCACTGACCTGATCCATACTCCCGCTGGCCTCCTTGACGGCGACAATGTTTTCAATGCGGGCAAGTCTGGCCATTGTTTCCGGCAGTATATTTACAGATGTCCTGCCCGGTATGTTATAGAGCAGGATGGGCAGTCCGGTATTTTCGGCAACAGTTTTGAAGTGCTGGAAGATTCCTTCCTGGGAGGGCTTATTATAGTAAGGAGCGACCAGCATGACTCCGTCAACTCCGACTTCCTGGGCTGCCAGGGTCAACTCAATGGTCTCCGAAGTGGAGTTGCCGCCCGTGCCTGCAACCACCACAGCTTTACCGCCCACCTCCTCTACCACTACCCTGAAAAGTTCGATCTTTTCCTCTCTGGAAAGTGTCGGTGATTCTCCTGTGGTTCCGGCAACAACCAATCCGTCTGATCCGGAATCAACCAGATAGCGGGCCAGTTTCCTGGCTTCACTGTAATTTACGGTCAAATCCTGATCAAAGGGTGTTACCATTGCAGTCAGAACATTTCCAAAGTCAATGTTCAAGTCACTCACCTCAATTCAAAATGATGATTCCTTAAATAATAATTTAGAAAATCGCTAACAGGACCGGTTTTTACCGGCAGGGATCAAACCTCCGGTGCAGGGCCCGGATGCTTTTTTCCATATCCTCTTTTTTAACCAGCACCCAGATGGTTGTATAAGAATCAGCTGACTGCAGGATAAGAACTTTTTCCTCTGCCAGGGCATCCACGATTCTGGCCATAACGCCCGGTACTCCTGTCATACCGGCTCCTACAGCCGCAACTTTGGCGCAGTCCGGCAAGACCTCGGGTTTTATTTCCATGTTTTCCAGTATTTTAACAGCCTTTCCGGCATCCGCGTTCTTTACGGTAAAATAAACAACCTCCGGATGTACGTTAATAAAATCCACACTGATACCTGCCAGGGCCAGTGCATTAAAGATCCTTCCCTGAAAAGCGGGGATGTTTGCAGCTTCCCCCGTGTTTATTTTAATCCGGGTTATGTCCGGAATATGGGTAATACCGGTAATTGTACGATCCCTGGTAATATCAATGGCCCCTTTATTAATTTCATCCTGGGAGGTGACCAGGGTCCCCGGGGCTTCGCTGAAAGTGCACTTGATTCTGAGGGGGATTCCCTTTTGCATGGCGATTTCCACAGCGCGGGGATGGATAACTTTGGCCCCTTCCCGGGCAAGCTGGCAGATCTCGTTATAGGTAACAGTCTCAAGGGGCCTTGCGTCGGTAACTATCCTTGGGTCCGCAGTCATGATCCCATCGACGTCGGTGTAAATGTCCACACTCACAGCACCCAGGGCAACACCCAGGGCTGCAGCCGTCGTATCGCTGCCCCCCCTACCCAGGGTTGTAATTTCGCCTGCTTCAGAGACTCCCTGAAAGCCGGCTACGACGACCACTTTCCCCTCCCGGCAGTGTCTGATAATGTGCCGGGGATCGACCTTTAAAATCCTGGCGTTATTATAAGTGCCGTCAGTAATTATTCCTGCCTGGGCGCCTGTCAGGAAAACTGCTGGACAACCGGATTTTTGCAGGGTTGTGGACATAATCACCCCTGAAATAATTTCACCACAGGACATTAAAAGATCGGCTTCTCTTGGCGTCGGCTCTTTTTTATGTTCCCTGGCATATGACAGAAGTGTATCGGTAGCATAGGGATCTCCCGAGCGGCCAATGGCGGAAACCACCACTACCGGCAAAAAGCCGTTGTGTTTGGCCCCTATGACGATGGAAGCAACTTTTCTGCGCTTTTCATCGTCGCCAAGGGAAGTGCCTCCGAATTTTTGAATCAAATACTTCATGCCATAATCTCCTTTTCTTCAACGGGGCACAGAAAAAGGAAAAGGGGAGCCTTTAAATAAACCTATTTTTTCATTAAACAGCCGTACTTAATCACAAGCTCGGCAATTTGGACGGTATTTGTCGCAGCCCCCTTGCGAAGCTGGTCTGCAACAACCCAGATATTCAGACCGTTGGGGATAGAATTATCTTCCCTGATCCGGCCGACAAAAACTTCATCCCGTCCCGAGGCATACAGGGGCATCGGGTACTTCTTGAGAGCCGGTTCATCCAGGACGATGATTCCAGGAAATTTTTCAAACAACTCCCTTGCTTCCTGGGCGGTAATTTTCTTTTCCGTTTCGATGTTAATGGATTCCGAATGGCTGCGGTAAACAGGAACACGCACTGTTGTGGCGGTTATTGCAATAGATTCATCATGGAGAATTTTCTGGGTTTCCTTGACCATTTTCCACTCTTCTTTGGTATAGTCCAGGTCCATAAATACATCAATATGGGGAATGAGATTAAAGGCAATGGGGTAAGGGAACACTTTAGGAGCGGTTTCCTCCCGCTCCATAACTGCTTTAGTTTGCAGCTCAAGCTCTTCAATACCTTCACGGCCTGCACCGGAAACGGCCTGATAGGTTGATACCACCACTCTTTTTATTTTTGCGGCATCATGGATGGGTTTTAAGGCAACTACCATTTGGATGGTTGAACAGTTTGGATTGGCGATAATACCCCTGTGCCATTTTACATCATCGGGGTTAACTTCCGTCACGATCAGGGGAACGGCAGGGTCCATCCTGAAATTGCTGCTGTTATCAACGACCACTGCCCCGCGCTCCACTGCAGCAGGACCGAATTCCTTGCTGGCGGCGCCTCCGGCGAATAGTGCCAGATCCATTCCGGTGAATGAGTCCGGGGTAGTTATTTCAACTGTGTAAGGCTGTCCCCGGAAAAAAAATTTTTTTCCGGCGGAGCGGGAAGTGGCACAGAGCTTTAGTTCTCCCACCGGGAAATTACGTTCTTCCAGAATTTTTAAGATTTCCTGGCCAACCGCCCCGGATGCTCCTACAACTGCTACATTATACTCTTTCAAAGGTACCCCTCCTAGTTCAAATATGTTTTTATGTTAACTTTTCAGCGTGTTTCAGATTCAGGCGGGA
Source organism: Bacillota bacterium (assembly GCA_029555205.1). Lineage (GTDB taxonomy): Bacteria > Bacillota > Desulfotomaculia > Desulfotomaculales > Pelotomaculaceae > DTU098. The sequence continues at coordinate 53,979 of JAKPTB010000080.1, forward strand.
TAACGCAAGGCCCGGCACGTTTCAGATTTGATCTTAGTTCAGATTTGATCTTAAATGAAGTTAACCCTTGAATCACAGGCTTTATTAAGTTTTGTACGCAACGAGAACAGGTTGATATTGTTTGCCCTTCAATGCACTTAAAACTGTTTCCGGTATCAGTTCCCATTTGGCCATTAAGGAATTCGGTTTACTGACCGGGTTATCCTGCCCGAAGGGAACCATGTAAAGATTTTTAATATTGAGTAAAAGGCCTATGTTTTTGGCATTCATGCTGAGACCGTCATTGGTTGAGATCGCCAGCACAACAGGCAGTTGATTGCGCAGGTGCGCTTTTACTGAAAACAATACTGCTGTATCAGTAATCCCGTTGGCCAGCTTTGCCAGGGTATTTCCGGTGCAGGGAGCTACAACCAGCACGTCCAGCAGTTTTTGGGGTCCGATAGGTTCAGTTTCCACCATGGTCGTCATTGGTTCCCTGCCGGTAATGTCTTTCAATTGTTTTTTCCAGTAATCGCTGGAACCGTATCTGGTATCTGTTGTATCAATGGCTTGGCTGATAATCGGAAAAATATCGGCACCTTCGTTGATGAGGTTGCGCAACTGGGGTATTACAGCCTCCAGGCAGCAATGAGAACCTGTTAAGGCGAAGCCGACTTTGATTCCTTGCAAACGCATAAAAAGCACCTCCGTAACCCAAAGCCATTAACTATTTACCCATTTCATCAAGCAGAAGCCTGGATATAACCTGTGCCAAAATTAAACCGGCTGTCCTTGGTGCAACCTTTCCGGGAAGCCCCGGCGCCAGAACTGCTTTTATCCCCAAAACCTCTGCTGCCCGGAAATCTGTGCCCCCCGGCGCCGAGGCCAGGTCGATAATCACGGCTTTGGGAGATACCTTGCGCAGGACTTCCTCTGTAAGGACTTGTGCCGGAACAGTGTTAAAGATAAGTTCGATATCGTGAAGGCATTCGTCCAGTTTATGAAAAGGAACGGGGATTAAATTAAGTTCGGTTATACGGGCCAGATACCCGGGCCTTCTTGCAGCAACCATGGTCCGTGCGCCCATGGCGCCAAGAAGCCGGGAGAGTGTTGCGCCGGTCCGGCCAAAACCCAAAACAAGAGCTTTACAGCCGTGGATTGTAACCGGCAGCATTTCCATCGCCATCTGGACTGCGCCTTCTGCAGTGGGAATTGAATTGAGTATGGCAACTTCATCCAGCTTCATCGTTTCTATAAGACGAAGGTTTGTTTGAGCGGCAATTTGAGCCAGTTTAGGCTTAGCCAGTCCCACAAAGACAGGAATGTCCGGCTGAATCCTGTCCAGCCATTCCCAGTTGAAGTTCAGCGGTCCGGCTGCAAGGGGACAGTAAAGACAGCCGTTATCATCAATTCCTGGCACCGGTAAAATCAAGGCCTGAATCCCGGAGAGTTCTTCTACCGGATTACGGATCACAGTAACGCCGGGCAAGTCTTTAACAGGCAGGCCCATAACCTTGATCGTAGCCCCCAGTGAGGCCAGTTTCTCAGTGACGACAAGTTCCCTTGCATCGCCTCCCAATACGGCAATGGATATGCCCCTCAGGTCAGGCCCCATGGTCCTGCTACCTCCCCAAACCTTTGTCTTTCAAAACAGTATATGATTTTTTGGAAATGGAGGTGCTTATCCTATTTAGTTGTTAAGATTCAAACAATAACTTATCTAAGCCATAAACCACCCTTTCCAGGTTCATAACCCTGCGGATACCTAAAAGGACCCCGGGCATAAAAGATTCCCGGGTTATGGAGTCGTGCCTGATCGTAAGGGTTTGCCCCAGACCGCCAAACAGGACTTCCTGGTGGGCCACAAGACCCGGCAGCCTTACGCTGTGAATGCGAATGCCCTTTGCAAAATCACCACCCCGGGCGCCCCGGATCTTTTCCATCTCGCCGGAGAGGCCCTGGGAAAAATGCTCTCCCCTTTGTTCGAGAATAGCCTCGGCTGTTTTTATGGCTGTACCTGAGGGAGCATCAATTTTTTGATCATGGTGCATTTCGATGATTTCCACGTGGGGCAGGTAGCGAACTGCTTCAGCTGCAAATTTAATCATCAATACGGCCCCAATGGCAAAGTTGGGTGCAATTAAGCCACCCAGGCCGGCCTTTTCTGATTGCTCAACGATTTGATTTATTTGTTCCTGGAGCAATCCAGTGGCGCCGATTACAGGGCGCACCCCGTAGCGAAGATAAGTCTGCGCGTTCTGATATACTGATTCAGGTCCGGTAAAATCCACGGCGACATCCGGACGGACCCGCCTCAAGACCTCTTCCAGGTTATTTTCAAGCCTGATCTCCAGCGGCCCTGCTTCCATGAGCAAACCAACATCCATACCTTCACCGTAAGTGTCGACGGCGCCAACCAGTTCCATATCTTCGGCATTCCAAACTGTTTTCAGGGTTTCACGTCCCATTTTTCCATTGGCGCCGACAACAACAACTCTGATCAAAATTACACCTCCTAGAATTATAAGACAATGAATGCAGATCCGGAACCCTGCAGCTTTTAAAGTTAATTTTCTAATAACAAACTAAATATGTCAATATCCACCCGATGGTGGTATCCTTTTGAATTTCCGGAGAAGCTGGATTAAAGTTTCTCATTTGTTATCATTTTTTATAAGAAAACTTAAATTCTGAAGGTTGTGTTCCAGTGAGTTCAGCGCTTGCGGTTATGGTTATCCGCTGATGGGATGCTAAGACTTTCAAGACAAGCTTTAAGCTGATTTATAGAGCAATGCTCTAGGATTCCTGGATTGGATGAGCCGTTTTTGTGATTCTTTCCGGAACCACAAAGCTGGTTTTATTTTTTGTGGGAATACCGGGGAAGTCGAAATCTGCCAGAGGATATCCCGAATCACCTGTTATAAGATAGTATTTCACATCATCTACCGGGTAGCTGAAATTCACTTTTCTGCTTTTGAAGATTGTTTGCTGTTCTTCCACAGAGATAACCTCCTGCTTATAATTTTTTTAAACTGTGTCCTGCATGTTTTCGGAGTGGTTATGGGCTTAGTGTTTTCCATCCCTGCTTTAAAATGCTCACATTAACCTGACCGGGTTCAGGAAAATCCCGTCTTTCAACGACTCCGGAGAAAACAAAGGCGTCTGCTCCTTTTAAGGATTCCACATAACCACTTACCACCTCGAATTCACTTTTTGCCCCCCTTAGCTGTTCGGCGGGATTAAAGGGTTCTGTCAGAGATAATTCATTTGCGTAATCCTGGTAGAGGGACCAGATTAAAGCTTCCAGCTTACTGTCGGGAAACTTAACTGCCAGGTTAATTTCTTCTGCTGCCTCCCGCCTGGGAATCATATGATTGTGGGCGTAAAGCTTCTCGGTCAGGTTATCCACAATGTGTTCAATCGTGCTTTCTTTCAAGGGTTGCTGATGCATTGCCAGAAGTCTTTTAGCCAGGGAACGTATGAGCATGTAATTACGGTGAACATTGCCCAGGGCCAGGGGATGAATACGTTCAGCCAGCAGGGTAAAAGCTTTCACCTGCTGGTCATTGCTGCATACCCCGGCCTTTTCCCCGGCTAAGGCCAGATATGAGTAGACGTCTTCTATATTAACGGGGATCCGGGCAGAAGGATTGTTCTGGTCCTGAGGATTAAAAGCATTGACAACACTGGGGTCAATGGGTCCAAGTTCACCCATCTTACCCATCACAATTTCATCGGCGCTCAGGCAGAGCAATGTCCCTGCGCTGTAGCAGCGAAAAGGAATGAGTACAGTAAACCGGGGAGTGTATTCCCGGATCAAGTGGGCCAGGCGCCAGGGTGTGAGCACATCCCCACCACGGGTATAGAGAAATAAGTCTATTTGCTGGCATTTGCCATACATCTCCAGATGCCTGAAAAATACCTGGGTCACATCCGGCGCTATTCTTGTACTGACGTTTTCGCGGTCTCCGGTGATGTAACAGATTACCGCTGAGCCTCTCAACTCGGAAATACTTCGAATCAGCTCGATCCTTTGCTGGCGGGCCATAACGCTCCTCCGTAATTTTTAATATTGATCCTGGTTTTAGTATGTCAATCAGGGCTTGCATTCATAACCCTTCCTTTTTAAAAGCTGTACAGGCTTCAATAAAATCCTGGGAATAACCTTAAAAAATATAACGGGATCCTAGCCCAGCGGGATCCTGCCAGGAATACGGGAGTTTTTGTAAACTTACCTTTCTTCCATATAATTCAGTCGGGTAGTAGCAACAAAATTTAAGAATAAAAATAGAAAGCCAAAAGAACTCCGTACTTTGCAGGCAACACGGGATTCTTTTGGCTATGATTTAATGAACAGTCATTACTATCTTCAACTGGTTTATAAATGCTGGCAGGATCCGGTTATAGAGAAAATTTTCTATAGCCCGGGCTTGTCTGGTCCAGTTCCACAATAATTACCTCCGTACCCACCTTGCGGACCGCTTCCCAGGGAATGATCAGCTGCTGCCGGTCCAACCAGAAATTTAAAATACCACCCTTCCTGGGAACGATAATCGAACGTATTTCCCCGGTTTCAAGATCAAAGGCCAGATCGGATTCTCCTACAACGCCAAGGCGGGCTCCGTTATAAATGTTCACAATTTCTTTGCCCATTAACTCCCCCAGCCTCACCGGCTATCGCCTCCTTCCAGGCCTTCGCAATAAAGCCTTTAAAGGGAATTATGCAAGAAAAGAGATTAGCTTTGCTGATTAAAGCCTGCGCCAGGCATTTAACACCCTCTGCAAATAGGGCTGGGCCAGAGCCATAAAAATTGACACAGCTGCCAGGGGCTCCAGGCTGATTCCACCCAGATGAATGAGTTCCGGAAGCTGTAGTTCCAGGAATTCAGTTAGAACCACCAGAGTTAGATAAATACCGCCGGCCACGCCAATTAAATTGGTCAGTGCTTCGGAGAGGGGACTGGCTTTTCCCTCTCCGATAAAGCTCCAGTCTTTCTCCCTGTGCAGGCGCTGCCGAATCCTTTCCCGAACCGAGATAATTATAAGTAATAAAACTACCGCCCCGAAAACCAGACTGCCTGTCATCTTTCTCACTCCTTGAGAAATCTTATGATGGACAGGCAGGAAATATGATTCGGAAAAAACCTTTAATTTAAAAGGATCTGTGCTGGAAGACATGAAAAAGGTCCGGTGCCCTACCTTGAAAACAAGTATTAACGATCCTGCGGACTATAAGCAATAAGGAAAACCGGCATCGTTACGCCAGACCTCAAAGAAGTCAATCAGCAAACTCAATTTTTTCATAATTACATAGTGCTGCCGCTGGAACATGGACAACTATACTGAATAGACATTTCATCCTTCTACTGGAGCCACGCCGGCGGCATTGATGTCTAACTAATAATTTCAGCAAACAGATCTGTTAGGCATTGAACTGGAGTTATAATTAGCTGCCTAGAAACGCCCCGTAGAACCAAACCCCCCCTTGCCACGGGAGGATTCACCCAGCTCTTCCACTATTTTAAAAAGAACATGAAAAACAGGGATGAATACCAGCTGAGCAATCCTTTCTCCGGGCTTAATGGTGTATTCACGCTCGCTTTGATTAACAACAGCGACAATTATTTCCCCTTTATAATCGCTGTCTATCAAGCCCACGGCGTTTGCCAGGGTTATGCCGTGGTTTGTGGCCAGGCCGCTCCTGGGGAAAATCAAGCCGGCCACATGCCTGTGCGGGAGCTCAATGGCAATGCCTGTGGGTATTTTTACCCGCGCCCCCGGTGGTATTATTAATGGTTGTTCAAGGCAGGCCGGCAAATCAAGGCCGGCAGATCCCTCTGTGGCGTATTCTGGAAAAGCTATGCTTTTACCTATTCTTTCCGAGCATTTTTTAACCTTAATGACCATTTTTTGTTCCATAAAATCCTCCCAGGGAACCAAAAAGGCCCGAGTATAGAATTTACCGGGTGCTTTATATTATTAAGTTGGGTTTAATCCTGGTTTTTGCGGGAAATCTACAGATTTCCCAGCAATCTGGCAAAACTTCCGTTGTCTTTCCAGGGGCCTATAGCTGCCAGAGAAAAATTTTCGGGTTTCAGCATTTCTCCCGCCAGTTCCTGGATTTCTGCCGCAGTTACTTTATTTATCCTGGCTACAATTTCTTCCGGTGGAATCACTTGACCCAGGTATAACTCTGATTTTCCCAACCTGCTCATTCTTGTGCTCACGTTTTCCAGACTGAGCAGCAGGTTTCCCCTTAATTGATCCTTGGCTCTCTGCAGTTCCTCATTTTTCACACTATTCCTTTGCAGATCCCGAATTTGAGCGATGATTAGTTCCAGCGCCTGCTCCATATTCTCTTTGCTCAGGCCGGCGTAGATACAAAAAAGTCCTGTATCATGGTAGGATGTATGATAGGAATAAACAGAGTAAACCAACCCCCGTTGTTCCCTGATCTCCTGAAAGAGCCGCGAACTGATGCCTCCACCCAGGATGGTGTTTATGAGCTGGAAGGTATATATTCTGTCGTGAGCCAGTTTTAAGCCGGGCGTGCCCACACAGAGGTGAACCTGCTCAGTATCTTTATAACGGCACGTAATTTTGCGACTGGGTAAAGGGGTGGTCATCAGCCTGGGAGTGGTCCTGCCCCTTTTAGTTTCGAAGATACTGCGCAGCTTTTCCACAACCTGCTCATGACTAATGTTTCCAGCCACGGCGACAATGATTTTGTCCGGAGTATAATGGGTCCTGTAAAAATCAATGAGATCAGCTCTGTTTAAACCAGCAATTACTTCACTAGTTCCAATGATGGGCCTGCCCAGTTCATGCCCCTCCCAGATCGTTGCCGCAAACAGATCATGGACCAGTTCATCGGGAGCGTCTTCATACATTTTAATTTCCTCAATGATCACATTTCGCTCCCGATCGAGATCAGATAGATCAAATTTGGAAGCAAAGAGCATATCACTGAGAAGATCAACAGCCAGCTCGAAATGCTCGTCCAGGACCCTGGCGTAGTAACAGGTATATTCTTTGGTTGTGAAGGCATTTAACTGACCACCTACGGCGTCAAGGGCTTCGGCAATGTCCTTGGCTGTCCGCCTGGCTGTGCCCTTGAACATCATGTGTTCGATAAAATGCGATACGCCGCTTATTTCCGGAGGCTCGTAGCGTGAGCCGACATCTACAAAAAAGCCCACAGCTACAGAACGGACATGGGGAACAGCTTCTGTCAGGATTTGTACTTCGTTTTCCAGGGTGACCTTTTGAAACATTAAGCTACCTCCTCTATATACAATCCTCCAAAATATTCGTTAAGTACAGGATAATTCCTTTTTAGCGGGAAAAAATACTTATCTATCACTATTTTTACAGGATGAGCGGGATTTACCCGTTTCGTGGGTAGAAATGATACAATTAGCGAATAAAGGTTAATTATGATTACCAGCACCTGTTTGCAGGCCTTGTAGAAGTGTGGAAACGCTTACCATTTCATAACCCATATTTTTTAATTCCAGGATTATCTGCGGTAAGGCCTTGACGGTTGGAGCCGTGGGGTGCATCAGGATAATAGCCCCGTTATGTATTTTTTCGGTTACCCGGCGGGTAATTATGGAAGGATCGGGGCGTTGCCAGTCGATGGTATCAATGCTCCACAGGATGGTCCGGTAACCTGCTTCCTTTGCCGCTTTTAAAACAACATCCCCCCTCTCGCCATAGGGCGGGGCGAAAAGCGATGGTTTAAAACCAGTCAGACGGAACAGGACTTCATCTGTTTTTTTTATTTCATCTATATTAGCAGACAAAGATAATTTGTCCGGGTGCGGGTGTGAATAGCCGTGGTTGCCGATTTCATGCCCGGCCTGGGCAATCCGCCCGGTTAAAACCGGAAAATCTTCGGCCCACTGTCCTCCGATAAAGAAAGTGGCTGTAACCTCATTTCTCTTTAGAGTATCAAGAATTTGAGGGATGTATTCCTCTCCCCAGACTACATTGAAGGTCAGGGCTATCTTTTTTTCCAGTTCATTGCCCTGGTAAACGGGGGCCATGGCAGCTATTACCGGTTCAGGCAGCGGCCTGTTCAAATTAAACTCTGTCGCAATTAACGCTGCCAGGATTATTACCAGACCCAGGACCCTACCTTTCCGGAAAGTGCGCATGGATAAAGAAAAACCCCCTTCACTGCATCCTCAGTAAAACCTATGTCGCGCCGGCCGGATTTATATTAAAAATTCTCAGAGCCTAACGCATCAAAAAGGCAGCGTTATCCTCGCTGCTGTTAATCTAATAAAAAACGGCGTAAAACTCTATTTTGAGGGTAGTGGATCACTTCCCTTGAGTAATTAAAACAGGCATTTGAACGCGTATGCTGGAGAGGGTAAATAAAAAAACCTCTACTACGAGGTTTTTTGTGTATTGTTTCTGATCCTGAGTGGAAAAACAGGATTATGACTTGTGTTTAATGAGTTGAATTCCTGCGCCTGTGCGGCCTTCCAGGCCTGTCTTCTTTGTGAGTTGCGCCCTCCGGAGGTGCTGAAGCTTCTTTTTTGGAGAGCTTTAAGCGGCCCTGGTTATCGTACCCAAGCACTTTTACCAGGATATAATCTCCTTCCTTAACTACATCTTCAACTTTATTGACCCTGTGGTGGGCTAACTGGGATATGTGGACGAGGCCTTCTTTTCCGGACAGTCCCATTACACCGGGGATGATTTCCACAAAACATCCGAAATCCGTTATTTTAACAACCTTGCCGTTGTACAGTTCGCCGGCCTGGACTTCTTTAGTAAGAGTTTCGATAATCTCAAGGGCCCTTTTCCCCTTTTCCTGGTCCACTGCTGCGATAAAGACCCTGCCGTCATCCTCGATGTCGATGTCTGCGCCTGTTTCCTCAACGATTTTTTTGATAATCTTACCGCCGGGTCCAATGACATCCCTGATCTTATCCGGATCAATGGTGGTGTGAATAATCCGGGGGGCGTGGGGGGATAATTCCGGCCTGGGTGAGGGAATAACGTCCAGCATTTTCTTCATGATCAGCATGCGGCCCTCATGAGCCTGAGCCAAAGCCTGCTCAAACACTTCCAGAGCAATGCCCGGGATTTTTATATCCATCTGAAGAGCAGTAATTCCTTTTTTGGTGCCGGCCACTTTGAAGTCCATATCTCCCAGGTGGTCTTCATAACCCTGGATATCTGTAAGGACCTTGTATTGTTCATTTTCTTTAATGAGTCCCATCGCTACACCGGCCACCGGCGCACTGATGGGAACACCGGCATCCATCAAGGCCAGGCAACTGCCGCAAACGCTCCCCATTGATGTGGAACCGTTGGATTCCAGGGCTTCAGATACGATTCTGATGGTGTAAGGGAAGGCTTCTTCACCGGGAATAACAGCTGATAATGCCCGCTCTGCAAGGGCCCCATGGCCGATCTCCCTGCGTCCGGGGGAGCGGATGGGCCTTGTCTCGCCAACACTGAAAGGAGGAAAGTTATAATGGTGCATGAATCTCTTTGATTCCTCTACGCCCAAGCCGTCCAGGATCTGTTCCTCGGATATGGTGCCCAGGGTTACTGCTGAGAGTATTTGCGTCTGGCCGCGGGTGAAAAGACCGCTGCCGTGGGGACGGGGAAGTACTCCCACTTCCACTGTGATGGGCCGGACCTCATTCAAGGAGCGGCCGTCGATGCGCAGACCTTCTTGTACAATCATCTGCCGCACAAGATTCTTTTCGATGGCGTTTAACTGTTGTCTGATAGCGCTTTCTTCTTCCGGATACTGTTCCAGGAACTGCTCAACAATCTCGTCCTTGAGACTATCCAGATAGTTATCCCTGTCATGTTTGGAAAGTCTCTCAAGGGTGCAGCGCCGCAGTGCCGCATCTATTTTCCCGGTGGCAACGGCTGTTATGGCCTCAAGCATGGCCGGATCAGGAAGGGGTACCTCGAAAAGCATTTTCTCCCTGGCCAATCCCAGGCGAAGGGCTTCTTCACGGTATTCTTCGATAAACTCCACAATTTCCTTAACTACAACATGGCCGTAGGCAATGGCTTCAAGTATAACCTGCTCCGGCACCTCTTTTGCGCCTGCCTCGACCATCATAACGGCTTCTTTGGTTCCCGCAACCACAAGGTGCATGTCGCTTTTTTCCGTTTGAGCCAGGTTGGGATTGATCACAAACTGCCCGTCAACCCGGCCGACAATAACACCGCCGATTGGATATTGAAGGGGTATTTCCGAAATATGCAGCGCAGCGGATGCGCCGACCATAGCGGCAATTTCAGGGGCGTGGTCCTGGTCTACCGACATGACCGTGGCGATGACCTGGACTTCATTGCGCATTTCTTTTGGAAACAATGGTCTGATTGGCCTGTCGATGAGCCTTCCGGATAAAATGGCCTTCTCGCTGGGGCGGGCTTCCCTTTTGATAAACCCCCCGGGGATTTTACCAACAGCATAAAACCTTTCTTCGTAGTCTACAGTCAAGGGAAAAAAGTCTATACCCGCCCTGATATTACTGGCCATAGTAGCAGTCACCAAAACTGCGGTATCCCCGTACCGGACGAAAACCGCACCACCCGCCTGTTTTGCGAGCCTTCCGGTTTCAAGAACCATAGGGCGGCCACCAATTATTATTTCCTTTGTTAATACGGGAGAAGCAGACATTTAAGGGTTATACCTCCTAATAGAAAAAAATCCATAAATATAATCAATTCTACATTTTAATATTATATCCTTCTATTATTCTAAAAAATACGTAGATCCCCCGGACATGACAAGAAGCGGGTCATACCCGCTTCTTCGCAAAGTTATTTGCGCAAGCCAAGCTTTTCAATTAAAGCACGGTATCTGTCAAAGTGCCGGTCTCTCAAATAATTGAGCATAGACCTGCGCTGACCAACCATTTTTAACAACCCCCGGCGGGAATGATGATCGCCCTTATGAAGCTTCAGATGTTGTGTAAGGGTGTTGATTCTTTCCGTCAAAATTGCCACTTGAACTTCCGGGGAACCCGTATCGTTTTCGTGAAGCTTGTATTTGGTTATGACGTTATGTTTTTGTTCCGTGGTTAGAGCCATAGTGCTCACCTCCTTTTCTAAGCATAAGCGCTGTAAGCCAAGTTAACCGCCGGAGAACGCATTCCCTAGCTTACAGTTTGAACAACATTCATTTTCCAATGATAGTTATAACCAGGCGCCCGCCAGGTATATCCTTGGCAACAATATCAAAAACCCGGCCTGATTTTGCCAGGAATCCCCTAAAACGGGTGGCCGTGGGAATACGCCCGGGAATTCCACTGGCTGCATTAATTATATCTGAAACCAGGATCTTATCCTGTCTCATGTCCCGTAAGCGCTTGCGAGCATGCTCAGTGATAATTACCCTCATCTGGTTAACTCCTAGTGGGCATGGATCGCGCAGACCCGTTCATCTTCCTCCTGGGCTATAAAGGCATACAGGGCATCTTGAAAGGCAGTCAACCTGAAGTTTTCCACATTCGACTGGCAATAAATAGTTTCTAATTCTGTTTTTAAGGTTTGGAATTCTTCGCTCAAGCAGATCAGGGCAATGTGGTTGAGCCATTTTTTTATTTCTTCTTCATTGAAGTCGAACTTGGGAACTCCCACGGGTGAATTCTCCTTTCAAAGATTTAAGGACAATTGAGAAATATCTGGGAAGTTGTGATCATGCCTTAAATAAAACCTTGATCTAATAATAGTTTTTTATAGACGTTTAACTTAATCATTGTAGCATAATCTGGTGTGTGTGTAAACGCTGCCTACTCAAAATTATATTGGGGTCCTTTTTGTTTTATTCTTTTATTTTCGACCAGGTTACCCTTGCTTCCAGGACATCCCTTTCAATTTGTTTAATCAGCTCCGCGGGAGTTTGAAATCTTTTTTCTTCTCTAATTTTTCGGATAAAGCTAACTTTTATAGTTTCTCCGTAGAGATCCTGACAAAAATCTAAAAGGTGCACCTCAATATTTCTTTTCTGTACCTGAAATGTCGGCTTTACACCAATGTTTGCCAAACCGAGATAGGATTCCCTGTGGATCTGTGCTTTAGCTAGATATACACCGTTGGTAGGAACCAGGATTGAATCATCAATATCTATATTGGCCGTTGGAAATCCCAGCAGGCTGCTGCCCCGTTTATCACCTGTTACCACGGGTCCTTCCACAAATGGATAATATCCCAGGAATTTGGCGGCCTCCGCAACTTCCCCTCTTAATAAGAGATTCCTGATCAGAGTGCTGCTTACAATTTTTCCATCAACCATGATGGGTGGAATGACTTTGACCTGGTATCCATATGTTTTTGAAAGATTTTGCAGCAATTCCGGTGTTCCCCGGCCGCGGTAACCAAATGTATAGTTATAACCCACTACAACAGCGCTGGCCCCCAGTCCCCCGTAAAGAACGTTTCGGACGAAATCTGTGGGGGACATGCCGGCAAAGGCCAGGTCAAAGGGTACCATCAGGAGCAGGTCGATGCCCAGCCCGGCCAAAAGCTTTTGCTTTGATTCTTGTGACAACAGAAGCGGGGGACTGTTGTCCGGATTCAACACAGCAAGGGGGTGTGGATGGAAGGTAAAGATTGATGTTGTCCCCCCAATTTGTTCCGCCATAGTGACCACTTCGGAAATCAGCTTTTGGTGTCCCAGATGCAGTCCGTCGAAATTTCCCAGGCCAACCACAAGGTTTTTGTGTTTGTCTTTGAGGTTGTGCCAGTGCTGATAAAGGTACATTTAAACAGTCCTCCTACTTACCTTACAATACGCAAACTGGTTTAAAGAAAAATTTTACCGGATTCTCCGGATCAATCAGCGTTTCAGCTACTGCCAGGAGACCCTCCGGTCCCATGATCCGGACCATAGTTCCTTCTTCAAGGCCGGCGGGTAGCTTGTCAACCCCCGGCAGATATAGTTTTGAGCCGGATTTAACAGATTTTACCGCCCCATTTTTTACAGTTACGGGTAAAAGGACCGCCAGCGCTTCTTCATTTTTGACGATGAATCTTTCAATGGTGCCAGCAGAAACAGCGCTGTTTATTTCTTCTAAGGTAAGGGAATCCTCAATTCTAAAGCGACCTGCACGGGTTCGCACCAGAAAAGACATATAGGCACCACAGCCCAGGTGCTGGCCCAGATCGGCACAAAGAGTCCGGATATAGGTGCCTTTGGAGCAGGTAATATGAAGAAGGGCTTTGGGGCGCGGCTTGCCCCATCCTGTGCCCCAAATATATTTTAGTGAATGCACCCTGACGTTCCGGGCGGGGCGTTCTACGACCCGGCCGGAACGGGCCAGTTCATATAATTTCCGGCCCTGCCATTTCAAGGCTGAGGTCATGGGTGGAACCTGGCTGACAACTCCTGTAAAATGCTTTAGAGCATTCCGGATCTTAGTTTCTGTAAGCTGCCGGGCATCTCCTGCGGCGACTATCGGGCCAAAGGAATCTCCTGAGGAGGTTGTCAGGCCAAAAGTTATTTCTGCGCGATACTCCTTATCGTCGTTATGTAAAAATCTGCTCAGACGTGTGGATGATCCCAGGCAAACTACCAGAACACCCGCTGCACCGGGGTCCAGAGTACCTGTGTGTCCTGCTTTTTTGATTCCGAGAACTCTGCGGATATAATCAATGACATCGTGGGAGGTCATTCCAGGGGGTTTTAAGACATTTAAAATCCCCTTCAATTGCCGGCACCCCCGGCGGCCAGTATAGCTGCGGTTATTATTTGTTCCTGGATAGTTTTGAGGTCACCCTGCAGAACACAACCTGCAGCCCGCGTATGTCCGCCACCGCCAAATGAAGCAGCCAGTTTATTTACATCCACAGAGTTCTTGGAACGAAAACTAATTTTATAGAGATCATTCGAAATCTCGCGAAAAAGCAGTCCAACCTCAACGCCCTTTATTGATCTTGCATAATTTATCAGGCCATCAGTATGTTCATCAAGAGCTCCTGCTTTGTGCAGGATTTCCCGGGTTATAGTCATCCAGCAGACCCTGCCGCAGGGGCTTGCGGTTAAGGTGTCAAGTGCAGCACCCAGGATTTTCAAAGCAGCCAAGGGTTTTTCCTCGTAAAGATGGATATTGATATCTGTGGCTGGTATACCCATCTCAAGGAGTAATGCTACCCGGCGGTGAGTACCGGGTGTTGTATTGTCATATCGAAATGAACCTGTATCTGTGATAATGGCTGTATAAAGGTTTACTGCAGCTTCAATTGTTATTTGAACCTTCATCACGTCCAGGAGATCAAGGATAATCTCCCCCACTGCTGCTGCTTTAGGATCTGTGTACTGATAATCCCCAAAAGGCTGGGAACCTTCATGGTGATCTATATTGATCAGCACCAGATCCTTGTTGAGGAACTCCTGGTATCCTTGACCCAGTCTTTCCGGGATAGAGCAATCCAGAACGATGAAGGTATCGTATTCATATTCGGGTGGTTTACCAACAATAAAACGATCCAGGCCTGGCAAATAGTGGTATATTTCGGGGATGGGGTCGGGTCCGCCCATGATGACCTTCTTACCAAGCCTTTCCAGAGTTAGCCCCAGGGCAAGCACCGACCCCAAACAGTCGCCATCCGGCATTACATGACCGCATAATAGAACCCGGTTTGACCTCTTGATGGCTTCACCAATTTCTACCAGATTATTCATTGCCGCTGCCATCCTTACCCCTGACTTTTTCCATAAGTGCCAGTAATCTTGAGCCGCGTTCGATTGATTCATCCAATTTAAAGGTGATTTCAGGTGTATGACGCAGACGGATTCTCTTGCCCAGTTCACTGCGAATATAGCCCTGGGCCTTCTGAAGGGCTTCAATGGTTGCCTTTTGTTCGGCAGGACTGCCATAAACACTGGCAAAGATTACTGCATAGCGTAAGTCCTTGGAGACCTCTACAGAAGTAATAGATACAAAACCAATTCTGGGATCTTTTAATTCCCCTCTCAACAGGTCCGAAACTTCTTTTTTGATGGCTTCTGCCAACCGTTCAGGACGGAAGGACATTACCAAACACCACCTTTAAAGGTTCAATGATGGGCAGACATGCTCAGGATAACTCACGTTTTATGGTTTCAGTGGTAAACGCCTCAATCACGTCACCTTCCTGAATTTCGTTGAATTTTTCCAGTGCCAGGCCGCATTCATATCCCTGAACAACTTCCTTGACATCATCTTTAAAACGTTTAAGGGAATCCAGTTTGCCCTCATGGATGACTATACCGTCACGCACCACACGGATTCCGGCGTCTCTTTCAATTTTTCCTTCCACAACGTAGCAACCGGCAATGGTTCCAATCTTGGATGCCTTGAAGATTTTGCGTATTTCAGCCCGGCCCAGGGTAACCTCCCGGTATTCAGGATCCAAAAGGCCGCTCATGGCTGCTTTGACGTCTTCAATTGCATCGTAAATGACCCGGTAGAGGCGGACGTCCACCTTCTCATTTTCGGCGGCTTTTCTGGCGTTTACATCCGGACGTACGTTAAAACCGATAACGATGGCATTGGAGGCTGAGGCAAGCATGATATCGGTCTCTGAAATAGCGCCTACACCACCGTGAATAATGTTTACTTTAACCTCTCCTGTATTCAATCTTTCCAGGGCCTGGCGCAAAGCTTCCACAGAACCCTGGACATCTCCTTTGATGATAATCCCCAGCTCTTTAATCTGACCCTCTTTAATATGCTTGAATAAGTCTTCCAGGGAAACCCTGGCGTTTGTCTTCAGTTCATCTTCACGTTTTTTGGTTTGTCTCCGGGCGGCAATATGCCGGGCAAGTTTTTCATCTTCCACTACGATAAATATATCTCCTGCCTGTGGTACTTCTGAAAAACCAAGCACTTCCACCGGGGTTGAAGGTCCTGCTTTTTTTATGCGCTGCCCTTTGTCGTCCATCATAGCCCGGACTCTTCCGAAGGCCGGCCCGGCTATAATCATATCGCCAATATTGAGTGTGCCGTTCTGTACCAGGACCGTGGCGACAGGGCCGCGTCCTTTATCCAGTTCCGCTTCGATCACCGTACCTCTGGCCGGACGATCCGGATTTGCCTTGAATTCGCTAACTTCAGCCACAAGAAGGATCATCTCCAGAAGCTCTTTCAGTCCTTCTCTTTTTAACGCGGAAACATTGACACAGATGGTTTCTCCACCCCACTCCTCGGGAACAAGGGAGTGTTCGGTCAGTTCCTGTTTGACTCTCTCCGGGTTGGCACCGGGTTTATCAATTTTGTTAATTGCTACGATTATGGGAACATTTGCTTCCTTGGCGTGGTTGATGGCTTCCACAGTTTGGGGCATAACCCCGTCATCTGCTGCTACTACCAGGATCGCAATGTCAGTTACCTGGGCGCCCCTGGCGCGCATGGCTGTAAATGCCTCGTGACCAGGTGTATCCACAAAGGTGATTTTTTTGCCGGCGTGCTCAACCTGGTAGGCGCCGATATGCTGAGTTATCCCTCCCGCTTCGGTTGCGATAACATTTGTTTCCCGGATTGCATCCAGCAGGGAGGTTTTGCCGTGGTCCACGTGACCCATTACAGTAACTACACAGGGCCTGGGCTGGAGCAGCGCAGGGTCTTCCTCCGGTTCCTGCATCAGCATGGCCTCGATGTCCACCGGCAGCTTGACTATAACCTCGTAGCCGAATTCGCCTGCCAGAATAGTGGCGGTGTCACTATCGATTTCCTGGTTGATAGTGGCCAGCACGCCTAATTGCATCAATTTTTTAATGAGTTCCGCCGGACTTTTATGCATCTTTAAAGCCAGTTCCTGGACGGTTATAGATTCGCCAAGGGTAATGGGCTTTTTCTCTACCGGTTGGGCCGGTTTTTGAATCTCCTGTGATTTGCCGGTTCCCTTTTTGCGTCCCTGGGGCGGTCTCAGCCGCAGTCTTCCCTCAGCATGTTCAGCTATGGCGCTGCGCTTTTCACTGCGGCCCTTGGAAGCCAGTCTCTGGGGGCCGGACTTCTGCGGTTTTGGACCTCCCGTCTTAGTTCTTTCACCTGGTCTCACCTTCTCATCCAGAAGCTGGACGGGTTTTTTCAAAGCAGCCTGATCAGACCGCAGTTTTGCCGCCTGACCCGGGGCAGGTGAAGCCGGGCGTTCAAAGGGTCTAACTTTATCACCGGCTGCGGTTCTCGGGGTGCGTTCACCTGCTTTGGGAGACCTTGGGGAAGCGACGGAGGTACCATCCCTTGCGACGGCGCCTGGTTTTGCAGGTCCTCCCTGTTGCTGTTCCTGAGTCTTCGGGCCTGTAACCCTGTCCTGACGCGGATAGTGCTGGGAAGCGCCCGGGGCGGCGGGTGGTTTTGCCGGCTTGCTCTGGGTCCTGCCCTGCGGTGCCCGCTCCTGCTGAGCTCGTTCCTCTTCCGGTTTTCCCTGAAACTGGCGGTCCCGGGCGATTTTTTCCTTTAGAGGCGATTCACTCTGAGATTCCTGCCGTGCCTTGGGCAGGCGTTCATGCTGGGACCGGTCAGGTTTTATCCGTTCACCTGTACTATCAGGTGTTTTTGGTTTCGCCTTTTGCTCGGTCCGGGGTTGACCCCAGGACCTTGCAGGTTTTTCAGATTGTCTGGGTTTTTCTTGAAAACGCCTGTCCGGAGGTCTTGCAGGTACCCGGTCGACCAAACCAGGCCCCTTGTAGTAGTCAGCCCTGGCTCCCTGGGATTCCCTTTTGGTTCCGGACTGTGTACCCCTGCCCTTTTCAGTTTTTTTGATTTCGCCAGGGGCCGTTTCTTTTGTTCTGGATGTAGTCTCTTCATGTTCCATGCCCGTGTCCGGCGTAGCTGCTTTTTTTTGCGCAGCAGCCGGCTGCGGTTTAACAGAACTTGGTTTTTCCCCGGTCAGGGTGCTTTTTTTGTAGAGCTGCACCAGGCTTTGTACTTCACTGTCCTCCAGCGTACTCATGTGAGATTTTACATTAATGCCCATTTGCTTCAATTTGTTGATGATCTCTCTACTTTCTATGTTAAGTTCTTTGGCAAGTTCATGTACGCGTTTTTTTACCATATAAACACCTCCAAGATTAAGTCATTGTTCGGTCGGCCTCTCCCCTTTCCATTTTCCTTAAGATACCGCAGACCATTTTTTCATCTGTGAAAGCCACCGCCGAACGAGGTGATTTTCCAATTAGTCTGCCCAGTTCTTCTTTGGAGCCGTAAGTTACAACGGGTATATTTTTGAATGCGGCAAGCCCTGTTAATTCCATTTGTGTACGTTTGGCGGCGTCAAGGGCGACGAGCAGAAGCTTAACCTTGCCCCTGTTGATTGCGTTCTTAACCGCGATGTCCCCGGATATTAGTTTGCCTGCCCGCTGTCCCAGACCAAGCATTTTAGCTATAGTCAATTTTGTCCCAGCCTCTGTTTCAAAGTATCCAGTAATTCCTCGGTGATCGCACGCTGTAACGCTTTCTCCAGGCGTTTTCCTTTGAGTGCCTTATTCAGACAATCCTGATCAGGGCAGATATAGGCGCCGCGTCCGGAACGCTTACCGGTTGAGTCGATCTCGATGGTTTCATCCGGCCTCCGGACTACACGGATTAAAAGCTTCTTTGGTTTCATCTGCTGGCATCCGACACACATGCGCTGGGGTATCTTTTTTATTTTTGGCATCGGATTACCTCCTATTCATACTCGTCTTCAAAAAGCTCACTATATTCATCAGGATACATTTCACGCATCTGTGATTCACTCTTAATATCTATTTTCCACCCCGTCAATTTTGCGGCCAGGCGCGCATTTTGCCCCTCCTTGCCGATGGCCAGGGAAAGCTGGTAATCAGGTACAATCACTCTGGCAACCTTTTCTTCTTCCCAGATTTCAACTGCCACAACTTTGGCCGGACTTAAAGAACTGGCCACAAATTTGGAGGGATCAGGGTTCCACTTGATAATATCGATTTTCTCTCCATTTAGTTCATTGACAATATTTTGAACTCGCATACCCTTTGGTCCCACACAGGCCCCCACAGGGTCCACGTTTTCATCTTTAGAATAGACAGCGATCTTTGAGCGGGCGCCAGCTTCTCTGGCTATTCCCTTTAATTCCACAACACCTTCATGAAGCTCGGGTACTTCCAGTTCGAACAGACGCTTCAAGAGTCCCGGATGTGTACGCGATACCAGTATTTGCGGACCTTTTGTCGTCTTTCTTACTTCAATTATATAGGTCTTGATCCTGCTCCCCTGCCGGTATTCCTCACCGGGCATCTGTTCCGAGGGAGATAAAATGGCTTCGGTTTTTCCCAATTCAATATAAACGTTTTTTTGTTCTATTCGCTGAATAACTCCCGTTACAATATCTCCTTCGCGGTTTGCAAATTCTTCAAAAATAATATTTCTCTCTGCTTCCCGAATGCGCTGAACCACCACCTGTTTTGCTGTTTGGGCGGCAATTCTGCCGAAATTCCTGGGTGTTACTTCACTTTCGACAATATCTCCATGGTTGTAATTGGGATTTATTTTTTGAGCTTCTTCCAGTGTAATCTCCTGGCGGGGGTCCTCAACATGTTCACTGACAGTTAACTGGGTGAAAACCTTAAAGTCCCCGGTATCACGGTCGATATGGACCCGGGCGTTTTGGAGTGAGCCGAAGTTGCGTTTGTATGCGGAAAGCAAGGCTGCCTCAATAGCCTCCAGCAGTACATTTACCGAAATGCCCTTTTCCTTTTCCAGGTCCCTGAGGGCCTCTAAAAATTCGGTATTCATCATTCTTCCTCCCTGAACAATTAGAATTACACTAAAATTCTATATCCAGTTGCGCCAGGGCAACCTGTGCCATGGGGATAAGCAACTGCCCGGACTCATCCGTATCTAAAACTACACTGTCAGCCGATACGCCCTCCAGCCGGCCTGAAAACTCCTTTTTGCCGTTAATGGGCTGATAAGTTTTAATGATTGCCTTCCGTCCTTTATAACGGTTAAAATCGGCCGGCTTTCTTAAGGGCCTGTCAATACCCGGCGATGAGACTTCAAGGGAGTAGGCCTGGGGTATCGGGTCCTTTTCATCCAACAGTTTATCTATTTTTAAAGAAACAAACCGGCAGTCCTCAATTCCGACACCACCGGGCTTATCGATAAAAATCCGGAGGTACCAGTGACCACCTTCCTTTACGTATTCTACATCTACCAGCTCAAGGCCGGCTTCCTGGACAACCGGCCGGGCAATTTCCTCGACTATTTCAGCAATTTTTTTCTTGGACATTAAAGGTACCCCCGTTTTGAAATCTTATAATATTAGCTTTACATGAAAAAGACATTTGTATCCATGATAAGACGAAAGAGTGGGCATTACCCACTCCTTGGAATCGAACAAATTCCCCAGCTGTAAACCAGAACAAGTATACCACAGAAGAATATAGTTGACAAGGGCCTTTTAAGGCAAATGAACGGTTTAAAGTGGTTATCAGGCATCCGGGAAATAATCAGGAAGAAGAGGAAAAGGTTTACTTCGGCTTTAACCTGCCGTTATTGTTTATCCTTTTGTTCTGAATTTATAATTTTGGAGAGCTTTCCCGGTATATAACCCTGCTGATCTTCTCCCTTGAAGATGCCGGGAAATGATTATCTTTAGGGCAAGTTTTTGACCATAAACCTGAGAGCGTTGCTGGCAGCTCCAGGTTTGCCCAAATGCAAGGCATTATTGGCCATTCTTGCCATTTTTCCCGGCTCAAAGAGGCAGGACCGGATCAGTCCGGCCAGGTTCCTTTGGTTTACTCTGTACCCTGCTCCCAGGTTGATTAAAAACTCAGTATTTCTTTCTTCATGCCCCGGCAAGGGATCCAGTATAAACACAGGCAGGCCTGCGGCTAAAGCTTCGGCACAAGTAAGCCCGCCTGCTTTACCCACAATGAGATCGGAAGCATGCATGAGCTCATGGATATTATCGACAAAGCCCAAAACTTTTATTTTACAGGAAAGTCCGTGGGCAAGCCTGTTCAATTTTTCAAATAAGGCTTTATTCTTTCCTGTAACAACGATGACCTGGCAGCTGTTGCCCAGCTGGTCCAGAGTCTGGACCGCCTCCAGCAGGGGTCCCAGGCCAAGGCCGCCGCCCATGATCAGTATAGTCGCAAGCCCTGATTGAATACCCAGGCGTTGCCTTAAAGTCTTTTTCTCAGGGTTTTCTTCAAAGGCAGGGTCAATTGGAATTCCTGTGGCAAGTATTTGTCCTTTCCCGATCCCTGTTTTCTCACATTGTTCCATTAAATGCTCTGATGCGACGATGTAATAGTCAACTTCAGGAAAGACCCATAAAGAATGGATCGTAAAATCTGTGATAGCTGCGTAGAGCGCTCCTTTAAAAACCCCTCTTTTTCTCATCCCCGCTACAATTCCAAGGGGGAAAGGGTGGGTACTGACAATTATTTGCGGACCGAAATTCTTAATATAATCACTTAGTTTGGGTGCTGTGAGCGCATTAATTAACCTGTTAAACCCCAGTTTGCTAGAGCTGGAGAGGGCATTTCCATGCTCGGACCGGCGGTAAAGATAACCGTAAAAGGAAGGGGCCATCTTTAATATTCTCATATAGGTACCGAACATGGCTTGATCCAGAAAAGGATTGGTATAGCGGAAGGTATCCAGAATCACAACTTTTGCTTCGGGGTAAAGGATCTTCGCTGCTTTTTTCAGCGCTTCCGCAGAGCGCATGTGCCCGGTACCCACCGATACGGACAAAATCAGGAGTCTGTTGAGATTGCCTATAAATAAACCGTTCCTTTCTCATTCCGGAGAATACGGGTTATCAAGATGGAAGCTGTCTTTCCTAAAACATTGGAGCACAGAAAAGGTAAATTCTAGAGGCGGCGCCAGTCTAAACCGGTCCGGGATTGCCTTGCCGCCGGCCGGAACGGTGAGGCTAAAAGCCAGTTATTCAGTTCTGCCCCAAACACATGGCAGGAGGTGTTTAAAGCCTTTTTCAAAGATTTCCTCACATATTAAACATGACTCGAACACATGGCAGGGAGGTGTTTAAGAAGCAAATCCCCGTGTCAGTGGCCGGCTACCGTGCTAGAGTGAGGCAAGCAGTTCCCTGACCCTTATTTCCAGGTCGTTTATAGCTGTAACTGTGACTTCCCCTGTCTTGCGGACACGCACTTCGACCTTCTTTTCAGCGGCGGTTCTGGAGCCCACGGTGAGACGCAGGGGGTAGCCGATGAGGTCCGCGTCTTTAAACTTTACGCCGGCCCGCTCCGGACGGTCGTCCAGGAGTACATCGAGTCCGGCTGCGGAAAGGTTGTTGTAGATCTCTTCGGCCAGGTTAACCTGGGCTTCATCCTTTGTGCTCACCGGTATTATGACTGCGTAAAAGGGTGCGATGGAGGCCGGCCAGATGATCCCGTCCTTGTCGTGGTTCTGCTCAATGGCTGCCGCCATGGTACGGGTCACTCCGATACCGTAGCAGCCCATAATTATGGGCTGACTCCGGCCATTCTCGTCCAGATAGTTGGCGCCCAGTACTTTGCTGTATTTATCTCCCAGTTTAAAGATCTGTCCCACTTCAATTCCCTTTGCTTCCACCAGGGGGGAACCGCAGCGCGGACAGGGTTCTCCGGCCTGGACCATCCGGATATCGCTTACGGTCTGAACATGGTAGTCCCGTTCTATATTGACATTTAAAAAATGATAGTTGTTCTTGTTTGCGCCGGTTACAGCGTTTGCAACCAGGATAACTTCCGGGTCGGCTACTATTTTACAGTTTTTTAAACCCACCGGTCCGGCGAAGCCAACGGGTGCGCCGGAAACCCGCAGAACCGTATTCGCCCCGGCCAGTTCCAGCCGGAGGCAACCCAGGGTATTTTGCAACTTTATTTCGTTAATCTCACGATCTCCCCGGACCAGGGCAGCCACAACTTCTTTTTCGGTTTCATAAAGTAAGGTTTTGATAATTTTTTGCGGGGGTATTCCCAAAAACCTTGTTACTTCCTCTACTGTACGGCAGCCGGGGGTTTCCTTTTCCATTAAGGGCTTCAAGTCTTCCTTTGCCCCGGGTTCCCCTACAACCTGGGCGGCTTTTTCGACGTTGGAGGCATAGTCGCATTTTGTCTCCCGGCAATAGAGCACGGTAGCTTCGCCTGATTCCGCCAGCACCATGAATTCATGGGTGTCGCTGCCCCCAATGGCCCCCGAATCAGCCTCCACCGTACGGAAAGCGAGACCGCAGCGCTGGAAAATCCGGTTATATGCTTCATGCATCTTCATATAGCTGACGTGCAGGCCCTTTTCGTCCCGGTCAAAGGAATAAAGGTCCTTCATGATAAATTCCCTGCCGCGCATCAAGCCGAAGCGAGGCCGGCGTTCATCCCGGTATTTGTTTTGGATCTGGTAGAGCATCAGGGGAAGCTGTTTGTAGGAATTCACCTCTCCCCTGACCAGGGCTGTCACAATTTCTTCATGGGTGGGTCCCAGGGCGAAACTACGCTCGTGCCTGTCCTTCAAGCGGAAAAGTTCCGGCCCGTAGACATCCCAGCGGCCTGATTCCTGCCAGAGCTCGGCCGGTTGAATAATGGGCATCAGGATCTCCTGACCTCCCTGACGGTCCATTTCTTCCCGGATAATCTGTTTGATTTTTTTTAATACGCGCAGGGCAAGGGGCAGGTGGGTGTATACGCCTGCTGCCGTTCGCCTGATAAACCCGGCTCTCAGCAATAGCTGGTGACTGATCACTTCTGCTTCCGCAGGCACTTCTCGCAAAGTCGGCGCAAAGAATTCGGTTGCACGCATGAAAACCCCTCCGGTATATAGATAAAATGTCTATCTTAAATATCCTTAAATTGTCTCGATTTCCTTCATCAGCTCGTCCACCAGTTCAGCCTCGGGTACCTTTCTGATTACTACCCCTTTGCGGAAAACAAGCCCCTCCCCGTTTCCGCCGGCTATACCCACGTCGGCTTCCCTGGCTTCCCCGGGGCCGTTAACCACGCAGCCCATAACGGCAACCCTGATGTTTTTTTTAAGGTTCTTTAACCTTTCTTCAACTTTTCCGGCAAGTTTGATCAGATCTATTTGAGTGCGGCCGCAGGTGGGGCAGGAGATCAGTTCCACGCCCCTTTGGCGCAGGCCCAGGGACTTTAATATTTCATAGGCGACTCTGACTTCATGAACCGGGTGGCCGGTAAGGGAAACCCGGATTGTATCACCGATTCCTTCATTTAAGAGGATACCAATGCCCACGGCTGATTTGACGGCACCTGAACTTAAGGTTCCAGCTTCGGTTACACCAACATGGAAAGGGTAATCCACTTTTTCCGCCAATTGACGGTAGGCCGCAAGCATTAATGGAACACTGGATGCTTTCAGGGAAATTTTGATCTCCCTAAAAGAGAGTTCCTCAAAGAGCTTAATCTGGTCCAGGGCGCTTTCAACCATGGCTTCGGGGGTAACCCCATTGTATTTTTCCAGAAGCCTCTTTTCCAGGGATCCTGCATTTACGCCAATCCTGATGGGAATATTTTGTTCCTTTGCAGCAGCTACCACCTCAGCCACCCGGTTCCGCCCGCCGATATTACCGGGATTGATCCGGAGACCGCTTACGCCTGCTTTGATGGATTCCAGCGCGAGACGGTAATCGAAGTGAATATCCGCTATGACGGGTATTTCAAGAGCCTTGATGATTTGCGGTAGTGCTGCGGCGGCTTGCTGGTCCGGGACGGCCACACGAATAATTTCACAGCCTTCCGCCACCAGCTCTTCAATTTGCCCCAGGGTGGCCCGGACATCTCTGGTATCGGTATTGGTCATTGACTGGACACTCACCGGAGCTCCTCCGCCCACCTGCACCCTGCCAAGGAAAACGGGCCGGGTTATTCTTCTCTTAATATAAACCACCTGCCTGTCCTGGTTTACGGGTTGCTATTTTTATCCCTTGTCCAGCAAGAAATTGCAATTGAAATTACAATTGGTAAAGAGCCTCAACGCTGGGTAGGCATTCTCCCGGACAGGAAAACCTGGAGAATGTCATTGTAAGTAATAATCACAATCAGCAGCAACAGCAGGCCGAAACCAATCAGATGAATAAAGTTTTCTTTCACAGGGTCAACCGGCCGCCCCCTCACCTTTTCCCAGAACAGAAAAAGAATCCGGCTGCCGTCCAGGGCGGGGATCGGGAAGAGATTAAACAGCCCCAGGTTTATACTCAGGAAAGCAGCAAGCTGCAGCAGGAAGAAGAACCCCACCTGGGCAGCCTTGCCTATCTCGCTGACCACGCGTACCGGTCCCCCCACGTCAGCGGGGGTTTGTCCTAAAATCATTTTTGCAACAAAGTCAAGGATCATCCAGGTAATCCTTGCGGTATAGTCCGCACCCAGAGCCAGGGCCTGAAAAATATTCCCCTTACTCAGACCCTGTTCAGGATAGATGCCGAGCTTCCCGGTGTTATTCTCGTCCCTTGCGGTGAACACCCGGAAGTGTTTCTCGACCCCGTCCCTGAGCACTGTAACTTCGATTTCTTGCTCCGGTTTCTGGCTGATTAATCCGGACAGTTCCTCCCAGCTGTCAACGGGCTGGCCGTCGACTGCCAGGATTCTGTCACCTGCCATGATGCCGGACTTTGCTGCGGGAAAATCCGGTATGACTTCGCTGATTACGGTAGTAGCTACCGGGATTCCCTGAAAAATAAAAATGGTTGAAAAAAGCAGGACAGCCAGTAAGAAGTTCATTAAAGGTCCCGCAAAAATTACCGCTATGCGCTGCCCGACGGTTTTACTGTTAAACCCGCGTACGTCATCTTCTTCGTCTTTTTCGTTGGGGTCCATGCCCGCCATGCGGACAAAGCCGCCTAGAGGGAAGATGCGTAAGATATAGCTCGTTTCACCCCTGGGAAGGGTAAGAAGTTTTGGTCCAAAACCCAGACTGAACTCGTGAACCTTGATCCCCACGAACTTTGCCACAGTAAAATGGCCCAGTTCATGGAAAAAGATCAATATCCCGAAGACAAAAACAGAAGCTACAAAGGTCAACATCCAATCCACCTCAAATAGAGAGCGTAAATTAAACACCTGATTGCAGGGCTGTTTCCCTGGCCCAACGGTCTGCCTCCATAATTTCAGCAAGCCCGGGATTGTTAATTATCTTATGTTTCTCCATAACGCCGCCCACTAAAACCGGGATACCCGTGAAGGATATTTTACCCTTGAGGAACAACTCAACGGCCACTTCATTGGCGGCATTGAGCACGGCGGGCATTGTACCGCCGGCTTTTCCTGCTTCAAAGGCAAGGCCGAGGGCTGGAAATCTTACAAGGTCCGGCTCTTCAAAGGTCAGCCCCTTCAGATCCGTCCACTTCAGCCTGGGCACATGCCCGGTCAGGCGGTTGGGATAAGTAAGGGCATACTGGATGGGCAGGCGCATATCGGGTACTCCCATCTGGGCAAGCACTGAGCCGTCCCGGAACTCAACTGCTGAGTGAACAATGCTCTGGGGGTGAACAATTACTTCAATATGGGAATAGTTTACCCCAAACAGCCACTTTGCTTCAATTACTTCCAGTCCTTTATTCATTAAAGTTGCTGAATCAATGGTTATTTTATTGCCCATAACCCAGTTGGGGTGGTGCAGGGCCATATCAACAGTCACTTTTTCCAGCTCTTCCTTTCCCAGGTGGCGGAAAGGCCCGCCGGAAGCGGTGAGGATAATTTTCTCAATCAGTTCCGGATTCTGGCCGTTCAGGCACTGCCAGACGGCAGAATGTTCGCTGTCCACCGGTAGGATCAGGATATTTTTTTGCCTGGCCAGGCTCATCACCAGTTGTCCTGCGGCAACCAGGGTTTCTTTGTTGGCCAGGGCCACATCCTTGCCGGCGTTAATGGCCGCCAGGGTCGGATAAATTCCTGCTGCGCCGGTGATTGCCACAACGACAAGATCGGCCTCTGGTAGTGCGGCTAGATCTTCCATGCCCTTCCGCCCCCAGGCCAGGTCGGGGCATTGGGAAGGGTCCAGGCTGTTTTTTAGCTCAAGCAATTCCCGTTCTTCTGCCAGTGCTGCAGCAGACGGTCTGAATTCCTTGATCTGTTCCGCTAAAAGGCGCCAATTTCTCCCGGCGCCAAGGCCTAACAGCTTAAATTTCTCCGGTAAACACCGTATGATTTCGAGGGTTTGCCGGCCAATAGAACCGGTGGAACCAATAACGACAATCTTCTTCATTTAGATTACTCCAATTTGTGTATATGCAAATCTGACCTGGGTGAACGGGGCGGGTAATTCCTGCCGCTTGCCGGAAGGAACCGTAAAAGCTTGTCCAGTAATAATTATTTTACGGGTAAAAAAGTTTGGTTTTTGATTATGACCTACGTCTTGCCTTTAGGCCAGGAGACGGTTGTTTTAATAACAGACTGCAGGGCGATTAGCAGAATCGGACCCATCAACAGGCCCACCAGCCCCATTGTTCTCAATCCAACATACATTGAAATAAGGGTAGCCAGAGGGTGCAGGCCGAGATTTAAGGATACAATTTTTGCTTCCGAAAATTGCCTCACAGCCAGCACCAGTCCATACAGTACAGTAAGTTTAATGCCCAGCCCGGTTGCCCCGGTGGCAAAGGACCAGATCAACCAGGGAATATAAATGGTGGCAGGACCCAGTACCGGGATTATGTCAAAGAAGCCGATTAAGAGACCCATGGTCAGGGAATAATTGGCTCCAATCAGAAGTAAACCCAGAACACTCAAGATTGTAGTAATTGAAACCAGGATTGCCTGTGCCTTCAGGTAGCCGGTGAAGGCAGTGGCTATTTCCCGGATAATTGTAACTGTTTTCTCACCCCAGGGGGCGGGAATGGTTTTAAGCAGCAGTTCTGAAATCAGATGACGGTCACGGGCAACAAAATAAGTAGCCAGAACTGTTACAACAAGTATTGTCAGGGTACCCGGGAGCAGGGATAAAAAGCGAATTATCGAGTCAGCCAAACTGCTGATCAAACCCTGCAGATTTGTGGTCAGGGTGGTAATGTTTTGTTCCAGGGATGAAACTACCCCCGGCGGAAGTGTTATATAAAAGTCCGTCAGTTTTTCTATAAGATCGGAATAAAGAACTCTTAACTCCGCCGCAGCAGAGGGTATTGTAAGAGAAAGATGAATCAGTTCTGAAACAAGTTTTAATATTATTAATGAAAATAAAACAGCAATGCCCCCGAAAACAAGAAGCATGGAAGCCATAGTGGCCATGCCGCGGTTAAACCTTGCTCTTTTCTGCAGCATTTCTATGAGCGGTTCCATAATTGTACTGACTATAAGAGCAATGATAAAGGGGAGCAGGATGGGTAAGATGTATTTAGCAGTTGCCAGGATTATTATTATTGCGGCTACTGTATAAATCATGATCAGAAATGGTTTAGGCAACGGGACTGTCACCTCAGCTTATGATGAATAATACAACAAAATAGTAGACCAGGGGTGCGGTAAACAGGGCGCTGTCGATGCGGTCCAGAATTCCACCGTGGCCGGGGATCAGCTTGCTGGAATCCTTGATCCCGGCTTCTCTTTTAAAAGCTGATTCCAGCAGGTCACCTACTTCTGCGGCCGCTCCAACCATCAGGCCCAGTAAAAGCATCTTTGGCATGGATAAAAAAGGGTAAATATAATAAGAAAATAAAAAGCTGACCAGAACACTTCCCAGCAAGCCCCCCAGTGCTCCCTCCAGCGTTTTCTTTGGGCTCAGTACTGGAGCCAGTCTTCTCCTGCCAAAGCCTTTACCCACAAAGTAAGCTGCTGTATCACAAGCCCAGGTTCCAGCGAGCATAAAAATAAGCCAAATCCATCCGTCTGGCAGCATTCTCAGGAGATATACATAACTCAGTAATCCCACGTAAAGCGTGCCCATCAGAGTTCCGGCCCCATCAAGCAGTGAATAACGGGGGTAAAAGGTGACCGTGGCAATCAGATGCAGAAACAAAATGATTGTTATGGTCGGACCGGGATATCCGTTACTATAAAGATATGCGCCGCCAATGAGGATTAAGCCTCCCGCAGAGGCGAGCCAGAATGATGGCTTTAATCCCAGCTTGGTCAGCAATTCCGTTATTTCCTTGATGCCCAGGATGATCAACAGGCTGAGCAGAAGCAACAGGGGAATACCCCCGTACCAAACTGCCAGGATGATCAGCGGGATACCAACCAGGGCACTTAAGACTCTTTGCCCGAGCACATTTTCACCGACCTGTGAAAGGTTCTAAGTTCCCTTGTTCAGCCCTCCGAAACGGCGTTCACGCTGCTGATAATCAACCAGTGCCTGCAAGATGTGAATCCGTCGAAAGTCAGGCCACATTACGGAAGAAAACCAGAACTCCGTATAAGCCAGCTGCCAGAGCAAAAAATTGCTGATCCGCAAGTCACCAGAGGGACGGATCAAGAGGTCAGGATCCGGCTGGCCGGCTGTATAAAGATGATCCGAGATAACTTTTTCGCTAATTTGTTCAATTCTGAGCGTGCCATTGACAAGCTTGGCCGCAATTGCCCGGACGGCGTCTACAATTTCGTTCCGTCCACCGTAGTTAAAGGCAAGATTCATTGTCAGTCCTTTGTTCTCCCTGGTGCGTTGCACAGCCATGTCGATGGCCTTCCTTGCAGAAGCAGGCAGTTCTGCAAGCCTGCCGATGGGATGCACCCGGACACCGTTTTCACAGAGTTCATCTATTTCCTTATAAAAATACTCAACAAGCAGATTCATCAAGATATCGATTTCTTCCTGCGGTCTTTTCCAATTTTCTGTGGAAAAGGCGTATAACGTTAAAAAACCGATGCCCAGCTCGGAACAGATCCGCACAACATCTCTTAAGGCTTCTATACCTGCCCTGTGTCCATAGGAACGGGTCAAACCCCGGCGCAAGGCCCAGCGTCCGTTTCCGTCCATAATAATAGCTATGTGGCAGGGCAGTTTATTTTTATCAATTCTTTTGATAAGTTCGTTTACTTCGGCCTCAGCGCAATTTTCCGTGTCTTTACGGCGCCAGAAGCGGACTATTTGGTTAAACATAAAAAAGTTTTAGCCTCCTCTGGAATCACCCTTGAGACATACCTATGTAATGACCCCCTCAGATGTGAGGGGGTCCACCCATTATTCTTCGACAATGGCTCCGGTGGGGCAGGCGTCAGCGCAAGCACCACAGCTCTCACATTTATCCGGATCAATGTTATAAATATCACCTTCGCTGATTGCTCCAACAGGACAGGCATCCAGGCAGGAACCACAGGCAAGGCATTCCTCTGTAATTTTGTATGCCACTTTATCCACCTCCTTTCGTTTTTCTTCGAAGGCCACAGTTATCACCCATTTATTATTAGAGACCCTATGAAAGCGTATAACCCTCGGTTTCCCTTCCGGTTGTACCTTATAAGGCCGGGTGAACATGATTTCTATATCATAGCCGGAGGTTCTGCATAGATCGAGTGCCTTGCTTAATTCAAAGCCGGTAATGTCCGGTACCCCGTCCATCTATACCTGCATTATCTCCTGTTCCTTGTTGGCTAAAAGGGCGTCAATATCCTTGATCATCCGGTCCGTCATTTTCTGAACGTCTTCCTGTTTGCGCTTCAAATCATCTTCGGAGATTTTGCCCTCTTTTTGCTGGGATTTCAGCTGATCGTTGGTGTCACGACGGATATTCCGGATGGCCACGCGGCCCTCTTCTGCTTTCTTCTTGATGACTTTCATCAACTCAACCCGCCTTTCCCGGGTTAGCTGCGGAATTGTCAGGCGGATAACGACACCGTCACTGGCAGGGGTAATCCCCAGGTCCGATTTTAAGATGGCCTTCTCAATTTCGGGCAGGGCAGTTTTATCCCAGGGCTGGATTAACAGAAGTCTGGCCTCGGGAACGGAAATATTTGCAAGTTGATTGACAGGTGTCGGAGTCCCATAGTAATTAACTGTTATTTTATCGAGGAGAGCCGGAGTGGCTCGTCCTGCACGCATTGAGGCGAACTCCTTTTTAACCACTTCAACAGTTTTTTTCATATTACTCTCGGCTTCATTAATAATTTCCGTGGTTGTCATTTAACTCACCTCCGATATATGTCCCAATTTTTTCGCCAAACACCGCTTTCATAATATTACCATCCTGGTTTAAATCAAAAACAATTACGGGAATATTATTATCCATACACAGGGAAGCTGCAGTGGCATCCATAACACCAAGACCTTTGTTCAACATCTCAATATAGGATAGTTGTTTGAACTTTTTAGCATTGGGATTTTTAAGCGGGTCGCTGTCATAGACACCGTCTACCCGCTTGGCCATTAAAATAACCTGAGCCTCTATCTCAGCTGCCCTCAGGGCGGCGGTTGTATCGGTGGAAAAATATGGATTACCGGTACCGGCGGCAAAAATGACTACCCTGCCTTTTTCCATATGTCTTATGGCCCGTCGCCGGATATAAGGTTCAGCTACTTCTTTCATTTCGATTGCAGTCTGGGTCCGGGTATCAACACCATATTTTTGAAGAGCATCTTGAAGTGCCAGGGAGTTCATTACAGTGGCCAGCATTCCCATGTAGTCCGCTGTTGCCCGGTCCATTCCCTTGGCGCTTCCGGCGACACCCCGCCAGATATTACCTCCACCAACTACGACGGATATCTGCACCCTGTGCTCTGCCACTTCTTTGATCTGTCTGGCAATTGTGTTTACCACATCGGGATCGATTCCATAACCCAGGGAGCCGGCCAGGGCCTCGCCACTCAACTTCAGAACGATTCGCCAGTATTTTGGTGCAATCATAAAGGCAGGAAACCTCCAGTCTTCCCAGAGTTATTCTACAGTTTGACTCAAAAATCCTTTTATTTAATTCTATTTGCAGACATTTCGTGTTGCCTCTTCCACCTCGGCAGCGAGGTCGGACTTTTTCTTCTCCAAACCTTCACCAAGCTCAAAACGGGCAAACCGCCTGACGCTGATATTCTCACCAATCTTGGCTATTTTTTCAGTCAGGAGCTGTTGTATGGTTTGATCCGGGTTTTTGATAAAGGGCTGTTCTAAAAGGCATACTTCCTTATAATACTTTTCAATTCTTCCCTCGACCATTTTGTCAACAATCTTTTCTGGTTTGCCTTCGTTGAGAGCCTGAGCACGCAAAATTGCCTTTTCTTTTTCAATGGTTTCGCTGGAGACTTCCTCCCGCCTGACATATTCCGGCTTCGAAGCAGCGATTTGCATGGCGATATCACGAACCAGGGTTTTAAATTCATCGGTTTTTGCCACAAAGTCGGTTTCGCAATTCACTTCCACCAGAACCCCAATTTTGCCGGCGCCGTGTATGTAAGCTTCCACGAGTCCTTCCGCGGCTATTCTGCCGGCTTTTTTAGCTGCTGCAGCCAGGCCTTTCTCTCTCAGGTAATCAGTTGCTTTTTCAAGATCGCCGCCTGTTTCTGCAAGCGCTCTCTTACAATCCATCATTCCGGCTCCGGTACGCTCCCGGAGTTCCTTGACCAGACTGGCGGGTACAGACATATTGGATTTGCCCTCCTTTGTATTTACATCATTTTCCTTTAAATTAGTATATCCAGGATTCCCTGGGATCAATCAAGATCTCATTACTCAAGGCAGAAAAAAGGCAGGGGCTACCATGCCGATGACTCACCCCCACCTGTCTTCTCAATTATTCTGCAAGCTGTTCCCCCTGCCGGCCTTCAAGAACAGCTTCCGCCATCTTGCCGGTCAAAAGGCGTACCGCCCTGATGGCGTCATCATTACCGGGGATGACGTAGTCCACTTCGTCCGGATCGCAGTTGGTATCAACAATTGCAACAATGGGAATGCCTAATTTACGTGCTTCAGCTACGGCAATCCGTTCTTTCCGCGGGTCAATCACAAATAAGGCTCCCGGTAGACGCCGCATCTCCTTAATGCCGCCCAGAAACTTTTGCAGTTTATCCTTTTCGTGCATTAATTCGGCAACTTCTTTTTTGGGTAAAACTTCAAGGGTGCCTTTTGCCTCCATTTTTTCCAGCTCTTGCAGACGGTCAATCCGGCGTCTGATGGTCTGGAAATTGGTGAGCATGCCGCCCAGCCAGCGCTGGTTTACATAAAACATACCACAACGTTCAGCTTCTTCCCGGACAGCTTCCTGGGCCTGTTTCTTTGTACCCACAAAAAGAATCGTATCTCCTTCACTGGAAAGCTGTTTAACAAAATTGTAAGCTTCCTCAACCTTTTTTACGGTTTTTTGTAAATCTATAATATAGATGCCGTTACGGTCAGTAAAGATGTATGGAGCCATTTTGGGGTTCCAGCGGCGGGTTTGGTGGCCGAAGTGAACACCAGCTTCCAACAGTTGCTTCATAGATATGACAGCCAAGTAATTACACCTCCTCCCCCGTGGTTTTCGTCCTCCGCTGCCTTCATTTTCCGCAAGCCCCGCAGGGAACCTTTGCAAGAATCCAGCAGCGTGTGTAATTCACACCATCCTGTATTTTAACACAGTTACAGCCCCGGCGCAAGGCGGGGCTGTAAAATTGAGTTCCCGGTTCTTAAAAAAATATAACTCTAGTGCTGCTTAATCCTTTCCAGTTCCTCCAGCAAGCGGTCATTTAAAACTCGGATGTATGTCCCTTTCATACCCAGGGATTTTGACTCGATCACACCGGCGCTTTCAAACTTTCTCAGGGCATTTACAATTACCGAGCGGGTAATTCCGACACGATCGGCAATCTTACTTGCTACCAGAAGTCCCTCTTCACCTTCCAGTTGTTCGAAGATGTGTTGTACAGCATCCATCTCTGAATAGGAAAGGGTACCCAGGGCAATTTGCACAGCAGCTCTCTTCCTGGCTTCCTCTTCCATCTTTTCAGTCCTTGCCCGCAGGATTTCCATGCCCACAACAGTAGCTCCGTATTCGCCCAGCACCAGATCCTCATCTGTGAAAAAATTGTCAAACTTGGCCAGGACCAGCGTACCCAGACGCGTTCCCCCGCCGATTATCGGTACCGTTGTTGTTATTCTATTGTTAAAAGGGCACCGCTTATTTTCAAAAACACATAAATTCTTTGTTTGACAGTAATTAGCATGCGTTTCGTTGATTTTCAACAGGCTTTCGTTATAGTCCTCAGGGAAACCTCCCTGGCCTTCAACAATGTCTTTCATAATATCACAGGTCCAGCCTTTGAGATAGGCGTAACCGAAAACTTTTCCCTTGCGATCGAGAATATAAATACTCGCTCCGATGTTTTCGCTCAGAACTTCGGCTACCTCATTAAAATCGACGTTGTGACCTGCTGATTTTTGCAGCAACTTGTTGATGGCCCTTGTTTTTTCCAGTAATGCTCTCATTTCAAAACCCTTCCCTCTAGTTTACAGTATATAACGACTTAAATCTTCATATTTCACCAAATGACCCAATTTTTCAACAATAAACTCTTCGTTAATATCAATTATCTGGCCTGCTAGCTCCGGGGCGTCAAAGGAGATGTCTTCCAGCAACTTTTCCAGAATTGTATGCAGTCGTCGGGCACCGATGTTCTCTGTTTGTTCATTAACAGTATAAGCGATCTTTGCAATTTCCACAAGTGAATTTTGTGAAAATTTAACCGTGACGCCTTCTGTGGCAAGTAATTCGGTATATTGCTTAATTAAGGCGTTTCTAGGTTCTGTCAATATTTGTTGAAAATCCTCACGCGTCAGGCTCTCTAGTTCGACACGGATCGGGAAACGGCCCTGGAGTTCGGGGATCAGGTCAGAGGGTTTCGCTATGTGGAAAGCTCCTGCCGCGATAAAAAGGATGTGGTCGGTTTTTACCGGGCCATATTTTGTAACTACAGTGGAACCTTCTACAATGGGCAGGATATCGCGCTGTACCCCTCCTCTGGATACATCCGGTCCCTGTCCTTCTTTGCCGGCGATCTTATCAATTTCATCCAGAAAAATGATGCCTTCTTCTTCTGCCCTCTTGATCGCCTGGGAAATAACCTCGTCCATATCAATCAACTTCTGAGCTTCCTGCTGGGCAAGAATATGGCGGGCTTCTTTAACTGTGACCCTGCGTTTGCGTTTTTTCCTGGGAATTAAACCACCCAGCATATCCTGGAGGTTAATTCCCATCTCTTCCATGCCGGACCCGGTGAATACTTCAAGCATCGGGGGTTTATTATCTTCAACTTCTATTTCCAGGGTTTCATTTTCCAGTTCTCCCCTGGCCAGTTTTTCCCTTAACATTTCCCTCTCAAATTCTATCCGCCTGGTCCGCTGTTCATGGGCGGCATCGTGGGGTTCAGAGGTTTTTGTTGTTCCAAAAAGCATTTCCAAAGGATTGCGGGGTTGTTTTTCCTGCAAGGGATAAGGCGCCAGTAGTTCAACAATTTTCTCATCAGCAATGATTTTTGCCCTGTCTTCAACTGTTGCCAGCTTTTCCTGCTTAACCATCCGGATGGACGTTTCAACCAGGTCACGAACCATTCCCTCAACATCCCTGCCCACATAACCCACTTCAGTGAACTTCGTAGCTTCAACCTTGACAAAGGGCGCTTTAACGAGCCTGGCCAGGCGGCGGGCAATTTCAGTTTTACCCACTCCCGTCGGTCCGATCATCAGAATATTTTTCGGTATTACCTCGTCCTTAAAATCTTCCGGAAGTTTCTTGCGGCGGTAGCGGTTGCGCAGGGCTACGGCCACTGCTTTCTTGGCGTTTTTCTGCCCCACGATATATTTATCCAGTTCTTCAACAATACGGCGTGGTGTCAGGTGTTCCATGCTAAAACCCCCATGATTTCCGGTATTGATCCGGCATTATTTTATAAAATCTTAAAGTCAAGGCTTCTTGGTGAAGATGTAAGACTGGCGTTGACGGTCTAAGGCTAAATGTTTGGTTTAGAGCTCTTCAACGATGATCTGATTGTTTGTATAGATGCAGATCTCTGATGCAATTGCCAGGGCTTCTTGAACAATTTCCTTTGCCTCCATGGAAGTATGCTTGAGTAGCGCCCGGGCCGCTGCCAGGGCGAAAGGCCCGCCGGAGCCGATAGCGCTAACACCGTCATCAGGCTCAATGACCTCGCCGGATCCGGAAATAATGTAGAAATTATCACTGGAGGCCACAATCATGAGGGCTTCTAGCCGCCGTAGAATTTTATCGGTGCGCCACTCCTTGGCTAGTTCTACGGCTGCCCTCTGCAGGTTGCCATGGTATTCTTCCAGTTTACTCTCGAATTTCTCAAAGAGCGTAAAGGCATCAGCAACGGACCCGGCAAATCCGGCAACAATTTTATTTTTATAAAGACGCCTGATTTTTTTGGCGCTCTTTTTAATTATAGTGTTTTGGGCGAAGGTGACCTGTCCGTCCCCGGCAAGTGCAACTTTCCCGTTTCTTTTCACGGCTACGATGGTAGTGGCGTGAAACATGTTCATCCCCCTTCCAGATGAATAAAAATTATTAAATCACAAATAATTACTCCTTAGCACGCGGGTGGGATTTTCTGTAAACCTGTTTCAGCCGCTCACTGCTTACATGGGTGTACAACTGCGTGCTGGTAAGTCTTGTATGACCTAAAAGTTCCTGCACCAGGCGAAGGTCGGCGCCGGCGTTGAGGAGGTGAGTGGCAAATGAATGACGCAGGGTATGGGGACTGATTTTTCTCTCCAGGCTGATTTTTTCCACGTATTTATCAATTATTTTGCGGATGCCCCGGCTGGAAAGCCGGGTTCCCCAGCGGTTCAAGAATACGGCGTTATTCAGTTTTCCCGGCAGGGGCATTGCTGGCAATTCCCCGTGTTGCGGCGCCTGCCGGCCCTTTTTTCTGTTCCGGTTGGCCAAAAGCCCCGGCCGTGCCTCCCGGAGGTATTTAGTCAGGGCTTCCACGGCCTTGGACCCCAGCGGGACCATTCTTTCTTTGGACCTTTTGCCTGTAATCCTGATGTAGCCTGCTGCCAGGTCTAGATTTCCGGTATCCAGGGACACCAGCTCGCTTATCCTCAGACCTCCGGCATAAAGTGTCTCCAAAAGGGCCCTGTCGCGCAGGCCAAGGGGCTGGCTTAAGTCCGGCGCTTCGACCAGGGCCTGGGCTTCGTCCTCAAAGAGAAATTGAGGCAGTTTCCTGCCCAGCCGGGGGCTTGCTATCCTTGTCAGCGGGTTGTCCCCGATGATTCCTTCCCGCAGGAGATAGCGGTAGAGGGAGCGCCAGGCCGCCAGGTGCCTGGCTATGGAAGTCCGGGCCAGCCCCTGTTCATTTAAAAAGGCCAGGTAATGGCGAAAGACCCGGTGGTCGATCTCAGAGGGAAGGATGGCATGATCTTCTTTATGTAAAAATGCCGCAAAAAAATCCAGCCCCCTGAAAAAGTCCTTCTGATAGCTTTCAATGGTTTTGGGGGAGGCGTTTTTCTCCACTTTGAGATATATTATATAATTATCAATATGGGTATACATGCTGCCTCAGGATTTACCAGTTTTATTTTTCAATCAGGTTTAGCCCTGCCCTAAGCATTAATGATTCAATTGCTTCCAGGGCATTTCTTGCAATTCTCCTGTGCTCTTCTTTCTTGTCCTTGACCTTGCCCTCCCGGGGCGGGAAAAGACCGAAATTCACATTCATGGGCTGGAAATGAGCAGGGTCTGCTCTTGTTATGTAATGGGCCAGGGAACCGTGGGCAGTGTTTTCGGGAAATATCAGCAGTTCTTTCCCCGCCAGTAAACGGGCGGCATTGATTCCTGCCATCAGCCCGGATGCTGCCGATTCCACATAGCCTTCCACCCCGGTTACCTGGCCGGCAAAAAACAGCCCTTGCTTTTTTTTAGTCTCAAAAGTCGGATTAAGTAAAACCGGCGAGTTGATATATGTGTTTCTGTGCATAACCCCCAGCCTGACAAATTCGGCCTTCTCCAAACCAGGGATCAGACGAAAAACACGGGTTTGTTCGCTCCATTTAAGGCTGGTTTGAAATCCCACCAGATTATAAATGGTACCGGCGGCATTTTCCTGTCTCAGCTGCACCACTGCATAAGGGCGCCTGCCTGTCCGGGGATCCGTCAGGCCTACAGGTTTTAACGGACCGAAAAGCAGTGTCTTTTCCCCTCGCCGGGCCAGGACCTCAACTGGCATGCAGCCCTCGAAATGCCGCACTTCGTCAAACTCTTTCCTGGGTGCTTGTTCTGCCTTACAAAGAGCTTCCCGGAAAATTTCATACTGGGATTTGTCCATGGGGCAGTTTAAATAGGCGGCTTCTCCCTTGCCGTAACGGGAAGAGCGAAAAACCTTATCCATGTTAATGGATTCAGCGCTAACAACCGGCGCCACAGCATCGTAGAAATATAAATAATTTTCACCGGTAAAGGAACGGATGTTATCAGCCAGTTCTGCAGAGGTCAGGGGACCGGTGGCAATGATTACCGCCTCGCCCTCCGGAATTCCGGTTACTTCCTCGCGGTATATTTCAATCCGCTTATGCCGGCTTAATTTTTCCGTTACACAGGCGGCAAAAAGCTCCCTATCCACAGCCAGTGCTCCACCGGCTGGAACCCTGGTCTGATCCGCACAGGTCATAATCAGGGAACCAAGCAGCCTCATTTCTTCCTTTAATATGCCAACTGCATTATCAAGGGCAGCAGCGCGAAAGGAATTGCTGCAGACCAGCTCGGCAAATTTTCCGGTGTGGTGGGCGGGTGTCTGTTTTTTCGGTCTCATTTCGTAGAGTCTTACCCGGGCTCCGTTGTGAGCCGCCTGCCAGGCGGCTTCAGCCCCGGCCAGTCCGGCCCCGACCACTGTTACATATTTTTTTGAGGGGCCTGGAACCGGTTCTGATCTAAGATCCATTTTGAGTGCATCACCCGTACTGTAAGGAAAGATTTCTAGTGTATTGTAATGGTATTCTCTTTATTGGGTTTTTCAGGAGCCGCCGTAATACTGCCCTGTTTTTTTTCATTTGAACGAAGCTTGCAGTTGCAGCCGGCATTAACACACCTGAGGAAAATTGTATTGCCGGCTCCTTTTTTTTCCACCATCAAGTCGCCGCATTCAGGACACCTGGTTTTGGAAGGCGGATCCCAGGTTACAAAGTCGCACTGGGGATAACGGCTACAACCGTAAAACTTCCTGCCCTTCTTGCTGCGCCGGATCACAATTTCCCCCTCGCAGCGCGGGCAGGGGACGCCGATAGGTTCTAAGAGGGGTTTCGTGTTACGGCATTCCGGGAAACCCGGACAGGCTAAAAACTTGCCGAAGCGTCCCATTTTAATAACCATATTGCGGCCACACTGTTCACAGACCTCTTCGGTGACTTCATCCGCTACCTGGACCAGGCCGATTTCATCTTCTGCCTTCTCCAGGGTGTTCATAAAAGGGTCATAGAAACTATCCAGAACTTTAACCCAGTCCAAATCACCTTCTGCGATACTGTCCAGCTTTTCTTCCATTTCTGCAGTGAAGGTGACATCAATAATATCCTTGAAGTGTTTCTTTAGCAAGTCCACCACTATTACACCCAGTTCGGTGGGGTAAAGCTGCTTGTTTTCCCTGACGATATAGCCCCTCTTGATGATTGTTTCAACAATGGGCGCATAGGTGCTCGGTCTCCCGATACCTTTCTCTTCCAGGGTTTTTACCAGGGTGGCATCCGTATAACGGGGCGGAGGCTGGGTAAAATGTTGTTTCTCAGTAAGGGACCTGGCCTCTACCACTTCACCCTCGTTGATATCCGGCAGCAGCTTATCCTCGTCCTTCATGCCGTCATCCCGGCTTTCGATATAAACCTTCGTATAGCCCGGGAATTTCAGGATGGATCCGGCGGCGCGGAACAGGTAATCGCCCGCAGATATATCGACGCTGGTGGTGTCATAAACGGCCGGACTCATCTGACTGGCTAAAAATCTTGACCAGATTAATTTATAGAGCTTATACTGTTCATTTGTCAAGTATTGTTTGATCTGGTCAGGTTCCCTGCTGACAGAGGTTGGACGGATAGCCTCATGGGCGTCCTGGACCTTGCCCTTGGCAGAAACTCGCAGGTCATCTTTCCCGACGAAGGGAACTCCGAAACGCTCTTTAATATATTCCCTGGCCTCATCCCTGGCGGTATCCGAAACCCGGACAGAGTCCGTGCGAATGTATGTTACAAGACCGGAGGAGCCTTCTTCGCCAAGCTCCAGTCCTTCATAGAGCTGCTGGGCCACGATCATGGTTTTACGTGCGGTAAAATTAAGCTTGCGGTAGGCTTCCTGTTGCAGCGTACTGGTTGTAAAGGGGGCTGGAGGCCTGCGGCTTTTTTCCTTGCTGGTAACCTTTGTTACGGTATAATGCAACCCTTTAAGGTTTTCCAGTACCTCCCTCATTTGCTCAGATGTTTTTATGTCAATTTTCCTGTTTTTATACTTATGAAGTTTCCCTTCAAAGGGGGGGTAACCTGTTTTAACAAAACTCCCCGTCAGGGTCCAGTACTCCTCCGGCACAAAGTTTTGAATTTCCTCTTCCCGGTCGGTGATCAGGCGAACTGCCACGGACTGCACCCTTCCTGCGCTCAGGCCCTTCTTAACCTTGCGCCAGAGCAGCGGGCTCAAATTGTAACCAACCAGACGGTCAAGGATGCGTCTGGCCTGCTGGGCATTGACCCTGTTGTTGTCAATGGGCCTGGGGTGCTTAACTGCGTTTTGAATGGCCTGCTTTGTGATTTCGTTAAACTCAATGCGGCAGGGCCTGTCATCGCAAATATCCAGGAGTTTTTGCAGGTGCCAGGCTATAGCTTCCCCTTCCCGGTCGGGGTCTGAGGCTATCAGTACCTTGTCGCTTTTTTTTACAGCATTTCTCAAGTCCTTGATAGTGTCGCCTTTGCCCCTGATGGTTATATATTTGGGGTTAAATCCGTTTTTTACATCTACTCCAAACTGGCTCTTGGGCAGATCCCGCACATGTCCCATGGAAGCCTTCACAAAGTATTTTTTTCCCAGGAATTTGCTGATTGTCTTCGCTTTGGCCGGTGACTCTACAATAACTAACGTTTTAGACAATACCGTCCACCTCGTTTAGATTTGCCTGACTTTTTTATGGTCTATATTGCACATTATTTTTATAATCTATCCTATTATCAGTTTCTTTAGAACAAGTCGCGCCCTGCCCGGGTATAGAACTTGCCCGGCAACTGTCTTGTCAGTCCCTTGATTTCCAGGTACATCAAAGCAGCCATAACCCTCTGTGGGGTAAAACCGGACTTGCTGATCAATTCATCAAGGGAAACCGGATCAAGTGATAATAGACTGTAAAGCGCTTGTTCTTCGCTGCTCATCTTCATTTTCCCTTCCTGACCGGCTTCCGGAACAGGAAAAAGTTTTTCCAGGCCCATTTCGTCAAGGATATCACCAGCCCCTTCCACAAGCCTGGCCCCCTGTTTAATCAGGCGGTGAGGTCCCCTGCTGAGGGGGTTTGCGACATTTCCGGGAACGGCCATAACATCACGGCCCTGCTCCAGGGCAAAGTCCGCGGTTATCAGGGCGCCGCTTTTTTCGGAGGCTTCAACAACAACAGTCCCCCTGGTCAGGCCGCTGATAATCCGGTTGCGGACCGGAAAATGCCAGGCTTCCGGCGGTGAAGCCGGCGGGAATTCACTGATGACAGCACCCCTTTCCACAATTTGTTCCATAAGTTTGGCGTTTTCCCTCGGGTAAACCACATCAACTCCGCAGCCCAGGACCGCCAGGGTCCGGCCGTTGCCGGCCAGGGCGCCCCTGTGGGCCTGGGTATCAATCCCTCTGGCCAGGCCGCTGACAATGGTTATACCCAGGGCCGCAAGATCTGTAGCCAGCTTCCCGGCAACTGCCAGTCCGTATGGTGTGGGCCGCCGGGAACCCACAATGGCGATGGAAAGAGAATCCGCCGGCTTAATTTGACCACGGAGGAAAAGCACCGGGGGAGGATCGTAGATTTGGAGAAGGTTTTCAGGATAATCAGGGTCAGTGTGACAGGCAAATGTTATGCCCCTGGAGTTCAGCCTTGCGGCTTCGCCGGCCGGGTCAATCCGTTCCCTGCGCCGCACCAGATCCCCGGCCCCTTCGGCATCAAAGCCCGGTGCGCCGGCAAGCTCTTTGCTCCCGGCTTCCCAGGCTGCCCGGGGTGAGCCGAAATGCTTCACCAGGGACCACAGCCTTTTGCCGGCTCCCGGCATCAGCAACTGCCATCCCAACCAGTATATTCTATCTTCCAAGGAAGATGCCCCCTCCCCTATCTTAATCCCCATTTTCGGGGTTAAGGTGACATCTTCCTCCCATCTGGCAAAAATTTCTTAAAGATCAGCTTAAAATTCAGTTCCAGGCCAGGCTCAATGTTATTGACCAGTGCTTCTTAATTGAAGCAAGGATAAGCTGCCCCCGCTTGCCTGGTCCGGCGCCTTATCAAATGCGGGATGACCAGCACCGCTGTTTTTTTGAGCATACTTCCCGGGGTTTTTTGAGCATGCTCTTCCCGGGGAAAGAAAACCAGCCAGGGATGCAGCTGTCATTTAGGCTCTAGACAGCACCCTTGTTTCCTTGTTTCTTTTTAAACGTGAATTTCTTACCGGGGGAGGGACATGGATTTATTGCTCTTGTTTAGGTGATGGGTCAGATCTCCCAGGACCTCGAGGGGCAAAAGCAGTTGAACTGCGGCCGCTTGCAGGTGACTAACGTGCTGCATCCAGCAGGAGATCAAGGGGTTGTTTCAACGATAGCAGATTATGGTAGAGATCCCCGGTATCTTTGAGGCGGTCAAAAATATTATGGATGGTAAAGGCCCCGGGGACAATCTTCAAGGATTCAACTTCGCTCCAGTCCAGCGGGGTTGACACAGGTGCGCCTGGTAAGGGCCGCAGGCTGTACTGAAAAGCCATGGTTTTGCCGCGGCCGTTTTGCAAATAATCCAGGTAGACCTTCCCTTTCCTTTTGCTTACCCTTCGTTCTACGGTGGTCTGTTCCGGATTGATCTTCACAATCATATCCGCTATATACTGCATGGCTCTGGTGACACCTGGATAGGCATAGACGGGTTTAATAGGCACAAAAATATGAAGGCCGCTTGCCCCGGATGTTTTGGGGTATGATTTTAAGTTGAATTGGGCCAGGGCCTCTTTAACCAGCAGGG
This sequence comes from Bacillota bacterium, assembly GCA_029555205.1. GTDB lineage: Bacteria > Bacillota > Desulfotomaculia > Desulfotomaculales > Pelotomaculaceae > DTU098. The sequence continues at coordinate 96,980 of JAKPTB010000080.1, forward strand.
CTATCTTTAAAACATCACTAAAGGAAACACCTTCCGCCGGGTCAAGGTCCATGACGGCCAAATCCGGACATTCCACGTTTTCTATCCTGGAAAGCCAGGGGTGCATTTCGATGCAGCCCTGGTTGGCCAGCCAGATCAGGGTTTGGACATCGTTACAAATAATGTAGTTGACAACCTTTTCGGAGTGTTCTATGGGGTACCTCTTAATCCATGAGGGAGCGTAATCCGGGCATTCTTTCTGGTAGAACCGTTCACCTGCAAGACCATCCGGGTACCTTTTCATTACTAACGGACGGTTGTAGAGATGGGGCAAAAGATGGGGGGCAATTTCCCAGTAGTATTTGACCAGATGGGCCTTGGTCAATCCTTCGGGCCAGAGCAACTTATCCAGGTTGGTGAGCTTAACTTCGTGGCCGTTAACCGAAACAAGGGAATCCTTCAAGGCGAACACCTCCTTTGCAGTTATTTGCGGGACCACTGCAGACTAAGGAACGGCCGGGCATTCTTCCGGTGCCTTGTCCCAGCGGATGCCCCTGTAAACGGGATGCCGGAGGCAGCCCTCCCGGGTTGTGGTCAGATAGTCAAGGGAGCAGACTAAAAGGGGACGAACCCAATGGGTACGCTTTTTTTCCGGCAGGGGGATTTCTAATGGCGCAACGGGCGTTTCGATCTTACGCAGACCCTCCAGGAGGGCGGCGGCCTCAGCTTCATTGAAACCCGTGCCCACTTTACCCTGGTAGATCAGTTTTCCCTCCCGGTACCCTCCTAAAACAAGAGAGCCAAGATTTCTCCCGGAGGCGCCGGCCTGGTAACCGCAGATGACCAGTTCAGCCTCCAGGGTGTGCCTGAATTTTTGCCAGTAAATAGAGCGCCGGCCCGGAAGGTAAACGCTGTCGAGTTTTTTGGCGACAACTCCTTCCAGTCCCCGGGATACGCAGGCATCGTAGAAACTGCGGCCGTTCTGCAGGATAAAATCCGGAACAATAATTTCAGCCCCGGGGTTGACCATTTCTGCCAGGAGCGTTTTACGTTCCCTGAGGGGGTGTTCCATGACGTTTTTTCCATCGGCATATAAAACATCAAAGGCTACGTAAACAGCCGGGCTTTCTACAGAGACCCGGCTGATTCTCTGGGGATTATTTAATCTGCCCCGGGCTTGGAGCCGGGCAAAGGAGGGTTTTCCTTTTTCAAAGACCACAATTTCGCCGTCCAAAATAGCCGGTTTCCTTGCTACCTTTTGGTGTAGACGGCCCAGTTCCGGAAACTTTCCGGTCAGGTCAAGCAAGTTGCGGGACCTTAAGGCTGTGTTCCCGTCAAGATAAAGGAGACCCCGGTAGCCGTCCCATTTTATTTCAAAGAGATGCAGGTCGCTGTCGAAGGGAAGAGAGTTAACGGCCAGCATCGGGCGAATTAGGGGTAAAGGCTCCTGTCCCAATTTTATTGGCCTCCGTTATGATGTTTTGCGCCGCCCGGCTCTCTTTACTGCAGGGGTTTCAGTTTTTGATCCCGCCGGCCTGCCCCGTTCCTCCCGGGCCAGATCAATGCTGGCTTTCAGGGCTTCCATCAGGTCAACAACTTTTCCCGCTTCTGGTTTGGCCGGAGCAGCTGTTTCTTCCCCGGCTATCTTTGCCTGGATTATTTCCATCAGACCCTGCCTATAGGTATCGCTATACTTTTCAGGTTGGAAATTCGACGAGAGACTGTTGATTAGATTGACGGCCATCTTTAACTCGTTCTCCTGCAGGTTGACGTTGTAATTCAGTTCCGGCAGGACATTTGCCTGCCTTATCTCGTCGGGGAAATGCATTGTGCTTAAGACAAGTGTATTTCCGCTTGCCCTGATGGCCGCCAGGGCTTCGCGGCTGCGGATGATAACCCTGGCCACGGCTACCTTGCCTGTCTCAGACATAGCCTGTTTTAACAATTCATAGACTCTGGCGCCCCCGTCCCCGGGGGCGAGGTAATAAGCCTTTTCGTAATAAACTGGATCAATTTCGGTCAGATCCACAAAATCCAGGATTTCTATATTCTTGCCTCCAGCAGTTGCCGGTTTCCCGAAGTCTTCCTCCTGCAAGACTATATATTTACCCTTTTCATATTCATAACCCCGGACAATTTCGTCCATAGGAACCTCTGTCTCGCAATAAGGACAGAAGCGCCTGTACTGTACCGGTGTTTTGCATTTTTCATGCAGATAATTAAAGCGAATATCCTTTTTTTCAGTAGCTGCGTATAGTTTCACAGGTACAAAGACCAGGCCGAAGCTGACTGCACCTTTCCATAAAGGCCTCATGCTCATTCCTCCCTCATTTTTTTATTATCCCCGCGGCCGGGCAACTGATTCAATTAAGGCCTGTCCGGAGCAGGGCAAATTTTCACCAGGGGGAATCGCCTGTTTATTATAAGATAACAAATAACCCACCGGGGGCTTAAAGGACCGCAACAGCGTTTAAATAAATAACCCGGGTAGATTAAGACCCGGGTTTTGCTGGACCTTTTTGATGTTAAAGTTTTTAAGGCAGTGCCTGCCATTCCCTTCAGGCCGGCCTGCCCGGGCCCTGTCAGGGCGCTGGGGGAGCAGCGTTTGGCGGGGCTTGGGTTGAAACATGAACACTTGTACCCGGAGGGTAGGCTTCCCTTTTGAGCATTGACTGAATCTGGCTTAGAAGTTGCGGTGCCAGATCAATAATACGGTCTGCCAGCGCGTTTCCATCCACCGGCAGCATTCTTACCTGCCCGTTACCAACTACCAAAAACCCAATGGGTTTTACTGATACCCCACCCCCGCTACCGCCGCCGAAGGCGGGCATTTGATCCTCCGCCTGGCCTTCTTTGCCTTCCCCGGATACCTCAAATTCACCCCCTCCGGCAGCAAAGCCGCAGGCAACACGGGAGACAGGGATGATCACGGTCCCGTCCGGAGTTTCCACCGGATCTCCTACCACCGTATTCACATCGACCATTTCTTTAATACTTTCCATAGCAGTTTTCATTAAACCTTCAATGGGATGTTCGGGCATTTATGTCACTCCTTCACCCTGTCCGTTTAATCTTAATTTATCCTGAGAAATATTTAAATATACGAACAAACTGGTATTAACCCCGGCAGTTCCTGCGTCCTTCAAATAGTCTTCAAGTAAGCCGGCTGTTCTCAAGCCGGGTGTTCGTTTTCCATTTTAATTCCGGATTTTCAAAACAATTGCTTTTAACCCGGTACAAAACAGGTAACCAAGCCGGAACTCGAGAATGCAGTCAATGCTGACATTAAAACAAGCCCTTTCAAAGGACGGCCTGATTGTCAGATGTGGTTGTACTCCGCCGGGGGCAAGTAAGGCGTAGAAATAAGACAATAAAGAACCCTTTATTCCCCACAGAGCCCCTGTCAGAACCCCTGTCCGGTCCGGTTCACCGGTACCCAACTCGGTATGCCAGTCCAGGCGGTGCAGGTGGGTTCTCCCGAGAAGATAGTACAGGGCCGGCTTGTAACGCCGATAGAGGTTAATCTGTTTAATTAATACCCCCATCATCCGGACTGGACCGGGAAGAGGGATTTTCTTTTTTTCTTCAAGAACCGGCCTGCCATCCTTTCCTTCAAGTTGAGCCCTGATCTTAAAGGCAGGCCTTAACACGCGCCGGACCAGGCGTCCGGCTCCAGGTGCTTTTGCTCTGAACTCCGGCCTTTTTATTTTGATGAATGGTATTTCGAATCTGGAGCCAAGCAGGCCACCCCAGAGAAACAATTCCACAGCGAACTCGTCATCCCGGCCCTTCCTGCGGTAACGCAGCCGCAGCCTAATCCGGGACAGGGATAGTATAAGCAATAATACTGTAAGAAGAACAATCACCAGGTACAGCCTGCTCACCTAACCCCACCTCTGCATTATTTTTCCACTCTTCAACTATCCTATACCATCCTGGCCCCTTTTCCAAATGACGTTGCTAAAACGGACTGAAACCATATAATATGGACTATTGAGTAATCTGGTGCCCTACCTGCGGTGGGGCGGTAGATCCGGCTGGCACCTTTTTCATGATTGATACAGGGCCGTCCAAAAAATATTCTCATAGAGACGGGAGATTGCAGGATATTCCCTTTTGACCAGGAATACTATTTATTGCTATCAATTGGCTTTAAAGTTTAATGATTCTGCAGAATTCAGAGGTGAAAGCATGGAGCTAACATGGACAGATAAAAATGGAAAAATTATTGTCAGCTTATTTGAACGAATTGACAGCAACACTTCTCCATCATTGGAAAAAGATTTGAATGAGCTGCTTGCTCAGGGATATAGGTCAATTGTTCTTGATTTCATGAAAACGTCCTATGTCAGTAGTGCTGGTTTGCGGGTCTTTCTGGGGGTGGCCAAAAAGCTGCTTGGGAGTGGAAAGCTGCAACTTATTAACCTTAACAGTAATGTATATAAGGTTTTCAAACTTACCGGCTTCACCACCATTTTTGATATCCTGCCTTATTCTGGTTAGTTAAGGAGATTGTGATGCTGAAAGATAAGAAATGGCAAAATATTCCAGGAGCCTTGCAGGCGGATATTTTTCCGGTGCTTCGCAAGCCCGATGTTATTTGTTCCAACTCCTATATCATCAGAACCCCGCAAAAGATAGTGATTATAGACCCCGGTTCACTACCGGAACAAATGGCGTTGTTGAAAGAGGCTTTAAGGGAGGATTTAAATCAGCAGATTAGACCCATTTATATTTTTTTTACACACTGCCATGTTGACCATTGCTACCAGGCCCTGATCGTCAACGAGCTGTCTAAAGTTACCCGGGTATTTCTGGCAGCTCAGGAAAACGGTGTTTCAGCTCTCCGGAACAGGGATTTGCGGCGGACTGCAGCCGCTTTTCACCGCAAAGAGTTGCCCGTCACAGAGATAGATATTGAACTCCTGTCCAATGAGGATAAACTTCACTGCGGAGAAAAGGAACTGATTCTCGCCGGTGGGAACCGTTTACTTATCTTGACTGATTTGTATCCCCTCAAAGAAGGCAGGGTGTTCCCCCGTCAGAAGATCTCTATCAGTGAAAAGGACGTAATGGAGATTTTTCATACACCGGGGCATAGTGCCGACAGCATTTGCCTTATGATCGGGGATGTTCTTTTCCTCGGTGACCTGACCTTTGCCGGAAACAGCGGCATCGCCGGCATATCCGGCTGGAATCAAAAGGACCTGGTTAATACTCTGGAAGGCCTGATCGATTTAATTAATGAGCGCCGGATCGGGCTAATCTGTCCCGGCCACGGCTGGCTTATTCCGGGAGATAAAGCTGTTGCAATTCTGCAAAAACAGCTTCGTATAGCCGGTAACCTGACCAATATCCGGGAATGGGATCTGGCGGCGTTCCGGGAGGTTTCCCAGTACGCCCTTGAAATGCTAGCTGATGTCAATGATATGGTCGCAATAATAGCAGGCCGCCTGTATTACCTGGCTTATTATCTGGAGGAACTGGGCGAGCCCGCAGAGGCCCAGAAATACCGGGAGTTTATTAGTCTGGAGGCCATTGAAGAGCTGCTGGACGAGTACGACAACTGTGCCAGTGCTCTGCAAAGGGGTGAAATATATGACAATATCATGGTGCTGAAAACAACCCGGTTGCTGGAGAAGATACAGGCACTTTTGAATGAGGGAAAACTGGAATTGATTATGGACAAGTATTTCATGAGGAGGGCAAACCGCCTTTTCTCTGACTTTTTTATCGTATCCAGTGGACGGTTCCTTGATATAACCCTGACCAACGGCAACATTAATGACTTGCTGGGAGAACTCCTGGCCGAGATTAAAAAGAAACAGTATAATGAAGATTATATTTTTGAGGTTCTCGATGATGATGAGCTCTACTTGGAAGCACTGTCCACACGGATTGCCTTTCAACCAGTCCTGCAGGAAGTAAAATGGAGCTTCAACCCGGGAGATGTGGCCCCGGTAAGGTTGAATCCCGAAAGGTTTGCAGAGGCTTATACCGGATTGCTGGAGGATATCGCCAGTCTTGAAGTGCCTGATTTAAGGATTGCCACTGTCCTTCAGGAGCAGGGGGTCGTGGTCCGGACCGACAGCATTAACGGCATCCCTGAAGGAGTATTCAACGAAAAAAGATTCAACGCCCACCGGCGTAGAATTGAATTGGCGGGGGGACAGCTTCAAAAAGTAACCGGCGGTGGAAAGGTCCGGTTTGATATTACCTTTTCTGCAGCTGCCCGGTAACACCAGATCAAGGGATAGACTTACCATGCTGCTGAAGCAGAGGAAATTGTACTTCATCAAATTGTATATCGATAAGATACGACGCAAAAAACACCTGTTGAGAGATTAATTCGACAGGTATTTTTTGTGTATTCTTTTCATGGAATTTATAATATATTGATACCTCTAATCAAAAGGTATATAATACATCTTAATTGGAGGTATATAAGTCTTAAAAGAAGTACTTTCATGACCTTAATGCCTTAAGAAAGGAATGGTTATAATTGTGAAAGTAGATAAAGAGCTTTCAAAAGGCAGCCATGAAATTATTATACTAAAAATGCTTAGTCGAAAAGATATGTATGGTTATCAGTTAATACAAGAGATGGAGATGCTAACTGATGGCGTTTTTAGTATGAGTCAGGGTAGCCTTTACCCGTTATTGCATTTGTTAGAGAAACGAAAGTTAATCGATTCTTATGAAAAAATGTGCGAAGGCAGAAAGCGCCGTTACTATCGCTTGACGAACGAAGGTAAGGCCGCCCTGTTGGTAAAAGAAAAAGAATGGGATAAATTTACAAAGGCAGTGAGACGAGTATTGGAGGGGCCGGCTTATGAGGTTTGATTGGATGGATGAATATGCTGAATTTGTTCTCTGTGAAATTAAAAACCCTAAATATGCTGAACGTGTAAAGGATGAAATTGTTATACACTTGCAGGATTTATATGCTGATTTACTAAAACAAGGTTTGGATCAGAAAGCTGCGCAAGCGCTATCAATACAGAACATGGGGGATTTGAAAGATTTACAAAGACAATATAAACAAGCTTCCAGATTTATTGGTGTTCGGTTAAGCCATAAATATACCATTAGTAGACAAATGTGGCTAAGTATCCCTGGAAATTAGGTTACGAAAAATATCGAAATTGCTCTATATGAAGAAGGAACAGAACCCTATCATTGTGGAATTCTTCTCCAAATACCTTTATGAGGGGGTTCCACATTGGCATCAATTCCTAAAAATATCAAACCACATGAAATAGAAAACGTCCTGAACAAAATGTTCTCCCCAGAATGGCTTAGAGACACCGCAACCAAAGTCGGCTTTATCCAGCGCAACCGGAAAATCGACCCGGTCACCTTTTTTTGGGTTGTAGTGCTCGGCTTTGGAGTTGGGATGCAACGCACCCTCGCCTCCTTAAGAAGGGCTTACGAGGCCGCGTCAGCTGAAACACTCGTGCCATCTTCTTTTTATGACCGCTTCAGTAACGGACTGGTTGCCTTTCTTAAAGAATGTTTGGCACACGGGATCGCAGAGCTTTCCAGGCACACCAGTCTCTCGCTTTCAGATAAACTAAAGGGATTCAAGGACCTGGTAGTTTCAGACGGTTCAATTATCAGGCTACACGATAAACTAGCCGAAGAATTCCCAGGAGCAAGGGGCAAGGCCGAACTCAAAATCCATGTTGCTACGGGGATCACTAGCAATACCAAGACCATTGCCATTTATTCCGGCAAAACCGCCGAAGTCAAGACTATGCGCATCGGGCCTTGGGTGAAGGACAACATTCTTCTATTTGACCTCGGATACTTCAAGTATGAACTATTTAGCAAAATTAGAGACAACGGCGGCTACTTTGTAAGCAGGCTTAAAAAATCTGCCAACCCTACCATAGTTTCCGTAGTGCACTCTCACCGGGATGAAACAAGCGACCTTGCTGACAAAAAGCTTAAGGATATACTCCCCCAACTGAAGCAGGAAGTAATCGACGTCGAGGTAGAGATCTCCTTCAAAGGAAACGCATCTAAAAACAAAAAAGCCAAAAAAGAAGATTCGTTCGAGATCTATAATCCCAGGGGCAACGCGCCTAAGGTTAAAGAGACATTCCGGCTAGTAGGAATAATAGATAAGGAAACCAAGAAATACCATTTCTATCTCACCAAAATCAGCCCGGAAAAGCTTACGGCAGAAGACGTGGCGCTACTATACAGGGCACGCTGGAGTGTGGAGCTTCTTTTCAAGGAATTAAAAAGCCTTTATAAGTTGGATGTAATTTCCAGCGGGTCGCCTGCCGTAGTGGAGTCACTGGTGCTGGTGGCCATGCTAACCCTGGTAGTAAGCCATCGACTGCTGAACCATATGCGACTTCTGATTCCGGAGAAAAGCTCCCGTTTTACCCCTCTGCGCTGGGCAGAGTCGTTTTACGCTATTGCACCGGTTATTATGGGGCGTGTACTCAAACTTGCCGGCATTAATGATGACCCGCTTCAGCTTATTATTTACTTTATGAGCGAGGGTATTGATCCTAACGTCAACAGGGAACGACTGTTGTCACCCTGGGTAAAAGCTGCTAATTCCCAGGGACTAATTACCAATAGTTAACAGATATGGTAAACCGATCACGCATGCTTCCAGATTATATTATACAAAACGTGACTGTTTTATAGATTTAAGTAAGCTGTGTTTTGGTTGGTTGATTGTTCTATCTATGTATATATTGGTATTTATTATTTTTGGTTTGTATGTAAAGTACGATTCTGCGATGCTTTTAGACCAGTTTTATGTTACAAACTTTGTCGAAAGTCCCCACCTGAAACATGTTTTAGGTATCTTATTGATAGTTTTCCCCTATGCATTTGCTGCATTGTATTATTCATTTTTTTGCAAAGGAAAAAGCAAGCCTTTTTATGCGTTAGGTATTTTATTTCCCTGTATTGCGGAAAAAATTTTTATATATTTGCTGAGTGCGTTTATTTATGGCATTAATCCTTTATATGTTACTTATGTTATGCAAAATATCAGCGGTATTATCGGCGATCCGACAGCTCCTTTTTTTAGTTGGGGCTATGTGTTAGGTGGAGTGATACTATCTTTGATTATAATCATTTTCTTGGATAAATCTGAAAGGCGCACAACGCAAAAGCAACTCCTTTGACGCGCCCGACAAAGCAGCGGGAAGCGGAAGCAATTGCTGGAAATCGTCATCAACGGCGCGGGTATCCTGGACATTCCCCGAACTAACTGTTGAAATGTTACGCAAGAACAGAAAAACGGCGTGACCCTTAGGCCACACCGTTCCCTGCTAATATACTTCCTTATTGACGCCGGCATTTTAACCGGGCGGCTATTTATTTCTATTTCCAAAGGGCAGGCAGTTTAAAGAACGGCAGCATTGTCCGGTTATTTGACGGGTTGTCCGGTTGCCTGGTCGCCTGAGCGGGCTTAAATATTCCAGTAATCCAGTCCCACGTTGTGACGGGCCCGCTCCAGGTAGATAGAGGCCACTTCCCTGGCTTTGCGGGCTCCCTTGCGCATAGTTTCTAAAACAAACTGCTTGTCCTGTGCCAGCCGCTTCCTCTCTTTTCTGTAGGGTTCGAAATATTCCCAGATTAAGCTGAACAGTTCCTTTTTGACAACTCCGTATTTAAGGCCCGGGGTAAGGAACCGCTCCTTTAAGGCTATTTTTTCCCTGGGGTCCAGGAAGAGCGAGTAAAGCTTGAAAAGGACATTTCCTTCCAGTGGCTTGGGCTCATCCACCGGGGTTGAATCAGTAACAATGCGCATCACCTTTTCCCGCAGGGTTTTTTCATCGGCAAAGATTTCAATGGCGTTGCCGTAGGATTTAGACATCTTCTGTCCGTCAATGCCCGGCACCACGGCAGAATCTTCCTCAATATCCGCCTCCGGGATGATGAAAGTTTCACCGTAGGTGTGATTGAACCGTATGGCAATATCCCGGGCTATTTCCAGGTGCTGCTTCTGGTCCTTGCCTACAGGCACCTTTTCTCCGCCGAAAAGCAGGATGTCGGCAGCCATCAGCACGGGATAGGAAAACAGGCCGTTGCTGGCGGGGATTCCCTTGGCAGTTTTATCTTTGTAGGAGTGGCTTCGTTCCAGGAGGCCCACTCCAGTTACGTTGGAGAGCAGCCAGGTCAATTCCGTTACTTCCGGAACATCTGATTGGATCCAGAAAACCGATTTGTCCGGGTCCAGTCCCAGGGCCAGGAAATCACAGGCCGCTTCATAGGTCTGCCGGCGCAGGGATTCAGCATCGAAGACCGTTGTAAGGGCATGGTAATTGACCAGAAAGCAGAAGAGCTCGTTGTTTTCCTGGTAATCGATCATTCTTTTCATCATTCCAAAGTAATTTCCCAGGTGTAAAGAACCAGAAGTTTGAATCCCTGAAAGAATACGCAATCCCGAAATCCTCCTTTATAACACCATATCTGTTAAATATAGTCTTGTTTATTATGACAGGTATTAAGCTTTAAGTTGTTCTAATATCCGGCCAGGGCAAAGAAAAAATTGGCAATGGGAGAAACGACAAAGCGGAAAAGCACCTGGATTGCCCCGGTGAAGATCAGGATAATTAATATTATAATACCGTAAGTCTCCAAATGATATAGCCATTTTTGTTCTCCGGGAAGGATCCCTGCCAGAATTTTTGAGCCGTCCAGGGGAGGTATGGGGAGCAGGTTGAATACAGCCAGAACCACATTGATCAGGATCATGTAATACATAATCTGGACAAAGTAAGGCAGTCCCAGGTTCCCGAAGGCGCCTAAAAGCAAAGCGGAGAGAAAGGCCAGGAGCAGGTTGGTGGCCGGCCCCGCCAGGGAGATCAGGAGCATGCCCTGACGGATGTCTCCTTTCAAATTATACGGGTTGACGGGAACCGGTTTAGCCCAGCCGAAACCGGCTAGGAATAAGAGTAAAAATCCAATGGGGTCCACATGGGCCAGGGGGTTGATGGTCAACCGCCCGTGGTACCGGGCGGTATGGTCTCCGAGCCGGTCGGCAACCAAACCGTGAGCGTACTCGTGAAAGGTAAGTCCGAGAATAATAGCCGGCAGCATCAGAGCCATGCTGTGTAAACTGGGTAAATTAAACACTTTTAATCGCTCCTTCGTACCCCGAAAGGTACTCTTTTACATAACTCAGTTCTTCTTGCCGGGTCCGGACCAGTCCGTCCAGGCGGGCCTGCCATAGGGCCTCCATGGCTGCCTTAAAAGATGGACCTGGTTTAAAACCCAGGGAGAGAAGATCCTTGCCGGTGATGGCAGGCCTGTCGTAGTAAACGGCGCTCAATACCCTGCGGAAGCGTGACCTCGCAGCATAGTCCGGCAGGTAGGTCAGAAGCAGGGGATAGGCCTCCCGGGGAAGATCGGTCACCTGTTTGACCAGTTCACTCATTGTCCCGCCGTTCCCCTTGCCCAGAGCATCAACTGCTTTTCGCCAGCCGGCAATGGTCTTGGCCACTTTCTCCTTCTGCCGGTTGGCAAGGTTGTAGTGGCGGCAGAGGGTTTCCGCCTGCTCCTGCTCCGTTAAGTGCAGCAGGGCAATTAAATAAGACATCCAGGACTCTCCCTGCTCTACCGGATTCCAGGCATGCAATAAGTTGAGGGACAGGGGCAGTTCCTCTAGAACCGGTCCCACCGGATTATAATCAACTGCCGGGAACAGGAATTCAAAGATCCCCAGTTCCTGGAGACGGGACAAGGCCAGGCCCGGACGCTGCTCCTGCAGGATATGTTTCAATTCTTCCCAGATGCGTTCCCGGGAAACCCTGGCCAGCATCTTGCTGTGTACGGCCTCCCTGGCCAGCTTCAGGGTCTGGGGTTCCAGGTTCATGTAGTAGCGTTTTTCGAACCTGACACCCCTTAACAGCCGGGTGGGGTCCTCGATGAAACTAAGGTTGTGCAGGACCCGGATTAAGCCCCGCTCGAGATCCTCCCTGCCTCCGAAGAAGTCCACGATCTCGCCGAAGTCGCTCTCGTTTAAGGATACAGCCATGGCATTGATGGTGAAATCCCTTCTATAAAGGTCCTGATGCAGGGAGGACGTTTCAATTTGAGGCATGGCTGCGGGATACTGATAGAATTCCACCCGGGCCGTGGCTACGTCCACCTGCTGCCCTCCCGGAAATAAAACAGTTGCCGTATGGAATTTGGGGTGGATCCTGACCCGGCTGTCATAATACTGACCCAGGGCCCGGGCAACTTCAATACCATCTCCTTCCACAACAAGGTCGATGTCCAGACATTCCATACCTAAGAGGAGGTCGCGCACCACACCGCCGGCGCCATAAATTTTAAATCCCAGCTTGTTGGCGATAATCCCCGCCCGCTCCATAATCCCGGTATATTCCTCTGGCAGTCCCCGGTAAATCAGCTCCCTGATGTTTTTATAGCGGATCTCCTGGTTGCAAACGCTGTATACTTTCTGGTGCCTGTTTTCCACTTCGCCGTGGAGTGTCCGCAACACGTCCGTACGGGAGACAATGCCCACGAGCTTTCCCTCTTTCAGGACCGGAAGACGCCCGATGTCGTGCCGGATCATCAGTTCCCGGACCCCTGAGACGGGTACATCGGGGCTTACTGAGACCAGACGGCTGGTCATATAACCCTTTACCGGAGCATGCCCCAGGCCGTGTTGCAGGGCTTTTTCCACGTCGCGGCGGGATATCACCCCCACCACCTGCTCTCCTTGCAGCACCGGCAGTCCGGAGTGTCCGTAGCGCAGCATAATCCGCCCGGCTTCTTCAATCTCCGTTGTTGGTGTGATGGTTTTGACCGGGCTGGACATAATTGCCGAGGCTGTGGCCGGGGGTTTAACCCTGGTCCGGATAATTTCCAGCAAACGATCCGCTACACTTGCCACTTTGGCCTTGCGAAGTATTGCCGATGCAGCCGATGGGTGTCCCCCTCCGCCGAGTTCCTCCAGAATCTCCTTAACACTGACCTCGGGTATACTGCTCCGGGCCACAATATAAACGTTTTCTTCCATTTCAACAACAGTAAACACCGCGTCAAGGTGGGCAAAATCAACGAGTTTGTGGGTTAATAAATCCAGCCCTGCCACAAATTCGTCCACTTTTCCCTTCGCGAGCAGAAATCTGATACCATTTACATCGTGGTACTCGGCTGATACCAGCAGCGTTTTAAGCAGTAATCTCTGCTTCTCTGAAAGGGGGCGCTCCAGGAAATTTGTCACAACAGCCAGGTTTGCCCCCCGGGCGAGCACGAAGGAGACAGCTTCAGCGTCCCTGGAAGTTGTGCCGGAAAAAGTAAGGCAGCCGGTATCTTCGTAGATTCCCAGGGCAAAAACTGTGGCTTCCAGCGGGGTGACGGGCAGGCGTAATTGCCTGATTTTCTCAATCAGGAGGGTGGTTGTTGCTCCTACCATCCCGGTGACTTCCAGAGTTCCCCTGGCGTCGCCTTCACAGGGGGGGTGGTGATCGTAGATATGTACCTCAACACCTGGTTTCTGCAGCAGTCCGGCCAGTTTATCCAGTCTTCCCGGTGTTTTCGTATCCACCAGGATTACCTTTTTTACAAGCTCCGGCTTGATCTCCTTAACTGATTTTACATTAAAGGTGTCTTTATGCAGGGCCATGAATTCTTCCACGTTGCGCAAGAGTGGACCGGGAAAAACCATGACGGCGCCCGGGTAGAGCCTTTGTGCTGCCACCATCGAAGCCAGGGCGTCCAGGTCGGCATTGGTATGGGTGGTGATGATTTCCATGGCTCGCTCCCTTAAGAAAGTTTAACCAAAATACGAATTATATTATATCATATCAACATGTTGTAAAAAAAGCGCCCCTTCGGGCGCTCAAGCTAGCTTCAGGAATTATTAACTCCTATTGGCTGAAATTTATAATTTTGGCAGGTGTTCCAGTGACTTCTTCAGGCTTTCCTCATGCAGGGGCTGATCCTGCAGCTTGCCCTCCAGGTAGGTGTCGTAGGAAGGCAGATCCAGCAGGCCGTGACCGCTCAGGTTGAAAAGGATGGTTCTGGCTTCACCGGCCTCCCGGGCGGCTAGCGCTTCCTGCACTGCCGCATGAATGGCGTGGGAAGACTCGGGGGCGGGTACGATTCCCTCACACCTGGCAAAAAGGACGCCTGATTCGAACACTGCGGTTTGTTCGTAGGCCACCGCCTCCGCTAAGCCATCGTGGACCAACCGGCTCACCAGGGGTGATTCGCCGTGGTAACGCAGGCCGCCGGCATGAATGCCCGGGGGCATGAATTCACTGCCCAGGGTAAACATCTGGAGCAGAGGGGTTAAGCCGGCCACATCCCCGTAATCATAGCCGAAATGCCCCCGGGTCAAAGTGGGGCAGGCGGTGGGTTCAACGGCCAGCAGTCTGATTTTGGTTCCCTGAACGATTTTGTCGTGGGCAAAGGGAAAGGCTATTCCCCCGAAGTTGCTGCCGCCGCCGCAGCAGGCGATGACCACGTCGGGATAGGCGTCAATTTTAGCGAACTGTTCCCTGGCCTCCAGGCCGATGATGGTTTGATGCAGGAGAACATGGTTTAAAACACTGCCCAGGGAATAATTCGTATCGTCGCGGCCGGCTGCGTCCTCCACGGCCTCACTGATGGCAACTCCCAGGCTCCCCGGGGACTCGGGGTTAGCCTGCAAAATCTTCCTCCCGGAACTGGTCCGCGTACTGGGGCTGGCGATAACCTCGGAGCCATAGACCTGCATCAGGGAGCGTCGGTAGGGCTTCTGGTGATAGCTGACCTTCACCATATAGACCGTGCACTCCATACCGAAAAAGTTGCAGGCCTGGGAGAGGGCTACGCCCCATTGGCCGGCCCCGGTTTCAGTGGCGATACGCTTAATCCCTTCCTTTTTATTGTAGTATGCCTGGGGTACGGCGGTGTTCAGCTTGTGACTGCCTGCCGGGCTGACCCCCTCATACTTATAGTAGATTTTGGCCGGTGTATCCAGGGCTTTCTCCAGACGATGCGCCCTGCAGAGCGGGGAGGGTCTCCAGAGCCGGTAAATCTCCAGCACTTCCTCGGGAATCTCCACCCAGCGCTCAAGGCTTACCTCTTGCTCAATCAAACTCATGGGAAAAATCGGTGCCAGATCTTCGGGGCTGATAGGTTCCCTGGTGGCGGGATTCAACGGGGGACTGGGCAGGTTGGGCAGGTCAGCCTGGATATTGTACCAGGCTTTGGGCATTTCCTTTTCAGTAAGGATAATTTTGGTCTCGCTCATCTCTTCTTTGTCTCCTCTCTTCTCATTAATTAATTGTAAACAACTATTGAAAACAATTAAAGACATTTTAACTTAAAAAGCATTCTTTAGGCAAGCACTCAACAGGTAAAATGACGGTATTAATCAGACTAAAACTTTCTCAGCTTATTTTTTCTTCACCTCTGACAGCGTTGCTCCACTTGCTGCAGCGGTCGCCCCAGCGGGCTATGACCCTGTCATTTTCAGAGACTTCCACGACCTCGCACAAATTGGGACAGCCGGAGCACTCGAAGCTGCCGGTTTGATATTCCATTTCTGCCACCTCAAAGCCTTTAAAGCGGCTGACGCCCCTTCTGGCTACGGCTTCCCGGGCCAGCAGGGCTGCTCCCACCGCCCCCATAACGTCAAAATAGGGAGGCACCTGAACCTTCATCTCCAGCGCTTTTTCAAAGGCCCTGACCATGCCGGCGTTGGCGGCAACACCGCCCTGGAAAACTACCGGAGCGAGGATTTCTTTGCCTTTGCCGACGTTATTCAAGTAATTTCTGACCAGGGCGTCGCAAAGGCCGGCCAGGATGTCCGGAAGGCTGCAGCCCATCTGTTGCTTGTGGATCATGTCGGATTCCGCAAATACGGCACATCTTCCGGCAATGCGCACCGGAGACCTGGCTTGCAGGGCCAGTTCACCGAACTTTTCTATGGGAATACCCAGCCTTCCGGCCTGCTGGTCCAGAAAAGAACCGGTTCCGGCGGCACAGACGGTGTTCATGGCAAAGTCCGAGACAACACCGTTGCGCAGGATAATTATTTTGGAGTCCTGACCGCCGATTTCCAGGATGGATTGTACTCCGGGTACAAGCAGGGAGGAGGCCACGGCATGGGCGGTTATTTCATTTTTTACAGCATCGGCGCCCACGATAACGCCGGTAAGATGCCTGCCGCTCCCGGTGGTGCCGACTCCCCTCACCTTTGTGCCTGAAGGCAGGTTAGCGCCAAGCTCCTTCAGGCCTTTTTGGACTGTTTCGATGGGTTTACCCCGGGTCCTCAAATAAATAGATTTGCGAATAACTCCACAGTCATCAAAAAAAACCAGGTTGGTGCTGACCGAACCCACGTCGATTCCTAAATAGCCAATCACGCTCAAAGGGCCTCCTTTGTTTCCTTTTTACGTGCCAGTAAGTCTGTAAAAGCCTCCAGGCGGGTAACCAGGCCTGCTTCGCCGGTGTTCTCGTCCATAATCAAGGTCAGGGAATGGGTACCATAGTCTTTGCTTATATCCGGCAGAATGCTTTCAGCTACAATCTCCGGCATGCAGGTAAAGGGAAAGACCTGGATGATGCCGTCATACCCGCGCCTGGCATAGAGAACAGCTTCTCCTATGGTTTCCTGGCCGTGCCCGCCGACGAAGTGCCGCAGGTAGGGAGATGATGCCTCACGGGCTTTTTTACCTGATCCTATTCCCCTGGCCAGCCCGTAAAATAGATGTTCATTGACCCAGCCGCTCAAATAGATGGAGCGGTCAACCTCGACGCCCAGTCTTCCCAGGTGTCTCTCCAGGTAAAGGTTGGCGAAGGGTTCCAGCAGGGTATAAATCTCTCCTACAACTCCAACCTTCAAGACAGGGCGGTTCATGTCCACAGCTACTTCGCCCATCAGCGCCAGGGCATGTTCCCGGGCAGCAGGGAGTTCCCCGGGGGGTGCGGCGCTAAAGATCATTTCCAGGGCCCTGCCTAAGGTAACATCTGTGGAGCCGGGTACTTTTTCCCGGGGCCGGGAAAACAGAGCCGACCTTTCGATTTCATCCACCGCCAGCGCTTTCCGGTAGCCGAAACGGATGGCCTGAACAATCTGCCACCAGGAACTCCGCCCTGCAATATGCCTGATTTTTCTAAGCAATTCGGAGATATGGCGTTCCGGGGGCTCGAGGACAATGAACTGCAGCTCATAGCCCAGATCTTTTAAGATGGCCTGTTCAATCTGGGCATAATAGCCAAAGCGGCAGGGGCCGCAGCCTCCGGCCATGACAACGGTATCAGCTCCCAGTTCAGAAGCTTCGATAAAATTACCGAGGTTAAGCTTTAAGGGCAGGCAGGCAAATTCAGGACCGTATTTAGACCCCAGGGTTAGTGTTCTTTTGCTGGAGGGAGGCGGTACCACCACCTCCACACCCAGGCTTTGCAAGATAGCTGTCAAGGGAATATACAGATTGCCCATATGGGGAAAGGTTATGCGCATAAAAAGCCCCCCAACGGAGAATTAGATGACCCCAACTGTCCCCGCCATTTTCCAGCGGACCATATCTAAAAAGGCCTCCAGCCGGGTAATAACTCCGGCTTCTCCTGTATGTTCATCCAGGGTCAGGTTAAGAAACGGCATACCCGCGGCCCGCGCCCTGCGCTCGATAAGCTCTCCGGTCATGGAGTCGGGCCCGCAGCCGAAAGCAGCTATATGGATCATTCCGTTTACATCGGAACGTTCCAGGTAGTGCAGGGCTGCCCCAATCATGTGCTGGCCCAGGGTCCAGAAGAGTTTTTTCGGCAGCCTGGCGGCGTAGCTTCCCACTATTTTTTGTTGCAGGTTTTCGGCGGTTATTACATTTGCGCCCATGGCTCTGAGCCGTCCGATTATGTTCATGTTGATGAAGGGATCGTAGATGTTATAGGGGTGTCCCAGCAGGGCCACGGTGATTTTTCCAGGGTCGGGCAGGGCTTCGTTTTTTACCCTGTTTTCCAGGACAGCCAGGGCATCAGCAGGCATCAAGCCAAGATGCAGCAGCCTGAAATAATGCTTATGCACTTTCAGCGAACGGCGGTAGGCCAGCCAAATTTTCAAGTGGTTACGGGTAAAAAGCCGCCCAACTTCTTTAATTGCCTGGCAGAGCTCATTATTACCCTTGTACCTGTTAATGTTGACGTCAATTAAGGGAGGGATTCCCGCCAGCCGGCGAACCATGTCGGGAAGTCCCAGAAATTTTGGGCAAATATATTCATTCTTTCTGATGCTGATCAGCCTGGGCAAGAATATGAGATCAACCTTTCCAATCAAATCCAGAACATGACCGAAGGCCAGCTTAACCGGCAGGCAAATTTCGTCTACGGCGAATTTTAAGCCATCTGTTAATATCCCCTTTGTAGATGGAGATGAAAGGATTACTTGAGCCCCCAGCCCTTCAAAAAATGTTTTCCATAAAGGATAATAATAGTAGTAAAGCAAGGCCCTGGGGATCCCGACTTTTACGGGCATTGGCATCGCTCCTCGCAGCACAGCTACTTTTATTATGGGCAAAAACCGGCTTTTCTAGCCGGTTTCCTTCTGCGAAAAGTCCGGCTTTCACTTCTCCGGTTTCTTTCCGGGCTTGCGGGCCGGGGCTGCCAAAACCTGACGGGAAGGGTCCAGGGGTTTCAAGATGCTGGGCCGCGTATTCCGGACAGGTACAGGAGTACGGACGATGATTCCTGCCAGGGCCTTCAAGTTAAGGGGTACCAGCGGCCACATGTAGGGAATGCCGAAGGATTTCATAAAAGCAAGGGCGATAAAGGTGACGGCTGTACCCAGCACAAAACCCGGCAGGCGGAACAGCGCGGTCGCGACCAAAAGCCCGATCCTTACCAGACGGTGGGCGTTGGCCAGTTCGATACTGGGTGTCAGGTAAGTTCCGATGGCCACTACAGCAACATACAGGACCACCTCCTGGGCGAAAAGACCGACCGTGACAGCCAGTTCACCAATAAGCAGGGCTGCGATAATGCCCGTGGCCGTGGCCAGGGCCGCAGGGGTATGGATGGTGGCCAGGCGGATCATATCCACGGCAATTTCCGCCAGTAAAAACTGGATGATCAGGGGCACCACACCGGGTTCCTTGGGTCCGATGAAGGCCAGCCAGGGCGGCAGCAGTTCAGGGTTTTCTGCAAAGAGAAACCACAGCGGTAGCAGGAAGATGGAAGCAGCCACACCGATAAAGCGCACCCAGCGCAGGTAGGCCCCTATGGTGGGGTTTTGCCTGTATTCCTCCGCGTGCTGGAGGTGATGAAAATAGGTTGCAGGGGCAATGATTACGCTTGGTGAAGTATCCACCAGCACCAGCACGTGTCCTTCCAGAAGGTGCATGGCGGCTACATCCGGACGTTCCGTGTAGCGGACCCTGGGGAAGGGGTTCCAGAATGAACCCGGTGTGATCAGTTCTTCTACGGACTTCTCCGCCATGGGAATCCCGTCAATTTTGATATATTCAATCTTTCCCTTGATATTTTCGACCAGGTCGGGGTTGGCGATATCCTCGATATAACAGACAACCACATCGGACTTGGAACGGGTGCCCACCTGGACATATTCCATTCTCAGTTTGGGATCCCTGATCCGCCTCCGGATCAGGGCCGTGTTGAAAACAAGTGTTTCTACAAAACCGTCCCTGGAGCCCCGCACCACCCTTTCCAGATCCGGTTCTTCGGGATTGCGGACGGGGTAGGTTCTGGCATCCAGAATCAAAGCCTTATCTGAACCGTCTACCAGGATGGCCATGGGTCCGGCCAGAACCTTGTCAACGACGTCCTCCAGGTACTGGACTTCTTCCAGCTCGGTATAACCAAGGTGGGTGTTAAACAGTTTTTTCAGGGCGTCAGGCAGCATTTCAGCCCTTTCCAGGCGCGTCAGGTTCTGGAGGACCAGGGTAACAACCTGGTCGTTGGTCAGCCCGTCTAAAAATAAAAGCGAGATTTTTGTTCCGCCGATAGATAGTTCCCTGGTGAGGAGGTCGAAACTTTTTTTGATGCCCATTTCTGCATCCAGTTCTTTGATGTTTTCCTCCAGATTGGTCTTAATCTTAGTTTTATCCGGGGCTTCACCGGGAGTTTTCTTGTTTTTTCTGCCCCACCACATTGAAACCGCTCCTTTCCAGAATGGTTTGTAAAGCTTTCGTCGTCAGCGGCGCTCCCTTTTCAGCAGCGTCTGCCCGATCCATCTTGCCGATATCCCCGATGCCAATCACAAAGGGGAGCTTCAGGCTGTCAAGAACCTCCGTTGTATCACCTTTGAGCAAGTCCTGATCAGGCAAACCCCACTTGTCAACGGGACCCCCGATCACCTCGCCGGTTTTGGTAACCGATGCATTGACCCTGCAGCCACAGTCCGTTTCGGTATTGGATGCCACTGCCAGGACGCCGAGGACCTGGATATCGGGGTGGCCGGCTATGTATGCCAGGGCCGACTCGCCCCTTCCGGGACCGTTAAAGCCCCTGTCATCCAGCATTACAACTACCGGGTCCAGGGGCGCTTCCTTAATCAGTTTAACCAGTTCCCGGCCGGATTGCCTGGTGGGGTTGCCCGCCGAGCGGGAGATACAGCGTGCCCCCACATTGCGGGCGGCGATTTCTACCGCCCTTTGGGCAATCCGATCTCCGTCGGTGACGAGGATCACCCTGCGCTTTTTATCCAGCCCGTCTCCCATATTAACCCCCTTAAAAGACCGCTTGCGCCGAAGGCGCCTCTTTATCTGTAAACAATCTGTAAACACAGCCGCTATCAGCCGGCCTCGAATTTTATCCTTTCCCTGCCCCCGGGATATTATGCAAAGGAGGTTTTTTGGTTTTAAAGCCATACAAAAAGGACACCTTAAAGGTGCCCCTTCAGCATTACTATTATTCTGTATGGGCGATTTTTACATTGGCTTTATACTCCACCAGCCGCCCGTTTTCCACATTGGCAGTGAAATTTACAATCTCAACAGCAACAATGTTTTTCATTGAGCGTGACGCCTCGGATATGGCCGACTGTACGGCGCCCTTCCAGCTATCTGGAGATTCTCCCACAAGTTCGGATACTTTTACGTGCACCCCACATACCTCCTTTGGTGTTCAAGTATCTTTATTATGCATCGGAATCGGTTTATTATACCAATTTCTGTTCTTTCAAAAATAAAAGCCCTGCTCCGGACTTTAGGGCTTAACCATTTTCCATTAAGGACTTGATTTTAATCAGGGCCTGTCTTTCCAGACGGGATACTTGAACCTGGGAAAGCCCCAATTTGGCCGCGATAACCGACTGAGTTTTATCCTCAAAGAAACGCCAGATAATTATTAACCGGTCCCTCTCCGGGAGTTTTTGCAGGATCTCATTGATCGAGATGCTTTCCAGCCACGGAAGATCTCCATCCTCTTCACCTTTAAGCTGATCCAGGAGATAAATGGGGTCGCCATCGTCCTGATGAAGAGTTTCATAGATAGAAGTGGGTGCCTGGGCAGCTTCCAGGGCATTCACCACTTCCTCCCGGTTCAGGGAGAGTTCTGCAGCGATCTCCCCCACGGATGGTTCCCTGCCTAGCCGCGCCGTCAGGATTTCCCGGACCTGCTGAATTTTATATGCAAGTTCCTTCACCGAGCGGCTGACCTTCACCGGGTTATCATCCCTTAAAAATCTCCGGATCTCGCCCACGATCATCGGCACGGCGTAAGTTGAAAACTTTACGTCATAATTAAGGTCAAATTTATCAATGGCCTTCATCAAACCAATACAGCCTATCTGGAAGAGATCTTCCAGCTCATAACCGCGGTTTTGAAACCGTTTAACAAGATTGAACACCAGCTTTAAGTTGCAGTTAACCAGCTTATCCCTGGCCAGAGTATCTCCCGCCTTGGCCTTTTTCAGCAGTTCTTTGATTTCGGGATCCTTCAACAGGGGAAAGCGGGGCAGGTTCATGTCAACCAACCTGCTGCTCATTTTTTTCATCTCCTGACTACTGCTCCCGATTAATGGGCGCCGTTCCGGAGCCGGCCCGCTTGCTCATGATGATTTTTGTCCCCTGTCCGGGGGTTGAGTCCACCTGGAAGCTGTCCATAAAAGACTGGATAAACACAAAGCCCAGGCCGAGGCGTTCGGAGTCTGTGGAAAATGCCGGCTCAAGGGCTTTATTGATATCTTTAATGCCCTTGCCTTCGTCTTCTATTCTTAATTCCAGGCTGTCAGTGGTTAAAGCGGCCTGGATTCTGATTAACCTGTCTGGAAGATTCCCGTAACCATGAATGATGGAATTGCCCACCGCTTCGGAAACAGCCACTTTGATTTCCTCCAGGTCGGAAAGGGTAAAGTCAAGCTGGGAGGCAAAAGCCGCCACCGTTACCCTGGCGAAAGCTACATTGGCCGGAATGCTTAAAAATTCCAGTTTCATCTGGTTAATATATTTCACTTAAAGCCCCTCCCTAACCGGTTTCACCATTGCTTCGGACTCGCTTGATAATTCATCCATAATCCTGAAGAGCCCGGACAATTCTAAAATTCTGCGCACCTGGGGTTGGGGAGAAACAAGCATAACTTTACCGCCGTTTTTTGACACCCGCTTGTAGCGGCCCAGCAGGACTCCCAGGCCGGAACTGTCGATAAAACTCACCCCGGCCAGGTTGATAACCAGGTTTCTGACCGGTTCCCGGTCCAGGGCCTGCTCAAGGGCGTTGCGAAGATGTTCGGCAGCGCCAAGATCCAGTTCGCCCCTTAGCCTGATGAAGAGTGTTTCCTGCTTTCTTTCAAGATCCAAGAGCACAGGCGTCATCCTTTCCTTTTAGTTAATTGTTTATCCATCCTGCTAAATCTTACCAAATTTATGGAAAAAAGGCAAGCTTGCAGGAATTAATCCTGTAAAACACCCGGCAAAAAAAACGACAGGTACAGCGGGTCTTGACCGGAACAACACTTAAAGGTCTGTTGTCCCGGTCCCGCAGTTGCGCCTGTTTCCATTTAGCAGTTCTTTTTCCGGCAGGAAAGCCTTTGTTGCGGGCCTTCTCCCTGTAAAAACGTACAATACCTGAGATGCTTAATAGACGCTGTCGATTACTCTTTTCATTTGTTGAAGAATACTTGACTTTGATACATCCTGTCCGGCAACCAGTTTAACCCTGAGTACTTCCTGCCCTTCCTTTGTTACAATGTAAGCTCCGATTTCCTGTCCTTTTGTCACCGGTGCATTAATAAAGTCCGGCACTTCAATTACGGGCTCGAATCCTTTTTCTTCACCCCTGGGAACTACAACGCTGACCCTGTCCAGGGTCAGGGCATCAACGGTTTCTGCTGAACCCTTGCCCACCTTGACGGTACCTACTTTTGCTCCCCGGTCGGCAATATTTACAGCCCTGTAACGGGCAAAGCCAAAATCATATATTTTCATGGACTCCCGGAAATGACTTTGGGGTTCCTCAGTGCCAAGAACCACGCAAATTAACCTCAAGCCATCTCTTTCAGCTGAAGAAGCAAGGCAGTATTTTGCGCTTTCTGTCCACCCGGTTTTGCCTGCATCAGCGCCGTTGTACCACCAGAGCAGTTTGTTGGTGTTCCAGAGTTTAAAGGCGCCCCCCCGCAAATCGTACTCCTTCATAGCGGTAATCTTCCGGAAGAGCTGGTTTTTCAGCCCCTCCCTCAAGATTATAGCCAGATCATAAGCGCTGGTATAATGATTTTCTGCAGTAAGCCCGTGACAATTTACGAAATTAGTGTTTGTCAGGCCCAGTTCCTTTGCTTTATCATTCATGTCCTGAACAAAGGCTTCTTCACTACCGGCAATGTGCTCGGCTACAGCCACACTGGCGTCGTTGGCCGACTGCAGGCCGATGGCCAGCAATAAATCCCACAGACTCATCTCTTCACCCGGTTCCAGATAAATCTGCGAGCCGCCCATTTCCCAGGCGTTTTCACTGGTGACAACGCTGTCGGACAGTTTAAAACTTCCTTCTTCAACTGCTTCCGTAGCAAGCAGGAGGGTCATCAGTTTTGTAACGCTGGCCATGGGCAGCCGCTTATGTGCTTCCTTTTCATAAATAAGCCTGCCGGTGACCGGTTCCATAAGCACGGCTGCTTCAGCTGTGGTTTCCGGTGCCCCGGGAGCTTTAATTCTGATCTCTTCCCTTGCCTTTTCCGGCTCCGGAGCGGCCCAGACCCCCTCTACCGGCGCAAAACCAAGGAAAAAAACAAACAGGAAGAAAAGGAGCAAGCTTTTTTTCCAAGACATTAGAATACCTCCGTTCATTTTCAAACTAAAAAAATAACAGTTGTTTTGTATTATGTTTCCGAGCTTTAAAGTTATGCATTGGCTGGTTTAATACCAAAAAGCGCCTGATCAAAGATCAGGCGCAAAGAGCTTTAGAATTGCTGAAACAAAAACCTGGCCGGGACGGCCCGGCTGCAGTTTTTTCCTTATTGAATTACTTCATGCACGTAAGTAAGCGGGGCCGGCTCGATGTCACTAAAGGTATAGGCGTTTTGTAAAGCAGCCCCTGCCTCCTGGTGTTCAGCAAGGTTTGTGTGCATGATACAGATTGTCTCCCCCTCCTTGACCCTGTCCCCAATTTTTTTGACTACAGTTACGCCGGCAGAGTAATCGACGGGTTCATCTATTCTCTTTCTTCCCGCCCCCAGGAGCATTGAGGCCATTCCTACGGCTTCAGCATTAATGGCTGTTACGTAGCCTCCGGCAGGGGCTTCAACTGCTACATGGTATTTGGCCCGGGGAAGCCTGCCGGGGTTGTCCAGAACCTCCGGGTCCCCGCCTTGAATTTTAACCAGCTTCTTAAAGTATTGGAAGGCTGAACCGGAATCAATCAACCTGGTCAGTTCCCGGGAAGCAGTGGGCAGGTCGTTATAAGCCCCGCCCAGGACAGTCATATGTGCAGCCAGGGTGAGGGCCACAGCGGTTAAGTCCCGGGCCCCCCTGCCCTGCAGGAACTCCGCTGCCTCCCTTACCTCACTGGCATTGCCCACCTCATGGCCTAAAGGCTGACTCATATCCGTAATAACGGCAACGGTTTTTTTGTTCAGAGATTTACCGAGCTCAACCATCACCCGGGCCAGTTCCCTGGCTCTGTCCAGAGACTTCATAAATGCGCCTGAACCGGCCTTAACGTCCAGAACGATAGCGTCAGCTCCCGAGGCAATTTTTTTGCTCATCACCGATGCGGCGATCAGGGGCACGCTGTCCACCGTAGCTGTAACATCCCGTAAAGCATAGATCATTTTATCGGCAGGGGTTAAATCTGCGCTCTGTCCTGCAACAGCCATCTTATAGGTGTTGACATTATGAATAAACTCGGCCCTGGAAAGGTTTGTTCTGAATCCTTCGATGGCTTCCAGTTTATCGATGGTGCCTCCTGTGTGGCCCAGGCCTTTTCCGGACATTTTAGCCACCGGTATACCGGCGGAGGCAACCAGGGGGATAATAATCAAACTTACCTTATCTCCAACGCCGCCGGTGGAATGCTTGTCCACCTTAATCCCTTCAATCCCGGATAAATCAATACGTTCACCCGAATTGACGAGGGCAAGGGTCAGGGCGGCTGTTTCTTCCTGGTTCATGCCCTGAAAGTAGATGGCCATTAACAGGGCCGACATCTGATAATCGGGGATTTGGCCGCAGGTGTATCCTTTGACGATAAAGTCAATTTCAGCACGGCTCAAGGCTAAGCCCAGCTTTTTCTTTTGGATCAGGTCAACCATTCTCATCTTAAGAGTCACCCCTCAAAGATCCGGGGCAGTTCCGGCAAACCTGTGGCCAGAAACTTTTTCCCGTTGGGAAGCGGAGGCCGAAGCTCTCAGCAATTGTAGCGGCCACATCAGTAAAGGAGTCCCTTGTGCCCAGGTTGCCTCCGGCCTGCAGGGTTTTCCCGTATACCAGCAGAGGCACGTATTCCCTGGAGTGGTCCGTGGAAGGGGTTGTCGGGTCACAGCCGTGATCCGCCGTGATTATTATAACATCGTTTTTCTGCAAGGCATCGTTCAGAAGGGGCAGCATCCCGTCAAACTCTTCCAGAGCTTCGGCGTAGCACCGGGGATTGTTACGGTGGCCGTAAAGCATGTCAAAATCAATGAAATTTACAAAAATCAAGCCCCAGGTTCCGGAGCGTATTTGTTTCAAGGTTTGTTCCATCGTGTCCCGGTTTCCTTTGGTGGGATAGGACGCTGTGATCCCTTCCCCGGCGAAAATATCGCTGATTTTACCTATTGCTGTAACGGGAATCCGGTTTTCCTGGAGCAGGCTCAGCACTGTTTGAGCGGGAGGCTTTAGAGAAAAATCATGACGGTTGCCGGTTCTGTAAAAAGAACCGGGCTCTCCATCGAAAGGCCTGGCAATAACCCTCCCCACGGCATGCTCACCTGTCAGCATATTCCTGGCAATCCGGCATATTTCATACAATTCTTTTAAGGGGATCACCTTTTCATGGGCGGCTACCTGGAACACGCTGTCAGCGGAAGTATAAACAATGGGGTACCCTGTTTCCATGTGCCTTTCGCCAAGCTCGTCGATAATGGCTGTGCCCGAGGCAGTTTTGTTGCCCAGAACCCTGCGCCCGATTGCTTCTTCAAAGGGTCGGATGATTTCCGGGGGAAAGCCATGGGGATAGACCGGAAAGGGACGCTCCAGGATCAGTCCCGCCAGCTCCCAGTGGCCTGTTGTGGTGTCCTTGCCGGCTGACCTCTGGCTCATTTTACCATAAAATGCCATTGGTTTTTGAGCCGGGGCTACCCCTGCCAGAGGCAAAATATTTCCCAGGCCCAGGCTTTCCAGGTTGGGCAGGTTCAGTCCCCCCACAGCCCGTGCTGTGTTGCCCAGGGTGTTGCTCCCGCTATCCCCGTATTTAGCGGCATCGGGCAGTTCCCCTGCGCCGACGCTGTCCAGTACTAATAGAATTATCCTTTTGGTATCCAGCAAAAGCACCTCCTTGCTGTAGTTGCAGGAAAGGGTCCAAGGTGGGATAACAGGCTTTCAAACAAAAGAATAGCTTCAGGTAGTCCTAAACCGGTTAGGCCCGGGGGTGGGTGCGGTCGTAAACCTCCCTGAGCTTTTTCCGGGTTAAGTGAGTATAAATCTGTGTTGTACTGATATCGGCATGTCCCAGCAGTTCCTGGACGGAGCGGATATCTGCTCCATTTTCCAGCAGGTGGGTAGCGAAGGAATGCCTCAAGGTATGCGGTGTTATCCTGGCTTCGATTTTTGCTTTAGCAGCATATTTTTTGATAATTTTCCAAAAACCCTGCCGTGTCAACCTGCCTCCGTGCTGGTTGACGAATAGCGCTGGTGTTTTGCCTGGCTTAACTAGTTTACACCTTCCCCGTTCCAGGTATTCGGTGAGGTAACGGGCGGCCACGTCACCAAGGGGCACTATCCTCTCTTTGGAACCCTTGCCGGAACATCGAATATATTTGTTTTGCAGGCTGAGCTGCTCCAGGTTTAAGGAGACAAGTTCCGAGACCCTGATTCCCGTAGCATAGAGCAGTTCCAGCATTGCTTTATCGCGGAGGCCGGCCGGTTCCCCCGGGCGCGGCTGGTTCAGCAAGAGATCAACTTCCTGCACCGACAGCACCCTGGGTAGCTTTTGGGGCAGTCTTGGTGTGTCCAGATCAGAAGAGGGATCTTTGGAAAGGTTTCCTTCGGCTACGGCATAGCGGTAAAAGGACTTGACGGCTGCAAGGTGGCGCGCTATGGTTGCAGGTGATTTGCCGCTGACCTGGAGCTGAAAAAGGTAGGACATAATGAAATCCTTGTTCGTCCCTTTTATGTTATGTAGATTATATTTACGACAGAAGGCTAGATAACCGGTCAGGTCCGTCCGGTAGGAGATAATTGTATTACTGGCAAGCCCCCGCTCCACGGCAAGATGATTCAGAAAATCATGCAAAATTTTTTCCATTCTTTCGGCCTACCTCCCGCTTCAACAAAAAAAGAGCCTGGTTAATAGACTCTACTTCCACATTTAACTAAGGTTATCCTTTTTGTTCCTGGACTAAAACACAAAACTGGCGGCCAGCTTGACCAGAAAGGGTGTCAGGTATACTTCCACCAGTCCGGCTAAAAGGGCCATGAGAGTTAAAAAGGCCATGAAACCACTGTAAATGAGAAAGCTGGGCCAGATTACAACCCTGGAGTTGAAAAACCGTCTGCCCAGGAGCAGGGCAAAGGACAGGGAAGCCACGCCTCCCAGCAGCAGTGCCGGCATGAAAATAATATTTTGAGGCAGGATTGCCGCGCAGGAAAGGATTACTCCCTGGATGTTTTTTTGCCACCCCAAAAAAACGATGGAGAATCCGAGCACGAAACCCCGGGTAAAAATCAAAATCAGGATAACCGGGATGCCAATGATGGTAAGACCAAGAAAATATATTGCAGCAATTAGAAAAAGGTCGTTGTACAGGGCAGATTTCATAGCTGCAGCCGGTTCTGTTTCTATGAGCGCCGCCTGTTCCAGGAAGCGATCCAGATAGAGGCTGAGTTCCTGGAGTTCACCTGCCTGCAGCTTATATACTTCCAGTGTGCCTGCGGTGAGTCCCAGGGCAAAAACAAACAGGATGATTAAATAAGCAGGCCAGTTATATCTTAGGGAATTAGCCCAAAAACCTTTAAACCTGTGAGACAACTCCACCCCCCCCAACTCCCCCCTCTAATTCTTATGGATTGTCCCCGCCTTTTATGACTTCCGGTATGATTTGTCCAGACTGGACATATTTTAATGGAGAGGGTAAAAAAGGATGAGTTATAAGGAGGATGGAGATTGAGGATGATCAGAGTATATGCCCGGGCGAACGGTATTTTTATCTGCGGGAAAATAAGAGAAGTCCGGCGGCTGCTGCAGTTTTATGCCTGCAGGTACCGGACTGTGCAGGAACTCATTGTAAATCAGGTTCATTAAAGGGCCTGACCCTGGGCTACACGCAGGATCTCGAACAGGTAGCGGGCGTTTTCCACGAGGTCGGCAGTGCTGATATACTCCTCGCAGGTATGCGCCTTTTTCATGCCGATACCCAGAACAGCCGTGGGAATGCCCCTGTGATTGAAAATGTTGGCGTCACTGCCCCCGCCCGTCTTTTCCAATTTGGGTTTGATGCCAAGCTTCCGGGCCGCTTCCAGGGCAACTTTAACCGGCAGCGATTCCTGGTCCAGATGAAAGCCATTGTAAAGCAGTTCTGTTGTGATTTCGGCCTGGGCGCCGTGTTTTTCGGCTGCTTCATAAACGGCACGGCAGATCCGGGCTGTCTGGACCTCACGTTTGGAAGTGCAGAGGCTCCTGGATTCACCCTTGATGGTAACCATGTCCGGAACAATATTGGTGGCTTTGCCCCCTGATATAATGCCGATATTGGATGTTGTCTCGTGGTCAATCCGGCCCAGGTCCATTTGAGCTATGGCTTCGGAGGCCACCTTGATGGCGTTAATCCCGTCTTCCGGGTTCAAGCCCGCGTGGGCAGCCCTGCCCCGGATGGTGATCCCGATTTCATCGTGGGAAGGCGCCCTGGTGATGATGGTTCCGGGGGTTCCGTCGCTGTCCAGGACAAAACCGTAACGTGCTTTCAGGAGGTGGTATTGAAGATTTTTGGCGCCGAACATGCCGCCTTCTTCCCAGATGGTGAAAACCACTTCCAGACCGCCGTGCTCCAGGGACTGCTCACGCACAATCCTCAGGACCTCCAGTATTGTTGCGATGCCTGCTTTATCATCGGCCCCCAGCACCGTGTCGCCGGCGGAACGGATCACCCCGTCTGCCTGCACCGGCTTGACACCCAGACCAGGCGCTACGGTGTCCATATGAGCGCAGAGCATTATTACCGGACCCCGGCCGCTTCCGGGCAGCTTCCCGATTATATTGCCGGTGTTGGAGCCAACTACGCTGCCGGCCCCGTCCTCCCTAACCTCCAGCCCCAGGTCTGTCAGTTTCCGGATCAGCAGGTCGGCCAGTTGGCGCTCTTTACCTGAAACGCTGTCCACTTGAACCAGCTCAAGGAATTCCTCAATGAGGCGATCCGGGTGGACTACACTTTTCTTCACTGACCCTCCAACTCCTTAAACTTTAATTATTCTGAAGCTGAGTTTTTATGCTCAGCTGCCAGTTCAAATCCCCTTTGCAGTGCCTTTACATTTACCGGGATCAGCTTGTGATGACGCCCGGGCAGAACTTCCTGCAGGGAATTTTCCACGGCTTCTATGGATACCACTCCGGTTAAAGCCAGCAGGGCGCCCAGGATGATGTTGTTGGCGACCCTGCCGTCACCCAGGGCCTCAGCCTCTTCATTGGCCTTAATGCGGACGACCCGCACATCTTTCCTCAGCACCGGTGAATCTACCAGTGAGCTGTTGATCAGAATCAGACCGCCCGGAACCACCGTTTGCTCAAATCTCAGCAGGGATAGATTGTTCATCACAACCAGTACCGTTGGTTCAGTTACAATGGGCGAACTCACCGGCCGGTCTGATATGGTCACGCCGCAGTTGGCCACACCGCCCCTCTTTTCCACACCGTAGACGGGCACATAGGAAACATGCTTTCCTTCCAGGAGGCCGGCCTGGGCCAGAAGCTGGCCTGTGGAGAGGGCGCCCTGTCCGCCGAAACCTGCAATATAGATTTCCTCAAGCATTTACAACACCCCCTGCAGGTGATTTGTATTCACCAAGCGGGTAATAGGGAACCATCTTTTCCTCCAGCCATTTTACCGCTTCCAGTGGTGAAAGTGCCCAGTTGGTCGGGCAGGTGGAAAGCACCTCCACCAGGGAGAACCCCAGACCTGCAAGCTGGACTTCGAAGGCCCTCTTGATGAACTTTTTGGCCTGGATAATCGCCTTCGGGGTGTGGACTGCAGCCCGGGCCAGATAGGCGGCTCCCTCAAGGGGCGCCAGCATTTCGCAGACCCGGATGGGAAAGCCGTTAATCTCCCTGTCCCGGCCGAAGGGGGTGGTTTTGGTTATCTGGCCCATGATGGTAGTGGGAGCCATCTGGCCGCCGGTCATGCCGTAAATGGCATTATTGATAAAGACAATTGTGATTCTTTCACCCCTGGTAGCCGCATGAACAAATTCCCCGGTACCGATGGCAGCCAGGTCCCCGTCCCCCTGATAGGTAAATACCACCCTCTCCGGCAGAACTCTTTTAATCCCCGTAGCCACAGCCGGGGCCCTGCCGTGGGAAGCTTGAAACATGTCGATCTCAAAATAATCCATGGCAAAAACGGAGCACCCCACCGGCGCAACACCGATAGCGGTATCCCGGATGCCCAGCTCTTCAATTACTTCTGCAACCAGACGGTGGGCGACTCCGTGGGTACAGCCGGGGCAGTAATGAAAGGGCACATCCTTCAGTATTCCGGGCCTTTTAAAGACCTTTTTCATTTAACAACACCCCCGCTGTACAGTTTTTGAACTTCCTGGAGGACATCCCTGGCAACCGGGACCATTCCGCCCAGGCGACCGTAATGGTAAACCGGGGCTTTTCCGCTTATGGCCAGCTGGACGTCCTCCACCATCTGGCCCATGTTCATCTCCACGGATAAAAAACATTTTGCCTTTCCGGTGGTTCTTTTCAACGCCTCCGCGGGGAAGGGCCACAGGGTGACGGGCCGGAACAGACCTGCCGGAATTCCCAGCTGCCGGGCCTTTTCCACAACAGCCCGGCAAATCCGGGAAACTGTTCCAAAGGCAACCAGGACAATCTCGGCGTCCTCCAGCAAATAACCCTCGCTAACCTGCTCATTGAGCAAGATTTGAGTGTATTTCTCCTTGAGTCTGATATTAACGGCTTCCATTTCCTCCGGGATAACAAAACAAGAATTAATAATCCGTTTACTGCCCGGATGATCAATCATCCCGGTGGCAGCCCAGGGTTTAGCCGGAATTTCCACCTGAGCTTCATTCTTCAGCTCCACTGATTCCATCATTTGGGCCATGATCCCGTCCGCCATGACCATGACCGGGTTGCGGTAATAATCAGCCAGCTCAAAGGCTTTTCCCGTCAAGTCCAGAATTTCCTGGACCGAATTGGGAGCCAGCACAATCAAACGGTAATCGCCGTGGCCGCCGCCCCTGGTGGCCTGAAAGTAATCGGCCTGGGAAGGAGCGATATTGCCCAGACCGGGACCGCCCCGCATCATATTTACAACTACGCAGGGCAACTCGGCTCCAGCCAGGAAGGATAGTCCCTCCTGCATCAGGCTGATGCCGGGTCCCGAGGAAGAGGTCATAACCCTTGCGCCGGCCCCGGATGCGCCGTAAACCATATTGATGGAAGCTACTTCGCTCTCGGCCTGCAGGTACAGGCCCCCCACTTCCGGCATTCTTCTAGCCAGATAATGAGTTAGTTCACTTTGCGGTGTAATCGGGTAACCAAAGAAATAACGGCAGCCGGCCCGGACAGCGCCTTCACCGATGGCTTCGTTTCCTTTCATTAAGATCCTGCTCAAACCGCTTTCTCCTCCCTCTCCACTTCAATCACCATGTCGGGACAAACAAGGGCGCACAGGGTGCAGCCCGTACAATTTTCCGGTTCTTCCACGGCTGCCGGGTGGTAGCCCATCTCATTTATGCGTCCCGACATTTTTATAATTCCCCTGGGACAAACAGCGGTGCACAGGGTGCAACCCTTACAGCGTTCTTCCCGGAAGATGACCCTGGCCAAGAACAATCCCTCCCTCGATTAAATATGCAAAAATTAGATCCTGTGAACGCACGGGCAAGACCGGCTTTAATCCAGCCGGTGGCGGCAGGCAGTAAATCAAGCCGGCTCAACCGTCCTGCCAGGGCAACTTCAACATCAGATCCAGCGGAAATACTGGCACTTCCTGGTTTTTTAGCCTGTCAGCCAGGTTTCTGCGGACCCCCAGGAAGGCAACTGGTAGTTTCAGTTGGTGTGCTGCTTCCAGAACAAGTTGGTGACCCTCTAGAATTGTCTCGGGAACAGTTTCAGGACCCAGATTGGGATTGCTGATCAGGGCGTTAATCTGCAAACGGGATGCTTTCTCAACCCTCTCCAGGACTGAAAGAATACCGGGCACGTCCCTGGTGTGCAGCCGGCAGGTGTTGACCACGAAATAAAGGTTAAAGGAACCTTCTGCGAGGTTGTTTTTAAACCGGCCTAAAGCGGCGGCTCCAATATCATCACCGCCTACATCCAGGACACCGTAAGTGCTGCTGTCCTCTAAAACGCCCAGAATAGCCGGGGGCAGTGCCGGAACATCAGCTCCGGCCAGCCTTCCCCGGGGACTGACAACATTGATTCCCCTGGTCTCAAGGGCTTCCCTCACCGACCTGATTCTAAAATAAGGATTGATTAGATCAAGATCGACAACTGTCACCTTTTTACCTGTTTCTAGAAGTTTAACAGCATAATTCAGCGCCAGTTCGGTTTTACCGCTGCCAAAGGCACCGGTAAAAATATTTATGCGTTTGAGTTTCTGCAATAATATCACTCACTTCAACAACCAATGACCTTCGACGAAATTATTTAAAATTCCTTTTAGTTCTTTTAAAAAACATCATGGACTTATGGGAACAAGAAAATTGAAAGCTGATTTTTACAGACCTTTTAAACTTGCCATATAATTAACAAATTGGCTATCCATTATTTCATATATACTAATATATCACTTGAAAAACAATGTGTAAAACTGAACGGGGGTGGAGTTGGATTTTGAGAAGCTATGCCGGGCTTAGTAATAAAAAAAAACAAAGCATAATTACTGTCTAATCCTTAAGCGACAGTATTATACTTTAATGGTTTTAAAAAATTTAGTTGTTTAAAATTTAGTTCATATAACGTAATGTATAATTCCACAATTGATAAATTAAGACAAATAACCTAACTCACTTTCGCTTCGATCCTCAGCTTGTCCGCAACCATAGCTATAAACTCCGAATTGGTTGGTTTGCCCCGTTCCAGGTTAATGGTGTAACCGAAGAATTTGGTCATCATCTCTACATTGCCCCGATCCCAGGCGAGCTCAATAGCATGTCTGATGGCCCTTTCAACCCGGCTTGGTGTCGTTTGAAATTTTTGAGCAATCATAGGATATAATTCTTTAGTTACGGCTCCCAATAAATTAACTTCGCCGATAACCATTAAAATGGCGTCCCTTAAATAATGATAACCTTTGATATGGGCCGGAACACCCATTTCGTGAATGATGTTTGTCACAGCCACATCAAGGTTCTTGGGCTTCACTGGAGAAATGTACTGGGATACATTGACGCCTTCGGCAAGTTGCCGGATCCGGGTGGCGAGCACATTAAAGTCAAAGGGTTTTAAAATGTAATAATCGGCGCCCAGTTCAACAGCCCTTTGGGTCACGCTTTCCTGACCAAAGGCAGTTAACATAATGATTTTGGGTCTGTTTCCGGGGTTGCCCGATACAAATTTCTCCAGGACTCCAATTCCATCCAGATGGGGCATGATGATATCAAGTACCACCACATCGGGGTTGTTTTCCTGAATCATTTGCAGGGCTTCCAGTCCGTTATAAGCAATGCCGGTCAAGTTAAAGTCTTCCTGTTCGTTAATGAACTCCTTGAGCAACTCGCAGAAATCTCTATTATCATCTGCGATTAAGATCCTGATCGATTTTTTTGCCATATGAAACTCCCGCCTCCTATAAGTTTCTATAATTTGTAAATTAATATCCACCAAGATGATTCGACGGCCGTGAGAAAAGTCCTTCATGGTTTACGGGAATTTTAAAAAATGTTATAAAAAGGAAAATACTCAAAATAATGTTTATTAATTTTACCCTGTTTTCAGAAGGTTTTCTATAACTTCTTCCTTTGCCGGGAATAAATCTCCTTCCCGTAACATCCATTCTGCGGGAACGCCGTAACCTTTGGTCGGGTCATTGATAAAAACATGAGTTACTGCTCCTACAAGCCTGCCGTCCTGAATGATGGGACTGCCGCTCATACCCTGGATGATGCCCCCGGTTTCCTGCAGGAGCCCGGGATCGGAGACCTGGATAACCAGTCCCTTACCGTCCTCTTTGGCCTTGGGATTGATCCTGACTATTTCCAGGTTGAATTTCTCAACTTTATCTCCTTTCAACACAGTCAGCATTTCAGCCGGCCCCTCGTGAATCTGGTCAATTGTTGCCACGGGGATAGGTTCCTGAAAGGAAATGTTTACAAGGGGTTTTTGAAGGCGGCCGAAAATTCCCAATTTAGTATTCCGGGTGACAGTTCCACATAAAATTTCATCTTTTTGGAAAGTGCCGATTTTTTCACCGGGTTGGCCTCGTTTTCCTTTGAATATACCCTGTACGGTGGCGCCTACAATCTTTCCGTCGCCCAGGTCCAAGGGGCGGTTTGTTCCAATGTCGTTAACGATATGTCCCAGGGCGCCATAGGACATGCTTTGAGGCTCATAAAAGGTGAGCGTTCCGACACCGGCTGCGCTGTCCCTGATCACCAGGCCTATTTTGTAGCATCCTGTTTCCTTGCAAAAAACTGGTTTTAGCCGGGTTAGAAAAACTTTATCGCCGCGCTTTACTTCCATTATCAATGGTTGTCCCGCAGCTCCGGCTTTGGCGGCAAGTTCCCTGACCTGACTGTCACTTATTACTGTCTCGCCGCTTATTTTTAGAATATGGTCGTCTTTCATAATTCCTGCTTCCGCAGCCGGGTTGATTTTGCGGCCGGTTTCATCCTGGATCTCATAGCTGTCCACTACAACAATACCCTGGGAGTGCAGCAAAACCCCGATGGATTGACCGCCGGGAATCACTCTCACTTCCGGCACGATGCTGATAATCATGTCCCTGACAGGCAGCACGCCGAAAAGAGTAAGCCTCACGATTTGTTGCCGGGACAGAGAAGATAAAGGGATTGTTCCTGATTTGAGTTCCTCTGGATTTATGCTTTTTGATAAAGGCGTATATTCATTACCAATAATTCTAGCCTCAAGATTATTTTCAACGAAAGCGGGGAATTTTAATCTAAGCGGTTCACCAGCAGTAACAGTATGCCTTTCCGGTGGTAAAATGGTAACCTTTAACTGGCATGTTAATATACCTGTTAAAAATATCAAGATACCAAGGAATAAACCGCATGTTTTCCCCTTCAAGCATCACCCCTCCAATTTTATTGCAATCCACCTCCAAAATAATAGAATTAACCATAACAACCAGAACAAATTTTGTGATATAGTTTATATTTTCGTACAAACTTAAGATTACCTCAATATATATCAAATATTCAGCCTAATTATGTATTAGGCTGCCATAACAGCATTATAATTAGCTTTGAAGTATTTTGTAAGTTCTTGCTTGATTTCCTGCGTGATATAATAAATACGTAAAAAATTAACCAGATTGATAAAAAACCCGGTTTATTTTGAATATAATTAATGTTTTGCAGCTGAACGAAGCATTTGACCGGCATGCTGCCGGGTAATCTCGGTAATATCCTTGCCTCCAAGCATTCTAGATAATTCTTCCAATCTTTCCGCGGGGTCAAGTAATTCTACCCGTGTAATTGTTCGATCCCCAGCAAATTCTTTGATGATCCGGTGATGGGCCCGGGCATGGGAGGCAACCTGGGCAGAGT
The DNA here is from genome assembly GCA_029555205.1 of Bacillota bacterium. GTDB lineage: Bacteria > Bacillota > Desulfotomaculia > Desulfotomaculales > Pelotomaculaceae > DTU098. The sequence goes on from JAKPTB010000080.1 coordinate 133,480, forward strand.
GGGTCACGCAGATAACCTGGCGGTGTTTTCCCAGCAGGGACAGTTTTTTAGCTACCGCGTGGAGTGCCCTGCCGCCGATGCCGGTGTCTACTTCGTCAAAAACCAGGAGGGGTATTTCGTCGGCCTCTGCCAGTAATACTTTCAGGGCCAGCATAATTCTTGAGAGTTCGCCCCCTGAGGCAATTTTTGCCAGTGGTTTGAGGGGTTCCCCGGGGTTTGGGGAGATCAAGAAATCAATTTGTTCCAGGCCGGACTCTGACGGGTTAGTTAGTTCACAAAAACCCAGCTTAAACACAATCCGGCCCAGTTCAAGGGAACTCAGTTCCCGGGTTACGGCCTCTTCCAGTTGTTTTGCCGCCTTTCGTCTGGCAGCGCTTAGATTTGCCGCTACCCGGCTGTAGGCAGCCTCCAGATCAGCCAGCTGTCTTTCAGCATCTTCCAGCTTTTCTTCCAGGTTTTCCAGGTAATGTAATTCCTGTCTGGCAGAATCCAGGTAATCCAGCACATCAGATATACTATTTCCATACTTTTTCTTTAGCCTTTTAATTCTATCCAGGCGTTCTTCCACCGCATCCAGCCTGCCGGGGCTGTATTCCGCCCTGTCCCGGTAGGAAGAGATTTCCCGGGCTGCGTCCTCAACCTGATAAAGTGCGTTTTCCAAAGTGCTCAGAATGCTTCCGGTGCGTTGGTCCAGTGAGGTCAAATTCCTGACTGCGGCAGTTGCCCTGGCCAGCAGGTCCGTAGCAGCAGCTTGACCACCTCCGCTGTCATAGAGCAGGGCGAAAGCTTCTGTGGCCCAGTGGCAGATCTTTTCGGCGTTGGCCAGCATTCTTTTTTCTGCCAGCAGTTCCTCTTCTTCCCCGGGTTTGAGGCTCGCAGAGCTGATTTCCTCAATTTCGTAGCGCAGGGTTTCCTGTCGCCTGGCTCTTTCCTTCGCTGTCTTAGAAATTTTTTCAAAACGAAGGCGTGCTGACTTCCATTTGTTAAAAACTGACTGGACTTCTACCAGGTGTTTTTGAACTTCTTTTCCACCAAACCTGTCCAGGAGTTTCCGCTGCCGCTCCTGGTCCAGGAGGGAGTTTTGTTCATGCTGCACATGGAGGTCTGCCAGGTACCTGCCGACGTTTTTGTAAAACCCCAGGGAAACGACCTGGCCGTTAATCCTGCAAATATTCTTTCCGGAACGGGCGATTTCCCTGGAAAGAAAGAGAATACCGTCTTCGGAGGCTTCAATACCCTGTTCTTCCAACAGCGGGTTCAGGGAAGGCAGGCTGTTAACACTAAAAGTGGCCTGCACCATGGCTTTTTCTTTTCCGCTGCGAACCTGTTCAGAGGAAGCTCGTCCCCCCAGGGCCAACTGCAGGGCCTCAATAATGATCGATTTACCTGCGCCGGTTTCCCCGGTGAGGACGTTAAGACCCTTATCCAGGTCCATATTCAGCAACTCGATAATGCCGAAATTTCTGATAAAAAGACTCAAGAGCATGTTCCTACCCCCTGTTCAGGCTCAGGTCCTCGAATCTCTTCAGCACTACACCGGTTTCCCGCTTGGGTTTAACGATGACCAGAATGGTGTCGTCCCCGCCCACTGTGCCGATTATTTCTTTCCAGCCAACCTGATCTATGGCCAGGGCAACAGCCTGTGCCCCACCGGGGTGGGTCTTGATCACAATCAGGTTCTCGCTGAAGTCCAGCCCTACCACTGAGTCCCGGAAAAGGCGCTTTAAATGTTCTTCGCTCCGGTAGGTACGTTTTTCACCAGCCAGGGTATAACGGGAAAGGTTGCCGTCCAGGGACATTTTAGTCAGACCAAGCTCTTTAATGTCCCTGGATACTGTTGCCTGGGTAACAGAAAAGCCGTTTTGCCTTAATGCTTCGGCGAGATCCTTCTGGGTTGCGATGATTTCATTTTTAATTATATCCAAGATTTTATGCTGCCGTAAGTTTTTCAAGGGGTATAACCTGCCTTCTCAATCACGATCACTGACGGCGCCCGCTGGGAACGGTTCAAAAAGTTGATCTTTAGAACATGAAAACGTTTTCCATCAAGGGCGGAGGCCATCCCCTCCAGCTTTTGGTACTCGTCTTCACCGCCGGGATGTCCGGTATAAACAACTATACTCACCCGGCCACCGGGTCTTAACAGGTTCAGGGCGGCCTGGACGGCTTTGACGGTGGTGCCGGCGCTGCTGGTCACCCCGTGGTCGCCGCCCGGCAGATAACCAAGATTGAAAATCACCGCATCAACAGGTCCGGAAACGAACTTCTCCATCTCCTCGTGACCGGCCTGAAACAGCTGAACCCGTTCCGCATAACCGTGTTGTTCCAGAAGCAGCCGGGTCTTTTGCAGGGCTATGGGCTGAATATCAAAGGCAAAGACCCTGCCCCGGGGCCCCGCCAGGCTGGCCAGAAAAACTGTGTCATAACCGTTTCCGGCGGTGGCGTCAATTCCTGTTCCCCCGCTTCCGAGTACCTGGGAAAGGAACATGTGAGCCAGATAAACTGCGCTGCCCAGCCCTTTAGGCGCCATTTCGCTCGCCATCTTCCGTCAGTTTCTTTCTCAAGAGCTCAAAGAAGTTTCTACCTTCCAGCCTGATGAACTTTGCCTTAGCTGAGGCGCGTTTAACTACAACCTGGTCGTTTTTGTTCAAGCTGAAACCGTGCTGACCATCCACCGTCAGCATCACTTCACCCTGGCTGGACAGGATGACGACTTTAATTATACTGTCCGGTGCAAAAATCATCGGCCTGGACCAGAGATTATGAGAGCAAATGGGCGTAAGAAGCAATAAATCAAGTTCGGGCGTTACCAGTGGACCGCCCGCAGAGAGGGAGTAGGCAGTGGAGCCCGTAGGGCTGGCTACAATCAGACCGTCCGAGGGGTAGGTATTGACATAATCATCGTTTACGTATGTTTCCAGCAAGATCAACCTGGCAAAAGCTCCCTTGGCGATAACGGCGTCGTTAAGGCCGGCTAAATGTTCCACCATTCTGCCTTCCCTGTAAACACTGGCCTCGAGCATCATTCTTTCTTCAATATAATACTCGTCGTGCAAAAGCTTCTCCAGGGCGGGTAAAGCCTCCGGAACATCTATTTCGGTAAGGAAACCCAGGTGGCCGAGATTAACCCCGATAATGGGGGTTCCTGACCGGGCTACTTTACGGGCTGTTCTCAAAAGGGTTCCGTCCCCGCCAAAGACGATCATGCATTGAGCCCTTTCCACAAGATGATTCTGGGAAACTCCAAGTCTTGCCAGACCCAGGGCTCTGGCAGTATTCTCATGGATTAAAACTGAACGGCCTTTGCTTTCCAGCCATTGAACGATCTGTTCAACCAGCTCGCGAACTCCCTTTTTGTTTAGATTAACCACCAGCCCGAAGGTGTCCAAGGCGTAAGCCATCCCCTTTGCTTATATAGCAAATGCAGTACTGCTAAAAATTACCTTTCAATTCTGCGTGTGCCCGTTGAACCACGGGTAAAGGACAGACACAGGTTTTAGGACAGTCATCTCTTTGAAAATGGAGCAGGTATTCTATATTACCTTCCGGGCCCGTTACGGGGGAAAAATCAAGGCCTTTCACGGACCAGCCCTGTTCCAAAAAGAGTCTTACCAGTTTTTCGATGACCTCCAGGTGAACCTGCGGGTCGCGTACCACACCTTTTTTACCGACTTTTTCGCGTCCGGCCTCAAATTGAGGTTTTATCAGGGCCACCCCTGCCGCTTCTCCGGACATCAGCCCGTTAAGCACCGGCAGAACTTTATCAAGGGAAATAAAAGATACATCGATGGTGACGAAGTCGGGTATTTCCCTGAAAGCATCACGGGTGAGATAACGAATATTGGTACGTTCCAGGACCACAACCCGGTGATCATTTCGCAGTTCCCAGGCCAGCTGTCCGTATCCCACGTCAACCGCATAGACCAGCCTGGCCCCTTGTTTTAAAGCACAATCGGTGAAGCCCCCCGTGGAGGCGCCGATATCCAGGACAGTACGCCCCTTTAAGTCGATGCCGAAAACCTTGAGAGCCTTTTCCAGTTTCAAGCCGCCCCGGCTGACGTAAGGGACAGGGTTTCCCCTGACCTCCAGCGTGAGATCGGCGCCAACCAGCAAGCCTGGTTTTTCTGCCCTTTGGCCGCCTGCAAAAACAAGCCCGGCCATAATTGCCGCCCGGGCTCTTTCCCTGCTGGGGAAAAAGCCCTCTTCAACCAGCCTTACGTCCAAACGTTCTTTCCGTTGGGCCAAGTGAATAAACCTTTCCTTTCATTTTCCTTAACTGGGGGCAAGTCTGAGTTTTCTGGGATAGGTTTTGCGGACAAAACTCTCAGAAATAGACCTGGCCACCTGTTCCACGGTAAGCCCGTATCTGGCCAGCAGCACGGCCGGACTGCCGTGTTCCACAAAGTTGTCCGGAAATCCGAAAGATTTAACCGTCACTCCATTGAGACCCCTGGAAAGGATTAGTTCCATCACGGCGCTGCCAAAGCCGCATTGCAAAACATGTTCTTCCAGGGTGTATAGTCTTCCGGTCTGCAGGGCATGATCCAGGATACACTTTTCATCCAGTGGTTTGACAAATCTGGCGTTAATTACGGCGGCGTCAATACCGGAGGAAGCTAAAACTGCTGCAACCTCCTCCGCCATGCGAACCATGCTCCCCACTGCCAGAAGCGTGAGGTCCTTACCTTTCCGGAGGACCCGGGCCTGTCCCAAAGGCAGTGTTTTGAGTTCTTCGTCCATTTTGCAACCGGTGGCCGCTCCCCGGGGATAACGTACTGCTGCGGGCCCCGGGTGCTGGACTGCTGTAGCCAGCATGTGCTGTAATTCATTCTCATCCCCGGGCGCCATGATCACCATATTGGGAATATGCCTTAAATAGGCGTAATCGAAAAGTCCATGGTGGGTTGCCCCGTCCTCCCCCACCAGGCCTGCGCGGTCGATGGCAAAGGTTACTGGCAGGTTTTGCAGGCATACGTCATGGAGGATTTGATCGTAGGCCCGTTGTAAAAAGGTTGAGTAAATCGTGACTACAGGGTGGTAGCCTTCCTTCGCCAGGCCTGCCGCCAGGGTCACTGCATGCTGCTCGGCAATGCCCACGTCAAAAAAGCGCCCCGGGTAAAGCCGGGCAAAACTGTTCAGCCCGGTGCTGCTGGTCATTGCCGCTGTGATGGCCAGGATGTTTTGATCCTTCTGGGCAAGCCTGGTCAGGGTGCGGCCAAAGACTTCCGAATAGGAAGGCGCCGTGCTGTTCTTGATTACTTCTCCCGTAGCCGGATTAAAGGCTCCCACACCGTGAAAACGGTCGGGATTCTCTTCGGCAGGGCGGTAACCCTTTCCTTTTTTGGTAAGTACGTGGACCAGGACAGGACCCTTTTGAATCCTGGCCTGGTTCAGGATGGTAGTCACCGCCTTGAGATCGTGTCCATCAACCGGACCCAGATAAGTAAAACCAAGCTCCTCAAAGAGCATACCCGGGACAACCAGATGCTTTAAACTGTCCTTGATCCTCTCGCCGAATTTCAAAAGGGTTGAACCGATGGGAATCCTGCGCAGGAGCTGTTCAAGCTCTTCCTTGCCTCTGGAATACATGGGGTCGGTCCTGAGCCGGGTCAAATACCCGGACATTGCTCCGACATTTTGCGCAATGGACATTTCGTTATCATTTAATACGACGATGAGGTTTTTTTTCAGGTGGCCGGCATGGTTCAAGGCCTCAAAAGCCATCCCGCCGGTCATGGCCCCGTCACCGATGACCGCTACGACGGAATGGTTTTCACCTTTAAGATCCCGGGCGATGGCCATGCCCAGGGCTGCCGATATGGATGTACTGCTGTGGCCGGTGCCGAAGGCGTCGTGAATGCTTTCAGACGGCCGGGGGAAACCGCTGATACCGCCGAATTGACGAAGGGTTCCGAATTCATCTTTTCTACCCGTCAGCAACTTATGAATATAGCTTTGATGTCCAACATCCCAGATAATTTTATCAACGGGTGAGTTAAAGACCCGGTGCAGGGCCAGAGTTAACTCCACAACTCCTAAATTGGGCGCCAGGTGCCCGCCGTTATTGGACACTGTTTTAATCAGCTCAAGGCGGATTTCCCCGGCCAGTTCCTCAAGACCGGCTAAACTCATAGAGCGGATATCCCGCAGGGTATGTATTTGTTTTAATAAGTTGCTCACGGCTAACCACCCTTCTTGCTTTTACTCCGGCGTTTTTTAAAGGGGCTGTAGCCGGTATAAGCTTCCAATTTGGCAAGTAATTTGCCAACCATAAAAATAACCTCTTCCGGATGGCTTAAGGCCAGTTTTTTTCCTGCAGCCTTGCCTGTGACAATACACACTGAAATAAGGGCGGTAATCAGCACATTTAGCCAAAACTGGTCAAACTGCAGTCCCGCCCGTAATACTTGCACCACAATGGAGATCCCCAGAGCGCCGCTAACGGTTGTCGTGATATCGCCAATAACATCATTGGCGATATTGGCCACTTTATCGGCATTGCGGACTAATTGAAGACCGTGCGAGGCCCCTTCAATCCGCTTGGCAGCCTTTGCGTTAAAAGGTACGTGTGAGGCGGCTGTTACTGCTGTTCCCACAATATCTGCCAGAATATTGAAGAATATGATAAAAAATAAAAAAAATAAAGATAGAAAAATGTTGTTCAGTTTGGAGGAAAAGGTTTCAGAAAAAAGTGTAAAGATTATTGCTAGAAAAAAGGAGCCGAAACCTATTAAAAGGATATATCTACTGGTTACAGTAGATTTATTATTACCCAATAAAAGTCACCTCATGCAGCGATGATTAGAGCATCTAAGAACAGGGTATAATACAGCTATGTAGGGATAGGGTGGCAAGTGACAGCGGGCCGGATAAATATTGTGGCTTAGGTCCAGCAGGTTTTCCCAAACAGCTACCGGCTGTCACCAAACCGGCGGTTTCCCTTTAAAGCTGTTTCCGGTCGTTTCCGATTCCGGGGCAGGATTACCACTTAGTCCACACTTTAATCTCCGGCCCGCCCTGGAAATCCGGACAGCCTAGGAGTTTTCCCCGACAGAATACACCTTTTCTAGCCTCTTTTGCAGTAGGGGTTTCAATTAACAGCCCGCCGTTCACGGGCCCATGTCCGGCCGGCTGAATAAAACTAATATCCACCGCTACCACTCAAGGCAGGCTACACTGCACGCAGCGCTAACCACATGCAGGTTTAATCCCAAGCCATAGTTGACCATTGACGTTTTAGCGGCTATGGCAATACCACGCACTTGGGTCTCCACGGGGGCGGGGTCAACGCCCACATGCCGTTGCGGGTCGCCCCACCCCCTTAACTCCCAGTACCAACCCCCGACTGGGCGTCGGCAGCCAGCACCAGGAACTTCATCGATGTGCCCTTGACGGATTTTTAGGCCCGCCTTCAAAAAGGTTCATCTGACTAGGATACTGTGTCACTTACCATATAAAACTGTTACCAGGCAGTAATTATAACATATACCCGGGTTCTTTTTCAAATTGCCTGAGTACTATAAAGAGCTGCTTTATAATAATATGGGGTTATTTAAGAAAATAGAATGAATCCTGGTCCTCCTGGCTGAACCGCATTTTAGTAATCCCTGTTTATCACAAATTCAACCAAAGATCTTAAAAAATCAGCTTCCTTCCCAAAATCTCTGAGGGCGGATAGCGCCCTGGAACATTCCAGGCTGGCTTTTTCCCGGGAGTTTTCCAGGCCGAAAAGGGCCGGGTAAGTGGCCTTTTTATTCTTTAAATCGCTGCCCACCGGTTTTCCAATTATTCTTTCTTCGCCTACAAGATCGAGGATATCGTCTGTAATTTGAAAAGCCAGCCCCAGGTGTTCTGCATAGCGGCTGAGGGCCTCCAGCTGTTCCGGCCGGGCTCCGGCCAGAATTGCCCCTGTTCTAACAGAAATCCGGTAAAGGGCGCCGGTCTTGTTGCGGTGGATATACTCCAGGGTGACCTCATCAACCTCTTCCCCGGCTGAAAATGTGTCCACCACCTGACCACCGATTAAACCCTTTGTTCCGGCTCCCAGGGCAGCTTCATGAATGACCTTTAAATTGTCCTCCGGGCTGCCGGCCTTATTTTCGGCCAGTAATTGAAAAGCCAGGGTCAGCAGGGCGTCCCCTGCCAAAAGGGCTATCGCTTCCCCGAAGACCTTGTGATTTGTTAATTTACCCCGGCGATAGTCATCATTATCCATTGCGGGCAGGTCGTCATGAATCAGGGAGTAGGTATGGATTAACTCCACGGCGCAGGCTGCGGGCAAAACGCTGGCGGCCGATCCCCCCACTGCCTCTGCCCCCGCCATCACCAGCGACGGCCTGAGCCTCTTGCCTCCCCCCATGACGCTGTAGCGCATGGCCTGATGGATCAGAGGAGGATAAGCAGATGAGGGGGGGAGGAAACGTTCGAGGGCTTCTTCAACCATCTTCGCCCTTTTTTTTAACTCTTCCTTAAAATTCAAAGTTTTTTCCTCCCCCGGGGGATGGTAGTGAATTAACTTCTTTTATAGTCACCCCGCCCTTTTCATCTTCCAGGAGAATGGATATTTTTTGCTCGGCCGCTTCCAGGTAACCTTCACAGATCCGGGAAAGCTTAACACCCTCTTCGAATAAGACAAGTGCGCTTTCCAGCGGCAGACGGCCGTCTTCCAGCTCCTTCACAATCTCTTCCAAGCGGGCTATGGCTTTCTCGAAACTCGTCTCTTTGATCTTATCGGCCATCTTTGCCCTCCATCCGGTTTGCCCCTATTATATCTGGAAAAGAGTGAAGTTAGAAACAAAAATATCGATAATGATATCAATATCTTTTATTAATTCTTCATCCTTTCCCTCACCACGTTCATAGTTTCTTCCTTGATTTGCCCGGCTTCGGCTGTTAAAGAGGTAATTTCTGCGGCAACACGTTCTGCATAACCGGCATCTTTAATTAAAGGTACATTGCCGGAGGCAGTTAGAAGAACGCTGTTCAAGGCAGCTTCTGTAACAGTTGCTGCTACTCCCGCGTCGCTGATGGCCATTTTGTTGCCGATGCCGGAGAGCCGTCGGGTAAGCTGCAGGATCACCAGACAGGTCCGGGCAATTTCCAGCGGTATTTCTGTGGAACCCCTCAAAGCCCTTTGCAAGGCCTCTTCCCGGACAGCTTTTTGTTCTTCCGTGTCCCTGGGTAAACGGTAGGCTGTCATAAAATGCTGGAATTCTGCCATGTCCTCTTCCACCAGGTACTCCAGCTTCGTCAGCAGGGAGCTCAGGGAATTATTGATCTCCTGGACATGGGGTTCGAAATCCCGGTACTTTTCCTTGCCGGCAGTCAGGTTGCAGACCATTGCGGTCATGGCTGCCCCTAAACAGGCGACGATGGCTGAGATACTACCGCCGCCGGGAACGGGTGCACTGGAGGCAGATAATTCTATTATTTCACGCAGGCTTTTGTTGAAAAAATCACCCAATGCAGCAGGGGCCTCCTTGTCTTTCAGAATATTTTCTTTGCAGTCTGATCGCCTTGAGCAAATTTTTCTGAATCAGCATGGTAGTAAGGCTGCCCACTCCGCCGGGTACAGGTGAAATGGCTCCGGCAATCTCCCGGACGCGTTCAAAGTCAACGTCACCGCAAATGCCTCCATCCCCGGCTTCGTTGATCCCGGCATCTACAACAACTGCGCCCGGCTTGACCATATCGGCGGTAATCATGCGGGCCCTGCCCACGGCAGCAATGAGTATGTCAGCCTGGCGGGTGTGCTGCTTCAGGTCGCGGGTCCTGGTATGGCAGACGGTAACTGTGGCGTTCTGATTCAGCATCATGTATACCAGGGGCTTCCCCACAGATTCTCCCCGGCCCACCAGGACGGCGTGTTTCCCGCTTATTTCAATTCCGTTGCGCAGGAGAATTTCAATACAGCTCTGTGGTGTTGTGGGGAAAAGTCCCTCGCTGTTGCTGAGAATATAGCCCCTGTTGATGGGATGAACTCCATCCACATCCTTCAGCGGGGCAACGGCTTCCAACACCTTTTGTTTATTGATTCCCCGGGGGAGAGGAAGCATAATCATAATTCCATGGATTAAGCTGTTATTATTTAATTCCTTTATTACATTGATAACTTTCTCTTCGGAGGGAGTTCCTGGTAGATGGAAAAGCTCAAAATCAACCCCGACACTCTGGCAGGCTTTTTCCATGGACCGGGAGTAGAGAACCGAAGCCGGATCCTCACCTGCCAGAATAACAGCCAGTTTTGGAGCCAGGCCCTCTCCTTTGAGCCTGGAAATTTCCAGCTCCACTTCTTCCCGCAGGGAAGCAGCAACTTTTTTTCCATCAATAAGAAGCGACATACTATCCAACACCCACTTTAACTCAAGTTGTTTTACCCTCAACAAGGCATTGTAGTTTTCCCCTCTGCAGCAGGACCGACAGCCGGTCTCCCTTCTCTACCGATTCAGTATCCCGGATGATCTGCCGGCCGTCGGGCGTGGTGCAGATGGAGTAACCTCTGGCCAGGGTGGCCAGGGGACTTAAGGCTTGTAGTTGTCCGGCCAGTATGGCCAGGGAACCGCCCTTGCGTTCGATAACACCCCGGATACCCTGGGTCAGCCGGCGGTGGAACTGATCGAGGGACTGCTGCCGGGAGCCGCAAAGGGTATCCCGGGGGTGGGTAAAAATCCGGTGGGCAAGGCAGGTATCAAGGCGGCGGCGGCTTCTTACAGCATTTTCCCTTAAAGCCTGGGCCAGCCTGGATTTCAGTGTCACAAGCCGGCGTTCCATTTCCCGCTTATCGGGAACAGCCAGCTCGGCGGCGGCCGAGGGTGTCGAAGCCCGCATATCTGCCACTAAATCGGAGATGGTAAAATCCGTTTCGTGGCCCACTGCTGAGATGACCGGTACGGTTGACCGGAAAATACTCCTGGCCACTATTTCGGTGTTAAAGGCCCAGATCTCTTCCAGGGAACCTCCGCCCCGGCCGACAATGATCAGTTCAATACCGCCCACCCTGTTGAGCAGTTCAATACCCCGGGCTACCGCAGGAGGAGCTGTGTCCCCCTGAACCGGCACGGGCACAAGGACAATCTGGAGACCTGGCCAGCGGCGCCGGATGATTTCCAGAAGATCCCTAACAGCCGCCCCGGTTGGCGAGGTTACCAGGCCGATCCGGCGCGGCAGGAGGGGAAGCTCTTTCTTGTATTTACGGTCAAACAGTCCTTCTTTTTGCAGCCTTGCTTTAAGCTGTTCAAAGGCAAGGTAGAGCGCTCCGGTTCCATCGGGCTCAATTTCCTGCGCATAGAGCTGGTAGTTGCCGTCCCGTTCATATAATGAAATGTAACCACGGATCGTGACGGCCATACCGTTTTCAGGACGAAAAGGAACCAGCCGGCTTCTGGAACGGAACATAACCACCTTTAGACTGCTGCAGTCGTCTTTCAAGGTAAAATAGAAGTGTCCGGAAGAAGCGGGTTTGAAATTGGAAATCTCTCCCCTGACCCATACATTGGCCAGAAGATAGTCTTTTTCCAGCAGCATTTTTATATGCCTGGTCAGTTCCTGGACAGTTAAAATGCGCAATGTGACAACTCCCGGTTCTTGAGGTTATAGTCTCCTAAACCAAATGCCGGTGTTTCTTAGCCGGCCTTGTTGGAAGAAAGTAGATTTCCCTTTACCTTCAAACTACCTGTTTATTTTCCGGTCAAATAGTTGTGAATGGAATTTGCTGCTGTCCGGCCGGCCCCCATGGCCAGGATCACCGTGGCTGCGCCGGTAACAACATCTCCGCCGGCAAAGACACCGGGTTTGGAAGTGGCGCCTGTTTCCGTTTCGGCAACAATATTACCCCTTTTTGTGCATTCCAGCCCTTTGGTGGTCCTTGGAATCAGGGGGTTCGGGCCCTGCCCTATGGCTACCACCACTGTGTCCACATCCAGGATGAACTCGGAACCCTTAATGGGAACCGGCCTGCGGCGCCCGGATTCGTCCGGTTCACCCAGTTCGTACTGCAGGCATTCCATGGCCGTAACCCAGTAATCATCATTGTAAAGGATCCGGGTGGGGCTGGTTAGAAATTGAAAACGCACACCCTCTTCTTCCGCATGGCTTACTTCCTCCTGCCGGGCCGGCATTTCCACTTTGGAGCGCCGGTAAACAATCCAGGATTCCTCCGCCCCCAGGCGCAGCGCGGTACGGGCTGCGTCCATGGCCACATTGCCGCCTCCCAGCACGGCCACTTTCCGTCCTACCCGGATTGGGGTGTCGAAAGCGGGGAAAAGATAGGCCTTCATCAAGTTGGTGCGGGTCAGGAATTCATTGGCCGAGTATACTCCGCAGGCGTTTTCCCCTGGTATTCCCATAAAATAGGGAAGCCCTGCGCCGGTTCCGATAAAAACTGCGTCAAAACCTTCTTTTTGCATCAGATCATCAATGGTTGCAAATCGACCCACCACCGAGTTGACCTGGATCTCTACACCCAGCTTTTTAAGGTTCTCTATTTCCGTCTGAACAATGGCCTTGGGCAGGCGAAACTCGGGGATCCCGTACATCAATACGCCGCCTGGTATATGCAGGGCCTCGAAAATGGTAACCCGGTGCCCCAGCTTGGCCAAATCGGCGGCGCAGGTCAGACCTGCAGGGCCGGAACCAACCACGGCTACCTTTTTGCCGGTGGAGAGTGCCACTTCCTGGGCTCCCGTGCCGTTGGCCATTTCCCAGTCGGCACAGAAACGCTCGATCCGGCCGATGGCGACGGGTTCGTATTTTTTGCCCAGGGTGCAGTATTTCTCACACTGGCTTTCCTGGGGACAGACCCGGCCGCAAACACCGGGCAGGGCGTTTTTCTCCTTAATCTTTTTGGCGGCGCCGGCAAAATCACCTTCAGCGGCCAGTTTGATGAAGGCTGAAATGTCGATATCAACCGGACAGCCCTGCCTGCAGGGCATATTTTTACAATGCAGGCACCGGCCAGCCTCGGCGATAACAGCTGCCTCGCTATAGCCCAGGGCAACTTCATTGAAATTTTTCACCCGCAAAGCCGGGTCCTGAACGGGCATAGGATTTTTTTGTGGATTAATCGCCTTCTTCTTTTCGGTCATTAACAGTTCCCTCCCTTACAGGTGCACCGGCAGGCGTGGTTCTGTAGATATTTCTCCCTGGCCAGCAATTCCTGGGGTTTATAGATTACAGAGCGGCGGGACATTTCGGCAAAGTCCACCTGGTGTCCGTCAAATTCCGGCCCGTCCACACAGGCAAAACGTGTTTCCCCGCCCACCGTAACACGGCAGCAACCGCACATGCCGGTTCCGTCAACCATCAGGGTATTTAAACTGACAATGGTTTTTATGCCGTATTCCCGGGTAAGATCGCAGACGGCCCGCATCATGGGCAGGGGGCCGATGGCCAGGCAGAGATCGATCTTGCCGTCTTCAAGAATAGCTTCCTTTAATAAATCCGTGACAAAGCCCTTTCTCATATAGGAGCCGTCATCGGTTGTTAGGCGTAATTCAGTGCAGGCAGCCCTCATCCTGTCTTCCCAGAAGAGCAAATCTTTATTCCTGGCCCCGATGATGCCCAGGACCTCGTTACCTGCTTCCTTCAAGGCCCGGGCAATGGGGTGAACCGGCGCTACACCCACGCCGCCCCCGACACATACAACCCGGCCGAACAATTCGATATGGGAAGGTGTCCCCAGGGGCCCGACAAAATCCCGGATACAATCACCCTCGTTAAGTGTCCCCAACTCCATTGTTGTCTTTCCTACTTCTTGAAAAACGCAGGTGATCGTTCCCCTGGCACGGTCAAAATCTGCAATGGTTAAAGGAATTCTTTCTCCCTTCTCGTGAATGCGAAGTATAACAAACTGTCCGGGTTCTGCTTTCCCGGCTACTTTGGGAGCCTCGATTTCAAAGAGGTTAATTGACGGAACTAAGACATCTTTTTTGAGAATCCTGTACATGTGGTAGTATTCCTTTCTATCAAGATTATGTCCATATTTGTTATTCGAGATGATCTGCTTAATTCCTACTTATTTTTCGTCTGTTAAAATATAAGAGCACACCGGAAAATTAGGCCTGCTCAAAAATATTGTATAATCTGTGTCATTGGCTGTAAACTCAATTTAAAGGTTGAGTTCTGTACTCTTCGGGGTTCTCCAGTACCTTGCCCAGGATGCCGTTAATAAAACGGCCTGAATCTTCTCCGCCGAAAACCTTGCCCAGTTCCACCGCCTCGTTTACAGAAACGTTCCCGGGAATATCCCTGCAAAACAAAATCTCGTACAGGGCCAGACGCATAATATTCCTGTCTACGGAGGCCATTCTCTTTAAATCCCATTCTTTGCTGATACTTGCTATGACCTGATCAATTAATTCCAGGTTGCTCAGTGTTCCAAAAACAATTCTTTCAGCAAAATCCGCGTTCTTCGGTAAATGCCCAAAGTTTTCATCCATGTCCTGCATAGCCTTACGGGGGTCCACACCGCCCAAATCAACTTGAAACAGAACCTGGAGAGCCCTTTCCCTGGCCTGTCTTCTACTCACCAGTGTCCTCCTTGCGCTGCAGGATAGCTTCTTAATAACAGGCTGTCTGTCTTTAGATTCAAAGATGGAGTATGCTGTACCTGCAGCTACTAAAATTGTTAAAACTTTTTTTAACCTTGCTTAAAAACCATTGTTAGCGTTCCCCAAAGAGCCTTGAAAATATTTCCCGGAAATCGACTCTTTCATCCAGGCGTTTACCAATATAATACCCGGCTAAAGCACACAGCGCTACGAAAATAGCCCTTAGCAGACCGTATTTTATAGCCAGTAAACCAAAGAGGATACCTATTAATATACCCACTGCCTTACCTAGATGTTTTTCCAGGATCTCCTGGATAATTCCCATCAGAACACCCCTTTTCGGGTTTATTAAGACGAGCCGTCCTGCCTGAAACCCGGATCCGCAAGACGGTCCCCTATGATCTGACCCCGCCAGAACCGGCAAGCTCTTCCTTATTCAACCCTGGGCTTGTTAAGGGAGATGCTTTCAACGGAAATTTTAACAGTATTAACAGTGATACCCATAACTTCCTGAATGCGTTCCTTGATCCGGTTTTGAATTTCCCCGGAAACCTCCGGTAGATTCACGTCAGGGGTAACAGAAGCCCGGACCTGAATACCCACGCCCTGGGGGACGGTTATGATCCGTGGTTTTACATCCCGGATGCCGTTAAACTGGGACACAACCTTTTCCACTAAACTTTCAATGGCCTGGAAGGATACCTTTACCTGTCCCAGCGAAGTTTCTGCCAGCACCACATGCCTGCCTCCCGGCCTGGAGAGGCTGATCCAGAATAAACGGAGGCCTGTCAAGATGATGATGGCTATAACCGGCCAGAAAATTTCCGGCCGGCCGGGAGCAAAGAAATTTCTGAAAAGATACAAGGGCGCCGTCCATCCCAGCATGACCGCAGAAAACAGTGCTATCAGCACAGTAAAAAAAAATGTATAAACAGCCAGCAAAGCCCTGTCCAAAGGACTCATTATTAGGCTACCCCCTTTAAAAGCCAACCCCCTGGCAAGGGGGTTGGCAGCTGTTATCTGACCCTGTGTTCTTCGTCCCTGGCCTCAGATCCAAAGGCTACTCCCTGAACATTGACATTGACCTCAACAACCACAAGCCCGGTCATCCGCTCGATGGCGTTTTTGATGCTTTCCTGGATTTGAGCAGCCACATCGGGTATACGGATACCGTACTCCATTATAACAAAGGCATCCACTGCAGCTTCTTTTTCGCCAACCTCAACCTTGATCCCCTTGGAGAGGTTCTTCCTGCCCAGCATTTCTGCTATGCCGCCGGCTATGCCTCCGCTCATTCCGGCTACCCCTTTAATATCTATGGCAGCCAGCCCGGCAATGACCTTCACCACCTCATCGGAAATTCTGATTGAGCCAAGGCCGGTTTGTTCTTCACGGACAATTTCCTTAGGTTCCAAATTATCACCTCCGCCTGGAAAGTTTATAGCTTTATGGTTTCCTTCCGCATAAATGTCTATATATATTTACATAGAAGTGAAAATTTAGGAAAAGAACTAATTATATAAGTACATTATAGCAAAATTGGTAATTCGACGCAAATATCAATCTATTGAGAAAATATTTAATCATGATCACCGAAAATACGTCGCTGAATAAAATTTGTATAGATTTCACCCCGTCTGAAGAAGGCGTTGTTTAAGATTTTCTGATGAAAGGGAATGGTTGTATTGATTCCTTTGATCACAAATTCCTGAAGGGCCCGCTGCATCCGGGCTATGGCTTCGTCCCTGTCCCTGCCCCAGGCTATTAGTTTTCCAATCATGGAATCATAAAAAGGAGGGAGCACATATCCCCCGTAGATGGCACTGTCAACCCGGATACCCGGTCCCCCCGGAGGCATATAAGTTGTTATTTTTCCGGAACTGGGCTGAAATTTCCGGTGGGGATCCTCTGCATTGATCCTGCATTCAATAGCATGGCCTTGAAGGTTTATTTGCTCCTGGTTAAATCCCAGTTTTTCCCCTGCGGCCAGTCTAATCTGCTCCTTGATCAGGTCAATCCCGCTAATAGACTCAGTAACGGGGTGTTCCACCTGAATCCTTGTATTCATTTCCATGAAATAGAAATTCATATTTTTATCCAGCAGGAATTCTACCGTGCCCGCATTGGTGTAAGCCACAGCCTTTGCTGCCCTTATGGCAAATTCACCCATTTTTCTGCGCATTTCCCCGTTGAGTGCTGAAGAAGGCGCTTCCTCAAGGATTTTCTGGTTGCGCCGTTGAATGGAACAGTCCCTTTCTCCAAGGTGAATTATGTTGCCGTGGTTGTCGCCTAAAACCTGAAACTCAATATGCCTGGGTTCCTCCATGTATTTTTCCAGGTAAACATCATCATTGCCAAAGGCAGCTTTGGCCTCCGCCTTTGCTGTATTGACGGCGTCCTCCAGTTCATTGCTGCCCTGCACGACCCTCATGCCGCGCCCGCCGCCCCCGGCGCTGGCCTTGATGATTACAGGATAACCTATCTCCCGGGCCAGTTTCTGGGCCTGATCCATGTTCTTGAGCATGCCTTCCGAGCCAGGTACAACAGGCACTCCCGCCTTAAGCATGGTCTCCCTGGCTGTGGCTTTTGCTCCCATTTGTTTAATTGCTTTGGCCTGCGGGCCGATAAAGGTAATCCCGCAGCTTGAGCAGGCATCTGCAAAGCCTGCGTTTTCCGCAAGAAAACCGTAACCAGGGTGGATGGCGTCCGCCCCGGATAAAAGAGCTGCGCTGATGATGTTGGTATAGTTCAAATAACTTTTAGCGGAAGGCGCCGGCCCGATACAATAAGCTTCGTCCGCCCACAGTACATGGAGACTTTCCTGATCCGCCTGGGAATAAACCGCCACCGTAGCAATATTCATTTCACGGCAGGCTCTGATAACCCGTAAGGCTATTTCCCCCCGGTTGGCGATGAGAATCTTTTTGAACATTTTTTATGATATCCTTTCCCAAAGTTAAACAGCAATAAGATTTTCATCAAACGGTTATTGTTTTTGTTTAATCAAAAAGAGGATTTGGCCGTATTCTACAGGTGAGCCGTTTTCCACAGTAATTTCAACAATTTCGCCTTCTACTTCGGAATCAATTTTGTTCATTAGTTTCATCGCTTCAATAATACAAAGGGTCTGACCCTTCTTGATCCGGTCTCCCACACTGACATAGGGTGGTGACTCCGGGGACGGGGCACGGTAGAATGTACCGACCATGGGAGATGTCACCGGGGTTAGCGCGGCCCGGTCTTTGGTCCCGGTCTGTTCCGGCAGGCCGGGGGCTGTTTCCTTTGGACCGGAGGTTACAGCCGAATTCTGTTTGGCAGGAAGGGAGGCACCTGGCCCGGCTTCCAGGCCAGGCCCTTTTTTAATGGCGATCTTGATCCCGTCGCTTTCCAGTTTAACTTCGGTTATCCCGGTTTCATTGACAAGCTTTATTAATTCCCTGACATCGTCCAGGTTCATTTTTTGTTCCTCCTTCAAAGGCCCTTTTACGCCTGGGTCCGGGCTTGCCGGTCCCCGGGCCGGGACAGGCCTGCTGTTTTTCTCCTCAACCCGGGCAGCGGCCATTTTCTGCGGTTGATTTGGGGGAGCTTTTTCAACCCTGTCAGAAGCGGGCTCCGGTTCTTTCCGGCCGCCCCTGTTTCTCTCTTCCAGAAACCGCCTGCCCACCTGGGGAAACAAAGCGAAAGAAATTACATCCTCTTCACAGGTTGCCAGATCCTTCATTTCCCTTCTTATTTTATCCAATCTGGGTTCCAGTAAGTCAGCAGGCCTGCAGGTGACCGGTTCGCGGTCACCCAGCACTTTGCGGGCAATCTCCTGGTTAACCGGAGCCGGAGGCTTGCCGTAATACCCCTGAAAGAATTCCCGGACCTCCCCGGGGACCAGTTTATATCTTTCTCCGGTAAGTACATTCAAGACAGCCTGGGTTCCCACAATCTGACTGTTGGGTGTCACCAGGGGCGGATAGCCGAGGTCTTCACGAACTCTGGGTATTTCCGAGAGTACTTCGCCAATCCGGTACAGGGCCTTTTGTTCCTCCAGCTGGGTCACGAGGTTGGAGATCATCCCGCCGGGAACCTGGTGGTCAAAAACGCGCATATCGTTAATCCGGGTAACGCCGCGTTCAAAACCGTTGTTTTTTCTCATTTCCTCGAAATATTCAGCAATTTCAAAAAGATCATGGATGTTCAGTCCTGTGTCAAAGGGAGTGCCCTGCAAGGCGCGGACCACGGTTTCAACCGGTGGCAGGGAGGCGCCGAAAGCAAGGGGCACCGTGGCGGTATCGATGACGTCCGCTCCTGCTTCAACAGCCTTCAGATATGTACCCACAGCCAGGCCTCCAATATAGTGGCAGTGCAGCTGGACAGGCAGGCCCAGATTATCCTTGAGGAGTTTTACCAGTTCATAAGCCCGGTAGGGGGCCAGCAACCCGGCCATATCCTTGATGCACAGGGATTCGGCGCCCATTTCAGCAAGCTGGCGTCCCATGGCCAGGTAGTGCTCGTTGGTATGGACAGGGCTCACAGTGTAAACCATCGCTGCCTGAGCATGGGCTCCAGCTTTTTTTGAAGCGCGGATGGCGGTCTCCAGGTTTCTGATATCGTTAAGCGCATCAAAGACTCTGACGATGTTAATGCCCTTTTCCACCGACCTGGCAATGAAGGATTCCACCACATCATCGGGGTAGTGCTTGTAGCCGACGAGGGATTGACCTCTTAAGAGCATCTGCAGAGGGGTTTTTTTAATATGTTTCCTCAGCAGGCGGAGCCTTTCCCAGGGATCCTCGTTTAAATAGCGCATGCAAACATCAAAGGTCACCCCTCCCCAAACCTCAAGGGAATGGTACCCCACTTGATCAAGTTTCTCGGCGATAGGCAGCATGTCTGCCGTGCGCATTCTGGTTGCCCAGAGGCTCTGGTGGGCGTCCCGTAGCGAGGTATCGGTTATTCGGACCCTGTGTTCCATAACTGTTCCTCCCCAATTCTAACCACATTAAAAAAACAGGTTGCCACATATCCTGATAACAACCTGATTTGATCCAGGTAATGATCATTAATGAACATTACTATCATTATAATAAAAAATATAACCCGTGGAAACCCATTTGCGATAAGTATACAAGATCCGCAGCAAATTCTAAAAGAGATTGATCCAGGGCTCGCTTTCGTGGAAGGAAAATAGCGCAGGCCTGTCTGCAGACAGATTTTCTTAAGCTGGAGGTGCCCCGGCAACCCTGATTTATAGTAGGTAATGATCCTGATTGAAGAGGGAGTATTGAGTTTTCAAGGCCGGGGTGAACTTATTCGCTACCCCTGGGAATGATGACGATGTTTTGAGCATCCACGCCGGTACCCCTGGAAACCAGCCCGGTAATAGATGATAAATCTTCTGTGGTAAGTTTTACTGATGCTGGTTCAACGATCACGGTAACGGAGCCTTCGTCGACGTAAACAGCCGCATCCTTGAACCCTTTGGCCCGGATCAAGTTCTCCAGTTCATTTTCTTTTTCCATGCTGCGGCTGATTGCCAGCAGGTGCTCCTGGGCCTTTTGTCTGGTATCAGCGGTTGAATTGGCGTTATTGATTACTTCTCTGAGCCACTCCACCCTCTGACCGCGGACACGCTCACGTTCCAGGCGGTAGTCCACAAAAAAATCCTGCTCTTCAAAAGGTGCCGTAGCACTGGCAGTTTTGTCCGGTTGTTCCGCCACGCTCATTGTTTGGGCGGTACTGACAGGTCCTGCCTCATTAACGGACGGGCTGGTTACCGGAGTTCCAGGGGCCGTCAACTTTTGATTCAGCAGATTGCCCCGCCAGCCCAGGAATAACAGGGCCGCTCCGATCAAAGCCAGGGCAACCAGGCTTAAGGTCCGCCTTCTAATAATTATTGAAATCATTATTCTCTCCTTTCCATTTTCAGGACGAGAATTCTCTGAGGATCAACACCAAGGGCTACCCGGGTTGCCTCAAATAGCCTGGCCTTGATCCGTGAATCTCCGGCCCCCTCGGCTACAACCAGGACACCTGCCACCTGGGGCGCAACCTCCCGTTCCACAACAGGCCGCTCCTCACCGGTTTCGCTGCGGTTCATCACCAGTTGATCGCTACTGGTATCCTCGGTGGTCAGGCGGGTTCCGCCTGTCTGATCCCGTTCCTGGGTCGTCTTCTTTCCGGTGGTTGTGTTCACGGCGAAATCCTCCCTGGTCGAGCCGGAGAGCCGCACAGAGACTTCAACCTTACCGGCTCCGTCTATCTGTCTGAGCATTTCCCGGAGTTTGCTGCTGATCTGTTCTTCCTCCAGGGACATATTGTTTACAGCCTTTTCCCCGGCGGTGGAGCCGGGTAAAACTTGTTCCGGCTGTACGCCGGCGGGCTTGCTTACCCCTGTATTGGCTATTACCAGCAGAACAATTCCCAGGAGTCCCAGGGCTGCCAGCCAGAGGTTCCGCCTCCCCTGTTCCTTGGGAGGGACTCCGTTATTTCCTCCGCCCTTGAAGAAGTTCAAGATTCTGTGCAATTTGCCACCCCCTTTAGCGATAGATGATTTTTACCTGTTCCGGTTGTATATTGTAGAAGTTTGTCAGCACATCCACTATCCCGGCGGCAGCCTGAGGGGTCACTGCCCCCTCCCTGTCCGGTGTTACGGAACTGCCGACCTGGACTGCAACCGGGCTGACCTCTTCCACTGGTTCTGTCACCCCCGGCGCCGGGCTGCTCTGTTCTGAATCAGCACTCACGCTCAAAATAATTTCTTTAATCTGCCCGAAGTCCGGACTGCCGGATTCGGACTCTACGCTCACCTCCACATCCAGCAATGGTAATCCCTGATTTAATTTGACCAGGGCTGTGACCTGCTGGGCCAGACCCCGCCGGTACTGTTCAATTCCCAGGTCCTGCTGGCGGGCGGAAATCCTCTTGCCCGCCTCCAGAATCTCCGGCAGTTGCCTCCCGCCATCTCCGGCGCCGGCCACAACGACCGGTATTTCTTCAAAACTCCAGCGGGCCATGCTGCCCACCGCCTGGATAACTGCTATAATTACCAGCAAGCCCATGACCATTTTGACGTATGCTCTCATTTCCCCGGCAGGCAGCAGCATTTCCAAAAACATGGCCAGGATAATGATGATAACCAGGCTCTGTACCAGGTTGCGGATTATTTCCACCGGACTCCCCCCATTTAGCTTGCGTGAATGCCGCCCGGAACTACAGAATAAAGGGCTTCTTGCAGTTACCTCAACATCACAGAAATATTTCCCACTCCCACAACTATGGTAATGGTGAAAAAGAACAATAGACCCACCGTAGCCACCGTGGCAAAGATCAGGAGCAGGTTATTGCCCAGGGTGTTCAAGCAGTCCACCATCTGCCCGCTGCCGATGGGTTGAATCAATGCTCCGGCCAGTTTGTAAATAAAGGCCAGGGTAATAATCTTTAAGAGGGGTATGACCATAACAGTTCCAATAACGGCCACCCCGGCAATTCCCACGGCGTTTTTCAGCAGCAGGGAAGAACTGATCACGGCTTCCAGGGCGTCGGAAAGCATGCCGCCGACAACAGGAACAAAGGCATCCACACTGAACTTGGCTGTTCTGAAAGTAACGGAGTCTCCAACCGCCCCGGCAACCCCCTGAATCGCCAGCACGCCCAGGAATATGGTTGAAAACACTCCCATCAAGCCCATGGCCACTGTTTTTAATAAATCAGCCAGATTAGAAACCTTGAACCGCTCGGAAAGGTTGCCGACAATGCCCAGGATCGCCACGAAAAAAAGCAGGGGAAGGACGACGTCCTTGATTAAAGTGCCGAATATGCTCAGGGTTGTCAAAATCACGGGGCTGAAGATGGCTGCTGAGGCCAGACCGCCCACCGCCACCAGGAGCGTCAGCAAAACCGGCGTGAGGGCCTGCATGAAAGTAACCATGGTATCCACCACCTCCCTGCCCGCGTTGAGCGCGATGGAAAAAGAACCGATGGCAAGGGTGATTAAGACAAGGTAAGTTACGGAATAGGTAAGCTGTCCGGCACTGCTCTTTTCAAAAGAGGCCATTAAATTTTGCAAAACGGCGCAAATAACCGCCAGAACCACCAGTTTCCCCAGCAAATCGAAGTTCGCCACAACTTCTTTAAAAAGTTGTCTGACCAGCTGGTTAAAAATTTGGGAGGGCTTCCAGTCCAGTTCTCCCTGGACCAGCTTGTTCACCATTTCCCGAAAATTAACCTGGGGCACGGAGCCCTTGATTTCTGTGTCCAGCCGGTCTATGTATTCCTGGATTTCAAGCAAATTCTGAGTGCTGGAAGGCTCCCCGGAGCCGGCTGCTGCAGCCTGATTAGACGGGACAAGGAGCGTCACGGCGAGCAGCGCCGCCAGCAGGATCGTAAAATAAAACCTGAGCACATTTTTCACCCCGCCTCACCCAGCAATTTTAAGAGGGACTGGAGTACGGCTACCACAATGGGGACCGCCAGGACCATGATTAGAATTTTTGCGGCAAATTCTATTTTAGTAGCCACTGCCCCTTCTCCCGCATCCCGGCAGATTTGGGCGCCGAACTCGGCAATGTAGGCGATCCCGATGATTTTCATAATTGTGCCCAGGTAAACCATACTGATCCCCGCCCGGGCAGACAGATCCATGATTACACCCACAATTGAACCGATTTTGCCCAGCACCAGCAAAAACAGGACTAGTCCGGCGGCGACGCTCAAGAGCACCGCCAGTTCCGGCCGCTGGCTTTTGATAACACCAATCAGCACCGTAGCCATGAGGCCGATGGCGACAATCTGCACTACATCCATGGCGGCAAACCTCGTTTATCAAAAGTCTAATAAAGCCTGAACACGGATTTAACCTGTTCAAACAGAGTGGCAAGCAGCTGAATTACCCACATAAATACAATGGCCAGGCCTGCCAGGGTTACGATATGTCCCTGTTCTTCTTTGCCGGCATGTTTTAAGATGGCGTTTAGCACCGCTACCAGGATCCCGACGCCAGCTATTTTAAAGATCAAGTCAATACTGCTTCCCATCTTTTACCTCTCCCTTTACTAATAAATCACCAGGACCGTAATTAGCCCGCCCAGAAACCCAAGGTAACTCCAGAGTTTTATATTCCGGGCAGCTTCTTCTTCAGCTCCGGCCGTTGCTGTTTTGATCTGCTCCATAGCCAGGTGCAGGTGTTTCACCTGGTCCTCCCTGTCGGATCTGCCCAGGGAAGAACCGAGGCTGCGCAGGATCGATAGGTCCTGGGGTTTTAATGCTGTTCCCGGATAAAAGTGAATCAAGGCCTTTTCCCAGGCATTTGCGGCTGTTATCCCGGTTGATGAGGTAAATTCAGCGGCTGCCCGGCTGAAAAGGGGCTCCACCAGCCGGTCGCAGTTGCCTGCAACCCGGGCGAGGGCTTCCGGCAAGTGGGTGGCGCTGTAAACAACCTCCGTTTCCAGCATTTGCAGCGCAGAGCGCAGGGTTCTTAGCTCCCTGGGCCGCCGGGAATAATTACCGGCTACAGCCAGCCCGCCCAGGCCGCTCGCTGCAACGACCATGACTGCTCCAATGAGTTTCAGCATTATTTCACCCCCAGAGACCTCATGCTTCTGCCGTCTATGATTTCTTCCACTGTTCCTGCCCCCCGGGAGCGTCCGAGGATCACAATCCGTTCGATCCATTTGGACTGGATCAATTGACCCAGGGCGGGCCTGCAGGCCAGTTCGGCAAGTGAAGAACCGTGGGCGGTAACCAGGACTTTCACGCCGGCGTTCAACATTTCTTCAATAGCCTCAACATCTTCCCTGCGCCCGATTTCGTCCGCCGAGACTACCCCGGGTCCCATGGAGCGCACCAGCATCATCATCCCCTGGGCTTTAGGACATCCATCCAGGACATCGGTCCTTATGCCCACATCCCGCTGGGGTATCCCTTTATAGCAGCCCGCAATTTCCGAGCGCTCGTCCACTAAACCCACGTTGACCCCGGGAAAGCCAAGTTCTTCAATACCGTTGCTGATCTGCCTGATCAGATCCCGGAGCATGGTTGTTTTGCCGCAGCGGGGGGGAGAAATCAGGATGGTATGGTAGATTCCCCGGCGGCCGTCCAGCAAGTAAGGCAGAAGGGGCGTGGCTGCGCCTTTAATTTCACGGGATACCCTGATGTTACAGCCGGAAAGGTATTTTAACGTCCTGACTCTGCCGTTGTCCAGAACAGCCTTTCCGGTGATTCCTGCCCGGTGGCCCCCGGGCAGGGTAATAAAGCCGTTTCTCAGTTCTTCTTCCAGGGCGTAAAGGGAGGACCCGCTGATTAACTGAATGAGCTGCTCCATATCCTTCAGTGTGACCTGGTAAGCCTCCTGGCGACGGTCTGTCAGTTGGCCTTTGGGGCTTAAAAAATGGTCGCCGGAGGACAGGCCCAGGATCAGGGGCTTTTCCTGCCGGATCCGGAACTCCTCAACCTTTACCTGGACAGATAGGGGCAGAGCTGAGACAAGGCGGCGGATGCTGTCCGGAAGGACCGGCAGGATTTCCTGGATAACCCTGTCACCGCACCTTAACCGGGCTGCTGTCTGGTTCACCATTTCGCTCAGGTTTGTCCCTCCCTTCTCTTAATAAATATGACCGTTCCGGTAAAATATACCAAGGAATCGCGGACCCGGTGAAATCTAGTACTGCCGGCGGCAATGCGTTTTCCCCCTGTCACAAAAAAGGCCTTCCCTGTATATTTTGTTAATAGGTATTTGCTAATTTTATTCTGGGATGTGAGCAGCTGTGTGGGAGAAAAACAGTGAGCCCGGGGTATTTGTTTTCCCGCTGCCGGCGGAATTAGAAAAGCGTTATATAGAATGGGCCAGTTCCTTCCAGTTCAATGAGAAGGCCTTGCTTGAGCTGCAGGAAAAGGGCTACACACCACTCTTTATCCCTGTTTTTCCCGGCGGCGCGGCTCCGGATTGCCCTGCTGGTTCCGGGGGGAATCCCTGGGACGGGGGTGCCCAAAGACAGCCCCTGGTGAACCCTTACATTTTATTTTTAATCTTAATTTTGCTCGTGCTCAGTTTTAAAAAGGACCAGATTCTGGCGGCAGTTCGCAGGTTTCTCCTGAAATCCAATCAGAAAGACCCGGAAGAAAACCAGACTTTAAAATAATAAACAAGAAATAAAAAGTAAAAAGCTAAAAAAAAGAGAGCGGCCAGGCTAAAAGCTGCCGCTCTCTTTTTAAATATTCAATCCTTTAAATCTTTTAAATATCCTCTTCCGTCTCCGTGGACCCGAGCCTGGTACTGTCTTCTCCCGCAAGCATTTCCTTATTTGCCGGCTGGTAGCTATTGTCATCATTCACAAAAACGACTTCATCACAATTGGGGCAGGTCACTTCCACAATGTCGTCGTCTTGCAGAATGTCTGATTCAAAGCACACAGTTTCCCCGCATTTCGGGCAGTCCACCTCGAGATAATCCGCTCCGCAGATACAGTGTTCCGCATCGTTTTCAAAGACCTCGTCTTCAAGTTGATACAGGTCTTCGTCAATACTCTCAAGATAATCTTCCAACTGTTCCTGTCCCTCGGCGAGATCGCCTACAGAGTCCGCAAATTCATCCAGAACTTCGATAATGCCCCGGAGTAGCTTTCCTTCTTTGCTCTCACCCAACTCAAGTCCTGTGGATAGTCCTTGAAGATAGGCCACTCTGGTCTTCAGATCGTTCATCTGGAAGCACCCCCTGTTAAAGTAGTCGCGTGGCTAAATTTGGCTGTCTTAGTATGTCTCTGTGCAGGGGGTTTTAAACATGATTTTTTATTTTTGTATTCTTAAGCCCTTTTAATATAATTACCGGTTCTGGTGTCAATCTGGAGCCGGTCTCCTACATTGATGAAAAAAGGCACCTGTACCACTGCGCCGGTTTCCATAACAGCAGGCTTGGAGCCGCCGGAAGCAGTATCGCCTTTGATTCCCGGAGCCGTTTCCACAACTTCCAGCTCGACGAAATTGGGCAACTCCACTCCGATTGACTTGCCCTGGAAAGTTAGAATATGGATATTCATGTTTTCCTTCAAGTATTTCACAGTGTCTCCCAGCTGTTCAGCGGTCATGGCCAACTGGTCGTAGGTCTCCATATCCATAAAGTTGTAGTCCTTGCCATCGTTGTAAAGGTACTGTACCTCGCGCCTTTCAACTCTCGCCTTGGGTATTTTTTCTCCGGCGTTAAAGGTTTTTTCAATCATACCCCCGGTCCGTACGTTTTTAAGTTTGGATCTGACAAAGGCCGAACCTTTGCCGGGTTTCACATGTTGAAATTCGATAACCTGGTAGACATCTCCCTCCAGCTCAATCGTAAGGCCAGTTTTAAATTCATTTGTAGAAATCAAAGCCAAACCCCTCCATTAAGAATTTATGATAATGACAATAAATTTTCCTTGGGAGTGCGGGTCAGAACCCTGCAGCCACCGTTCAGCACAAGCACCGTATCCTCAATGCGTACTCCGCCCCAGCCGGGCAGATAGATTCCGGGTTCGATTGTAACGACCATCCCCTCCTCCAGAAGGGACTGGTCTTTGGCAGACAGCCGGGGTTTCTCGTGGATGCTGAGACCCACTCCGTGACCTGTGCCGTGGCCGAACTGTTTTCCATACCCCGCCTGTTCAATAATTCTCCTGGCAGCGCCGTCGACATCCGAGGCCTTGATCCCGGCCCGCAGGGATTCTATGGCACTCATCTGGGCTTCGAGGACAAGCTGATAGATTTCCTCCTGCTTTTTTTCGGGCCTGCCCAGGACCACTGTCCGGGTGATATCAGAGTGGTATCCGTTGTAGACCGCCCCGAAGTCCAGTGTGACAAAGTCACCCGGGGCCATAATCCTGGAGGAGGCAACTCCGTGGGGCAGGGCGGAACGGTATCCCGAGGCGACAATTGTTTTAAAGGCGGCGCCCTCCGCGCCCAGCCGCCGCATGAAATATTCCAGCTGCAGGGCCACTTCCCTCTCGGGCACACCGGGCCGGATGAGCGGAAGAACCTCCTTGAAAGCCTCATCAGCAAGGCGCACTGCCTCCTCAATAAAGGCTGTCTCGTCTTTGTCCTTGCGCGCCCGGAGTTCTTCCACCAGCCCGTCAACTGTTTTTAATTCCACCCCGCCGAGTTTCTCCTTCAATGTCTGAAACTGGTTGTAGGTCAGGTAATCCCCTTCTAGGCCCAGCAGGCTAATTCCTTCGCCCGTTAAATATTCCCGCAAAACCTCTGAACTCTCGCCGGAAGTCTCTATGACTTGATAATCGGGGCATTCCCGGGCTGCCTGTCCGGTATAACGAAAATCTGTAAATAAATAGCTGTTGTTCAGGCCCAGCAGGAGGCTGCCGGCCGTACCGGTGAAACCGCTCAGGTAAAAACGGTTTTCCGGGTTCGTGATATATAACGCTTCCACTCCTGCTCCAGCAAAACGTTCACGCAGCTTTTCGATCCTTTCTTTCAATTCCCCTGCTCCTTCCCGGCGCCTGCCAGCGTAACCGCAGCACGCAAAGCCAGTAGGTAGCCGGTAAGACCAAGTCCGCTGATTTGCCCGGCAGCTGCCGGGGCGATAACCGAGTACCTGCGAAAAGCTTCCCGCGCGTAGATGTTGGTAAGGTGAACTTCAATAACCGGAATGCCCAGGGCAGCTACAGCGTCACGCAGGGCGTAACTGTAATGGGTGTAAGCCCCGGGGTTGAAAACAACGGCGTTCATTTCCCGCGCGGCGTCCTGCAGGTGATCAATTAACTGTCCCTCGCAATTTGACTGGCGGCACTCGACAGCAGCACCAAGTTCCGCTGCCAGATCCGCCAAACTCCGGTTGATCTGTTCAAGGGTCAAATCTCCATAAAGGGAAGGTTCCCGGCTGCCCAGAAAATTCAGATTGGGGCCGTGCAGTACCAGTATTTTCAATTAATAGCACCTCTTAAAACGCACCCCGCCCGCGCTGGTGACATTTTACCATAATTTGCTCACAGTCGCCAGAAAGAACAAAGAGCATTAAACTTTATTTTAGACAATCAAAGTTTTCACTGTCTCCATATATTACCAGGGTGGACAATAAGCAATAAACTTTATTGCTTATTGTCCACTAAGCGTCATTTCAGATATCCTCAAGGTGGGTGACCCCCTGCTCCCGAAAAAATTCAGATCGTTTCCCACAGCATTCACCCCCGCCAATAGATCCATAATATTTCCGCCCAGGGCCATTCCCCGTACAGGCCTGGTCAACTGGCCCTTTTCAATTAACAGGCCGGACACGCCCACTGAAAAATCCCCGGAAATGGGGTTTGCCGTGTGCATCCCCATAACTTCAGTGATGTAAATGCCCTTTTCCAGTTCCGAGAACAGCTGTTCCGCCGGAACTGAGCCGGGTTTAATAAAAATATTTGTAACGCCCACTTCAGGCGTTCCCTTAAATGAATTGCGGACGCCGTTACCTGTGGAACAAACGCCGTCTTTAGCCGCCGTGTAGGTATTGTACAGATACCCTTTAAGCACTCCATCTTCAATGAGGACGGTACGGGAGGTGGCCACACCCTCACCGTCAAAGGGGGCTGAGGCGATCCCCCCGGGCAGGGTTCCGTCGTCAATAACCGTTATTTTACCGGAGGCAACCTCTGTATCTTTTTTTCCTGCAAAAAGGGAGCGGCCTTTTTGAACTGCTTCTGAAGTAAGGGCCGTGCTGATCAGGTCGAGAAACCCTGCCGCCACGTAAGGATCCAGCACAACCGGAGTTTTGCGCGTCGTCACCGGCCTGGCCCCGAGCATCCGGACAGCCTGCCCGGCAGCTTTACGGCCCACTTCTTCCGGTTTTAAGGAATGGTATTTCAAATTGAAATCAAGGTCAAATCCGGTCTGACTGTCGTCTCCTTCGCCCGCAGTCAGGGCCAGGTAAATTCCGCAGTAGGCCCCTTTATAAGAGAGTTTCAAGCCCAGGTTATTGGCAATAATGACTTCCTCTTCCCCGTCCAGGTAAGTAGAGCTTTCGATTATTTTTACCCTGGGGTCGAAGGACCTGGCTGCTTCTTCCATGGATTTGGCCAGGTCAATTTTTTCTTCGACTGTGGTTTCCCTGATCGCCGGGTCGTAAATATCCAACTCCGGGTAAAAAACACCTGGTGAGGGAAGCTGCAGAAACGGGTCTTCGGCAGTTAACCCGCAATTTGCAATAGCCTGTGCTGCGGCTTCCTTAACTCCGGCAGGGCTCAAATCCGTGCTGAAGGAAAAACCGGTACGGCTGTCACGCACTACCCGCAGGCCCATGCCGCGGTTCCCGGCAAGCTTCATGGTCTCAACGCGGCCTTCCCTTACTTCGATCTTAAGTTCTTTGGAATTGCAGATATAAGCTTCGGCTAATTGGGCGCCCATCCTGATTGCGCTGGTAATGGCCGCTTCAGCAGTGCCCAAAAATGCTTCATTTTCCACAGATTCAGCTCCCTTCCCTGTTCCCGTCAGGCCAAAAAAGTGCCGTTAAGCTGGTTATGTTTATTATTCATTTTTTTAGCTTTTACTATAAGCTGCATAAGTATAATTCAATATCAGTCAAAATATTCCTTTATATTTGAAATAGTTTTGCCGGCTTAACTATGATTTTGTAAAAAAAAACTGCCCCGTTGGCAGTTTAGTGAACAAACACTGGCGTGGTCAGGGCAAAAAGGTGTCTTGCCGAAATGGGGGCAAGATCCTGTACCGCTGCTTCCACAATGAGGCTGGGGTCCAGGAGGGCCAGGATGGCCACCCTTTCACCTGTAGCCTGGTTTGTATAAAAACCAATAATGCAAAACTGCATGTCCTCTCCGTAAATCTTCCTGGTAACGATATCCCCGATTTTCATCTCCGTACCCCCTGTGAAACCGGTGCGAATCACAATAAATCTCAGCTCTTTTAATATACTTTATACATATGCCTTTAGAATTGGAGTTGTGTATGAAAACCAACGGTTATAAAACCACAATATACCACCATCTAAGGGTACTAACTGACTTACCGGTTACCATGTTTAATGTAAAAATAAAAGAAGCGCCGCAGGGCAGCTTCCTTTAATGAACGTCCCGGTCAACCAATCTGGCGATCATCTTAGCCAGGACCCGCTTCTCGTCTTCCGAGCCAACTTCCCATAATTCTTTCAATAATCGCTGCTCTCTGTTGCCCGGCTCAAAGTTGCCCGCCAAAAACTCACCAACCTGGTAGGCCATCTTGTTGATCAATTCATCCGGCATGCCTATAAATTCGGCTGTATTAACAGCCCTGCCGAGGGTTTTCTTCCAATCATGCCAGCCCGTGTCAATTTCCATTCCCATGGCTGCACCTCCCGGCTCTATTATACCCTCTCGCAGCCGGATAATTCGTAAAACCAAATGGTCTAGATGCGCCTGATCTGTCCCTCAGGCCTGCCCCGGGTGGTACCGCCGACAATGATTTCCTTGATGGCCAGAGTCGGCTGGGCGTCGCTTACAGGAACACCCTGACCGTCTTTACCGCAGGTGCCGATGGTGTAACCCAGGTCGCTTCCTACCATTTCCACTATCCGCAAAACCTCGGGCCCATTTCCCGTCAGGGTTGCGCCCCTCACCATGGGACCGATTTGGCCGTCCTTGATCAGGTAGCCCTCCGCCACGTCAAAAACAAAATCCCCGGTGGTTGTGTTGACCTGGCCTCCACCCATTTTTTTTACCAGAAGCCCGTTTTTAGTCTCCCGGATGATTTGCTCCGGATTGGTTTTGCCCGGCGCTATATATGTGTTTCCCATTCTTGGAATAGGCTTGTGCTGGTAAGACTCCCTTCGCCCGTGGCCGTTGGAGGGTTTGCCTTCCCTGGAGGCGGACAGGCGGTCATATAAAAAGTCATTCAGCACACCTTTGTCAATCAGTTTAACCTTCCGGGAGGGTACCCCTTCGTCGTCATAGCGATAGGAGCCGTAACGTTGTTCAATGGTTGCATCGTCGACAACACTGACTTCTTTCGCTGCTACAACCTGGTCCCTTTTTCCGGCGTAAACCGAAGTACCCTTCTGGACCAGATCGGCTTCCAGACCGTGGCCGCAGGCCTCGTGAACCATGGTTCCACCGGCTTCCCCGGCCATAACCACAGGCATTTTCCCTGCCGGAGCCGGTTGCGCCTCCAGCATCTGCACAGCACGCCTGGCTGCTGCCGCAGCCACCTGTTCGGGGGGGCAGCCGGCAAAAAGCTCAAAACCACAGAGCCCGCCCACTGCCTCATTGCCGGTCTGAATAACGGATCCCGAAGCCGCTACCGCCTGAACCACAAGCCGGGTGCGGATGCGCTCGTCTTCCACGTAATCCCCGGCGCTGTTGGCGATAACAACCTTTTGCACCACGTCGCCGTACCCCACGATAACCTGTTTAATCAGGTCTCCGCCCTCCGTTCTGGCCGCGCGATCGGAGGCTTCTACCAGCGCGACCTTTCGTTCGGTAGGTACGTCCTCCGGGCGTTCCTTAAAAACAAAGTCAACCAGGGGCTTCACCCTGGTAAAATCCAGATTGATGCCTTTTTTTCCGCAAGCTGCGGCATGGCTGACAATTTTAGCCGCCCCGGTGAGGCCCTCCCGGGAAAGATCGTTCGTATAGGCGTAGGCTGTGGAATCTCCGCAGATGACCCGCAGACCTGCTCCCATCTCCACGCCGGTTTGTATTTTTTCAACTTTTCCCGCTTCACAGCGAATACCGGTGGTCTGTCTGTTTTCAATAAAAATATCCGAAAAATCACAGCCGTTGGCCGCTGCTGTGTCCAGCACTTCTTTTAACAATTGTTTATCCACCAAAACCCCACACCTCAAAGTTATTATTTGCATCCGGCTATTTTTGATACCGGCTTGATAATTTGATTTTGTTATCTTTTAACGTAATTTATTTTTTAAGGATATATTCCGGCTCAGGTTGAACCGGCCTGGTTTGACCCTGATTGCCGGATTCCGGTGTGCCGTTATTTTCCTGTGGTGAGTTACTATTGTTACCTGCTCCGGGTAGCTGGCTGCCGTTTCCCGCTGTAACTTCGTCTGTATTACCCTGGGTGTCACCGTTTCCCGGTGAAACGTGAAGATGTTTTTCCAATTCCTGGACAGGTGCAAATGGACCTGCCTCCCGGAAGATGTTATACCGGCCTGTAAGCCACCTGTTGATGGAATCCAGTTGCAGGCGGGCCTGGGGTTCCTTCGAGGAATAGATCACGAATTCCACACTTGCCTTGACCATTCCGGAAGCGACAGCCTGGTTCTCCGGGTTTATTTTCTCAATTCTCATGCTCCGGATCTCAGCCAGGTTCAAATCGCTGATCCCTTTTAATATTTTTTCCAGCTCATTACAAAAGGCCAGGATGTTGAGGTAATCACCTTCTGCAACGAGATTAAGGGGGAGTTCCAGGGAATAGGCATTCTCCTTGACTGCGGCCGGTACAATTTCAATAATGACAACTTTGTCGGAGAGTGATTTTAAACCCAAAAGGATGATGTCGGAGCCGTCTCTCATCTCGGTTGCAAACAACTTGCCCTTTTCTGCATACTCGGCTTTTACTTTTTCCAGTTGAGCTGTTTCTGTGGTGAGGGAGGCTGCCGTGTTCTGGGCCCGGAACAGTTTGGTCCGCTGTTCGTCCAGTTCCGTTTTTACCTGATTGTAAGCCTTGAGCTGGGGATTGAAGATGTAATAATAAAAACAAAAGAAAACGGCTGTTCCCAGAAGCCCGAATAGGAGAAATTTTTCTCTTTTGCTCAGCCGGTTCCACATTTAGACCTCATCCTTCAGGATAGTAGTGATCTCAAAACGATACCCCTGTTCATCGAGGCTGATCCTGTTCAGTTTTACTTCCTCAAAATAGGGAAGATAGTTTAAATTCATTACGAACACGCCAACAGAGGAGACCGTCAGGGAATAGCCCTTTAAAGTAATGGTATTGGGATGGGGCAGGCCGGCAGTCTTTGTTTCATCCTGTCCCGCCGGACTTCCGGTACTGTTTTGGGAATCGGCCGGCGGCGCACTGGCGGAAGCGCCGGGCGGCGGTGTTTCCGTCTCAACCGGCCTGCGCAGAATAGCCAGTTCTACCAGCCATGCATCAATGGGTATAATGCTGCTCAGGTCATCAAGGAGGACGGACCAGGTCTTCTGGTTTTGTAGAATCTCTGCGTATTCCTCCAGGGCCGCCTCCAGACCAATTCTTTCCTGCCGCATCTGTTCAACCCGCGACACCAGCGGAGCCAGGGCCTCCAGCTGGGCTGTGGTATCTTTAAGGTCGTTTTTCATGAAAGTATAATTGATTAAAAAAGCTCCGTAGCCGCCCAGCGTAAGGGCCAGGAAAAGCGTTGCGGCGCTGATTAGAACCAGGCGTTTAACATCAATGAGCCCTTCCCGCTGAAGTTTGGCGGGCAGCATATTGACCTTATACAACATTATGAGCAGGCCTCCCTTAATGCCAGTCCGATGGCAACGGCATAGGCCGGATCATATGTTAATGGTTCGGAAAACTCCACAGAGGGAATTCCTATTACCACAGGCAGATCAAAAGCATCCTCCAGGTAACCGGTCAGGCCTGTAAGCTTGCTGGTACCTCCGCTGAGCACCAGTTTTTTGGCCGCAATGTTTTCCTGCACACAGTAATCCAGTGATCTTTCCACTTCCCGGGTGATCTCCGGCAGCACCTCCTGCAAAACGTTGCTGATCCGGGAGGCGATGAAATCACCCTGATCATCCAGGGTTACGGCAGCTTCTTCCTTCATTTGCCTGGCTTCCTGCGGGCCCACTCCCAGGTTTTCCGAAATATACCCGGTTAAAATCTCCCCGCCCGCCGGTAGAAGGCGGTTGAATTTAATCAACCCGTCTTTGACCAGGACAAGGTGCGAAGTTTTCGAACCGATGTCCAGGATAGCCGTGCATTCCTCCTCTGTTCTGCCGAATAACCGCCAGAGGGCAAAGGCCTTCAGATCGATGGCCGTAACCACCATCCCGGCCCGGGAAAAAATACTGTGGTACTGGTAAATGGTTGCCGCAGGCGCAGCCAGAAGCAGGATATTCTGGCCTTCCTCCTGATTGCCGCTGATTTCTCTTGTTTCACCTGTGCGGGGGATAAATATTTTTATTTTAGGGGTAGGCCTTTCTTTTTCCTCTTCAGGATCCAGGCGGACATAACGGATGATCAACTGATCCACCGGAGTGGGTACAAACTTTTCAATCTCGAACCTGGCCGCCGTCTCCAGTTCCCTGTCGGACATCCGGGGCAGGCGGGTCAGCCTGCTGACCAGTTTTTCACCGCCGATACAGGTAATTACTTCTTTTAAGTCAGGGCTGGCTATTTCCTCAAGCGCCAGAACCAGGCTCTCCTCGTCAAGCTCGTCGGTCCACACCCCCGGGGAAGCTGGACAGCGGCGCAAAGCAACCACTTCCGGGACGCCGTCAATGATTTTTACTTCGGCCGCCTTGATCTCGTAGGCGCCGATATCAACACCCATAAAATGGTTTTTCTTTGGCAGGAGCTTCTGAAACAGTTTCTTCATGTGCGCGCCGTCCTTATTTTGACGATCTTAAATTATACAGTAAATACGACAAAAAGGTCTATTTTTCCTCCCAGGAAAGAATCTGGAGAGAAGTTGTAACCCAGTCGGGCTGGTTGTTTTCCATTTTGGGTTCAAAATAAAATTCTGCTTTATTGTTCTGGATCAAGGTGCGCGCAATGACGCTTCCCCGCAAAACTGCGTTGTTATCAATAGTGACGATGGCCGGCGAATAGACCAGGGCCCTGACTTGAGCCCCATTAATCAGGGTTACATTCCCGGCGCAGAGGATACAAAGGTCGTCCTGCTCAATGTCCGTGCAGCCGAGGTTGCCCTCGAATGTTACCGTTCCGCTGACCACAACCGTGCCGACGCCGCTATAAGTCCCCTGGATATTGAGATTGCCGTCGATATAGAAGAGCCCGTTCAGGTTCAGGTCGCCGCTCCAGGTCTGGGAGCCGGAATAATAATAGTCGGCGTTTTTACGGTACCAGTCCAGGTCAATTTCCGGAAAAGGATGGACTGTAAACCGCAGGTCCATGGATTGATTGGGGTAGATGCCTTCTATTTTTGAAGAACTGTTATCGACTACACCGTTGGCCCAGACGTCACCTCCGACAACCGCATTCTGTTTCAATGTAATATTACCCATGGATCTAATATCCCCGGTCACTACAGCATTATTTTCCACAATGACATCGCCCACGGCCTGGATGTTGCCTTCAACTCTTCCTTTATTTGCGACAGTGACCGGGCCGCCGGTGTTGAGATTCCTGGCGTTCATGTTATTTTCAATTATGACACTTCCACCAACAATGACATCATTATGCATGACCATGCAATTTTGTTTAAAAATAATATTCCCGTTGATGAGCATATTCGATCCAACTATGGAGTTGTTTTTAAAGGAAGAAGGGGCGTCGGGGGGTGACTCGGTCCAGAGGCCGCGGTAAAAGGGCATGGGCTTGCCCAGGTCCACTTTAACTCTAATCTCGCGGTAGACGTCCCGGTACTGTCCTTTGCTTTCGATACACAGGGTAGTCTTACTATCATTATAGAATTCTTTCCGTACTTTAACGTGGACAAGATTGCCGTCGGCGTAGCCGGCAGGAATCACGTCAGGCACCAGGTTGTATTCCGAATTGAGGACGAGGCTTTCCACCCAGGCGCTCTCCCGCTTGGCTTTGTCAACGGCCTTTTCAATTCCTGCTTCAGCAATATAGTGGGCCTTTTTCTGTTCCGTTTCCAGTACGGCTGTTTTTCTGACGGAACCGCCCATGGTCAGGGCTGCCGAGCCGATGAAAAAGAGAACGATGGTCATCATCAGGACAATAATCAGGGCATACCCTTTTTGATTGTAGAGCATGATCTCACATCCCCGCTTAGTAAGCTCTGGCCTGAACCTTTGTGCTCATTTCACAGGCAACAGGTGGATTGGAATTTTGTTTTATTCCTTTAATGTAAATCGTAACTAACTTTGTATCACTGTTGAACTGGAATTCCAGACCTTCAATATTACTGACAACCGGCTGGAAGTTGCCGGCTGCGTATCTTTTTACCTCCACCTCCTTGTCCGCCGGGTCGTAACCATACATAATGTTTTCACCGGAGGCGGTTAAGAAGGATATTTTTGTCCCGGTTCCATCGTTTGCCGGACTACCATCCTGCTTGTAAATTATTAGCCCGGATTTGGCCTGTCTAAGGTCCCGGCTAATCCTGTTCAAGGCAATCCGCAAATTTTCCTGAACCTCGATTTTTTGATTGTTTGCATGATAACTGGCGTATCCCTGCACATAAACGGTTAAAACAGCCGTGACCACGATTGCAAAAATCGTTAAGGCAACCATGGTTTCCATAAGGGTAAAACCTCTATTATCGGTGAATTTAGACACACACAACTCACCTCCTGTGTTTTTCCGTGGTCAGGGATAGTTCTTTCAAAGAGTCGCCCGACGGGTAAAATGCAGTAACTTTGATTGTTTTCAGGTTTTCAGCGGCAGCGGTAACTTCTATTCTGTACTCATATCTGTAAAGCCTGTAGAAAGACGTTGCGTCCGGCTGAATATGCCAGTTTGATTCAACGGCAGCAATCTTCGATGTCCCGTTGTAAGCCTTGATTTTTTGAACCTGGCCCGCTCCTTCTCCCCCGGCTATCATGATGAAGTAATCCTTGAAAAAGTCGTTTTTACTGTTCTCGTTGCCGGCCAGCCTGACTGTATTGGCGGTACCGCTTTGCACGGCGCCGGTCAGGATTGAACCGTTCCCGCAAACAAGATAGTGCGACGTGTCATCCGGCGCCTTGCCGGTGTCCCAGGCCGGAGTAACCGTCGCTACCTGATTGGAAGGTTTGTAGCCGGTTATTTTTCTGACCTGCCCTTCGCCCTTTCCGGCGGTTATGGTGATCAGGTGGTTAATACTGATATTTCCCGCATCATTGGCCAGGCGTATTTTATTGTTGCCTGTTTCCGTGCATTCCCGGGCCACACCGATTTGCCTGGAGTTGACACTTTTCAGCTCTTCGATGAGTTCCTGGGCAAAATTCAAGGCCGTAACCTCGTGCCTGGCGGTTGCTGTAAAGGCGCTGCCGGTGACGAAAAACTGCAGAAGCGGGATGATGGCAATTGCCGCCAGCAGGATGGCAACGATCACTTCAATCAGGCTCATGCCTTCTTGATTTTTCCAAACCATGGCATCACTCATCTCGCTACTATTTACTAGGAAGGCGGGCTTGTATCGATGCGGACCCTGCCCGTCAGGGAGGCTACAATGACATAAAGGATGTTGTCGTTTTTGTCCTTCAGGCTGAGGTGCCCTCCTATTAACACTCCATTTGCACGGACAGGCTCACCCCGGGTGTTGAAGGAAAGCCTGTGGTCAGGTCCGTTATAGGGGTTGTTGTCAAAATCAAAGTTGGTGTAAATCAGGTCTATCCCGCCAGGCAGCTCGACTTTTTTGTAGATGACCATATATTTCTTGATATAATAACGTTCGTTTACAAAGTCAAAGATCATGGTGTAAAGGCCGTCCTGCTTCATATTCAACTGCTGGGTCAGGCGAATATCCTCTGCAATCATAGCGGCGGCGGCATCAAGCTTCTGCCTGCTGAAGTGTTTATCGGCGGCGAAGGCAAAAAAAACAAAGATAGTAGTAATTACCAGTACAACCATAGTTTCCAGGAGAGTAAAACCTTTATTATCCATGGGATAAGTTCCCTGTAATAATATTTTTTATAAATTATTTTGTTTTGATATGAAAGGGAGGTAAGGGCATTTACAGATGTTCCCCTTAAACCTCCCTTTTTGTACATATCTAACGGTATTTAACAGTATTACTTAATTTTACCCTTCGTCATCGCCAAGCACTATAGGTGGTTTGTCTCCTTCAGTTACCTTTTCGATTTCGGGGGGTTCTGATTGTCCGTTAGCGCATCTGCCAGCCACATATGCGTATTTTGTACCTTGGACGTTCTCATGTCCTGTGTAGATTATGCATTGTTTTTCGTTCTCCACTTCATACACATATCCTTTACCCCAGGGATCTTTTTGTTCAAGATCTGCTCCACCTTCGCCTGGTGTTTCGACCTTGATACCGGCATTAAGGAGTGCGCTCTCCAATTCGTCGCCATTGGGGTATTCTGCTTTCTCCGCATAATAGGCGTCCAGGGCGGCCTGCATGGTGCTGATTTGCGCCTTGGCCTTGGTCACTCTCGAGTTTTCGATATAACCCAGATAAAATTTGATGCCGCCGGCAATGAGCACGGCGATGATGATTAGAACAACCATCATTTCAATCATGGAAAAACCTTTTTCGTTGTTCAAATACCTTTTAAACATGTCGCTCCTCCTTTTCGAATGTATTCCTTTTTCAGCGGCCTTGTATGTAAGGCAAGTACCTTTACTATCCCCCTTTCGCCAATTAATTGTCCAGTAGCGGTTGTTCCTTCATGTCATATAAATCAAAAAGCCCTTTACAGGAAAAGGGCAAAATAAATCCTCCTTGCAGCCCGGCTGTCATAGCGTTTGTTTACGCCTTAGATCCGTGGCTTTGCGTCCTCTTCTTTCGAAAAGTTTGCCCTTTAGAAAATAATCATGTTATTTAGTTAGTTTAATTGTATTTCGCTTAACCAACTACTTAATAAATTAATCCAATGACTGCAAATTTAAAGCCCTTTACAGGAAAAGGGCATAAAAATTCTCCTTGCAACCCGGCTGTCATAGCGTTCGTTTACGCCTTAGACCCGTAGCTTTGCGTCCCATCCTTTCGGAAAGT
Source organism: Bacillota bacterium (assembly GCA_029555205.1). Classification (GTDB taxonomy): domain Bacteria; phylum Bacillota; class Desulfotomaculia; order Desulfotomaculales; family Pelotomaculaceae; genus DTU098. Next base: position 172,771 of record JAKPTB010000080.1, read on the forward strand.
TTGCCCTTTAGAGGTTTTTTATTTAATTTATTATTAATGTTGTTAAGTTTTTTCAGTTATAAATAACTTGTTTAATCATTTGCCAGAACTTTCTTGCTTGTATTATACTTTTCATTTCGGCAAATTGCAAGATCTAGATTGAGAAATTTTGACTAAATAAGATTTTTCAGCTGACTTTTTCGTTTTAAATTGCATTAAGTAATTTCATCAGCCGGATTTCAACAATTGAATGTAAGTATATGTCTAATATTCAAATAAAAAGTGATCTTTTAAAACATAATAAAAGGAAATAGCATTAATTCAGGCCCGTCCCTCCCTGCATGGCGCCGGAAAGGCCGAACAAAGGCAGGTAGATGGAAACGGCGATAAAACCGACCATAATCCCAACTCCGGCTATCATCAAGGGCTCAATAATGCTGGAAAGCTTGGCTACAAGGGTTTCCACTTCCTGCTCGTAATAAATGGCAACCTTTTCCAGGAGGGCGTCCAGGGCGCCCGATTCTTCCCCGATGGCAATCATGTTGGCTGCCATTGGCGGAAAGAAAGATGCCTTCAGCAGAACAGGCGACATGTTTTCCCCTTCTTTGATCATATCCCTGGCTTCTCTGATAACTTTAGTAACCTGGGTATTGCCCACAACGTTTTCCACCGTCTCCAGCGACTGCATCAAGGGGACGCCGCTTTTCAAGAGAGTGGCCAGGGTACTGGCAAACCTGGCGGTAATTGTTTTTTGGGTAAGCTTTCCATAAACGGGCAGTTTTAAGAGCAAACGGTCGGTGATTACTCTACCCCTGTCCGTAGCGGCAAAACTCTTCAGTCCAAAGTAGAGCAAGAGGGGGGCAGGCAAAATAAGAAACCAGAAATTAGTACATGCTTTGCTGACCCCGAGCATGATCCGGGTCGGAAGGGGGAGTTCAGCCCCAACCTGTTCGAAGATTTCGACGAAAACAGGTACTACAACGACCAGCAGGATGACCATGGCCAGAAAGGCAAAGGCCCCGATGACTAGAGGGTAGGTCATGGCCGACTTGATTTTTTCCTTTAATTCATGGTCCTTCTCGAACTGGTTGGCCAACCTTTCCATGGCCTGTTCCAGTGTGCCGCTGACCTCTCCCGCCGTCAGCATGTCGATGAAAATACCGGGCAGGTACCGCTGATGGATTCTAAAGGCTTCACTGAGGCTTTTACCGTTTTCGATATCCATGATTACGGCCTTTAATATTTCACGCAGTTTTTTGCTTTCTGTCTGCTGGGTCAGGATATTCAGGCACTGCAGCAGGGGGATACCTGCTTCAATCATGGTTGCGGCCTGGCGGCAAAACACGGCCAGATCTTTGACCTTGATTTTTAAATTAAGCAGCTTATCCAGGTCAAGCTTAAAATCCATGGCAGGGTTGATTTGGACAACGTAATAGTTCCTATTGCGCAACTGGGCAATTGCGGCGTCCCGGCTTTCCGCTTCTATTTTACCTGTGAGCAATTTGCCGGACAGGTTTCTGGCCTTGTAGGCAAACAGTTGAGGCATTTCTATCCTCCCAATGCTTTGAGCAGGCTTTCAGGATCGTAAGCCCGGTGTAAAACCTCTTCCCTGCTGATAATCTTTTTCTGGTAAAGCTGTCTGAGCGACATGTCCAGGGTCTGCATCCCGTGCCTGGCGCCGGTCTGCAGCTGCGTCTGAATTTGAAAGGTCTTGCCCTCCCGGATCAGGTTCCGGATGGCCGGTGTGGCTACCAGTATTTCCATGGCCGCCACCCGGCCCGGCCGGTCGGACCTGGGGATCAACTGCTGGGCAACGATGCCCTGGAGCGTATTGGCCAGCAGAACTCGAATCTGCTGCTGCTGTTCCGGCGGAAAGACGTCGATGACCCGGTCGATGGTTTCGGCTGCGCTGGATGTATGCAGGGTGCCCAGGACCAGGTGGCCGGTTTCTGCAGCGGTGATGGCGATGCTGATTGTTTCCAGGTCACGCATTTCCCCTACCAGGATTACATCCGGATCCTCCCGCAGGGCGGCCCGCAGGGCGATAGCGAAGGAACCGGTATCCGTGCCGATTTCCCGCTGGTTCACCAGGGAAAGCTGGTGGTTGTGCAGATACTCGATGGGATCTTCCAGAGTCAGAATATGTACTCTCTTTTCCCTGTTGATCAGGTCAATCATGGCAGCCAGGGTTGTTGACTTACCGCTGCCGGTGGGTCCGGTGACCAGGACCAGGCCGTCGGGCTTTTTGGCCAGGTGGGCCAGGATCTCAGGCAGGCCCAGTTCCTTAAAGGTTGGGATGCGGGTGTTGAGCAGGCGCATGACCAGGGCTGTGCTGGTCCTCTGCCTGAAAGCATTTACCCTGACCCTGGCACTTCCAGGCAGGGAAAAGGAAAAATCCAGTTCGCCCTGAATGTTGAACTTTTCATACTGTTCCCGGCTCATTATCTCCCGGGCCATTTCGTCCGTCTGCTGGGGAGTAAGGGGTTTGATTTCAAAGCCGCCCAATAAATTGAGCCGTCCTTTGAAGTCGGGGTGATCAAGCGGGTAGAGCACACCGTGCAGACGGTACACCGGAGGTGTGTTTACCGTGATATGGACATCCGATACGCCAAGTTCGGCTGCCTGGGTTAAAATATCAACTAGTTTCAAGGTTTATCCTCCCTGTATACGGCACGGATTACTTCTTTAATCGTGGTCAGGCCCGCCAGCGCCTTTTGAATTCCGTCTTCCTTCAGCGCAACCATGCCTTCCCGGATAGCCGCATTTCTCAAGTCCTCGGTGGAGGCGCGCTCCAGGATCAGCTTCTGGAGCAGGCTGGAAACGGTCAGCACTTCGTAGATAGCGACCCGCCCGTGAAACCCGGTATGGTTGCATTTGGCGCAGCCCGCACCGTGGTAGACAACATCACCGGGCTTAAGACCGGCAAAGGCGCTCTCAAATTCACCGGGACTGGTTGTACGCTTGCAGTGCCGGCAAATGCGCCGGACCAGCCGCTGGGAGATGACTCCGATCACCGAGGAGGCGACCATAAAGGGCTCTATGCCCATATCCACAAGCCTGTTTACAGCCCCCGGGGCGTCGTTGGTGTGCAGGGTGGAGAGCACCAGGTGGCCGGTGGTGGCTGCCCGGATGGCTATTTCCGCAGTCTCCGCGTCGCGGATTTCGCCAATCATGATAATATCCGGGTCCTGCCTCAGGATCGTCCGTAGATAGGTCGCAAAGGTGATGCCCGCCTTGACGTTGATCTGGGCCTGGTTGATGCCTTCAAGGATGTATTCCACGGGATCTTCAACTGTGATAATGTTTTTTTCCACCGAATTAATCTTGTTCAAAGCGGTGTACAGCGTGGTGGTTTTTCCGCTGCCGGTGGGTCCGGTAACCAGGATCATGCCGTAAGAGTTGTTGAGAAAACTTAAGAACCTCTCCTGGTTGTGCTCTGAGAAACCAAGCCTGTCCAGGGTATAATTTTTAATATTATCTTTATACAGGACCCGGGTAACCACTTTTTCCCCAAAAACTGTGGGTATGGTGGAGATCCTCAAGTCCAGCTCCCGCCCTTGCAGCTTTAAGGGAACCCGCCCGTCCTGGGGAACCCGGCGCTCGGCGATGTCCATACTGGCCATGACCTTGATCCGGGAAACAAGGGGGTGGAGCATCTTGCGGGGCAGGGTCATGACCTCCCGCAGGATCCCGTCAACCCGGTAACGCACCCGGATCCCGTGTTTAAAGGGCTCAATGTGGATATCGCTGGCTTCTTCATCGAAAGCCTTAATCATGATGGAATTAACGAGCCGGATCACCGGGGCCTCGTCGACGACAACATCTTCTTCTTCCTCCGGCTCTTCAGGCTCCTGTTCGATGCCCAGTTCCTGCATGGCTTTTTCCACTTCGGGGATACCGAAGTTCTTTTCAATGAGCGCGTTGATTTCCTTCTCGCTGGCTACCATGGGCTCGATGTCAAGGCCGGTAACCAGCCTTAAATCATCGATGGCCATAACATTCAAGGTATCGGCCATGGCTATGTAGAGGCGGTTTTTATCTTTTTTGACCGGAAATACTTTATACCTGCGGATTAATTCTTCCGGAATTATTCTCACTAACTGTTTATCGATGGTTTCTCCCGGACTCATTTCCTTAATGCCCAGGAGTTCGTTTAAGGCTGACTCGCTGATCATTTTCAGCTTGACCAGCACGCGTCCCAGCTTTTCACCCGTCAAGGACTGTTCCAGTAAGGCTGCCGACAGTTCCTCCTCGGTGATTAGCCCCTTTTCAATCAGGCGCTGGCCCAGTCGCTTTTTATTTGTCATTTTAAAACCTCACGTGTAACTTTGTATTTGAAATCCAGGCAGCCGGAGGGGACCGGTTTCAGGATCTTGTTAAGCGTAACATTTAAGCGTAACATACGGCTGATGGACTCGCCCCTTCCCTTACCGTTGCCTGGTACGGCTGATCAGCTCAACTGAGCAGTCAGTTAAAAAAAGCCCAGGTACCAGGCCAGCAATTTGTCACCAAAAAACATGGCCGGCAGTGTCCCCAGAGCCAGGTACGGACCAAAGGGAATGGCGTCCTTGCGTCCTTTAAGGCCGGTCAGGACAAGGGTGAGCCCGGTCACGGCCCCCAGCAGGCAGCCCAGGAATACAGCCAGAAGTCCATTGGGCCAGCCCAGGAAAAAGCCGATTACGGCTGCAAGTTTGATGTCCCCTCCACCCATTCCGCCCCGGTAGATTAAGGCAGGAACCAGCAGGAAGGCGGCCGTTGCCGAAAAGCCCAGGATAGCGGACAAAAGGCTCAAATCTCTTGCTATAAGGTTCAGCAAAATGCCCATGACCAGGGAAAAGACGATGACCCGGTCGGGGATGATCAGGTATTTCAGGTCAATTAAGGATACCACAATCAGAACGGCGATAAGAAAAAGTTGTTTCAGCAACAGGGCCGTCAAACCGGTATGGGCGTAAGCTGCAGCAAAAAGCAGCCCGGTGAGCAGTTCGATCAGAGGGTACTGGGGGCTGATCGCTTTGCCGCAGGCGCGGCAGCGGCCTTTCAGCCGGATATAACTGAGCAGCGGAAAAAGGTCCCTGGCTCCGATCCTGGAACCGCAGGCCGGGCAGTGAGAAGGCGTGATGACAACAGATTCATTCCTGGGCAGGCGGTAAATGCAAACATTTAAAAAACTACCGATCACCAGGCCCAGGAAAAAGAATATGGCTGTTAAGATGCGTTCATCAACAATCAAAATAAAACTCACTCACTGTAAGTCTTCTTTTTCATTAATTTGTTCTTCTGTTAAACCAACATTAACACTTTTTAAAAAAACCGTCCAGAATTTTCTTGCCCGCAGATTTCCCTGCTGAACGTCTGTAGAAAAGCTGGGCGTGATTTTTAAAACCACACTATGAGGAACCAGGTTCCGTTTCGGCGGTTTAGGGCTCAGGAAACGGCCGGGAAGAGTCCAGGAGCTTTAGGACAGCTGTTTCCGGCACGTTCCGCACAACCTCCACCCGTCCTATTTCCACTGGCAAAACCATGGTCAGACGACCGGCTGAGGCTTTTTTATCCTGCCGCATGGCAGCCACAAGGACATCCGCCGGGAGGTCCCCGGGAATTTCTACGGGCAGGCCGGTCCGGCGGATTAAAACGGTGATCCGTTCCGCCTCCTTCTCCGGCAGCAGGCCCAGGGCTGCGGCCAGCTGCGCTGCAGCAACCATGCCCATCCCCACCGCTTCCCCGTGATTAAAAACACCATACCCGGTCAGGGATTCAACAGCATGTCCCAGGGTGTGACCGAAGTTTAGAATTGCCCGCAGACCCTGGTCGGTTTCATCCTTCTCCACAACCCTTGCTTTAATCCGGCATGATTCTTGAACGGCCTCGGTCAGGAACTCCGGTTTTCCGGACAAAAGTCCGGATAAGTTTTCTTCAAGCCAGGTAAAAAAACCTGGAGACCGGATTATACCGTACTTGATAACCTCGGCCAGGCCGGATCTGATTTCCCGGGGAGGCAGCGTTTGGAGGACGGAGGTATCCGCCAGGACAAGTTTGGGCTGGTAAAACGCACCGATAATATTTTTACCCCTGGGGTGGTTAACGGCCACCTTACCCCCCACACTGCTGTCTACCTGGGCCAGGAGCGTCGTGGGCAACTGAATCAAGGGCACGCCCCGCATGTATGTGGCCGCCACGAAGCCGGCCACATCCCCTACCACTCCGCCGCCCAGGGCCAGAATGGCGCAGCGGCGGTCAAGTCCCGCGGTATAGGCCAGATCGTAAAGCTTTTCAGCAGTGGCCAGGTTCTTGTGTTCTTCACCTGTCCCGGTAATCCCCGGCACAACTTCGAAACCGCAGCTTTCCAGACTGGACTGGACAATGCCCCCGTAGAGCTGGAACACCTGGGAATTTGAAACCAGGAGGACAGTTTTGCCGTAGCCGGAGAATTCCAGCAACTTTCCAGTTTTGCCCAGGAGGCCCTCCCCGATATATATGGTATAGCTCCGGGTGCCCAGGTTGACCGGCACAGTCTTCATCAGATCCGATTCCTTTCCAGCAGGTAATTAATTATTTTTTCCACAGTGACGTCAATACTGAATAATCCTGTATCAAGGGAAAGCTCGGCTATGTCGTAGACTCCCTTCCGCTCCTCCAGGAGTTCCCGGATTCTTTCCATTAAATCACCTTTAAACAAAAGAGGCCGGTTTTTTTTGCGTCTCACCCTTCTATAAATGACCTCAGGATCGGCCGTGAGGGCGATAAAAATGCCGTTTTCCCCTAAGAGGCGGACGTTTTCGGGATTTAAGACCAGTCCGCCGCCGGTGGAAATAACCAGCCCTTCTTTTGGGGCAAGCTTCTTAACCAGGAGAGCCTCCTCAGAGCGAAAACGGGTGGCCCCGTCCCTGGCAAAAATCTGGGCAACGGTTTTTCCTGTTATCTTTTCAATTTCGGCGTCCGTATCAACGAACTTGCGCTTGAGGCGCCGGGCCAGGCGCCGCCCCACGGCAGTTTTACCGGTTCCCATAAAGCCGATGAGGACAATGTTTTTTCTCATATTTTCTTCATACCTTTCTCAGGTAGGAAAGATGGCGGTTCCAGTTATCCTTCAGTTCTTCCAGGCTGTCCCCTCCGCATTTTTCCAGGCAGGCCCGGGCCAGTTCCCAGGCTACCAGCGCCTCCCCGATCACACAGGCTGCGGGAACAGCGCACACATCGGAGCGTTCCACGGCGGCCCGGGAGGGCTTGCGGGTAATCATGTCCACACTCTGCAGGGGCTGGTTGAGTGTGGGAATCGGTTTCATGGCTCCCCGGACAACCACCGTTTCACCGTTGGTTACCCCGCCCTCGAGCCCTCCGGCCTGGTTATGCAGGCGGTAAAAACCCCGGCCAGGTTCATAGAAGATCTCGTCCTGAACCTGGGAACCCCGGAGTCCGGCGGCTGCAAAACCCAGGCCCACCTCTACGCCCTTAATGGCCTGAATACTCATCAGGGCGGCGGCAAGGCGGCCGTCCAGCTTGCGGTCCCAGTGGGTGTAGCTGCCCAGCCCGGCAGGAACTCCATAGGCCCTGATTTCAAAAACCCCGCCAAGGGTATCTCCGGCGGCCAGGGCAGCGTCAATGGTCTCGATCATGCGCTGCTCCATAGCCGGGTCGGCGCAATTCAGCTTTGACCGTTCCAGCCTGGCCTTCAGCTCTTCCGGTCCAAGGTTTTCTACAGCCGCGGACAGGCCGCCCAGCTGGACGACCTGCCCGATGATGGTAATTCCCAGTTCCTCCAAAAGCCTCCTGGCCACGCTGCCGGCGGCAACCCTGGCAGCGGTTTCCCGGGCACTGGATCGTTCCAGAACATTTCTGAGGTCTTGATGCCGGTATTTGATGGCCCCCGCCAGGTCGGCGTGTCCGGGGCGGGGACGCCTCACCACCCGCTGGTCAGTCCTGGCGCCGGGCCCGGCTGACATAATTTCCGACCAGTTGGCCCAGTCCTTGTTTTCCACGAGTAAAGCAAGGGGGCTGCCCAGGGTCAGTCCGCCGCGCACTCCGGACAGGAAAGATACGGTGTCGCTTTCAATCTTCATCCTGGCGCCGCGGCCGTAGCCGCCCTGGCGCCGGGCGAGCTGCCGGTTGATATAGGCGGCCGTAAGGGGAAGGCCAGCCGGCAGGCCTTCCACAATAGCTGTGAGTGCCGGGCCGTGCGATTCCCCGGCTGTCAGGTATCTAAGCAAGGCTTTAACCTCCCTGCGGGGCTTTTAGCCGAATTAGCCATATTTATTTCCAAACAGCTTTAACCAGGGCCTTTTCCATTGCCTCCAGGGGGGCGGCTTGCCCCGTCCACAGCTCAAAAGCCAGAGCCCCCTGGTACAGGAGCATGCCCGTCCCGCCCACTGCTGTGGCGCCGGCCTCTTGAGCCCGTCTTAGAAACTCCGTCTGAACGGGGTTGTAGACAAGGTCGCAGGCCACCTGTCCGGGCCGGAACAGGTTAAAAGGCAGGGGTACGGTTTGGGCGCAACCGGGGTACATTCCCAGGGAGGTGGCCTGGACAACCAGATCAGCTGCCTGAAGCGCTTCACCGGGTAGCAGGCCTTCCGGTTCAGGCCAGGCCAATACTTCGGTACAGGTTCCGATGCGAGAGCTGAGATGAGCGGCCAGTTCCTCCGCCCGCAATTTTGAACGGTTAGCCAGGATGATTTTCCGGACCCCGGCCAGGGCCAGCTCCACCGCCACTGCCCTGGCTGCGCCCCCGGCTCCCAGCAACAGGACAGTTTTACCGGAAGGCAGGAAGTTGGCATTTTTCCGGAGAGAGCAAAGGAATCCCCTGCCGTCGGTATTTTCTCCATATAACCGCCCGGAATGGTTGACAATGGTGTTCACCGCTCCAATCAGGCGGGCTTCTTCACTCAATTCGTCCAACAGGGGAAGGACGGCTTCCTTATGGGGAATGGTTACGTTCACACCGACCAGTCCAAGGGATTTAACGGCTGCAACTGCTTGCTGCAGCCTGTCCGCATCCACCGGAAAAGGAAGATAAACAAAATCCAGTCCTGCAGCCTCGAAGGCGGCGTTATGCATGGCGGGCGAAAAGGTATGTTCCAGGGGATAACCGAATATGCCGCATACTTTGGTGCGGCTGCTAATCCCACTTGCCATGAAGTACCTCCGGGCACTTTTTTAATCTGGCCAGAACGATTTTTTCCAGTGGCCGGTTGATCAAGCGGGTTCCCCAGAATTCCTTCCCCTTCATGGGCACAACCAGGATGGTGTAGAGACCTGTCAGGTTTCCGCCCAGAATATCGGTAAAAATCTGGTCCCCCACCAGGGCTGTCTCACCGGGTAACGTTCCCGTCAATTTCAATGCCCGGCGGAAGCACGAAACGAAGGGTTTTACCGCCCTAGGCACGGCCGGCAGGTCCATCAGGCCGGCGATGGTGCCCACTCTTCCCCTCGAGTTGTTCGAGACAATGCACAATTTGAAGCCCAGGGAACGGAGTTCGGAAAGCCAATTTGACACGGCCGCGGGAAAATGAAGCGCATCCCTGCGGACAATGGTATTGTCCAGATCAAGGAGAACGGCTTTTAGGCCCAGCTCTTTCAGTAAAACGGGCTGGATCTGGGTAACAGCTGATACATACATTTTTGGATAAAGAATTCTGAACAACGACTATGCTCCTGTCTCATCGCGTACCGCCATGGTCCTGGCCTTTTTTAAATCGTCCGGAGTATTGACGTTAAAAAAGGCAAAGTCGATGTCGGCAATTGCGCGCAAATACTTTTCATTAACATAATTTACCCGCACCAGGGGATAAAAATCAACAACTTTTCGGATGTTGTTCAACAGGGATTGTTCGATGGGGCCTTCGCAATTCCTGTCATACACGGCGAAAAGAGGCTGGAGGTGGATCCCGTGGGTCGGCACAGCCACATCATACCCATCGGCCTGGGTGATCATGAAACGCGCCAGGGCGGCGGTGACAAAGGGCATATCACAAGCGGTAACCAGACACTTGGGGTTTTTAGCCGCGCCCAGGGCGGCATGAATACCGCTTAAGGGACCCCTGCCGGGGATGCGGTCGGGTATTACCTGCAGTCCCAGAAGTTCACCCTGCTCCTTAATTCCTCCTGCGATCAGGACTTCGTTGCAGACTTTTTTCAATTCAGAGGCGACTTGCTTAATCATCGCAACCTCTCCAACTTCCAGGAAGGCCTTATCATAACCCATGCGCTTGCTTTTCCCCCCTGCCAGAACTACCCCGGTCGCCTGTATCAATTGAATAATCCCTCTTTCTATGTTGTTGATTTATAAATATGGCCGTTAATTAATGTTATAAACAATTCTTGTGTAAATAATTCTTCTCCGCTGGAAGCATAAAATCCTTTTTAACAATTAACGACAGGACGTGCACAAAAGTGTTCTGCAAAATCATATTATTAAGTGCACGCTATTTTGGGGGGGATTTGCTTGATGCTGCCCGGACTCTGGGCTTTGGCTGTCGTGTCGCTGGTCAACGGTTTGATGCTGCTTGTTTCTTATATTGCCAACAACACTTTTCCCCAGCCGTTGTCCGAAGAAGAAGAGGCGAAATATCTCCGGCTTCTGGCCCGGGGTGATGAGGTGGCGCGCAATGTTCTCACTGAACGCAATCTACGGCTGGTAGCACATATAGTAAAAAAATTTGACAGTACCGGCGAAGACCCGGATGACCTCATCTCCATCGGGACCATCGGGCTAATCAAGGCCATCAACACTTTCAACCCGGGAAAAGGGACCAGACTGGCCACCTATGCGGCCCGTTGCATTGAAAACGAGATCCTCATGCATTTGCGTTACACAAAAAAAATACGGTCGGAAGTCTCTTTATATGACCCCATTGGAGTAGATAAGGAAGGCAACGAGATAACCCTGATTGATATTCTGGGCACCCACCCGGAAGTTGTGTCGGAAATGGTTGAGAACCGGTTTGAGCAGAAGCGCCTCCGGGAGAAAGTACACCAGTTGACGCGCCGGGAAAAGAAAGTTTTGGAGTTGAGATTCGGCCTGGAGGACGGCGCCAGGAAAACCCAGCGGGAAATCGCCCGGAGTCTGGGAATATCCCGCTCTTACGTTTCGCGGATAGAGAAAAGGGCCTTGAGTAAATTAACCAGGGAATTTACGCTGGAAGGCTGCCAGTAACGGCAGCCTTGTTTAGTGTTCGCCCGGCATGTCTGCCGAAACGATGGGGTGAAAGAAACCCTGTCGCCTAACCAGCTGGAAGACAACCCGTAGGCAAGGGTGCCACCGGTAACGGTGGGGTCTGAAGGAAGCCGTAGGGGGAACTTGGAACATAGCGCAAGCGAACCGGGGTTGGCTACACAGGTGGGTAACCTTGCATGAAATGGGAAAGCCCAAAAGCTGGATAACCTGTGAAGTTAGGACGGATGGGTTCAAGTTCAGGCAAGCAGACTTAACCGGGGAAGCCCGGCATCATCCTGCAGACAGCAGGTAAGCTCAAACAAGTGGAGACACAAGGGAGAGACTACGTGGTGTCGGGTGGCAGATGAGCCCGTAGTAGTGACAAACCCTCAGCCAGTGAAGCCTGGTAACAGGACGGAGGATAAAACTGAGGGGACGCTGCACCTGGTTGCAGCGGAGCATAAAGAGCCAAAAGCCTTAATGCTTGCGAAGGGGCGAAGATAAACCGAAGTATGCGACCAGAGAACTGAACAGCGGGGATAGCAACAGCCGAAGCTGAAATGCCGAGGGGAACGTTACGCCCGGCGGTGACAAACTTGCTGGACATAACGCCCGCTAAGGTAGAGTACCGGGTCACCTGGTAGTAAGATTGCCATAGAGCTAGAGACGCTACCAGGCCTCGGGAACAAACTGCCGCGAAGCTGCAAAGGACTGAGGAAGCATAGCGAAATCAGGTGCAATGATGAAGAAATGGTATAGTCTAATAGACAAAGTATACCGGTTGAGCAACCTGGAGAGCGCTTACAAAGCCGTAAGACCAACAACGGAGCTCCCGGAGTAGACGGGCAGACCGTGGAAGCCTCTGGCCAAGAGCTCAAAAGCCGGGAGTGTAAATTATTTTGTGTAAATGGGCATTTCCTGAAAAATTGGTTAAGATATAAATGGCTCTTACCTGCCGGGAAGATAGGGCACTGCTGGAGAGCAACCCGAGCGCCTGGCAAGGTTCTGCCGAGGATAGCAGGGGTGGTCCAGAGGCTGCCCCGCTATCATTTTCACGTTATCCTTGGGAGAACAAAAGCGGTAAACTCATTAACCAGCCATCTCAACATATAAAAATTATCTATTCACCTTGACTATATTGTATAAAATATGAAATGGTCACATCAGCCTAAACTGTGTGACCATTTCTGATTATTAAGATATTGCTTAGCCTTAGGTGTCGCTGTATTGATTGCTAACTGATTAATCTCAAAATATTTCTTTAATCCGAACTCAAGTACAGGCTTGATTTTTTCATTCACACTCTTATTAAAAGCATCACAAAACTCGTCAATATTAATTAATTCATAGTTAATACTGGTATATTTTTTACCAGAAATCACTAATGTAAATCTTCCAAACACATCACATTGGTTGTCTTTTGGATTTAATATTTCTGGATTAAGCGACTTTATTAGAAACCCAAAGTTTATATAGTAGCTATTTTCATAGTTGGACTTTTGTGTTGCTACTACTATAATTAATTCACTTGTCTCAGCTCTAAAAATATTCCCTTTAATTTCAAATCCATATTCCGATAATACTTTCGTTAATGCTTTTTTAAATTCTTTTTTATTCATAATACCTCCTGCTTAATAAGTGTCTAGTATAGTCTTCCAACCGCCACTATAAATGCTCTCGACTTCCTTGCGGAAGTGCTTAAAGCCCTGCCTGCTAATTAAAAAACAAGCCGGTTGCTGCCGTTGTGGTTAAGTTTTCCCTTTCGCATTGGCGGCAAGCTTAGATGTGCTGGACATGCTTTACCAGCATCATCAAGCGGCCGTTCGCAACTCTCTTGCCGGGTAAAGAACCACTACGTGTAAACAGTCGACCAGTGGGTTTGGATGGCCGATTGGAGATAGACAACAATCGGGCGCGGGCTTGGCGGCTCTGCCGTCGTTGAAGAAAAGTATGAGTATGACCTAGCTGAGTAATCGTCCCGGTTCTCTCAGTACCTGCAGGGTCGTTCTCATCAACATGCAGGATATCATGTTGAACTGTATCACGGGAGACGGCATTACTTACAATGATTATTCAACTTATTACTTGAACAGGTACGCATTAGGAATGTGTTGAAGTCTTTTCGCAGTTCGGCTCTATGCCCTGCCTGCTTTTTCCGATGTTGATAGGTGATGGTTTCCAGGGTTGGCTCTTCCGCTTGGGAGTTAGCAGTATCTTCAGCTTCGTTAAATAAGTTAAGCTGCTCTATTTCAGTCTTCTCGCTGGAGGCGCCAAATTGTTTCCGGCGACTTAAGCGAAATTGTTCTTCATACCACCTCAGCTTGGCATTTAATTCAGCGATTTGATATTCCTGATGAATGATTTTGTCGTTCAGTTGTTCAATGGTTCGGGCTAAATCTTCCTGTGTCATGGTATAGTTTTACCAGATAAATAGCCGTTTTGGGTCCTTAAAGAGCTGAAAATCCTTGAAAACAGGCGTTTTTTAGAGAACAGTGCGTCGGTAAATGCTTTATGGGCCTGCGCTTGTTTGAGTTGCAAGCCGTCCAGCAACCAGCGAAATTCCCGATAGTCAATGCTGATTACATCGCCCTGTTCTACCGGCCATTTAAACTTACCTCGCTCCGGACGACGGTAATGAAGCCAAAATCCGTTATGTTGCCATTGTAAAATCTTTAGCTTGTCCCGTTTGCGATTGCATAAGACAAACAGACACTGGCTGAAGGGGTCCAATGCGAAGGCTTCCTTAACCAATACCGCCAGTCCATCAATGGATTTTATTAAATCCGTGCTGCCACAAGCTAAGTAAACTTGATTACCTGCAGTTTCGCTTATCATATCTTCTGCATGAATGGCTTCATAATAAACACGTGTAAACCATGCCACGCGCTTCCGGCAGACCTCAAACGATTAACGGCTTACCAATATAATCTAGCTGAGCATTTTGTTCAACAGAGGCAAAGGGTTGTGTTTTCTCACCGTAAAAACGCGATATGGCAGGTCGTTAATATCCCAACACCGGATCAGAATATTGCTGATAGCCGCACTGCCGAAATGTTCGGCTGGATCTTCGAATACCAGTGTCGCTCCCTCGTCTATATGCTTATTCAAAAGTTTGGTAATTTAGGTTTTTGTTTTATGTTGGAAGGCTGCCAGTAACGGCAGCCTTCTAGATTATGATACGAAAAATAAACCTGGGAAAAGTATTATAATTCACAACAGGTGACGTAGATTCCAGGGTATGGGTGCAAGTTGGACAGAGTCTTCCGTTTATGGCAATTTAAGAAATGGCAGAGGGCTAGCGGTTTTACAAGTTACAAGAGTCCTGAAATGCCCGGGAAGTGGTTAGCTAGCTGTCATTTACTGATGTTGCTGCAAACCTCAGGTCAGCTTTAATTTGACTATTGCTAAACCCCATTAAGCGTAGCAAAGGTAGTGAATAGCTAATCATCAAGGATATAGCACAATGACACAGTGACAACGGGAATAATTCAGTTTTTCAAGCCTGACCCTAAGTTATTTTAGTCAAATCCCATTCATTTCCATTCATTTATAAAACTGCTTTTTTAAACTCTTCGATGCCAATCCGCTCAATAAACCGGGCTGTTCTCTCCCTTCCCCGTGCGTTGGCTTTATAGTAGTCGAGACATTTACGAGCCAGTTCGATAACCTGGTCATCACTCAGATTCTCTGCAATGATGTCACCGATACGTGGACGTGCTCCGGAATTACCGCCGAAAATTAACGTCCATCCGGATTTTTTGCCAAAGAGGCCGATATCTCTGACATAGGCTTCCCCACACTTATTTGGACACCCGGAAACGCCGACTTTGACTTTAGCCGGTAAATCCATCCCTAAAAACTCTTTCTCCAGGCGTAAACCCAGCCCCAATGAATCCAGGACTCCGAACCTGCAGGCAGCTGTTCCGGGACAAGCTTTTACGTAATGGACACAAGGTCCTACGGCTGGACCGACATCTACACCAAGTTCCTGCCAGATTTTCTCGACGTCTTCCGGGTTTAAACCCACCAGGGCCAACCGCTGGGCAGAAGTTAGCTTGATCAGTGGTACATTGTACTTCCTGGCTACCCGGGCTACGTTTTCAAGAAAGTCAGGAGTTACCAGACCTCCGGAAATTCTGGGTACAATTGCGTAGCTTTTCTTGTCCCGCTGGATAAAGGCGCCACGGGGGGGATTGGTCATTTTTCCCGACCTCCTTAGGGATTAAATAATAATATTAAATATTAAATGCGTTAATTCGACTTTGTTATGACAATTTCCTCTCGCTTAAGCCGTTATTAACTTAATTAAAAGAAATTTTTGGACAACCTTGAGGAGGTCTTTCTGCCCCGCCCTGCCCTTTCTTGAATTTATGCAAAATCTGCAGCAAGCTGCCAGGATTTCGGACACTACTGTGTTTTTCTTAAGTGGCGAGCTGGTTGGATCAGGGAAACAGAAGTTGTCAATAAGAATACTTATTTTTTTATCTGCTTTCGCAGCCTGTTCAAGACGGTGGCCATTTCACCCCAGGTTACGGTGTCTTGTGGCTTGTGGTCACTGTCGATTAGCCCGTCGGCCTTTAGTTGGGCAATTTCAGCGGCAGGATCCCAGGGTTTTGGAGTGGGTTGCGCCGGAGCCTGGACTTTCAGAGACTGCATAACTTTCATGTAATCGTTGACAATACTCGAGCCATAATCTGCAGACGGAGCCCACCGTCCACCCAGATCCTCGACGTACTGAAGCTTCCCCGCCCAACCGCTTTTTATAACGGCGTCCCTGCGCGGATCCAGAACTCTTGTCCCGGCTGGCAGGTTTCCTCCATAATAATATACATGCCAGTGCTGGAACTGGGCCTCTACTCCATCAGAAGGAGTGGCGAAGGAGGCGCCCTTCTGGCCGTCAAAGGATCCCAGACCGGCAAAATTATTCTGTTCGGGTTTGACCAAACCCCCGAATTTCCAGAAAGCTGTTTCCTTGCAGGACTGGGCAAACACGGCGTCCCAGCGAATCCCGTATTTTGCCCCCAGATCGGCATATATTTGTACATAATCAGGTGCCTTTGGATTTTTAGCGGCCAGGAACGCGCGGGCCTGTGACGTGCTTGCCGTTGCAGCAGTTTTCACAGGCGTTGCGCCGGTTTTTTCAGGTGGGCTGGTTGGGCTGGTTTTTGGCCGGAGCTCCAGGGCAGTTGCCAGACCCCCTGTAATTGCTCTCGCCAGACCATCAAGAAAGATAGCGCTTTTCAGGCTGGTGGCATCAATTTTATGGTCAATAAAAAGGTTTTCCAGCAAAACTGCCGGCATTGTTGTTTCCCTTAAGACATAAAAATCAGCCTTTTTTCTACCCCGGTCCATGAATCCGGCATCTCTGAGATAAGCGGCAACTGCACCGTGCACTGTATTCCTTAAATTCTCCGTATCAGCTTTGGCGCTGCTGTAAATATAGCTCTCAAAACCCGTCCCGCCCCCGGCATTGACATGGATGGAGCAGAAATAATTCGCTTTCACTTTATTAGCTATGGCACAGCGTTCAGCCAGATCCAGATATATGTCGCTGTCTCTGGTGAGAATGACCTCCACGTCGTAATCTGAAAGGTTTTTCGCCAGCCTCATGCTGATCTCCAAAGTAAGGTTTTTTTCCAGCAGGCCGTTGCCGGCGGCTCCGGGGTCCTTCCCACCGTGACCCGGATCAATTACAAGTTTGATTTTAACCCCCTCCCCGTCTCTCTTTTTTAGATCCATTCTTAATTAAGCCCTATTTAGCAGCTATTTTATAATTTTATCCCTGTGGCCTTTATTATCGTAGCAATATTTTGAATCATACAGCCTGCCCCGCGTTACAGGGGCCTCTTTCTTATTTAGGAGATAAAGAGCGAACACATGTTCCCTTTTGGGTATTTTAGCAGGCAACACCTCAACTGTCAATTACAGGTTTGTTAAAAAAAATTGTTTTTATACTGTGTTCAATAGCTGCAAGACACCGGTAAAGCCGTGGACCACGAGATGTTAGCGGGAAAACTATTCTTTTCAGCTTTTCTTTCTTTTCAGCTTTTATTGAGGAGTATTTTTTCTGACTGCTTCCCGCAATTAAAAATCAGATCCACAATTGACAGGTTAGGGATGAACTCTCCCCAGAGCTGGGGATACTCCGGGTGAACAAAGGCTTGGAAAACAACCTCAATCCCTTCCCGGGCGAAAGCAGACTGATCCAGGTGGCGCAGGGTGCCCCTTCCCTGACCGGTCAGGTACCTGGTCCCGCCCATACATTTAACCAGTTTGACCAGGTGGTCCAGGGAACCGTCATAATCAAGAGCCAGTTCAGATGACCTGACCATGTGGGCAGGGGTGGAAAAGACGCCCGCCAGGCTTTTGATCAGGCTGATGTTGAAATCGGCCAGCAACAAGCACTCCTGGTCATAGACCTGCTGGATGGCAGGAAAGTATTCTGCGAAAAAAGGGGCCCTGGCATAAGATGATTGCAGGGTTTTAAGGTGTTTTTTCTTCCATTTTTCCGGAACAACCATAACAGTATTTTTTATGGGCAGTAAACTCCCCTTTCCCTGAACCGGAACAGTCAGCCAGAGAGGTCCGCCGGGTGATTTGACGGACACCCGGCTGACAAAACTCTTGCCCCTGGGGAACTGGGCATCATCCAGGAAAATAAAGACATCGCAGTTCAACAGCTTGTGAAAAAAACCCAGCCAGGGGAGAAAATTAGGCTGGTGAATGGCTACCGTGGTCATGCCTGTTCCCCGGCTTCCTGCCAGGCCAGGATCTTCTTAAGCCCCGTTTCAAGATCCACAAGGGGTTTAAAGCCCAGGACCGATCTGGCCAGTGTGGAATCAATGCGGTACTCCCTTTCGTCCACCCATCCGTCCTCGTAGACGATTTCACTTTTTGAGCCGGTTATTTTCAAAGCTTTTTGAGCAAGTCCGCTAATTGTAACAGTCTCATCACTGGCGATATTAAAGACCCCTCCCACTGCAGCCGGGTTTGTGAGGGCCAGGTAAACCGCCCTGGCGGCATCGGTGGCAAAGAGATAAGCGCGGATTTGTTTGCCTCCCCCCCGCACTAACAGCGGCAGGCCGGCCCGGCCCCTTTTTAAGAAAACCACCGGAGCATTGTCCCTGCCCAGGCCGGGTCCGTACAGGTCGGAAAAACGGAGCGTGACAACTTGCAAGCCGTATTCCCTGGCCATAACCTTGCAATAGTATTCACCCGCAAGCTTCGTGGCCCCGTAAAGCAGGACCGGATCCAGGGGATGCCGCTCATCGATGGGCGTGTATACTTGCCTGCCGTATACTGAAATGGATGAGGCATATACCACCAGCGCTCTCTGGGCGTGCGCCTCCTTCAGCACATTGTAAAGCCCTACGGTTCCCACTCCGACATACTGGCGTTCCAGGGAACGGTCGCATTGGGTCACGGGAAAGGCCGTGTGGACAACCGCGTCTTTTCCCTGAACCGCCCTTTTAACTACGGTTTCGTCATTGATGTCACCCCGGATAAATTGTGCCTTTTCCAGGAGATCTACAATATTTCTTTCATAACCCGGCCTGCAGTTATCCAGAATCGTAATTTCAGCGCCCTTTTGCTGCAGCAAGCGGGCGACATTTGAGCCCAGGAAACCGGCTCCCCCTGTAATCAGAATCCTGCGGCCACTTAAATCATCCATTAACCTGACCTCACTCCAATTCTTTTTTACTAATCAGACTGCTCCCTTTTTGCGGCAACCCGGGCCGGGATCCCCACAGCCACCACGTCTGCCGGAATGTCCTTGACCACAACAGCACCGGCGCCGACCAGGGCCCGGCTCCCGACCTTCCTGCCCGGCAGGACCACAGCCCCGATCCCAACCTGGGCGCCTTCCTCAATCCTTACCCCTCCGCCTAGTTTGGCCCCGGGCGAGATGTGCGTGTAATCCTGAATGATGCAATCATGCTCGATAACAGCAGAGGTATTGATGATAACGTGGCTGCCGATCCTGGCGCCGCAGTTGATCACGGCGCCGGCCAGCACAACTGTACCCTGGCCGATGGTTACATCGCCGGCAATGGTTGCCCCGGGGTGGATGATTTTGGCAAACTTAACGTTACTGCTGCTTAACTCTTTAACCACTGTTTTCCGGATTGAATTGTCACCAATGGCTACCACGGCAAGAAGCGCCGGGTGCTCCCGGTAAAGCCCCGGAATACCGGCGATTGAGCCGAGGACCGGAAAGCCGCCGGCTTTTTGCCCCCGGAGTTCCTGGTTATCATCCACAAACCCCAGGAAATACCCATCAGCGCAGGACGCCTGCAGCGCATCGGCCACAACCCTGCCGTGGCCGCCGGCGCCGGCTATAACCACCTCTTCCCTGGCCGATATCTCATCCAGACCAACTGTATCCGAACCCTGCCGCTTCAGAACAACACCCAGGGTTTTCAGGAGAATCTTCAAATCCATAACGAAGGAACAATGGTCAAGATACCAGAGGTCCAGCTCAATTCTTTCCCGCCAACTCAAAAGATTGCGTCCATTCACCTGAGCCCAGCCGGTCAGTCCGGGTTTCATCAGCAGCCTTCGCCTCTGCCGGGAGTCGTACCGCTGCACCTGGTAGGGCAGGGTGGGACGCGGACCCACCAGGCTCATGTCACCTTTCAGGACGTTAAAAAACTGGGGCAGTTCATCCAGGCTGAAGTTGCGCAGCACCCTGCCCACCCTGGTAATCCGTGCATCGTCGTTGCCGGGAAAAGGGCAGGCGCTGCCGGACCCGTTTCCGGGCCGGGTCATGGTCCTGAATTTTAGAATAAGAAACTGCCGGCCTTCCCTGCCGGTCCTCCACTGGCTGAAAAAAACGGGAAAACCGCTGTCCAAAACCACAGCCAGTGAGATTAACACCAGGAGCGGGGACAAAATAACCAGTGCCGTCA
Organism: Bacillota bacterium; assembly: GCA_029555205.1. Taxonomy (GTDB): domain Bacteria; phylum Bacillota; class Desulfotomaculia; order Desulfotomaculales; family Pelotomaculaceae; genus DTU098. The sequence goes on from JAKPTB010000080.1 coordinate 192,808, forward strand.
GGGCCGCGCAAAAATCGAATAACCTTTTGAAACATTTTGAGTATAGCTGCATAGATCCACCTGTCACCTGAGATAAATAAATCCCGGTCCTCACACCATTTTATGTAAGAAAACGAAAATGGTGAAATCCTGACCTTTTCCAGAGGCAAAGCATATAATACATCAATCCGGGGTCGGAAGAGGTGGTTTATGCTTTTATTTTCGTCTGGTAAGCTGAAACGCTGGTTGAGCCTGCTCATGTCCATTTTGATGGTCAACACCGTACTGATTACGTCCCTGCCATCGAAATCACTGGAAGCTGCCCTTGAGAATGATCCCGGCTCAAGTGTGCCGGAAAACAGTATGGCCTGTGAAATAGTTGATTTCAGGGCTCTCTTTGACCAGCTGGACCGGAAGGGGGGTGAATGGTACAGGAATTCCAACAATGAAGCGGGGTATCTTGCTTTCCGGGAAGCTTATGTACTGCAGGCTTATTTGCTGATGTACGAAACCTACCGGGATACCTTCTACCTTGAAAAATTCATTGAGCACGCGGACAGCGTGCTGAAACAGCGGGACAGTGTCCGTGGAGTCACCGACTACCGCGGCTGGAGCCTTCCCGCCTGGCGCCGCACAAATGAACCCGGCGACCCCAACCCGCTCATTTTGGACGGGCGGTATACTTACCTTGTTGTGGAGACAGCCAGCATTGCCTACCCTTTCGCCTGGTTTGCCCAGCTGGTTAAAGACGATCCGGAGCTTTGCAACTATGAACGCAAGGCAGACATATATGTACGGGCTGCAGCGGATGCTGTTGCCGTTCATGACGACGAATGGCGGGAATCAGGTGAAGGAGGCTGCTATATCTTCAGAAAAGGATCTCCCTACTGGTGTGACGGGGTTGGCGTCCCCTTTAACCAGAACCTGGGCATGGCCCGGACTCTCCTGAAAATATGGCAGGTAACGGGAGAAGAAAAGTACCTGGACAGGATTACCAGGATCGCCCGTCACTTTCAGGAACACCTCACTCTGGCAGCTGACCGTTATGTCTGGAACTACTGGTATGGACATGGTTATCACGGCTGGTCCGTGGAACAGCAGGTCAGTGAAAACACCCCGTCCTACGGAGGCTACAAAAAGTACGAGGATTTTCGTCACGGGGCTGTGGCTGCTGATTTTGTCGTATTAGCCTACCAGGCCGGCATCGCCTTTACAGAAGATGTTCATATTTACCGTTTCGCCAGAACATTGGAAAATAACCTGATCAGGGATGATGGAGGAATCAACGAGTTTGTCAGCGGCTTGAGCGCAGACGGTGGAAGCAATACGAAAAAAGGAAATGACAGGATCCTGATCGGGTTGTGGATGCGCTACCACAGGGTAGCCCCCTCCCTCTTCGACAATACCTGTCAGCAGGTTGCAGGTTTAACCACTGTGGGGGCTCCCGGCCTGCTGGTGGTAGCCTACTTGAACTGGGCTTCAAAAAACCGTATACCTTAAACTCCCAGTTCGTGTCCACAAAAAAACTAAAACCCCTTATTAACGTAGCTCAGCTAAGGCCTGAGAATAGAACGCTCCAAGCGTTTCCAGGCGGTTTTATAAGCAGATTCGGAAAAAAACAAGGAGGTAGTAACTAAAAAATGCAGGTAAAAGGTAGGAGAATTTGGGCTTTAGCCATTGCCGGAGCTTTACTGATAATGCTCCTGTGTCTCCTTGCGGGCTGCGGCACTACGCAATCTACACAGACTACCCCCGGCAGCACACAGGCGCCGGACCAGGAAGCAGTGGATCAGGCCAGCCCTGACAGCACTCAGGCTCCCGGACAGGAACAGAAAGAGCAAACAACCCCTGGGCAGGACGGGATTACTCCTAACGGGGAACAGAAAGCGGATACCGGCAAGAAGGTGGAGATCCTTAAAAATGGTTCATTTGAGATGGGGCATTACGGCTGGTCTCCCCAGGAAGGAACAATTGTAACAGAGGACGACGGCAACAAGTGTATGAGTGTAAAATATAGCTGGGGGCTTTACCAGTTTTTACAGGTTCATCAAGGTCAAACCTATGAAATAACCTGTCAGGTAAGACAGGATCAGGAGCCCATATCCACAGCCAGGATGTGCATTATCTTTTATAGCAAAGACCATAAGATTTTGAATGAACGTACAGTAGATATTCTTCACATACCCGGAACCCAATGGGAAGACATCCCCCATACCACATTCACTGTCCCGAGAGGGGCTGCTTTCACCAAGCTATTCCTGCTTTCAAACGGTCATGGCAGTGTCTGCTTTGACAACATCAGCATATTGCCGGTAGCCGGGGATTCAGCTGAAGCCGAAAAGAGTTAATATGGCTTTGTTAAACTTAGCAATTTAAGCTTATTGAGCATTGTGAAAAGCAGATCATTAACATTAACCGGTTAGATGGTCATATACTTTTTCCTGGAGTGGAAATAAATGATCATAGCGTGTTTTTTTTGGATCCTTGTCCTGACCCTGTTTTATATATTTGCGGGATATCCACTGCTGCTGTTACTGCTCTCGGCCCTGACACCCCGGAAACCACTTCCCGCACCGGACCGTTTGCCGGACGTTACGTTGATTGTAACCGCCTATAATGAAGAGGCTGTAATTAAAAAGAAACTGGAGAACTGCCTGGAGCTTGCCTACCCTGCAGAAAAGCTCGAGATTATCGTTGTCTCCGATGGTTCAAACGACCGGACCGATGAGCTTGTGGGCGGTTTCGCTGATTGCGGGGTAACCCTGCTCAAGACCGGCGGCAGAATAGGCAAAACTGCTGCGCAAAACGAGGCGGCCAGGCAGGCCCGGGGGGAAATCCTGGTTTTTTCCGACGCCAACTCAATCTGGGAGAAGGATGCACTAAAACGTCTGGTTGCTCCCTTTCATGATTCCCAGGTGGGTTATGCCTGCGGCCGGCTTGAGTACACTAATACCCGGGAGGGCTCCAGCAGCTTTTCAGAGGGGCTGTACTGGCGCTATGAAATCTTCCTGAGGCGCCTGGAATCGGCCACCGGCGCCATTACCGCTGGAAACGGCGCAATTTATGCAGTACGATCGACGGACTATTTTAATTTTAAGAGTAATCAGAGCCATGATTTTGAATTCCCCCGCCACATGGTCTTGAACTCGAAAAGGGCGGTTTATGTTCATGAGGCTGTTGCCCGGGAAAAGGCCGGTACTACTGCGGAAGATGAGTTTAAACGTAAAGTCAGAATGCTGGCCAGGGTCTGGGGCAGCATCCTCCGGGCGCCGGTTTTGCCCGGCGCCCTTCTTCCCAATTTAAGTTTTGCCTGGAAATTCATATCTCACCGGATCCTCCGGTATCTGGCGCCGTTCCTGCTGGTTCTGATTTTTATCCTGAATGTTTTTCTGTATCCCCAGGGCCGGCTCTATCAAATCCTTTATCTGATCCAGGTTACATTTTACTCCCTGGCCCTTACCGGGGCGGTATATAGAATCAAAGCCAGGGCCTTTTATCTTCCCTTTTACTTTTGCCTGTTTCATTACGCCTGTATGAAAGGACTGCTTCAAGCCCTTCTCAAACATCCCCCCGCTATCTGGGAAAAAGCCGGAACTACGAGAACATAAAGTTAAAATAAACACCATCTTTAAACAGCGCCTGCTGCACTTTGCAGCAGGCGTTTTCTGTAAATGTCTGATATTACCAGGTTTTTTAAAAAAGGGTATCTGTTATTGTTGTCGAAAGTCGAAATATGTAGAATTTGATCTACTTAAACGAAACAGAGGGGGGTTTTACCAATTACCTAGTTGTCTGATAAGTTTCAATCCCTGCTTTATCGTCCGCAAGCTGAGTAAAAACATCTGAAGTTTGGAGGGATGAACCTTTGACTCCAGCGAAGAGAACCATGCAATTCCGGCTTTGTCTACTTGTTGCCTGCTGCTTTGCTTTCCTGGTTTTTTTACCCGCATCCCTTGGACAAGCCGCCGAAGTAAGAGACTTAAGGGCTTATTTCGACCAGCTTGACAGCCGGGGCGGCGACTGGAACAAGAACTCCAACAACGATTACGGTTTACTTGCCTTCCGTGAGGCATATGTACTTCAATCTTACCTGTTGATGTATGAGACTTACCTGGATACCCGCTATTTGGACAAGTTCGTGGATCATGCCGACAGTGTGCTGAAGCAGCGTGACAATATTAGAAAGGTCACTGATTACCGCGGTTTGAGCCTTCCCGCCTGGCGGCACACCGATCCTCCCAACGACAGCAACCCGCTCATCCTCGGCGGTAAATATTACCATGTTGCCGTTGATACGGGCAATATTTCTTATCCTTACGCCTGGTTTGCCAGGATTGTCAAAAATAATCCCGGATTATCCGCCTACAACAGCAAGGCAGACATTTACCTTCAGGCTGCCAGGGACGCCATCAGCGTTCACGAGGACGAATGGCGCGAGTCAGGCGGGGCCGGTTACTATATTTACAGAAAAGGCTCTCCCTACTGGTGCGACGGGGTGGGTGTCCCGCACAACCAGAACCTGGGCCTGGCCCGCACCATGCTGAATATCTACCAGGCAACCGGGGAAGCAAAATACCTCGACCGGGTAACAAAGATTGCCCAACACTTTAAAAACAACCTCACCCTGGAAGGGGACCGCTACGTCTGGTATTACTGGTGGGGCCTGGGCTACAGCGGCTGGACAAGCAACCAGAAGATTAGTGTCAATACGCCCAGCTACGGCGGTTACAAAAAATATGAAGACTTCCGCCACGGGGCTGTTGACGGTGATTTTGTTGCGATGGCCTACCAGGCAGGCATCGTTTTCGATGAAACGGACATGCAGCGCTTTGCCAATACAATCGGGAAAAACATAATCCGCTCCGACGGTAAAATTAACGAGACTGTCAGCAGCGTCAAGTTAAACGGCAGCAACGACCTCTTAATCGGCCTCTGGCTGCGCTTCAGCAACCAGGTGCCCTCCCTCTTTGACGCCACTTATCAACGGGCGTCCGGTTATTCATCCGTGGGTGCGCCGGGACTGCTTGTTGTTGCTTACATGAACTGGGCCTATAACGGCCCCGGCAGCGGGACGCAACCGCCCCCGCCGCCCCCGCCACAGGATACCACTCCCCCGCAGGTGGAGATCGTACAACCGGCTGACGGCGCAGCTTTGGATTTACAGGTTACTATTGCCGCCTCGGCCACGGACGACACGGGTGTAGTGGGAGTCGATTTTGAATATTCCCTGAGCGCTGACGGCCCCTGGACTGCCCTGGCCGGCGGCGTCAGGGGGGACCAGAACTGGACTGCAGACTGGAGCACCCGGAACATGCCCGACGGTACTTATTACCTGCGTGCTGTAGCCAGAGACGCTGCAGGCAATACCGGGAACTCGACTGCCGTGGCAGTTACCATATCAGGCAGGACCACCCCTGCACCGGGTGAGAACGAGCTGGTGATCAACGGCGACTTCAGCCGGGACAGGGAGGGCTGGTCAGCCGGCGGCAGCATGGACTCTGAAATTACAGGCAACAAATACGCCGCCAACAACTACAACTGGCAGCTCTACCAGGATTTGCAGCTGCAGCCCGGCGATTACACTTTGAACGCCCTGGCTAAAAAAAGGACCGGCTCAGAAGCCAGGATCTGCGTCTTCTTTATCGACAGCAAAGGAAACAGGACCCTGGACCAGGACACCAGGTACAAAATCAAAGGCGCCGGCTGGGAAGAAGTACCGGAAATCAAATTCAGCGTACCGGCCTCCGCCGCTACCACCCGGATTTACCTTTTGAGCGTAGATCCAAGCACGGTGGGCTTTGACAACATCTCCCTCAAGGGAGAAGGCACGAACCCCGGAACTGGTGATGATGACGTTCCAGAGCCGGGTGACGGTGATAATGAGGAACCAGAGCCTGGCGAAGGTGAGCAACCGGCGAACCTGATCATCAACGGCGACTTCAGCCGGGACAGGGAGGGCTGGTTTAGCGGCGGCAGCATAGCTGCAGAGAGCAACGGCAACAAATACGCCGTCAACAACTACAACTGGCAGCTCTACCAGGATTTGCAGCTGCAGCCCGGCGATTACACCTTAAACGTTCAGGCTAAAAAAGGGACCGGCTCAGAAGCCAGGGTCTGTGTTTTCTTTATCGACAGCATGGGGAACAGGACCCTGGACCAGGACACCAGCTACAAAATCAAAGGCGCCGGCTGGGAAGAGGTACCGGAAATCAAATTCAGCGTACCGGCCTCCGCCGCTACCACCCGGATTTACCTTTTAAGCGTAGATCAAAGCACGGTGGGCTTTGACAACATCTCCCTCAAGGGAGAAGGCACGAACCCCGGTGGTGGTGATAATGAGGAACCAGAGCCTGGCGACGGTGAGCAACCGGCGAACCTGATCACCAACGGTGACTTCAGCCGGGACAAGCAGGGCTGGTCAGCCGGCGGCAGCGTAGCTGCAGAGAGCAACGGCAACAAATACGCCGTCAACAACTACAACTGGCAGCTCTACCAGGACTTGCAGCTGCAGCCCGGCGATTACACCCTGCAGGCCCAGGTTAAAAAGGGGACCGGCTCAGAAGCCAGGATCTGCGTCTTCTTTATCGACAGCAAAGGAAACAGGACCCTGGACCAGGACACCAGGTACAAAATCAAAGGCAGCAACTGGGAAGGGGTACCGGAAATCAAATTCAGCGTACCGGCCTCCGCCGCTACCACCCGGATTTACCTTTTAAGCCCGGATACGAGCACGGTGGGCTTTGACGATATCTCCCTCAAACAGACCGGTTCCGCGCCCGGCAGCGGGCAGTCGTCAAACCTTCTTAACAACGGCGACTTCAACCAGGGCAAACAGGGCTGGTCAGCCGGCGGTAATCTTAAGACTGAAGCCAACGGCAATAAGTATGTTTCAAATAGTTACAACTGGCAGCTCTACCAGGATCTGGCCTTAACACCCGGCAAGGAGTACAAGCTGAGCGCCGTTACCCGCAGAGGCACGGCCAAATCTGCAGACGCCCGTGTGGCCGTAGCATTTATCAACAAGGCAGGGGTCCGTACGGTGGCTTATGATTTCAGGTACATGCACAAGGGAACCGGCTGGGAAGCCATCCCTGAACAAACCATCAGCGTTCCTGCCGGAACGGTCACCACCAGGATTTACCTGCTCTCCGCCACGGAAAGCGGCTCTCACGATTTTGATAATATTATGCTGAAACAATAAATTCCGGGAATGAAGGCCGCTCTAAAGCAGGAGGGCAGACCCGCTTTCCGGGTCTGCCCTCCTGTTTATTCTTTCCTCCGGATAACCACAGCCGGTATCCCGGCCACCACCGTGTTGGCCTCAACGTTCTTTGTTACAACGCTGTTGGCGCCGATGATAACATTATCGCCCACCACGATATCGCCGATGACCTTGGCTCCGGCACAGATTACAACATTGTCACCAATCACCCCTGCTTTTCGCCCTCCCAGGTCGGCGCCCACGGTGACGCCCTGGAAGATTGTGCAGTTACGCCCGATCACTGCGGTAGGAGCGATAAAAATGCCTCCGTAGTGTTCGATGTAAAAGCCGCTGCCAATCTTTGTTTCCGGGTAGATTTCAATCCCGGTAATCAGCTTTAGCGGGAGCAGGACCAGGATCCGGTACAGCATCAGGAGCAAGCGTGCCGGCAGGCAGCGGCGCTGGTAAAGGAAGCGGCCCAGGCGATAGCCCAGAACAGCCCAAATGCCGGGTTTCTGAAGGAACCTGCCCGCCTTGACCCAGAAGCTTTGATCTGCCACCGGAGACATGGCCCTGGACAGGTCTTCCCTGACAAAACTGATCAGCTGCTCGTGTTTTTTGCTTTGCAGCAGCAATCTATAAAACTCCAGCAGCCTGACGGCCTGGCTTTCCCAGCTATACCTTGCCAGAAAAGCCTCCCGTCCGTTGCGGCCCAGCTCTCCGGCCAGTTCCTGGTCAGTTAGAAGCCTGGTCACAGCCCGGGCGTGCTCTGCGGGATCTAAAGGGGATACCAGGAGTCCGCAGTTTTCCGCTCTGACCACTTCGGCCCCTTCCCCGTACTCCGAAGCCACGACGGGCAGCGACATGGCCATGTATTCAATCAGTTTTGTGCCAATTCCCCAGCGGTGCTTTAAAATGGGAGGAAAGGGTGTCCAGCCCACGCTGCTCTGGGCAAGGAACCCCACGACATCCTTATAGCTCACCTGCCCCGTAATTTGGATTATCCCCTCTTCCTCAAGCTCCTTCAGTTTTTCCCGGCTGACGGGAGAAAGTCCCTTGAAGCTGACCCTTCCCACCAGCAGGCAGCGGGCTTCGGGAATTTTTTCCCGCACCAGGGGCATGGTTTCCAGGACAGTCTCCAGACCTCGCTCTTTTCCCATGACTCCCACATAAATAACCACCGGTTCCCTGCCGGATGTTACACTGCTCTTCCCGGCATCCAGATCGTCCCGGCCAAAGGAAGCCAGGGGAAAGTTGCGGACCATCGTCAACAGGCGGGCGCCTGAAAATTTCCGGGCCAGTTCTGCGTCAGCCGTTATTACGCCGCTGAAAATTCCCGCAGAAGCCCGCTCCAGCCGGTCCACAAGGCCGGCCGCGATACCCCGCAGGGGTCTGGGAATCCATTCCCTGGTCCGGATGGTCACATTGTTATGTTCATGGACATCGTAAACCACTTTCTGCCGCTTCAACAGTTTGAGCATGATCCCCAGGGGGATTAGTTCAGGATCGTGGAAATGATAAACCCTTGCCCTGGAACCCAGGGCGTGCACAGCCAGACGCAGCCAGTTCAGAAAGCGGAAGAGGCGCCGGCGGTAGCGTTTCAGCCCGTAGACCCGGATCCCGTCCACCTCCCGGTATCTGAAAGGAGCCGGGGCATGTAGCTCTACGCTGTAGTCCTGCTTCAGGGTCATGGCTTCTTTATAGAAAATACGCGGGTCGTCCCAGCTGTGGACCGAGCTCATCAGAAATACCGGGGTTTTATCTCCTGAGCCGTCCTTACGTTCAATCATCTGGCTGGCCAGGGCCAGTTCCGCCTCCATCCGTTCCTGCCAGGTCCAAAAATGCCTTTGGGCAAAAACCCTGGCCTGGTGACCCAGGGCGGCCCGTTTTTGCTCATCTCCCAGCAGGTCTGCGATGACAGGGCCCATGGTTTCAAGCCGACTCATTTCAATGAGCATCCCGGTGACGTTATTTTGAATTAATTCACCAGTTGACCCGTTGTTTAAGGTTACAATGCATCTTCCCGCAACCATTGCCTCCAGCAGGGGGTTGCCGATATTGGCGGAATCATTGCATGTAACAAAAACATCAGCCAGGGCCAGGTATTTTGGCACTTCTTCATGGGCCACGGACCCGGCAAACACTATCTTTTCAGCTATTTTCAATTCAGCCGCCAGGGCTGTAAGCCGGGCGTACTCCTCCCCTTCGCCGGCAATCACCAGCCTGGCCCGGGGTTCCCGCTCGATGATTCCGGGCATGGCCCGAATGATCCGATCGATTCTTTTCCACTTGTGCAGCCGGTTCACAGTGAGAACAACCTTTTCATCGCCGGCCAGGCCCAGGCCTCTTTTGAAGGACTGCAGGTCAAAACCGGCCGGCAGGGAATAGTCTTTGTTAATCCCGTTCATCCAGAATTTGACCCGGGACATGTCAACTCCCAGGGATTTTAAGAGTTTATCCTCTTCCTGGCCGTCATTGGTCATAATCAACAGATCAGAGGGAACCTTCAAGGCCAGAATCTGATCCCAGTACTTCAGCCGCCACAGCTTCTGGTGTTTGAAATAGCCGATGGTTGTACCCTGGAACCTGGATATAAAGGATTTCCTGTAAATCTTGGCCAGCAGCCAGCCGCAGGGCACGCCCAGTGTATCGTATCCGTAAAAAAGATCGATATTTTCCCGGTGGGCCAGGACCATCCCGTAAACCAGGGCGACAATCTGAAAAATAAGCCACCAGAGGTTTTTGGCCAAGTGGCTGAGCACCCGTCTGGAATATAAGGATTTTATTACCGGCAGATCAAATCTGTGAATGGAGATATTGGGATGGATGTCGTAAACAGAATCCTTGCTTTTGTTGCCGGTCAGAAAATGTACATGCCAGCCGTTGCCCGCATAACCCGCCAGTGTTTGATACAGTGACTGGGCGCCCTTGCCTTTTCCCATCGACCAGATGTCCAGGCCGGATATTACAAGCAATTTTTTTTTGTCCAAGCAACCTCCCCCTTTAATCTAGCCGGATGACCTCGTAGGTGACCCGGTCCCCGTTGACCGAGCACAGGATGTAATGATAATAACCGCCCAGCATTTCGGGCACGTGCAGGGCGGCTCCCGCTCCCCCGCTGATGATGTGCGTGCTTGCGCCATCCTTGAACTTTAAATAGCCATGAAAGTGTCCCGAAAAAACAGCTTCCACGCCGTACTCCCGGCACAATTGAAGGAAGGCGGCAGCTGTTTGGGGATTGTTCCAGGTAGTGTTCAACCAGCGGTCCCTGAAGGTGTATTTACTGTTTAAGCTGAAGATACCGGGCAGCAGCGGGGGTTCGTGGGTGAAAACAAATATATGCCTGCTCTTCTGGCCCGCTTCCTTCAAATCGTTAACAAGCCACTTCCACTGAGCCCCTCCCTGGTAGAGTCCCTTCGTTCCACTTTCCTTCCTGTGCTGCCAGGCCGTGTTAAGAACAATAAAATGACAATCATAAAGATTAAAAGAGTAATAACAGACATGTTGACCCCTGTCATTCTTTACCGGGAGTTTGTCTTGAAAAACACTGATATAATTCTCTTCTCCGTCGCCTTTAGCGCCGTCCGCTGCAGCACCCCGCCTAATTTCATGGTTACCCAGAACCGGGTACCAGGGTACCTTTAATTCACCAAGTGAGTTTCGGAAAGCCTGCATGTAAAGAATTGGACCACCCTGCTCCGGACCGTCCCCGGTGTAAACAATAAAGTCAGGTGGATTTTGATTGATTTTTTGGACCAGTTTCGCCAGCACCGCATTTCCCTGACATTCAGTGCAGCCGGGTACGGTGCTGGAATCCCCTAAAACGGCGAAACTAAAAGAGCCTTTTTCCTCTGCTGGGCGGGTTTTCAACGTTTCCACAGACTTCTCTGTTTCTTTGAGTCCGGCATACTCCGAAAAAATAAACAAAATGATTAACAGGCTCAAAAGGGAAATTAAAATGGATGCTGTGCGCATGGACGAAATACTCCTATGGACGGATTTTTAGCCTGGTAGAAGAAATAAGTCAAAGATCTACATCCTGAAAAACAAACATTTTTCATCACTTTGCCAGTGCTGCCTCAGAGACCCTGGGCTAGGCTACCAGGCTACCATACTATAAGTTGATAAGTTGGTGTTAGGCACCCAGGTGTTGAAAAACATTTTTCATCCCCCTGCTGATGCCACCTCAGGGGCATGGGTGTCTAACTCCTCTCTATTCCGGGTTGTGTCCTCATCGGGAAGGCAGGAAAACCCTTTTGAAGGGTGCAGAAAGGCCCTTTCGAAGGCAGGCACGCCCTTTCGCTGAGCAGGTAAGCCCCTTTTTAACTTTTAAACCCCGTCTCCAACCAGGAGGCCCAGCAGGCTTTTGCTGAACAGGTTTGCCCCTTTTTAACCATGTGGGGGAGCAAAGAACCCCGGGCAAAGGGAGGTAGCCTGGTATATCCCGGCGTTAGCTGGTAGCTCCCCAGGAGTCCCCACTTCTGGAGGTGCTAAGAATATCTCACTTAATCACTAGGCGTATTAGATTAAACAATTCTGCAAAGTCAGCTCCTATTTGGGCTCCCCTGATCCCGGCCAGGTTCAGTACAAACTCTTCTCGGCAGTACTTTCTGTGCGACTGGGAACGGTAACAGGCCAGGGCTGCAGCTTTTTTTTGCAGGTGAGACTCCTGCAGGATAATAAAGCAGTTGTTCCTGAACTCAAGATTATTCCAGGGCAACTCGTAGCCCAGGACAGATACCTGCTTAAAGGCCCGGATTCCTTCCCGGGCAATTGTCCGGTGGTCCTGGTGAAGATCTTCCAGGGCCGGCAGCAAAACCAGATCAGGATTTAACTCCCGCCGCAGGATAATAAGTTTTTCCAGAATCTCCTGGCGCCAGGCCGGAAATTCCCGGACCGGGAAATCGTACCTGACCAGGCTTCCCGCAGGGATACCCAGGGTGGAAGTGGCGGCTTTCCATTCCCGGACCAGGGTATCGGAGGGTAGACCTTCCGGCAGCGACCTGACGGCTGCTGAAAATACGGCCTGGTAAACCTCCCTGCCTTCTTCCAGAAACCTTGCCACAGCGCCGCCGCAGCCCAGTTCGCCGTCGTCCGTATGCGGGGCCAGCACCAAAATCCGTTTAAACATCCGCGTCCCTCCCGCCCGTAAGGGAGCGGTAAAGATCCAGAAGCTTTTGGGCGCTGCAGGTCCAGGTATAATCCTGCAGCACCGTGTCCCTGGCCCTTTTGCCCATGGTAAGTGCATAATTTTCGTTTTTCAGCAGGCTGAGGACGGCGCGGGCCAGCTCATGTTCAGCATGGGCTTCAACCAGCAAACCATTGATCCCGTTTTGAATGACATCTGAAATACCCTGCCCCCTGACACCAATAACTGGTTTGCCGTGGGCCATAGCCTCCAGATAGACAATCCCGAAACCTTCATTCCAACTGGGCAGCACGAACAAATCAGATACGGACATATACTCCATAACCTTACTGTGGGGTTGGGGCGGGATAAACTCAACCGCCTGGTCAATCCCCAGTTCTCTCGCCAGACTCTGCAGGTTTTCCCCCTCCTCCCCCCCGCCGATAATCAGGAGGATCACCTGGTTGAACTGCTCCCTTACGGTTTTAAAAGCCCGCAGAGTTATGTCGTGCCCCTTTGTCTTTTTTAAGCTTCCCACGGAGAGGATGATTTTGCTCCCGGCATATTTTTCCCTGAGCTGGCTGTAACCCTGGTAAATTTCCGCAGGG
>JAKPTB010000097.1 GCA_029555205.1 Bacillota bacterium
ATTTTAAAGACATAATAATTGAAGATGTACCCAAAGTCAGTATTGACACACCGGTAATAGATATCATTCCTGTACTGGCGGAGACGAGGCTTCCCGTTGCCGTAACCAGGGATGACAATAAACTGGTAGGTATTCTTGTAAAGGGTTCGGTGCTGGCGGGGATGGTAAGGAAGGGAGAAAATATTGCCTAAACTACCAATTGGTTTATGGGTGGAACTGATAGTTGACTGGGCCCAGGTCAACTTGGATGCCTTATTTGATGTTATTACGCTGATTCTTAGAGTGTTGGTTACAGGTATAGAAACGGTTTTTTTGGCCGTCCACCCGTTGATTATTATTGCTTTGGTTTTCATTTTGTTCTGGTTTATTGCCAACCGGAAGATAGCCATTGGTACAGCCATAGGCCTTTACCTTATCTACAATATGCAGTTATGGAAACCTTCCATTGAAACATTGGCCCTGGTCCTTGCTGCTGCCGCTCTAGCATTACTGCTGGGCATTCCGCTGGGTATTCTGACGGCCAGGAGCAACCTTGCCCATAAAATGATAATGCCTTTGTTGGACTTTATGCAGACCATGCCTGCCTTTGTGTACCTGATTCCGGCGGTATTGTTCTTTGGTCTTGGCCAGGTGCCGGGTCTGTTAGCCACGGTGGTGTTTGCCATGCCGCCGACGATACGCCTTACCGGATTGGGCATCAGGCAGGTTCCGGTCCAGTTGGTGGAGGCTTCTGATGCCTTTGGTTCTACTGAATGGCAAAAACTGATCAAGGTACAGATACCTCTGGCACTGCCCACTATTATGGCCGGTGTCAACCAGTGTATTATGCTGTCCCTTTCCATGGTTGTCATCGCTGCCATGATTGGAGCCGGCGGCCTGGGCAACGAGGTGCTGGCGGGCATTTCCAGGCTTGACATTGCCAAGGGATTCGAAGGGGGTCTGGCCATTGTAATCATGGCCATCATTCTTGACCGGGTAACACAAAGTTTTAGTGAAAAACACAAGATGAAGATATAAGCGCGTTTAGTTTAGTAGGCGCGATTCTAAGAAAAAAATGTTAGGATGATGGCGTCAAAATAATTTAGATAATTAGGATAATTTAAATAAAAAATAAAAAGGAGGTAATTAAATGATTAAAAAGGTGTCGAAGTTGGCAGTCTTGTTAGCTGTCATGGCCCTGTTTGCCGGGGTAATAGCCGGCTGCGGGCAGCAGGCGCAGCAACAAGGCCAGGAAAGCAAGGGAGCAGTGGAATTGGGCTATGTGCAGTGGGATTCGGAGATCGCCAGTACCAATGTCATAAAAAAAGTGCTGGAAGACCAGGGCTATGAAGTGAAAATTACTGCAGTAGATGCTTCTCCCATGTGGCTGGGCGTAAGTGAGGGTAATTTTGATGGTATTGTTGCCGCCTGGCTGCCCGCGACACACAAGGATTATTATGCTCAGGTCAAAGATAAAGTGGAAGATTTGGGCCCCAATTTGCAAGGTGCCAGGATCGGTCTTGTGGTTCCGGAATACGTTACTATTAATTCTATCGAAGAGCTTAATAGTGTCAAAGATAAATTCCAGAAAAAAATAACAGGCATTGAGCCGGGCGCCGGTATAATGAAGGCCACGGAACAGGCAATCAAGGATTACAAACTGGACTTCGAATTGCAGAGCAGCAGCAGTGCCGGCATGGCGGCAGCACTGAAAAAGGCGGAAGACAACGGGGATTGGATCGTTGTAACCGGCTGGACTCCCCATTGGAAGTTTGCCAAGTGGAATCTCAAATACCTGGAGGATCCAAAAGGGGTTTACGGTGCTGAAGAATTCATTCACACAATCGTGCGCAAGGGATTGAAGGAAGAAAAGCCGGAAGTTTACGATATACTGGATAAATTCAATTGGACCGCATCCGATATGGAGGCAGTTATGCTGGATATAGAAGACGGCATGGAGCCTGCCGAGGCAGCAGCCAAGTGGGTGGAGGCAAACCAGGACAAAGTTAAAGAGTGGGTCGGAAAATAGAAAGCACAAAGCCAAAAGCCGGGCCTTTGATGGGTACCGGCTTTATAGTTCGCAGGGCATAGACGCTGGGCCGGTGAATTAAAAGAAATCCTTTCACCTCATGTCACCTTTGGCCAAGGTCGCCTTTTCCAATTCTAACAGATAAGACTTTAAGTGAAGTCCCCCTCCGTAGCCGATCAGTTTACCATTGGAGCCGATTACCCGGTGGCAGGGTATAATAATAGGAATGGGGTTGCGGTTGTTAGCCAGTCCCACCGCTCTTGACGCTTTCTTATTACCCACGCTCTGGGCTATTTCCTGATAACTTCGAGTTTCGCCATAGGGAATGGTCAGCAAGCTCTTCCAAACGCGCAGCATAAATTCAGTACCGGAAGGGGCGAGGGGAAGTGTAAATTTTCTCAGCTTTCCGGCCAGGTAAGCACGTAGTTGGCGGCCAGCCTCTTTAAGTATTTCGGTTTCGGCTATGAATGCATCTTCAGGTGTTTGTTCTCCTTGGAAATACAAGTCTGTAACAGCCTTTCCGTCTTCGGCTATTCCGATTACCCCGATATCGGTGTGATAGAAATATATATTTTTCATAATTACTCTCCCATCACCAGCATTACTGTAATTTAAGTATAGCAAAGATTAGATTTGTTGTCTTGGGTTGGGACAGGGGTCAGGTTTCCCTGTCCTATCGGGGTGGGACTGATCCCTGTTCCAAAGTATTAGGATTGTAGGGTTAATTAGATTTATATAAGAGATGGGCTATCTGGGCACAAAGTGAAATTCTAAGATTTATGAAGATATTCAAAGATAATCGAATTGCATATAGGGAGGTTATTAGGACAGTCCCTCTGTTTGTTGCCTAACTTTATGTTCAGTATTTCTATAATATTTCCTTCCGGATCCCTGGCATAAACCACAGTTAAAAGCCCCAGGCCATCTACTTTCTTTTCTACTATCTCACCCAATTTGCTACCACCTTTTTCCAATAACTTATCGTAGAAAAACCTGACATCCTCGACCAGGAAAGCTATATGTGCCAGTCCAGGCCTGTTGACAGGGGGTAGTTCACAACCTTCCGGCTGTTTGTTGTAACTGAATATCTCTAAAGTTGGGCCGTCCAGATAACCTGGTAGGCGCAGATGAATACCTCTTATGTGGACACCTTTAATGCCGGTAATATTTTCGATCCACCCGCCGCTGTAGTCACGTTCCGGGGGTACCGGTTCACAACCAAAAACATCGATATAAAATCGGGCAAGTTTCTTCCAATCCCTGGCGACAATATTGGTGTGGACAAACTTTATTTTCATGGTCTTACCCTCCCGCTAATTAAGTTTATCTGGGCAATTAAACATAAAACATAAATATCCTTTAAATGCAGGAAGTATTTATTCAGGAAAAGAGAACCATCCCCTTGTTTCGGGATGGCGCCAGGTTTCAAGAAACTGGATTCGGATTTTAGATATGCTGCTTGACTTGTGCTGAAACAACTGGAACCTGTTTCGGCTGTCAGCAAAGGCAGGTAAGTCAAGGGCGTATGGTTTCTTCCTTGATCATGTGATTTAATTTAATCACACCGGATACGATCGGCTATAAATAACCGCTGGCCGTACAACCTTACCCCAAAATCGCAAATAATCCGTTGGGTTGCTGGGGAGATCATGAACTCTACGAATTTTCTGCCGCCTTCCTCGTTAATATTAGGAAATCTCTCTGGATTAACCTGGCTGACATGATATATGTTCAACAAAATTGGGTCTCCTTCCAATAAAATCTGCAGATTTATGTTTCTTTTCATTGCCAGGTAAGTGCCTCGATCCGATAAAGTATAGCCCCTGCCTGCTGAAGCCTCTAAAAGCGTTTCTGCCATTCCCTTGCCGGTTTTATGATACCAGGGCCCGGATGGCTTTGTTCTTGCTCTTGACCAAATCTCCAGTTCCCGTTGGTTGGTGCCTGATTTGTCACCCCTTGAATAAAAGGGTGCTTTACTTTCGGCAATTTTTCTAAAAGCCTCAGTGGCTGATTTGGTTCCGGATATTTTAGCCGGATCCGAAGAAGGTCCTACGATCACAAAGTCATTATGCATGACCCGCTGGTAATTAGTAATGATTCCCCTGTCTAACAATCCCTGTTCAGCATCAGGGGCGTGAGTTAACAGGACATCTGCCCTACCCTGCTCCCCCAAAGCCAGCGCTTCTCCCGACCCCACAGACCTCACCTCAACCTGGAAACCGGTTGCTTCGGTGAATCTGGGAAGTAAAAACTCAAGTAAACCCGTGTCAACTGCACTTGTTGTGGTGGCCAGTGTAATTCTCTCCCCGGCCGGGACCTCTGGGGCAGAGGGGACACAAATTACGTCACCCGGATAAATAAGATCGGGATTTGTAATATGCGGGTTGGCCGCAACCAAAGTTGCCACATTAATCATGTATCTTTGGGCGATCTTAAACAATGTGTCGCCGGCTACAATAGTATAACGTCCTGTAAACCCGACCGGACAACTTCCTGGTACTCTGGGTTGCCGATTTGCCATAGGATCTACCTCCAGCTTGACAGATCATCCTATATATTGGATAATTTAACTTATGCCGGCAGGCAGCATTTAGTTAAAATGTAAGCTTTGATAATCACGAAATACAGTGCAAATAACAAAATAATTTGGCTATTTGTGAATTGCCGGGAAATAAAGGGTGGAATAGCGCCGCAAATAATCAAAGGCGTACTAATGAAGGGTGAAGCAGGTTATTTGATGTCCCCATGACCTGAAAGGTTGGAAAAGGGGAGCTGGGACGAGGTACCTTTCCCCTTGTCCCAGCTCAAGGTTAGTCTTATTTGCAATCCGGCGCTATAACCGTAAACGGGCGCATCATATCATAGTCTTCATGCTCCAGAATATGGCAATGGTATACGTACCGTCCTGTGAAGGGACCAAATCGCATAATAACCCGGGTTACAAAACCAGGTGTTGCCTGGACAGTATCCTTCCAGCCTCTTTCATTGGGCCGCGGTGGCTGGGGTTCGCCGGTGAAGCGGAGTTGGCCCTTTGAATTAAACGCATCCACATCGAAGGGAATCCGGTCGAGAATTTGAAACTGGATAAGGTGGATGTGAATGGGGTGTACAGCAAGCCCCTGGTTGATAATGCGCCAGATTTCAATATCCCCAAGGCGTGGTTTTTCGGTGATGTTGTCCATGAATTCCCGGTTGCTTAATAAAAATTTCAACCTGTTAAACCTGTCAAAGGCAACATCCAGAGTAATGTCTCTGATTCTTGCGGCATCGCTTTCCCGGTATCTTTCGATATTGCTTAATAACCTCGGAACGTTGCTTGTATCCGGTGCCCGCAGCTCAACCACTCTAAATTGCATTATCTTACCTGTTGTTTCAGGATCAGGGGGTGCCCCGAAATCAAAGGGCGTTCTGGCGCTATTGGTAAGAACAATACTGCTTCCCACCGCCTGCCGCGAAAAATCAATTATAATGTCACATCGTTCTGAGGGAGCCATGGTGATTTCGTCCAGAGTAACAGGTCTTTCCAGCAACCCTCCATCTGAACCTATTTGGATAAAGGACTGACCGGAATCCAAGCTCATCCGGTAAAATCTTTGGTTGGAGGCATTTAAAATCCGGAAGCGGTATTTTCTTGGTTCTACTTCAAGATAAGGCCAAACCTTTCCATTGACCAGGATAAAATCACCGGTGAAACCAGGTGTGATGGACGGGTCCGGAAGGCCGGGAGGCGGGTTGGCAGGAGTCCGGGGATAAAAAAGTGACCCGTCGTCATTGAATGACCTGTCCATAATTATTAAAGGAATCTCGTAATTACCGGCCGGCAGGTTGAGCTGCCTTTCCTGATTGTCCCGGATAAGATACAGCCCGGCCAATCCTGCATAAACATTTAAACGGGTAATGCCAAGGGCGTGATCATGATACCATAGTGTCGTAGCGCGCTGGCTGTTGGGATACCTGTAAACTTCACGCTCAAAACGGGGGCCTGTTTGATTAAATCCTCTTGTGAACCAGGCATCCGGGTAACCGTCACTGTCGGGTTCAACTTCCGCCCCGTGTAAATGAACAACTGTGCGCACCTGGGGCATATCCTCGCCCGAGCTATGGATAGAGTGATCTACGGGCAGAAAATGTTCTTCGGGTAAGTCATTAATCCACTTCACATGGACCCATTCGCCCCTTTCAGCTTCAATAACAGGTCCCGGAAATTGACCCTCATAGCCCCACACTTTGGTTGGATTTGTTATTTCGCTATGCATTTGATGAAAAAATTGTCTCATGGTTACTTCATAATAAGTAAATTGCCTGTTACGTTCTAAAGGTCTTAAATATCTAGGAATTGGAAGCGCATCAAGAAATGGTGTCAGCTCCATAAGCATCTCTCCCTGAATATATTATTGTTTTAAGATATGCCATCTTTCTAATATATGAAACAATTGGAAGCCGGTTTTTAAAAATATTGCGAGTATTTATATGGAAAAAGCATAAAGATCATATATAATTTTCCATTTGTTTAAAAGTTTTAACAGATTGAGCAGCTGTCTTCCAAGGTTTACTTGCCGGTGCCCCGGTTTGTGCAAGCCTGTTCCGGGTTTCAATTTATTGCAGATGAAATGCCAATTATTACGAACCAAGAAATGCGAACCTTTTTGAGCTGTGAGACGTCTTCATTTTAGAAGCCTCGTTGAGGTATTGAGGTATGCTTAGCCAGGCTTTATAGTTACCTGTCATTTTTTCGAAATAATAAAGTTGGGAGTGAATGTATTGAAATATTGTAAACATATGCTTATTTTAACAACAATACTCCTAGCGTTCGCCCTGGCGGGATGCGGCAATAAGATGATTGCTTCAGGTAATAATGAGCTTCCGGAAGTCCCCCTGGAAGAATTAACAAAAGGATTTGAAAAGGGCATATATCAAGAAGTGGAAGAAGATAGTAGAAGGGTAATAAATTTTACCAGTAAAGCCCAATGGGTCCAGCATATGTCAAAAATCATGGATGAGGATTTAGCCCGATCCTACGCCGATGAATTTTTCTACGAAAAGGATGACGGCATCTATCTCCTTTCCAGGGAAGGGCCTTTTATGCTAATCCTGGATCAACCCTATGAGCTGAAAAAGATTGACGAAGCTAAAGTACAGGTTACTCAAATCAGCGAAAACGTGATGACCGGGAAATATGAGTTAACCGTTACCTATGAATATAGAAACGGCCGCTGGATTATTCAGAATCAAGAAGTCAATATTATTAATCAGGAAGAGGTGTCGTATACACCGGAGGAAGCGGAAGAAATCATTTCCGAACGGGCTGAAAAAGTCTTGAACCTGATAGCCGGCAGGGATATGAAAGCATTAATTGAATATGTTCACCCGGTCAAAGGTGTCAGATTCAGCCCTTATAGCTATGTGGACCTTGAGAATAGTGTCGTTTTCATGCCCTCTGACTTTGAGGAATTCTTTTCATCTTCCACTGAATATAACTGGGGGAGCTATGATGGAACCGGTGAGCCTATAACTTTGACCCCTGCTGCTTATTATGACATTTTTATTTATGATCAGGATTTTAGAAATGCTGAGAGGATCAGCTATAATAAACAATTATTTCATGGCAATGCGATTAACAACGCGCCTGATGTTTATCCCGGATCGATCATTGTTGAATACCATTTTCCTGGATTTGAGCCAAAATACGAGGGAATGGATTGGCGAAGCTTGCGTTTAGTGTTTGAAGAATTTGAGGGTGAGTGGTTATTGGTGGGGATTATCCATGATCAATGGACAATCTAGTAAGAAGAACTTTTAAAATACTTTGAGCGAGGTATTGCTAATGAAAAAGAAATGGTTGGTTGTCTGTATTGTTCTCCTGCTCACTATCCTGGCAACAATAGCTTTTGCAGGGAACCCCGTCAAGCTGTTTGTGAATGGCCGGGAAGGTGAAATTAAAGGTGAAAACGAGCAGGAGGAAGTTGTGAGACTGGTTGAAGATTTCGGCAAAAAGCTGAAATCAGTCTCGCTGCTAGCC
The DNA here is from genome assembly GCA_029555205.1 of Bacillota bacterium. Taxonomy (GTDB): domain Bacteria; phylum Bacillota; class Desulfotomaculia; order Desulfotomaculales; family Pelotomaculaceae; genus DTU098. The sequence goes on from JAKPTB010000097.1 coordinate 8,028, forward strand.
CCTCAGGAGATCGTGAACCAGAGTATGCAGGAGAATTACGGCGGTTTTGTAGCTCCTGCGCTTCTGGCGGAATGGCAGGGGGATCCCCAAAATGTTCCGGGAAGGCTGCTTTCCAGTCCGTGGCCGGAGCGTATAGAGATTTTAAATGTGGAGAAATTGGCTGATTCCAGCTACAGGATCCAGGGCGATATCATCGAAGTAACCAGTGTGGAAATGGCGGAGGGCGGCGCTGCCGCCAGGCGCCCCATTACTCTTGCTGTAGATAAAGTGGAAGGTAGCTGGCTCATCACTGCCGTGCAGTTGGGTCCGTACGGGGAAGCCGGCTCCAACGTGTACCAAAATACTGAATATGGCTTTAGTTTCTCCTTGCCGGAGAGCTGGCGGGGTTATTCGGTTCTCGCAGACGAATGGGAAGGTTTTACTCCGGGAGGTTCAGAGGCTGTAGAAAGAGGTCCGTTGATTTCCTTGAGACATCCGCAATGGACTGAACAAAACCAGCGACAGGACATTCCCATTATGGTATTCACATATGACCAATGGAACGCACTGCAGAACGGGGAATTCCATATCGGTGCTGCGCCGGTGGGACCAAGGGAACTGGGCCGCAGCAGCAGTTATGTTTTTGCCCTGCCGGCCCGTTACAACTTCGCATTTCCGGCGGGCTATGAAGAAGTAGAGGAAATTTTACAGGGCAACCCTTTAAAACCGCTTGAAAACACAGGAGCCCAAAGCGTTGCAGGTAATTAAAAGGTGTCGCAGGTGTGCCGGGGGGTAAATTCGGAAGACTTCACCCGCATTGATGGGGAAAGATATGATCAACCAGTTAAGTGAGGATAACTATTGAAACAGGGAGCAAGATAGAAGGTAATTTAACTTGCTTCCTTTTTTGCGGAGGGCGTAACCAAATTTTTACAGGCACCGAAACCGGCTGCAGATGGAACTGGATCCCAAAGGGGCGCCTATTTTTCAGGACTGTAGGGGTCCTCTTTGTTTCCTCTTAATGTGATATATGGAAAGAAGCTTTATCTGAAAAGTCACTTTACTTTTCTGGATATAAAATATTGTTGCAATAAGCTTGTAAAAATGTAATTCTATTAATGTAATTCTATTAATGTATTGAATCTGGGTTGTTCTGTCGCCTGTAGTTGACTTTTGACCTGTTATAGATGGAGCAGCCTTGATTAAATTAAGGGGTGTATTATCCGTGGGTGGAGTATTTGGTGTTGTTTCCAAAGAGGATTGTGTAATGGATGTGTTTTTTGGTACGGATTACCATTCGCACCTGGGAACCAGCAGGGGTGGAATGGCCATATGGAGCGGTAGTTGTTTCAACAGGTCGATTCATAACATTGAGAACACACAATTCAGAGCAAAATTTGAAGGCGAGCTTTCTAAAGTAAAGGGCAATATGGGTATAGGTTGCATTAGTGATACAGATCCCCAGCCTCTGACAGTGCTTTCCCACCTTGGGCAATATGCCATAACTACAGTGGGAAAGATAAACAATTTGAACGAGATCGCCGTTATGGCCTTTTCCAATTTAAGAAATATTCATTTCCTGGAAACTAACAAGGGTGTTATTAATCCGACAGAGCTTGTGTCTGTTATTATAGATCATGAAAATTCATTTAAGGATGGTTTATTGCAAGCCCAGGAGTTGATTGAAGGATCCTGTTCGATTTTGCTTCTGACGCCCCGGGGGATTTATGCTTCGAGGGACAAGCTGGGCAGGACTCCTTTAGTAGTGGGCAAGAAAGAAAACTCTTACTGCGTTTCCCTGGAATCCTGTACCTTTGCAAACCTCGGCTACAGCTTTCACTATGAACTTGGCCCGGGAGAAATAGTTTTCTTGACGCCGGAAGGCATTGAGAAGATTGCGCCGCCCAGGGATAAAATGAAAATCTGTGCTTTTTTGTGGGTTTATTTTGGTTACCCCTCTTCAATATATGAAGGGGTAAACGTTGAGCTCATGCGTTATAGAAATGGCGCCGCGATGGCCAGAAACGACAATGTAGAAATCGACTTGGTTGCCGGAGTGCCTGACTCGGGTGTCGGACATGCTATCGGTTATTCGAATCAATCCAAAATACCATATGGACGTCCTTTTATTAAATATACCCCGACCTGGTCAAGGAGTTTTATGCCGCAGAACCAGGAGATAAGAAATCTTGTTGCAAGAATGAAGCTGATGCCCATTCATGCACTTGTTTCCGGTAAACGCCTGCTCTTTTGCGATGATTCAATTGTCCGCGGCACACAGATTTCAGAAACTGTGGACCTTCTTTATAAGTGTAATGCCAGTGAAGTCCATGTCCGGGCGGCTTGCCCTCCTATTGTTTACATCTGTAAATACCTGAACTTCTCAAGATCCAGATCGGTAATGGATCTTGCGGCAAGACAGGCGATCATCCAGCTTGAAGGCAAAGAACCGGAGTCTCTTGAAGCTTATTGTGATCCCGCAACGGAGCAGTATAACTCTATGGTTGATTGCATCGGCAAACGACTCAACCTTTCAACTTTGAAATACCAGAACATCCATGACATGATTGAGGCAATCGGTATAGGCGAAGATAAGATCTGTACGTATTGCTGGAATGGCAAAGAATTGTAACAAATCTTGTACCTGGCGGTGGTGAACAGGGAAGCATAGGAAGAAATTCTTTTTGCATCCTTATTTACCTTGTATGAGATAAAATAGTTAAGAAATGAATGTGATGGCGGTACAGGGGTAAAAGGACGGCGCCGGACAAGGGGCAGGGAAGGTACCATGTCTCACCCCGGTGACTGGGACAAGGGGCAATACCTTGTCTCATCTGCACCTGCTTAGGTCACCGGAGGTTGCCGTGACAGGGACAGGGGGAGGTACCTTATCCTGCCCCTGACTATCTAAGGCGATTTAGAGAATCTGGAAGAGTGGGGAGATGTTTAAATGTTCAACAAAAGAATAGTGGGGATGCTGGGACTACTGCTTGGTTTTATGTTGATTGCTTTGGGAGGCTGCAGTGGTGAGAGGGAGAAAATTACTGACCTTTCCCAATTGGAGGGTAAGGTATTTGCAGTTCCTACCGGTACAGTGGCGGATCAACTGGTTTTATCCAGGTTCCCAAATGCCAGGTTCCAGTATTATAACACTGTGCTTGATTGCTGCATGGCTGTAAAGTCCGGTAAAGCTGATGCTGCGGCTTATGACGAGCCTATTCTGAAGAATATAGCAGCTAAAAACCAGGGGCTTAAGGTTTTACCGGATATGATTACCGTAGACAACTATGGCTTCGCTGTACAGCCCGGCAATAAAGAACTAAAGGTTGCAATTGACGAAGTTGTTGCCGAACTGAAGAATAGCGGTGAATATGATGAAATGTTAAAACGGTGGATTCCTGAGGAAGGAGCTCCCGCAGCCATGCCGGATATAACTCTTACCGGTGACAGGGGTGTCCTGAGGTTCGGGACGGCGGCAGTGACGGAACCTTTTTCCTTTGTAGACGGAAGCCAGGAAATCGTCGGTTTTGATATTGAACTGGCTAAGTATATTGCCCGCCACCTGGGTATGCAATTGGAAATCGTCGACATGGATTTTGGCGGGTTGATCCCGGCCTTGATCGCGGGTAAGGTTGACCTGATCGGCGCCTGCATTACCATCACGGATGAAAGAGCTAAAAACGTCCTGTTCTCTGAACCCTACTATACAGGCGGTATAGCAGCCCTGGTCAGGGAATAGAGATGAGCATACCCGCATTGTGAAAAATGGCTGAACACTTTGACGGATAGCAGTGGTTCGCCGGAAGTAGAGGTAGTACTGAAGCTAAAGATGGAAATGACTTACCTTTACTCTTAAGAACGTCTATCTGCTTCCTTGCTTGATTTACATTAATGGTATTGGGTATCTTTACCACAGGATATGGTCAAGGTACCTGTCCCTTTGGTCCACCCTGCTCCTGTCCCTCTTTCCGTCCATTTTTCTATGTCCCATCAGTACCTGTCCCATACTTTCCAGGAAAGGATGGCAAGTTATGAAACGTGTTTTATTGTTATTTTTGTTGTCGATATCATTATTTCTATTTCCAGTTTTGTTTACTGCCTGTGACAGGGTAACCAAAGGGGATGTTGTCTATGAAAATGAGAAGTTTGGTTTCTCTCTAAACTTGCCCGGCCATTTTGCAGAAAAAGTTGAGATCAGGGAAGAGGGCAAATCTATTTGCTTTGTTGCTAAAGAGGTGCAGGCAGCGTATCCGGAACAGATTTTTGGTGTGATTGGCAGAATCGAGATCTATGATAAAGGGGAATTCACCCGGGAAGACTTAAAAGGGCTGGAGGATATGTACGGTTTCAGGTACCTGGGGGAATCAGTTGACTATTATTTCGGCTGGGCTCATGCTACCGATGTTCAAGTTCCGCCAGATGCATCCGAAAAAACAGAACAGGACTTCAGAGACCTGGAAAAAGAATTTGACGCGGTTATTGAGAGCTTTTCCCTTAAGAAGCCCGCAGGGGAAGAACCGGCTGGTACAACCACCGGTCAAAACGCACCAGAGAGTGTTGGCGAGTATTCTTTGATCTCGGACAGGGGGCAGCTATCTTTAAGAAAATGGTATGACCAGGCGGAGTTGAGCGCTGTCCTTGGCGAACCAGTAGCAGAGACCAATGAGGTGCTGGGAAGGGAAGCTGACACACACGCTGGTTCTCACCTGAAAACGCTGAAATATGAAGGTCTTGTGGTGCAAATGTTCTCGCCCCGGGACAACGGGAAAGACTTCTGGCTCATGAGCATGGATTTAACAAGCCCAAAACTGCAAACACCCCGGGGCATTACTGTCGGCTCCCCCCTCACCGGGTTGAAAGAAGCTTACACTGGTTTGGAAATTGTGCCCGACGGGAGATCCGATCCCAATAACTGTGCTTACGGGATCAACAGGGAAAGGTATGAGTATATGACCTTTGAAGTTGAAAAGGGAATTATAAAAGAAATTAAGCTCTATGTGGAGTTGCCCTAGATGGAGAGCGGGAGTAATTATGGACAGGCGGGGGCTGCAGTATGGAAGGCCGCCAGGATCTAAGGACTTCGGACAAGATCAAGCTACAAATAAACGGGCTTACCCACGCTGGTGAAGGAGTGGGACGGCACAACGGGATGGCTGTATTTGTCCCCGGTACAGCGCCGGGTGACAGGATTCTGGCCGAGATAGTCAATATAAAGAGGAACTACGCCCGCGGCAGGTTGCTGGAGGTGCTCGAGCAGTCCCCTGCCCGGTGTCAGCCTGCCTGCGCCAGTTACGGCACCTGCGGCGGCTGCCAGCTCCAGCATATTGAGTACACAGAGCAGTTGAAGCTGAAAACGGAGCTGGTGAGGGACAGCCTGTCCCGCCTGGCCGGGTTGAACGATATAAAGGTCCTGGATACCATCGGTATGGATTACCCCTGGCACTACCGCAACAAGGCCAGCTTTCACGTGCGCTTTGCCGAGGGTTGTTATGAGCTCGGCTATTACGAAGAGGGTTCCCGCACCCTGACCGGTTTTTTTAAAGAAGGCGCAGCCGCAGACGCCGGTTGCCTGCTTGTGGACAGGGATTTAAACGGGGCCGCGGCCTTCATTAAAAATCTTCTTGATAAGTACGGCAGTTCTGCTCCGGTCAAAGATGGCCGGTTTTTTCGCCATGTAGTCCTGCGCAAGGCTTTTTCCAGCGGTGAGATAATGGCAGTGCTGGTGACCGGGAGCGGTCCGTGGCCGGCGGAAAAAGAATTTGCTGCCGAGCTCATGTCCGGTTACCCCAGGCTTGTTTCGGTGGTGCGCAGTATTAATAATAAGCCTTCCGGGGCTGTCATAGGAAGGCATAACCGCACCCTGGGCGGCCGTGCTTATATTACCGACTATCTTGGACACCTTGCTTTTAGAATTTCTCCCTCTTCTTTCTACCAGGTAAACCCGGTCCAGACCCTGGTGCTCTATAAAAAAGCGCTGGCCTACGCGGGGCTGAGCGGGGCGGAAACGGTGGTGGACGCCTTCAGCGGGGTCGGCACAATCGCCCTCTTTCTGGCCGGGCAAGCCCGAAAGGTTTACGGCCTGGAGGTGGTTCCCCAGGCAGTGGAGGACGCCCGCCGGAATGCTGACCTAAATGGAATCAGCAATGTTGAGTTCCACACGGGGGACGTGTCAAAGCTCCTTCCCGGGCTGGCGGCGCAAGGGCTACGTCCGGATGTGGTGGTGCTGGACCCACCCCGGGCAGGCTGCAGCAGGGAAACACTGGATGCGGTAGCTGCGCTGTCACCGAAACGTATGGTTTATGTCTCATGTGACCCCGGCACCCTGGCCAGGGATCTTGGACGTCTTACGGAGAGGGGATACCTGACACGGGAAGTTCAGCCGGTGGATATGTTCCCCTGGACCCGCCATGTTGAGTGCGTAGTATTGATGTCAAGGGTGTAAGCCATGATTATATGGATTTCATTCAATCTGTCTACTCGACTAAAAGGGCCAAAATGCGTACATGGAAACATATCTAAGGGTGTATTTTTCAGGTGAAGTTTGAACAGCCCCAAAACAGAGCTTTTACTAAAAAACAAGGGAAACAGCATATCGCCTTAAGATAATCTTAAGAATATGATAAGATTAAGCACATAAAATAGTTTTCAATTCTTTGATATAATATTTATGTGTTTTTGTCAAAGAAGGAGTTTAGCAGATTATGGCAACGAATATTTTAGTGGTAGATGATGAACAGTCCATTGCGGATTTGATTGAAGTATATTTAAAAAACGAAAATTATAATGTATTCAAGTTCAATTATGGGCGAGATGCTCTACAGTGTGTTGAAAACCAAAATATAGATTTAGCAATATTGGATGTCATGCTTCCCGATGTAGATGGTTTTTTAATCTGCCAGCAAATCCGGGAAAAGTATACATTTCCTGTTATTATGCTGACTGCTAAAGAAGAAGAAATTGATAAAATTACCGGGTTGACACTTGGGGCGGATGATTACGTTACAAAACCTTTTAAACCTTTGGAGCTTGTTGCCCGTGTTAAAGCACAGTTGCGAAGATTTAAAAAATACAATTTGTCTGAACAATTACGAGAGGAAAAGCTGATAGCATTTGCAGGTTTGGTTTTAAACAAAGATACTCACGAATGCACCTTGAACGAAAGACCTCTATCTCTTACTCCCACAGAATTTTCCATTCTCTGGGTACTGGCTTCAAATCGCGGACGCGTGGTTAGCTCTGAAGAATTGTTTCATGAGGTGTGGGGGGAAAAGTATTTCACCAACAGCAATAATACGGTAATGGTTCATATCAGGCATCTAAGAGAAAAAATGGGTGATGACGCGCAACAACCCAAATACATCAAAACGGTTTGGGGTGTTGGCTATAAAATTGAGAAGTAAGCGAGATAAAGGAGAGAATAATTATTCGAAATTAAAAGGAAAAGTTTTTTTTCAGATGTTTCTGATTACAGTTACTGCCGTTGTGACTGTTTATCTATTACGCAATATTCTGCGTGGTCAGGTCTGCAATAAAATAGGTAAAAATTGAATTTTTTTCATGCCTGGGCAGGTTTTTTAAATATAATGTAATATAAAAGACGTAATGAAACATTTAGCAAAAGAAAATAATTACCGGGTGGTTTTGGCAATGCCGGTTTACAATTATCCACTGGTCTCTATCGGGAACCTGGCTAATTTTAAGGCTTCTCTTCTCCTTTCCGACAGGATTTCCTGCCATGTATACGACAGCGCCGGAATAACTACCAATAGATGCCGGGACGGCGGTATTTATAACCTGGTCATAAAACAGGATGTTCTGTACGGCGAACTCCGGGTCGACCTGGCTGTTTATGAAGCCGCAGATAACGGCACAGCAAGTTTTGCGCTGTCTTACGGTACTTTTAGGAATCAGGTGCGCGGCCTCTATTATGATAATCCGGACCTTGACAACCCCTGGGCCATTGACAAGTGGGAAGAGGAGGAGGTTTTGCTCCTCTGGGGATTGAAGACGACCAGCCAGCGTGCCGTCCCGAAGCATTTTCCGGTGACTGTATTCGATAACCTGGCTTTTTGCGAACTGTTAATCCTTTTTAATGGCGGTTATGTGGTCATCCAAAAAGACGGGGAAACCCTGGATGACGCCGGCAAGAAGAATATTGCCAGTTTGCATGACGCGCTGACCATGCTGACAGGCCGTTGATTTAACGAATAGTTTTAGGAGTGTCTGTATATGTTTGCAACTGAAGCGAAAGGTCACCTGAAGATCCTTTTAGCTGATCCTGAAGTTCCCACCGTGATGTTGTGGGGTCCTCCCGGAGTCGGGAAGTCCAGTATCGTCAAGCAGATAGCCGCCGAAAGCGGCTGGGGTTTCCTCGACCTGCGGCTTTTGCTGCTGAACCCCATCGACTTGCGTGGTATTCCTTATCCCAACAGGGAAACCCGGCAGGCGGACTGGCTGGCTCCTTCCTTCCTGCCCCATGTGGAGCGCGACGGTGCAGCCGGTATCATCCTTTATGACGAGATCACCGCCGCCCCACGGGCTGTGCAGGCTGCTGCCTACCAGTTAATCCTGGACCGGCGTGTCGGCGAATACACCCTTCCGGAAGGGTGGCGCCAGGTGGCGGCGGGCAACCGGGCCCAGGACAAGGGCGTCACCAACCAGATGCCTGCGGCGCTGGCCAACAGGATGATCCACTTTGAAGTTACCTGTTCCCTGGAAGATTGGAAGCACTGGGCCATCCCCAACATGATTGACCACAGGGTGATCAGCTTCTTGAACTTCAGGCCCGAACTGCTGTACCGGTTTCCCAACCAGGCTGCTGAGATTAAAGCTTTCCCCAGCCCGCGCAGCTGGGAGTTCGTCCACAAGATCCTGCCCTCCTACGACAAGGTGGAAAGGGCTTTCCCGGCTATCTGCGGAGCGGTCGGCGAAGGACCGGCTACAGAATTTACCGCCTTCTGCCGGATGTTGGAGCAGATACCCGACGCGGACGAGATCCTGGAGGGCAGAACGACAGTAGTCCCGTATTCACCCGATATGATCTACGCCTGCATCGGCGCTCTGGTCAACAGCCTGTCCCATAATCCGAGCACGGCCCGCATGAGCAATTTCTTAGCCTTTATCACAGGATTGATGATCGAGTACCAGGTGCTGGCCATCAATGACGCTGTAAAGGCCGGCCTCCGGAATGAACTGGTGATGCTGCCTGAATTCCGCGATTGGTTGACCGGCCAGGCGGACGTCCTGGTCAGAACTGATTAGGGATCAGGAGGTGTGCAAGTGCCGGATTCTTCTTATTTGATCAGCCAGGCCCGGACCCGGATGCTCATGAAGTATCCCTTCTTCGGTACCCTGGCCCTCTTTCTACAGCCCAGGGAGGACCCGTCCACCCCGAGCATGCGGACCGAGGGTTTTGACCTCGTTTACCACGATGATTTTGTCCAGGACCTGTACAAAACCGGCGGCGTCGGCATGCTTATGAGCGCCCTGGTCCACGAAGTAATGCACGCGGCGCTCCAGCACATATGGCGCCGGGGCGGCCGGGACCGGGAACTCTGGGACATGGCCTGCGATTATGTCGTCAACCAAATCGTCAAAGAACAGGGGCTCCAGCTGCCCCCGGGGGTTTTCTTATCTGGCCGTTTTAAGGGCATGTCGGCAGACGCCGTGTATAATATCCTGCTCCAGGAAATGCCGCCCAAACACCGGGACGATGCGGAGAGAACCTCCACGGCGGGGCAAAGCGGCCTGGATCAACATATCCCGGGAAAAAAGCCTGACGGAAAGCTGCTGGACGACCATTCCAGGTGGGGCAAAAACGAGACCGGACAGGAGGAGTCCACCGACTCCAGCGCGGAAGCTTCGACCTGGAAGATGCGTGTGGCCCAGGCGGCCCAGGACGCCCGGCAAAGAGGCCTCCTGCCCGCCGGCATGATCCAGATCATCGAAAATATCCTGTATCCCAAATTGGACTGGAAGCAGGCTCTGGCTTCCTTTGTCCAGCCGACCCGGTCCGACTACACCTTCATCCCGCCCGACCGGCGTTTTGACTATGTCTTTCTGCCGGAATTCGGCAGCGAAGGGCTGGAAGAGGTCGTGGTGGCCATTGATACTTCCGGTTCGGTCTGGCGTTTTTACAAACAGTTCATTTCGGAGATGGTCAGTATTGTCTACTCCTACCCGGAGTTCAAGGGCTATATTGCCCACTGCGACGCCTCTGTGCAGCTCTTCCAGGAGCTTGACCCGTACAATATACCGCTGCAGTTTAAGGGCAGCGGCGGGACAAACTTCCGCCCCTTGTTCCAGGAAATCGAAAAACGTAATATCCACCCCTCGTTGATGGTCTTCCTTACCGACGGAGACGCAATCCTGCCCGAGGACCCGCCCCGCTACCCCGTGCTCTGGGTCCTGACCGGAGAAGACAAACCTATTCCCCCCTACGGAAGCGTGGCCTTCATTTATTTAGAGTAGGGTACACCTCCTGCCTTAGTGATTTCAGGGGTTTTAAAGCGGACCTGAAAGAATCTTTCACTCCATTACGCTGAGTGCCATTGTTACGGCAATTACTCTGATTCTATGCCCTGATTTCTGTACTCTTTGAGCATCCCCCGGAGAGAACAGCAGCAAACTATTTGCGTAAATCACTAGAATAATTTAACGTCCGCTGTTTGTTGCATAAGCTTCAGAAATTATTTCGCTCATTATTTCTTTTATTTCTACATCACCTGGTTGAAGTCTGATAGTAATCGGGAGGTGGTTCTATGCACGTGTATATTCTTTTTGCACACCCAGGCAAAACGTCCTTCAATAGGGAGGTTCTCGGTGCTTTCACACGGGGTCTTCGTGAAGCTGGGCACACATACGAGACCGGCGATTTGTACGAGATGGGATTCAAATCAGAAATGGATGCCGAGCAGTATCACCGGGAAACCGACCTTGATCCCTATGAGCCGGTACCAAACGATGTTGCAAGAGAGCAGGAGAAAATTGATCGGGCCGAGGTTCTGGCTTTTATTTATCCAGTTTGGTGGAGTGACTGTCCAGCAAAGCTTAAAGGTTGGTTTGACAGGGTATTAACATATGGTTATGCCTATTACTATGATAAAAGTGGGCAACGGCAGACGAGGGTTGCCATCAAAAAGGCAGTTGTAATCTGTTCGGCGGGTCACACAGTTGAGCACCTGGAGGAAACTGGTATTGCTGAAAGCATGCGCCGTATTATGTTGAATGATAGACTACTTGGTATAGGTGTGAGAGAGGCAAAAATGGTAATTCTTGGGGGTATGATGCCCCATGACAATTCTTTCATGGAGGATAATCTAAAAAGAGCCTACGATCTTGGCAGAAATCTGTGAAGTAGGCCCTGTCTCTGGCAGTTGGATAGGACCGCCACACCGGAATATCCATACAAAGCATTTTCATACCGCCTGATAATGTTTTCTTAAAGAATCAGATATTTAATCCCGTTATAATATCAGATAACAGTTCAACACCTTTTATGATTACAGCGGGTTCCAGATGCCCATATCCGATCAGCAGCTTGCTTTGATGCCTGCCTTTTTCTATGCAATAGCTTTCTACTGGAGTAATATACAGTCCATTTTGCAGGCAGTAGTTTTTAAATCCCTCATCAAATCGCTTTCCAGGAAAATCGATGGCAACGTGCAACCCGGCAGAGTCTCCATATGCAATCCACTCGCTGCCAAAGGCTCCTTCCAGTGACTCCAATAACACCTGCCGGCGCTGACCGTAAATTTTACGCATTTTTTGAATATGCCTGTCAAACTTGCGTGTCCTTAAAAATTCTGCCAAAGCAGCCTGCTCAAAGGGTGGATTTTGTACATCCGTATGGGTGCGCAGATCACGCCAGCGATCTTGAAACTTATAGGGTAAAATTACATAACCTATCCTCAGTGCCGGAAATACTGCTTTACTGAAGGTGCCAACATAAAACACGCGTTGCGGGTCCAAAGCGTATAGCGGAGCAATGGACTCTCCGCTGTACCGGAACTCGCTGTCATAATCATCTTCGATGATATAAAGATTATTTTCTCTGGCAAAGCGAATCAGTGAGGCACGGCGTGATGCGGGAAGTATTCCGCCCAGGGGAAACTGATGGGATGGCGTAACATATATTGCGCCTGTATTTCCGCACTTTGAAAGGTAGTTTGTCTGTATTCCCTCGGCATCCACAGGTATGGGAACAATGGTGCAGCCTTTATTTTTCAACGTTCTAAGCATCCCGGTATGGCAGGGGTCCTCCATCAATATTTTTTGACCATCCCCACGCAGAATATCCGCAATCAGATGCAACCCGTGCGTTGCACCGGCAGTAATAAAGATATGATCCGATGTAATCTTAAGGCCCCGGCTTCTGAACAGCCAGGCTGCAATTTCCTCTCGAAGTTCAGGCAATCCCTGCGGTCCGGTATAACCAAAAGCCTCAAGAGGCAATTCATTGGAAGCCTTGTGCAGAAGCTGCTGCCAAAGGAACCTGGGAAATTGCCTTAAGTCGGGTCTGCCCGTACGAAAGCTCACTGAAACCGGTGGGATTAACTTGCTTTTTGTTTTTGGCAATAGTACCGGTTCCACCGGTTCGATGCACAAGCCGCTGGCAACCCGTGTAGGAGCTCCCTGCCGGCTTATTACGAAGCCCTCTGCAAGCAGCAGGTCATAAGCCTCGCAAACAGTATTTCGGGAAACATCCAGCTCCTTCGCCAATTTCCGGGTGGACGGCAGAGCTTCTCCCGCTTTCAGTTGCCCGGACAGCATCAGTTCCTTTAAGGCCTGATAAATCTGACGCCATAACTGTAATTCACTTTTTCGATTCAATTCAATTCCTAACATAATGTCTCCAACTGGCTCTATGAAACCCGTGTTATACTGGTTCTTTAATAGAACCAGTGCTTTGAGTAAAATTATACCATTAATAAATAAGTATGCTACGGATTTCTGGAGAACTGTTTTGAATGAATCGATAATCGGGAAAGTATATTTGATCTGTGCCTTTTCACTGGCGGGAACCAGTGTTATTTCTGCCAAATTTGTTACAGGAAAGCTTGGAGCTTTTACCATCACGGCAGTCAGCCTGTTTTTCTCGCTTGCGATTTTAGCTCCATTATGCGGCAAACAGCTCGTTCGATACATCAAACTAATGTCATCTCGCAATTTCCTGTTTTTATCGCTCCAGGCCTTATGCGGTATTTTTCTGTTCCGTATGTTTTTATTAAGCGGACTTAATTATACCAGCGCCGGAGAAGCAGGCATACTTACAGGTGCGACACCTGCTATAACAGCTATTTTCGCCATGGTCGTATTAAGGGAGCCAATCAGTGGCAGAAAGCTTTCCGGAATACTCTGCACAGTGGGAGGCATTCTAATCATTCATGGAGTGTTAACACCAGGAAATGATTTATCCCTGGAACATATCGGCGGGAATATACTTGTGCTTTGTGCGGCGGTAAGTGAGTCTGCTTTCAATACTTTGTCACGTATTTCCGCTGTTAAGTCTAAAGCGGAGCTGAAAGAGTCTTCAAGTCCAATTACGCAGAGTGCCATTGTATCGGCAATTGCTCTGGTCCTATGCCTGATTTCTGTACCATTTGAGCATCCCCTGCATAGACTTTCTGGAATCGGCCTCATGGAATGGATGGCTCTTCTGTGGTACGGCGTATTTGTGACAGCTCTGGCCTTTATCTGTTGGTACTCTGGAATAAAGCGGTGCAACGTGTTTACAGCTGCGGCTTTTTCGGGAATGATGCCATTTACCTCCATGCTGCTATCCACCGCTGTGTTGGGGGAAAGCGTCCATTGCCAGCAGTGGCTGGGCGGGCTTCTTGTCATCGCAGGTATGATCCTGATTGGAACTGAAGGCATTGATGTCGTGTCTTCGGTTTTGAAACACAAAAAAACAGAGGGAAAGAAGAGGAAATGGATATTTTTATCAATGAAGCAGGCGCTGCCGCAAAATGCTTCGTTGGCATTCAGGTCATGAAAAACGTACAGAATGTATCTCCTGAAGATAAGCTGGCCCTGCATCCATATGCGGTTTTTAAATTGGCATGGTTGACTTTTTTTCTGACTGACAGGCTGATTGTTTTTCTGTTCCGGTCAGTTTATTCGTTGGACTGTGGTAGAATATGATCCGGCTTTTAAGGCTCTCATTGAGGAAAACAGTCTTTGATGATAAATTGACGTTGAGTTTATGTCAACGTTAAGATAGATGTAGATCTGTAAGCAATATGATTACCGCCAATTAAGGAGTTTCCTCTCTTGGCGGTCTTATTATTAATAGAGTATTACGTTTATTAAGATTGTATTAAATCTATATAAATAATTAATTATTTCATTGTACTGAAGAGTTCCAGCATGTATAATGAATTAAAATTAACATATTTATTAATATTATAGGGATTAGAGGGTTTATCTTGGAACCGGCTGATATTTAATGAAACCATCCTGTAATGATTAGAGAAAGAATTATAAACTAAAATTATTCGGCCTTTCATATGAAAAGATTGATGCAGGTATGGTAAGGATATTACAATAGAAATAACGAAACCAGGTATGATCTTGAGGTTGAGAGTCATGAGGACTCAAGTGTGGGTCTATGTAGTAATGTGTGACTTTAGTATTGATATGGATTTCCTAACATCCGATGAATTAAATAAGTTCGAGGCTAATGGTGTAAATGTGTAATTAAAAGGTGTCTGGCCTGGATGCCTTTCAAATATCAATAAAAAGGAGGTTTGATTATGGAAGAAACAAAAGGTCCGGTAACAGTTCGTGCAAAAAGACCCATCCACGGTGGCGGCACTTCAAACAAAGACTGGTGGCCAAACCAGCTGAACCTGAAAATTCTTCATCAGAACTCAGATTTGAGCAATCCTATGGGCAAGGACTTCAACTATGCTGAAGAATTCAAGAAACTTGACCTTGAAGCAGTAAAAAAAGACTTATATGCATTGATGACTGATTCACAGGACTGGTGGCCTGCTGATTATGGTCACTATGGTCCGCTCTTTATCCGTATGGCCTGGCACAGCGCAGGAACCTATAGAATAGGAGACGGTCGCGGTGGTGCAGAAGGTGGAGCACAACGGTTTCCTCCGCTGAACAGCTGGCCGGATAATGTAAATCTCGACAAGGCACGCCGGTTACTATGGCCAATCAAGAAAAAATATGGAAGGAAGATCTCCTGGGCCGACCTCATGATCCTGGCTGGTAACTGCGCTTTGGAATCGATGGGAGTCAAGACCTTTGGTTTTGCAGGTGGCCGTGAGGATGTTTGGGAACCTCAGGAAGATGTTTATTGGGGTTCTGAAAGCGAGTGGCTTGGCGACGAGCGCTACTCTGGTGACCGGGAGCTTGAGAACCCCCTCGCTGCTGTACAGATGGGTCTGATCTACGTGAACCCGGAAGGCCCCAATGGCCAGCCGAGCGCAATTGCTTCGGGACGTGATGTCCGAGAGACCTTCGCGCGCATGGGTATGAATGATGAGGAAACTGTTGCCCTTATTGCTGGTGGGCACACCTTCGGCAAATGCCACGGAGCCGGCCCTGCCTCCCATGTCGGTCCCGAACCCGAGGCTGCTGGAATCGAGGAGCAGGGACTTGGCTGGAAGAGCAGTTTTAAGAGCGGCAAGGGCGGTGATACAATCACCAGCGGTATAGAGGGGGCCTGGAAGCCGAACCCGACAAAATGGGACATGGGCTATCTGAACACCCTTTTTAAATACGATTGGGATTTGGTTAAGAGTCCTGCCGGTGCCTGGCAGTGGATTCCGACAGACCCCGCTGCGGCTAATACTGTAGTGGATGCCCACGATCCTGTCAAACGGCATGCACCGATGATGACTACCGCGGATCTCTCGCTTAGGATGGACCCCATCTTTCGGCCAATTGCGCTTCGGTTTCGCGATAACCCGGAGGAATTCGCGGAGGCCTTCGCCCGTGCATGGTTCAAGCTGACTCACCGCGATATGGGCCCCCGTTCACGTTATCTCGGTCCGGAAGTTCCTGAGGAAGAAATGATTTGGCAGGATCCTGTACCAGCAGTAGATCACCAGTTGATTGATGAACAGGACATCAAAGACCTCAAGGGCAAAATTATCGCTTCCGGCCTTTCTGTATCCCAGTTGGTCAGTGTAGCCTGGGCTTCAGCCTCCACTTTCCGCGGCTCCGACAAGCGTGGCGGAGCCAACGGGGCCCGGATTCGCCTTGAACCCCAGCGGAGTTGGGAAGTCAACCAGCCGGACCAATTACAAACTGTGTTGCAGGTACTTGAAAAAATTCAGGCTGGTTTTAACGGTGCACAGTCAGGTAACAAGAAGGTTTCCCTTGCCGATCTGATTGTACTGGGAGGATGTGCGGCTATTGAGGAGGCTGCAAGGAGAGCCGGCCATGATCTAACCGTTCCATTCAACCCGGGCCGAACAGATGCTACCCAGGAGCAGACCAGCGTAGAGTCGTTCTCGGTGCTGGAACCTAAGGCAGACGGGTTCCGTAACTACCAGAAAGATAAATATTCCGTATTGCCGGAGGAACTGCTGATTGACCGCGCCCAGTTGCTGACATTGACTGCCCCTGAGATGACAGTTCTCCTTGGCGGCATGCGTGTATTGAATACCAATTTTAAGGGGTCTCAGCACGGTGTTTTTACCAAGAGGCCGGAAACGCTCACGAATGACTTCTTTGTCAACCTTCTGGACATGAGCACGGAGTGGAAACCGGCTTCCGCAGAGGGAGACGTTTTTGAAGGCCGCGATCGTGCTACTGGTGAGCTCAAGTGGACCGCCACACGTGTCGATTTGATCTTTGGTTCAAACTCCCAGCTCAGGGCAATTGCAGAAGTTTACGCTTGCGACGACTCTCAGGAAAAGTTCGTGCAGGATTTCGTAGCTGCTTGGAACAAAGTGATGAATGCAGACCGTTTCGATCTTGTTAGATAGATCACTCTAAAAATTATATATCAATTTTTATATATCAACTTTGTCGGTAATTAGGGGCAGTGATCCTGCCCCTAATTACTTTGATTGAACAGAAGTTGCTGATAGATTGTATTGGATACGATAGTGTAAAGATATTACAGGGAACTTTTAACACAAGGCGAAGATATCCGAAAACAGCTGGCTTGAAACAGCCCATATTATATCTCAGGTACTGAATTTGCTTTCCGATAGAGGTTATGAAGGGTTTCTATGTGTGTATACTGGTTATTAGACTCCCTTTAACTGCAAATCACCATTTTAGATATTTTATTATTTTAAATCCATTAATATACATTTTTGTTTCAGTAGCTTATAAAACCCGAAGCCTGCTGTCTAATCAAGCAGGAAAAGAAGAAAACCCTGGCCTAACTGGCCGGTTTTTCTGTTACTGGCTGGAGATGGTTTTTGGCTCTCACAATATATTGATGGAGCTAATAAATGTAATCAGAAATAAATATTTAACTCTGCTCGTTGGCGGGTGTTAGAATCAAAAAGAGGGAATGGTTGTGACAAAATGTATTACACGGCATTGAAGTAGTACACCTAAATTTTTATAGGTGGTGATGCGGAAGGTTTATCAGACTATTGAAACTGCCCAGTTTTGATAAACGTTAAGGGTATCCCTGTTGTTGAATAGGGGATAATGTGAATGGGGGGCAGGTATGCACGTGAATTCAAGAACTTGCCGCCTGTGGAGTTCTGAATTGAAGAACCAGGCTACAGTTGCATTAATGACAGGAGAACTGGGACTACGTCATACAACAATTTGAGGCTGGCTCCTCAAGCACCGCCAACACAGAAAAAGTTATGGCGTTATTACCAAAAAATTCCGCTTCAATCCGATACTGGGTAAAGCTTTCCGAAGGATTAGCGGGTCTGGAAGGGAAAACGCAAGATATAAAAAGCTCTTTTTACTTAGCAGAATCTTAATAAAGACTTGTTTATAACCATTCATCCAGTTTTTGGGTTGTGGGGATGGTTAAGCTCCTAAAGTATTTAAGTGGCTCACGACGGGAAAAACTTGGGCTTATTTTAGTGTCAAAAAGTGCCGGGTAAGGGCACTGTTGAGGAAGTGAGGCCACAAAAGAAGCCATGCTGGGGAGACGGTTCTTGTTATTAAATAAAAATGAATTTAGGAGGGTTATTAACATGGCAAAAGATATACCGAGCGGTCAAGCCAAACATTTTAGAAAAGGTGTTTCAGATTCATTATTGGAATACAAAAAAGACTATGATGGCATCTTTTTACCATTTGATTTGCCCCATAAAGACGCTGCTGTGGAAGCTTACAAAAAAGGACGCCGGGAAGGCGATATACTGAAGAAAGAATCAGAACCAGACGAGCAAGGTGCTGCATACCGTAGAGGCATCTCAGATTCATTGTTGGATGAAAAAAAGGATTACGATGGCAAATATAAGCCCTTTGACCTGCCCAAATCACAATTAGCTTCTTACAAAAAGGGCCGTGTAGAGGGAGATAAACTTAAGAAAGAAATTGAGGCAAGGGTCCAGGATTAAAATGTAATAGGATAACCCCCTCACTTGGATAATATATTATGAGAAAGAAGACAATCATAACCGTTTTGCCCAAAGAGCGTTTCCTTGATACCTTTGACGATAGTATGGCAACAGTATGGCAACAGTATCAAGATAGAACCGTCGCTGGATAGGGGGTAACCTATAGATACCCCATTTTCTTTTTCTCAATGGATCTGTCCTTACTCAGGTTAATACGCTAAAGCGCTGTATTAAATGGAATAGAAGCAAGTAATAAAGGCGAGGGAAAAAGGTGTATTGAGACAGGGAAATTCATTTTTGCTTTTTGCTTCTTACCCATTGAATTATGCGTGTCCTATTTAGGCAACGGTTTAACAAGTACCATTTGATTTGATCCAATTGATGTATTGCGCCAATCCCTGAGCGTATTGAATTTTGCAAACCGGCTCTGGAGTAATAATACTCCAGGCTTTTTTCTTTTTCTATAAGGCTGTCTGTACTAGAAACCAAAATCTTAAGGAGATTCCAAGAAAAAAAGCTTGAAAGGTGGTATAATTATCCAATAGATTTTTTTTAGATATAAAAAGGATTTATATAGTTTTAGTAGAATAAAATCCAATAGTTTCTTTTATAATTAAAAATGATAAATCTGAGTCTCCATTGCCTGTGGTAATTAAACTATGGTAGGGAGGCCGGTAGGGTGTGGCGGGAAACCGGTACGCCTCCCAGTGCGGAAAGGATTTAACGGTAATTCCAGGATGGCCGTCATGTTCTTACGCATGGCGGTTTTACTGCTTTATAACTGAAAAATGATATAAATCTGAGTTTCCATTGCCTGTGGTAATTAAACTATGGCAGGGAGGCCGGTAGGGTGTGCCGGGAAACCGGTGCGCCTCCCAGTGCGGAAAGGATTTAACGGTAATTCCAGGATGGCCGTCATGTTCTTACGCATGGCGGTTTTGCTGCTTTATAACTGAAAAAAAATGACATAAATCTGAGTCTCCATTGCCTGTGGTAATTAAACTATGGCAGGGAGGCCGGTAGGGTGTGGCGGGAAACCGGTACGCCTCCCAGTGCGGAAAGGATTTAGCTGACTAAGTAAGGGGCTCATTATGACTAACTTGCTTTGCCGGCTTTTTTACTTTCAAATGGAAATTATAAAGTTTGTTGTGGTGAATATTTTATTTGAAGACGTGGACTGTTCTAGTCACAATAATATTTGTGCTAATTGCTTGCGCCGGATGCGGGCAAAAGTCAACATCTTTGCAGGATTTTTCTGGTGAAGAGTTTATCATGAACACCCTGGTTCGGATCCAGGTTATTTGTGAAGATGAAGAAAAGGGGAGGAAAGCCCTAAAGCAAGCCTTTGATGTATTTAGAAAAATTGATCATTTGACAAACAGGTTTCCCGAAGGTGAGCTGGCAACTTCCTCACCTGGTGATGTGCTTAATATTAACGGCAGCGCCGGGCTTAAGCCCGTCAAGGTCAGTGTCGACACTGTCAGAATCATCCAGCGTTCACAGTACTATGCCCGCTTAACCGGCGGTGCCTTTGATATTACTATTGGACCAATAATGGACAACTGGGGTTTTGGAAAGGGCATACAATATGTTCCCGCTGATGAGGAAATTAGCAGGGCGCTAAGTCTGGTGGACTACCGCAAAGTCGAAGCTGACCCGGGTAAGGGGACGGTTTTTTTACCGGAGCCGGGGATGAGTTTAGATTTGGGCGGAGTTGCCAAAGGCTATGCCATGGATGAAGCAGTTAAGGCTCTAAGGGAAGCAGGCATGAAACATGCCCTGATTAATGCCGGTGGATGTGTGTATGCCCTGGGGACCAGGCCGGACGGAGAGCCATGGCGTGTGGGTATCCAGGACCCCCGCAGCAACGGGGACATTGTTGCCATATTATCTTTAAAGGATTCAGCGGCGGTGACATCGGGCGACTATCAGCGTTATTTTGAACAGGAAGGTGTTCGCTACCACCATATTATAGATCCATCCACCGGGAAGCAGGCGAGGGATCTGATCCAGACAACAGTTGTTGCAGAATCTGCTACAGATGCGGATATATTATCTACGGCGCTGTTTGTCCTGGGGCCCCGCCGCGGGATGAGTTTCGTCGAGGATCTGCCGGGTACCGGAGCTGTCTTGATCGGGCCGGATAAACTCGTGTCGGTTACGGCTGGTTTAATTGATCAGTTAACTTTCACCGGGAATGGCGGGTATCAAATTGTTGGATAAGTAACCAAAGAGAGGTGAGTTGGGATTAAACCTTTTTAAAGTAATAATAGAAACTAGTACGGCAATAGTGATTATTACCCAGAAGAACTCATTTCCGGTTTCAACTTGCTAACCGGCAAATTCCCAGTCTGCTGGCCTGCGGCCGGCGAAACCGGAAACACCCGTAATATTAATACTGATAGAGGAGCATCATAAGATTGCAAATTTTACAGAAAATGCTCGATAAATTTTCAGTATTTGATTTGATTATCATTGCGATGATTTCTGCCCTTGGTATTGCCAGCAAACCGGTTATTGTGCCCCTCAGCCATATTATCACCGGGCCTTTATTGATACCCGGTGGTGTCGTGGCGGGTGGTTTTTACATGTTGTGGCTGGTACTCGGGGCGGGAATCGTCGGCAAACCGGGTACAGCAACTTTAATGGGGGTTATCCAGGCCCTGGCGGTCTTCGGAACGGGGGTATTTGGTTCCCACGGGGCGATGAGTTTGCTCAGTTACACCTTTCCCGGCTTTGCTGTGGACCTGTTGCTCCTTTTAATCAGACACCGCGTCTGCTGTCCCCTGTGCGCTTTTCTGGCAGGTGTGGCTGCCAACGTCTCAGGCTCTGCCCTGGTCAACATAATTTATTTCCGGCTTCCTTTGATACCTTTAATCCTATCTTTGGCTGTGGCAACTTTATCTGGTGGCCTCGGTGGCCTTGTTGCATTTAAAATAATCCAACTGGTTAAAAAGAATAATTGTTTTAAAGACATCCCAAGCTCAGATTCTAAGCAGGAGAAAGAGCAGGAATCATAGTTTTTGTCTGCTTTAAATGCTCGCTGTGCTCTTAGATTGAACATAAGCCTGTTTGTACCCTGCACCAGGACTTAGAAGAGGTCAGAATTCAACAGTGCCGTTTGCGAGTCCTTGATTTCTTTTAAACTTGTTAGGTGTAAATCAAGATACGGCCAGCTTCCCTGCCCTGGAATAAGAAAGAATTAGACATATTTGTTTTTGTGTAAAGAGGTGTAATCGATGAAAAAGATTTCCCTGTTCTTAAGGGCTGTCTTAAGCTTGTTTCTGCTGGCTGGATTCCTAGGCCTGACGGCGCCCATAGCCGCCCTGGCTGAAACACCGGCGTTGAGGATCAGCGGAGACGGAGTGACGTATCCCTTGGAGTTTACCCTGCCCCAGCTTGAAGCAATGGAGCAGTACCAGCATGTGTACAGTACCGTTAACACCTGGCCCACCAAGAAATGGTGTGTGGGAAGAGGCGTTAAGATAAGGGACCTGCTAAATCAGGCAGGACTCAGGGAAAATGCCAAAGTGCTTAAATTCGTAGCTAAAGACGGTTTCGTAGTGACGCTTACAGTTGAAGAATTATTAAACAGTCCCCGTTATTATTTTCCTCGCTTAATGGACAATCATCCCGACGACGGCAGCATTCCCGGCTCTCCGGAAGGCGCCGAGGTGGTAGAGCCAATTCTGGCCCTGGTCAGTGTGGAAGGCAGTGATGCTCCTGCCCATATGAACTCCATGGATTCCTTGAGGCTGATTTTTGGGCAGCGGGCGGTTACCGAGCAGACCTGTAGCTCATTTGCCAAGTATGTCAATCAAATCGTGGTATTGACAACTGAGCCGGAGAAATGGGATAAACCGCAGGCAAACCCTCAAGGCGGGATCGTACCAGCGGGTTCCATGGTGGAATTGAGCAACGCCCGGATGGACGAAGATAAGATCTACTACACGACGGACGGCAGCACCCCTGACCTTAACAGTCCCATTTACAACTGGATCTCCAGCCGCTGGTGGTCTACACGCCAGGATGATTTGTACAGGATTAACCACCCGGTTGAAATCACCGGGGATACAATCATCAAAGCAGTCACCATCGGTCCCGGTAAGAAGAATAGTGATGTGGTAACCTTCACCTATCAGGTGTCCGTTTTACCTCCTCCGCAGCTGCAGGCTGATCTTACAGATAATGCAGTGGGCAGCGCAATCGAGCTGACCTTTGAGGACGACGCGGCCTGGCGGGCGGCAATTACCGGTGTCAGTGTGAACGGATCCCCGTTGGCTGCTGCTGATTATCTTGTGGAGGCTGGCAAACTGACCATCAAGGCGGGTGTGATCAGAAACCCCGGAGATTACAATATAACGGTTAAGGCCACCGGATACGGGGAAGCCGGGGTGCTTCAGACCATCCTGCCGGGTTTGAAGATACCACCGGAACTGACGGCTGACACCGTGGATAACATAGTCGGCAAGGCAATTGAGCTGACCTTTGAGGACGACACGGCCTGGCGGGCGGCAATCACCGGGGTAAGCGTGGACGGTGAGGCTTTAGACGCCGGGAAGTATTCCCTGGAGACCGCCGGCATAATCATTATCAGTGCAGATGTTTTCAATAAAGCTGGGGATTACGTTATAACGGTCCATGCTTCCGGCTACCTGGACGCCGTTGTGACCCAAACAATCAAGACTAAAGGAGGCTCGACCGACCCCGGGGGAGAAGTGGTGCTGACCATAACAGGGGATGGGGTGAGCACTTCCAAAACCTTTACCCTGGCCCAGCTCCAGGCGATGGAGCAGTATCAGCACGTCTACAGTGCTATCAACACCTGGCCCAGCAAGAAATGGTACGTGGGTAAAGGGGTCCAGTTGAGAGAACTGCTCAATTCGGCTGGGCTTAAAGGGAGTGCCAAACAAATTAAATTTATTTCCCGCGACGGTTACACAGTGACGTTGACGGTGCAGGAGTTGCTCAGGGACAAACGTTATTACTTTCCCCAATTAAAGGCCAATGACCCCAATTTAGGTCATATACCCGGCTCTCCCATAGGGGCGGAAGAGGTAGAACCCATTCTCGCTCTTGTTAGTGCCGAAGGTACTGACAATCCTGCCTTTATGAATGACATGGATGCCCTGCTGTTGATGATCGGACAGCGGGCGGTAACCGAGCAAAACGGTCATTTGTTTACTAAGTATGTTGAAAAAATTGAAGTACTGACTGCTGACCCGGGAACATGGGATAAACCGAGAGCTGAGCCTGGAAGTGGCAGAGTGTCAGCAGGGACCCTGGTAAAACTGAGCAATAACAACAGCGACGCCGATAAGATTCACTACACCACGGACGGCAGCACCCCGACCATAGAAAGCCCCATGTATAACTGGATTGCAAGCAGGTGGTGGTCGTCGCGTTCGGATGAGTTGGATAGCATTAATAAGCCTATAGAAATAACAAAGAACACAACAATAAAGGCAATAACAATAGGCCCGGGTAAAAAGAACAGCGAAGTTGCCACCTTTACCTACACAGTTACAGGTGGGGCGGTGGACATAAGCGACAGGATCTCCCCCCTTTCAGGCGGTACTATTAGACTTGACGATGAAGCGGTGATTGAAATACCTGCCGGGGCGCTGGCCGGAACTGCTGCGGTGGAAGTAAAAATAGAGAAGGTGACCGCGCCTCCCGCAGCTCCGGAGGGTTTCAAGCTGGTTAGCGGAGTCTATGAGTTCAGCGTGGACGGTAAGTACAGCTACAAATTTAATAAGGAAGTGACGATTAAGCTCGGCTACGATCCTGAAGCTGTTGGTGAGGGTGAGACTCCGGCCATCCATTATTACGACGAGGCTCAAGGCCAGTGGGTAAACATAGGCGGTACTGTATCCGGCGCAAGCGTCGCCGTGCAGGTGGACCACTTCACCAAGTTCGCCGTGCTGGCGGCTGACCAAATAACAGTAGCTGCCGGTAAAATTTCACCTCTCACAGGCGGTACGATTAGTCTTGACAATGAAGCCTTTATCGAAATACCGGCCGGGGCGCTGGCCGGAACTGCTGTGGTGGAAGTAAAAATAGAGAAGGTGACTGCGCCTCCCGCAGCTCCTGAGGGTTTCAAGCTGGTTAGCGGAGTCTATGAGTTCAGCGTGGACGGCAAGTACAGTTACACATTTAATAAGGAAGTAACAATTGAGATCGGTTATAATCCTGAAGTCGTGGGTGAGGGTGAGACACCGGCCATCCATTATTACGACGAGGCTCAAGGCCAGTGGATAAACATAAGCGGTACCGTATCCGGCGCAAGCGTCGTCGTGCAGGTGGACCACTTCACTAAGTTTGCCGTGCTGGCAGCAGAAAAAGAACAGGAGCAAACTCTGACGGATATAACCGGCCATTGGGCTTACGAGATGATCAACAAGCTGGTGGGCATGGGATGCATCAGCGGCTACCCCGACGGTACCTTTAAGCCCGACAATGCCATTACCAGGGCTGAATTTACCGTTGTGCTGGTTAAGGCCTTCGGGCTTGAGAACACAGGCGGCCCGCTCTTTACCGATACCACCGGACACTGGGCCAAAGACTACATTGAAACAGCAGCTTCCCACGGAATAGTCAATGGTTACGACGACGGTACCTTTGGGCCGGACGACCTGATCACCCGTGAGCAGCTGGCAGTAATGCTCGTCAGGGTGGCTGAATTGACGCCGTTAGCGGGAGAGCTTCGTTTTGCCGACAGCGCGAGTATTTCCCCATGGGCGGCAGAAGGCCTTGCCACTGCGATAGGGTACGGCATCATCAAGGGTTATCCCGATCAGACCATCAAGCCCGGGGGCAGCGCCACCAGGGCCGAGGCTGTGACGGTTATTGTCAATACCTTGAAT
Source organism: Bacillota bacterium (assembly GCA_029555205.1). Classification (GTDB taxonomy): domain Bacteria; phylum Bacillota; class Desulfotomaculia; order Desulfotomaculales; family Pelotomaculaceae; genus DTU098. The sequence continues at coordinate 33,379 of JAKPTB010000097.1, forward strand.
GTTCTCAATGGATTAACTTAAGGGTCAGATAAATACAAAATCTGTTGCCGCACATAAATAAATGAAAAGAAAGAGGAACAAACCGGCAGTAGGGTAACAAGGAGGGACGATAGTGTAAGGGATAATTGCAGCAAGGACTTCAAATGGATGGGAGACACTCCTCACCCTGGAGGAATGTCCCGGCTGAATACCGTAGTGGCCGGATGCCCCGGTGGAACTTAGATCTGGAGGAATGCTTCCGATGTCATATTCAAGCTTAGTAAAAAAGTGCTGCAAATTCCCGGTTGCGCTCCTGGGTTTGCTGCTGGTTGCTTTTCTTAACCTGACGGAGCCCGGGGCAGTTTTTGCCGAACAGTCGGACACGATTGAAATCACAGGCGAAGGCGTGACTACACCTGTGACATTAACCCTGGTCCAACTCCAGGCAATGGAGCAATATCAGCATGTATACAGTACAATAAACACCTGGCCCACAAAGAAATGGTACGTAGCCAGAGGTGTTAAACTGAGGGACCTGTTTGCCCTGGCCGGCCTCAAGGAAGATGCTACGCTGATCAGGTTTCTGTCGAAGGACGGCTTCGAGGTGACACTTACGGTCAAGGAGATGTTGCAGGACAAGCGTTACTATTATCCCCGTTTAATGGAGAATCATCCCAGCGATGGGAGTATCCCGGGCTCAACGGAGAAAGCGGTGGAGGTGGAGCCGATCCTGGCCCTGCTCAGTGCCGAGGACAGCAACAAACCCGCCGATATGAACGACAGGGATGCCTTACTTCTGCTTATGGGACAACGGGCGATTTCCGAGCAGACCAATAGTTTGTTTTTAAAATATGTAAATAAAATCGAAGTTCTTACCACCCCCCCGCAAAAATGGGATAATCCCAAAGCAGATCTGGATAGTGGAGAGGTGCCTGCGGGTTCTCTGGTAAGATTGAGCAATAAACGCAATGACGTTGATAAGGTTCATTACACGACGGACGGCAGTATACCAGATTTAAACAGCCCGATCTTCAACGTAAGCTCCAGCCGGTGGTGGGCGTTACGGCCTGATTTAGATCTTGTCAACCAGCCGATTAAAATCGACAAGGACACTGTAATTAAGGCCATCACCATTGGTCCCGGCAAGCTGGACAGTGATGTTGTCACTTTTACCTACAAGGCTGATTATTCGGGCAGGGCGGCTGAGCGGGCAAAACTCCCTGCCGCACCGCCCACCGATTTGACCCTGGACCAGGATAAAGCCGAACTCAAAATCGGCAGCTCAATTATGCTGAGTGCCTCCCTAGGTTCGGGCAATGCCGGTGACACAGGCCTGGTCTGGAGTTCCAGCGACACCAGCGTGGCCACAGTGGATCACAACGGCCTGGTTACGTTGATCGGACCGGGTGCAGCCGTAATAACTGTGAAAACGGCAGACGGCAATTTAGCGGCCACCTGCGTGGTGCGGAGCCCGGACCAGAACAGCAGGGAACAGGATGCTGAACCAGACTTTGTTCAACAGGATTTAGCCCTGGAAGAGTACCAGATTGTGCCGCCGGCAGCGGAACCTGTGGAGCAACCGCCGGTGGAAGAGATAAACGCAGGTACCGAAAGTTCCGGCGAAGAGCCGGTAGAACCGGTTGAAACACTAGAAGTTGAAACAGCAGAACCGGAAGAGCCAATCGAAAACGGACAGTATTTGGCGGTGAAGGAGGATTTAGCCGCTGCAGCAGACACAAATGCCGCCGGGGAACAGACGGAAAACCAGCTTGTACAGGTATTCGAAATTTCGGTGGAGGCCGGGCTCTCGCAGCTGCCGGTGGAGCAGAACAATTTGGATTTTTATACGGCAGGATTCTTTGTTTTCCTGTTCCTTCTTGGTGCAAGCAGAAGATACATGGAGTACGTGAGGGAGGTTAAAAGGTGACAGTATCTATCCTGGCCCCGCTTAGAGACACAATGCATACTATTTCGTCCGGTTTGCTGATGCCCACCATAACTGTTCTACTGTTGCTGCTTGCTTTTTCGGCGGTTGAACTGGGTGGTCTGCTGGTGGAAACCCTGACAGAGCGGCGCAGGATGAGGGTTAATGTGCCGGATCTGGTGGAAGCCTTTCAGGGGAAGGGCGCCGATGAGATTAGAAAGGAGATTGAAAAGAGCAGCCTTTTCCGGCGCCAGAAAAAAGCCCTGGGCCAGTTAATCGACCACAGTGCTTTACCCGCCTCTTCCCTGCAGGCCCTGGCCCGCAAGCTGCTTTCCGGGGAAGAACTGCACTATGCCAGGATTACCAACAGGACTGACCTGGTGGCCCGTCTCGGACCTATGCTGGGCTTAATGGCCACGCTGATTCCACTGGGACCGGGGATGATCGCCCTGGGGCAGGGTGACACAAAAATTCTGGCAGAATCCCTGCTCACTGCTTTTGACGCTACGGTGACAGGGCTGGCCGCCGCCGGTGTTGCCTACGCCATCTCCCGGCTGCGGAAAAGATGGTACGAAGATTACTTGAGTTCCCTTGAAGCCCTGATGGAAAGCCTGTTGGAGGTGTTTACCCGTGCACAGTGGATTGAGGAGCAGTAGACGCAGGCTGGCTGAAGACGTCAGTCCTCTGGAGGGCGCCATCAATATCGTGGATGCCATGCTGGTGTTTGCCTGCGGGCTGATGCTCTCCCTGGTCTTGCACTGGAACGTCGACCTGGAGCAGATAGGGAAGCGGGTCAATTTGGAGCGCGGCCAGGAGGTAACCCAGTTGCCGGAGATACGGGATGATTTAATTGAGACTGAGAACCAGGGCAAGCTTTATGAAAAGATGGGCACGGTCTACAAAGATCCCTCTACAGGACAGTTGTTTATGCTGACTGGTGAGTAGATCAGGTTTATTGTCATCCAGCGCATACGGGACCGGGGTTTAGTAGTTGTATAACCAGCTTGTAGGATTTAAGCGCGCTGCTTTAGCAGAATGCACGGCTGGAGCGACCCGGGGTCTGATGCAGATATGTAGTTTAATCACAGAAGGGAGAGTAAAAGCATTGCAAGTCAAAATTGAACGAAAGAACTGGTTTAATGTTCTGATGGTTGCCGTACTGGGGCTGCTGCTTTTCGGTATGTCCAGCCTGGCTACGCCCGGGGCAGCCCTCGCCGCTGAGCCCGGTACTCCTGATTCACTGGAAATTACAGGAGATGGTGTGACCACGCCTTTAGTTTTAACCAGGGAACAGCTCCAGGCCATGGAACAATACCAGCACGTTTACAGTGCCATCAATACCTGGCCTACCAAGAAGTGGTATGTCGGCAAAGGTGTTAAGCTAAGGGATCTGATGGAACTGGCGGGGATGACTGAGGAGGCCAAACTGCTCAAGTTTACATCCTCTGACGGCTACACAGTCAATCTTACAGTCCGGGAGCTGTTTGAGGACAAGCGTTATTATTTCCCGGGTCTCAAGGGCAAAAATCCCAATGACGGTGACGGGCATGTCCCCGGCTTTTCCGAAGGTGCGGTAGAGGTGGAGCCAATCCTCGCCCTGCTTAGTGTGGAAGGCAGCGACAATCCTGAATATATGAATGAATTGAACTCATTGCTGCTGATGCTGGGGCAGCGGGCAGTAACGGAACAGAATGGCAATTTGTTCAGCAAGTATGTCAATAAGATTGAAGTACTTACCACTGAACCGGAAAAATGGGACAGCCCCCGGGCAAATCCGGACAGCGGTGTGGTCTCCCCGGGAGCCATGATCGCCCTGAGTAACGACAACATGGATGACGACAAGATTTATTACACCACGGACGGCAGTACCCCAACCTTGAACAGCCCTATCTACAACTGGATTGCCAAACGGTGGTGGTCGGTGCGGAGTGATGTTCTGGGAACGATTAATAGTCCGGTGGGACCAATTAACAAGACCACAACCATTAAGGCCATAACAATTGGACCGGGCAAGTACGATAGTGATGTAGTAACCTTCACCTACGAGGTTGCCGGGGATGTTTCCGGAGTTGAAGACGGGATGGAAGAACCCGGCGCGGAGGACCAGGACAAAGAAGAACAAAAGCAGGAAGAGCCGGTGGCCCTGAATGATATCACAGGTCACTGGGCCCAGGACAGTATTGATACGCTGGTGAAGCAGGGTTGCATCAGCGGCTACCCCGACGGCAGCTTCAAACCCGAAAACAGGATCACCCGCGCTGAATTTGTAGCCGTGCTGGTGAAAGCGTTCCAGATTGAGAGCAATGGCGGAAAGGTCTTTACCGATACAGCGGCCCACTGGGCCAGGGACTACATTGCTGCAGCAGCGGCAAAGGGTCTGGTCAGCGGTTATGCCGGGGGGAACTTTGGCCCGGATGACCCGGTTACCCGCGAGCAGATGGCCGTAATGATCGTCAAGGCAGCGGGATTGGCGCCGGCGGCTGGAGCCCCCGGGTTTGCCGACAGTGCAGACATTTCCGGATGGGCCGTGGAGGCCATAGCCACCGCAACGGAAAACGGGATTATCAAAGGCTATTTAGATAACACCATCCGGCCCAAAGGCAATGCCACCAGAGCCGAGGCCGTGACGGTCATAATGAATGCCCTGAATAAAATAAACACTTAATAATTAGCTGATCATAATTAGTTGGAAAGCTTCTTGATTGCGCGACGGGAAGTGAAAAGGAATGAAACCAAAAACATGTTTTCCTAAAAAATATCTGGTTATTTGCCTCGTTTTCCTGTTCAGCGTCCTTCTGACAGCAGGCTGTATCGGGAGCGGGGAACCGCGGAAGGAGAACAGCGGGGCTGAAAGTCAACAAGTCAGTGGCCAGGCCGTCGTGATCAGCGGCGACGGTGTGAGCAAGGAAACCCGGCTGACCCTGGAAGAGATGCTGGAACTGCCCGGCGCCCGGGTCGAACAGGTTTATTCCACCGTCAACAACTGGCCGGCCCCGAAGAAATATGCGGCGAAGGGGGTAAAAGTGGCTGCGCTGCTGGAAGCAGCAGGCATCAAAGCTGAGGCCAGAGGCATTACTGTTAAGGGTAAGGATGGTTTCCAGTGGTCCTTTACCCGGGAACAACTATTGGAGACCCCCAGATACTACTTCCCGGGGGTAATGTCGGGGGATCCATCCGGCGCCGAGCCGGTGGAGCCCATCATTGCCTACGCTTATAAAGAGAATAGCGATAATCCCGGGGAGGCCGAAAGGGACGATTTATGCCTGATTATGCCCCAGGCCAATGTCAGGGAGCAGACCAACCATACCTTTGTCAAAGGTGTCAGCGAGATTCAGGTGGTTTTGGAGGACCCGGGAAAATGGGAGAAAGCCGGCGTCTTTCCCGGGGTGGGAACTATTGCTGCCGGAGATACGGTGAAACTGCAGCATAAAGATTTGGGCAAGGTTAAAATGTATTATACTCTGGATGGCTCTGATCCGACCGAAGCAAGCACACTCTATAATCCCAGTACCTATCAGCCTGATTTAAACAAGCCCATCAGGATCGACAGGGACACCACGATCAAGGTTTTAGTCCGGGGCTTCGGCAAACATGACAGTGATATTGCCGAGTTTCATTACAAAATTAAAGGATCATAGCTTCAGCTGAGGGGCCGCCGCAGGCACAGCTGCGGCTTAACCCCGGCAAGCGGCAGGAGATGTTGTGAGGAGGTTTGATTTGTTGCCTAAAATAGAAAGAAGCGCCTGTCTTTATCTGGTTTTATTCCTGCTCTGTTTCGCCCTGGCCGGATGCGCCGGGGAAAAAGCTTCCGGTCCCCGCAATCCGGAATATGAAAACCTGAAGATTGTGGTCGAAGGAGATCTGGAGGAGCCCCGGGAGATCACGGTGGGAGAAATGCGGACGCTGCCCCGGAAAGAACTGAACGCCAGTTTCACCCGTACCACGGGACTCCTGGAAGAGTTTAAGGCTGCCGGCCCTACCGTCAAGGATGTGCTGGACCACCTGGGGATTGACTACCAGGACTACAAGGGAATCGGTTTTACCGGCAAGGACAATTACTATTGCCTGGTGACGCCGGAGATTATGGCCGAACGTGAGCTGATCCTGGCTTTAACCATCGACGGGGAGCAGGAACTTCCGGAAGAACTGCAGCCGGCACGATTATGCGTACAGGGGGAGCATGGCCCTTACTGGGTAAAAATGGTCGATAAGATTGTTCTGTACAAGGAAATTCCGGAGAAAGATATTACCTCTGTGTGGGTCTTTAAAAACCTGGCGGAGGGGATCGAGCCCTACCCCTATGAGTATTACGGCAGCAAAGACGACGCCATCGAACTGGCCCAGATTTTTTCCCGTTTTGACAATGTTGACAGCAAGGCTTTCTTTACGATGAAATCAGCGGACGGCTTTAAGAAGAATGAAGCCATAAACATGATCACCCAGGGGTATTACATCAAGGTTTCAGGTGAGGATGCGCCGATGAACATGGCTCCCAACATTAAACTGGGCATGAACGTTGCGCACATTGCCTGGTTTTCCACCAATGCGGACGCGGCAATCTTCCCGGAGGAAATGGCTCAACTAGTTGGAGAGCAGGAAGCCGGTGCCCAAAGGGGGATTTCCTTGAAGGCAATCCTGGAGGAAGTTGGGTTGTTTGATCTTGAGGAAAAACAGTTTGAGCTTATCGGTACTGACGGCAACAGCGTTAAAGTGAGCGGGCAAGACCTGAATAAGGGGTTGCTGCTGATTAATGCTGACGGCACATATCCTGTGATATGGCAAGAGGGAGCCGGACATAAGTCCGTTGACAACTTGTTGCGGATCCGTTCGATCTAGTTCGAGGAAAGGAGGGTTTCCCAGTTTCCGTATCAGCCGCAGCCCCCGGTCGCGATGTCCGGGAGTCTGCCTGTTAAGAGGTTGTAACGGTTATGTGAAAGCATTGAATAGATAATTAATCAGCATAAGTATTAGGGATAGTTGCCGGGAAGAAATTCCAATGCTTGCGCTCCCTTTTTAAGTCAGGTAAAAAAACAAGGTCTGACACACTTTCATATGTCCGGTTTATAGTAACAAATCCTTTTTGCTGATTCTTTAATTTCCCTATAAAAACGGAGGTGAAAAGAGGGGTTGACGGTTTCAGTTTCAAGTCAAATTATATACTTTGCCAGGGAGGTGATCTTGAGCAAATTTGCACGGAAACTCCGTGCCGTATGGGTATGAAGTTCTGTAAACTGAGCTTCCAATGTTTTAGTCATATCTTTTGCGGAATTTGAAGAGAGGAGGAGTTATTAGTGCGAGTTGTTAGTAATAACGGGTCAGGTAAACTGGTTGTACTGCTTACTGTGGTGGCAATGTTGTTCACACTGTTCATGTTTGCCCCCAATGATGCAAGCGCCGCTACTACCAGCCTCACCATCACCAAATATGCCTCTGACAAAACCACAGTTCTTGATCAGAGAACGGTGACTTATCAGGAATTAAGGGATGGTCAACTCAGTGATGGGACTCCCATACCCATAATGGGTGACGGGTCTACGCATTATTATCATCAGGGCCCGGTCTTTATCGATGATCCCGATCCGGATACCCAGGAATTGCTCCGTTGGAACGAGGCAGAAGATAAAAACTGGGATACCAAGGATATGGGAGCTGTGAAGGGCACCAACGTAAAAGACCTCTGCGAACTGGTGGGAGGTATGGCGGAGGGCGACACGCTCCAGATCAAAGCATCAGATGGTTTTAAGAAGGAGTATGCCTATAAAAACGTTTACCAGTACTCGGATCGTGAAGGTCCCATGGTGGTCTGCTGGTATAAAGACGGGAAGTACCCGGATAGCGGCTACACTGACGGGATGCGCCTGGTCTGGTTTGCCGAAGCCACATACAAAGAAGGCCCAACCGATGTCATAGGTTTACCCTCGGGATACTATAACGTCTTCGGCAACTGGGACTGGCGTTTAGCTGCAGAATCCAAATACTGGTACTATTATAATAACGAATATCCCACTACCACCGGCTTATCCGTACAGAATGTTAACGCGCTGGTAATATACAGCACCCAGGCTCCCAAAGCAACCTGGTACGTTGATGACTCCGGTGAAGCCGACTTCACCACCATCCAGGCGGCTGTGACGGCGGCCAATGCTGGTGATACCATTATCGTCAAAGACGGTACTTATACCGAGAACGTGGTCGTGGACAAGAGTCTGGTAATCAAGTCCGAGAATGGTGCGGCCCAGACGATCGTTCAGGCGGCCGACCCGAACGCCGATGTGATCAAAGTAACGGCGACGGATGTTACCATTGAAGGTTTTACTGTTACTGGAGCAACTTCAATGGGCAAATCGGGTATCTATCTTGCCGGCCAGTCCAGTGGCTCCTGCACCATAAAAAATAACTTGAGTACAGGAAACAACCAGGGAATAGCGGTTTCTTCATCCGGCAACACGGTTTCCGACAACACCTGCACTCTCAGTGGAAGATATGGCCTTTACCTTAGCAATGCCACCGGTAACCTCATAACCAACAACACGTGTTCGAACAACACAGAGGGATCGGGTTTTGCCCTCTACCTGGCGGACAATGCCGATAACAATACCGTCAGCGGCAACGTCGCGGACTCCAATAAAATCGGCATAAGGGTCAAGAACGCAGACTCCAATATAATCTTTGAAAACACTTCCTCAAATAACGAATATGGCCTGGAACTGGCTACCGGCTCTACCGGCAATGTTTTCTACCTGAACAACTTTACCGGTAATACCCTAGGCCAGAAAACATGGAATTTTAACGCGGTCGCCGGCAACATCTGGAGTTCCCAGGAGGAAAAGACTTACCAGTATAACGGCACCCAGTATACCGGCTATGTGGGTAATTACTGGAGCGACTACGACGGTGTGGACGCGGACGGCAACGGCATCGGTGACACGCCATATCAGACAGTCCTGACCGATACTGACAACTATCCCCTGATGGGTCTGTACCAGGATGGTGTCATCGAGGGCTCCGTACCGGCAGTGGACGTGCTCTACGACGGGACAGTGGCCCTGGCTCCTGGCGAAACCTTCAGTGTGACTGCCTACAACTCGGGAACGGCTTATACCGTCAGCGAGACCACACCCCTTGGGGCTCTGCAGGCAGCCGCAACGGCTGGCGGCTTCTCCTATGACGTCACCGACAAGAATTACGAGAACTCTGGCGCTCTGCTGTTGGACAATATAGGAGACTACCATTTTGTCAAAGGCGGCAGCAAGTGGCTGGCCTACGTCAACGGCGTCTATAAGGACGGCTATAACAACCCCGCCGGGGCCCTGAACCTGATTGAACTGGTTGACGGTGACAGGGTTGAGTTTTACTATGCCGCCGGGATCAGCGATCCCACCGACCTTGATGCAGTCAAGGCAGCGGCTACCGCTGCGGTAAAAACCGTCGCCTCATTGGCCCCGGCAATGGACGTGCTCTACGACGGAACAGTCGCTCTGGCTCCCGGTGAAACCTTCAGCGTGACCGCTTACAACTCGGGAACGGCTTATACCGTCAGCAAGACCACACCCCTTGGGGCTCTGCAGGCAGCTTCAATTGCCGGCGGTTTTACCTATGCCGTCACCGATAAGAATTACGGGAACTCGGGCGCTCTGCTGTTGGACGATATAGGAGACTACCCCTATGTCAAAGGCGGCAGCCAGTGGCTGGCCTACGTTAACGGTGTCTACAAGGACGGCTACAACAACCCCGAGGGAGCCCTAAACCTGATTGAACTGGTTGACGGGGACAGGGTTGAGTTTTACTATGCTGCCGGGATCAGCGATCCCACCGATCTTGATGCAGTCAAGGCAGCGGCTACCGCTGCGGTAAAAACCGTCGCAGCCACAGGGGTTGCTCCCACTGATTGGACTCTGCAGCTTACCGGAGCAAGGCAGGAAACCGTAACCAAGGCCTACTTCGAACAAGGTCTTGCCTGTTCCCCAACTCACCGGGTGTCCTGGACCGACGAAGACGGTAATGAATGGGCAGGCATGCCGCTCTGGCTTTTGGTCGGCATGGTCGATGATGACCCCGATGGCGCCAGCCATTTCAGCTTTAACAACGAACTCGCCGCCCAGCATTATGAAGTTAATGTTATAGGCGGAGACGGGTGGAAGGCTACCCTGGACAGTGCTGCAATAGCCCGCAACAACGGTTACATCGTTGCCAACACCCTTAACGGGGAACCGCTGCCGCTCAAGACCGAAGCGGGCAAGGGCTGCTGGCCGCTTCACCTGAAGGGTCCGGCCGTTTTAGCCGGAGCTCAGGTAGGCAACATCGTTAAAATTGAACTGTCAGGTCTGCCCCAGCCGCCAGCAGGATGGACCCTGGAGATGATTGGAGATATAGGGGACACCATCACTCAAGAGGAATTTGAGAAAGGACTTGCCTGCACAGGTTCAGGCCACTACAAGGAATGGACTGATAATGAAGGCAACGTCTGGTCCGGCGTGCCCCTGTGGGTGCTCCTGGGTGCGGTGGACGACATTGAGACAAGCGGCCACTGGGATTTCAATAATGACCGGGCTGCAGGCTATTCTGTGAAAGTGGTTGCAGAAGATGGTTATGCCAGGACCTTTGAAGGCAAGGATGTAGCCCGCAGTGACGATTATATCATTGCCAATAAATGCAACGGTGCCCCCCTTACTGATGATTTAGCACCGTTGCGTCTGGTAGGGGCCGGTGTCGCCAAGGAGGATGGCTCTCTTAGCGGCGCCAGCGTTAGCAAAATAGCCAGGATCGAAATACCCGAACTGCAGACACCGGAGCCCGGACCCGGCAGTTGGAACCTTAAGCTGTTCGGCAAGGTCAATGATGTTATTTCCCAGGCGGAATTTGAGGCCGGCCTGGCCTGTCCCAATTCCGGCCACCTGGTAGAATGGACCGACAGCGACGGCAATGTCTGGTCGGGAATTCCCCTCTGGTTATTGACAGGCTGGGTGGATGACCGGTATCCCCACGCTTACAACGCTAACCAGGCTATTGATGGCTACACGATCCTGGTAAAAGCCGGAGACGGCTACACCAAGGATTTCAGCAGCGAGGACGTGGCCAGGAGCAACGACTATATCATTGCCAATAAATGCAACAATGAACCCCTTAGCGATAAAGCATGGCCGCTTCGTCTGGTGGGCGACGGTGTTGCCAATGATGGAAAACTTACCGGCACCAGCGTCGGCAATATTGCGGAAATTGAACTGACATCCTTTGGTACTTCCCAGCCTATACCTGAATTGCGGATTGTCAAATATGGTGAAGATCAAACAACCATCATTGCTGAAGTTACGGTGGATTACCTGTGGATGGAAAATGAGAGCGGTTTTGACGTCATTGGTGACGGGACTACGGTATACCGCTATGAAAGTATCACAAACAACCCGGATGACATATGGGATGCTGAGGAAACCTATCCCGGCGGCTTCAAGGTCGCAAATGCCGTGAAGGGCACCCGGATCAGAGACCTTTGTGGGCTTGTAGACGGCATGGGAGCAGGCACTGAAATAGTACTGGTCGCCAGAGACGGTTACGAGACAAGGCTGCCCTATAGCTCCATCTATCCAGATCCTTCGGTTCAAGAACGCCAGGGGGACGCCATTCTGGCCTGGTGGGCCGATGGAAAATACGTGCCGTATTATGACGAAGGTATGCGTTTATTCTTTACCCCGGACGACCACATCTATGGCCAGTGGGATATGCACGAGACGCTGCCTGAAAAATACTGGCACTGGTATGGCGCTGGTGGTATTATGTATCCGTCCTGTGCCGGCCTGGCAGCGAAGTGGATAACAGAAATCAGAGTTTACACCAAGCCTGCCGGCGACTGGACCCTGGAGCTAGATGGCCGGGATATCGGCGGTATAAAATATGATGTCAACAAAACCTATTTCGAACAGGCTCTCGCCTGTCAGTTCGGCGCCAATCACAAGGCAACCTACACCGATTCAGAAGGACAGGTCTGGGAAGGCATGCCCCTGTGGTTCCTGGCCGGGTTTGTCGATGACGCCGACCAGCATTCCTATAACGCCTTTAATAATGAGCTGGCTTTAGCCGGGTATCAGGTTGTCATTACCGCGGCCGATGGCCATTCGGTAACTATCGACAGCAGGGATATTATCCGGAACAACAACTATATTGTCGCCAATACCCTGAACGGGGCGCTCATACCCGAGTCCGACGACAACTGGCCGCTCCGGCTGGTTGGACCTGCTGTCAGCGGGGAAACATCGATATCAAAAATTGTCAGCATCAAGCTGGTAGGCTCTGAGCCTGGTAAACCGAGCTATACGTTAACACCGCAGGAGGATGCAGCCTACACTGCGGGTAAGACATCCGAGGGCATCGATTTTATGACCGTAAAAGACGGTGTCTCAGGGTTCAAGTACTTTACCGTAGGCGTCACTCCGGTGGTTTCCCATGATGGCAAGGAAACAGTGGTCTTTACTCATCTAAGAAACGGCAGCCAGCTTGGACTTAATGCCACCAGGGCTGATTTCGACCAGGTAAATACGGCCCAGGCAGGCTTTAATGTCAAAGCAGGCGACGAGGTTAAGGTTTTCATTGTGGATGAACTGACTAACGATCCTGACCATAACCCTGTGATCCTGCAGTAAATCTCTTGGCTTGGATCATTTGAAAGAAGGAAAAGGCGGGTTGGGCAAAACTGCGCCTGGGCGTCAGTTTTGCCCGGCTCCCGCTTTACAAACAAGAGCTGTAAACCATTCTGTCCAGTAGTGCAGGGCTTGGGGAGAGATAACCTTGTTTTTAAGGAACAGACAAATCAGGATCTTGATTATGCTTGCTTCGGTTTTGCTGGTGATTTGCCTGAGCATGCTGACAGGATGTCAGGACAAAAAACAAGACGGCCCCCCGGCTGCGATCGGCAAGGCGATGGAAAGCACAGGTGGGCCAACCGGAGAAACAGGTAGTGAGCCGGCAGTAACCATCACGGGAGACGGAGTAGAGCGCGAAGTCAAGTTTACCCTCGCCGAACTGATGAACATGGAGGAAGGTTTGGCTGCTTGCTGCTATTCCACCGTGAATAACTGGCCCACGAAGAAATTTGTCGTGGGCAAGGGCGTCAGGGTTGCTTATTTATTAGAAAGGGCCGGGATAAAGGAGAATGCGCAAAGGATCACCTTCTGGGCTGCGGACGGTTATAACGCCAGTTTTACCAGTGAGCAACTGACCGAAAAGCGTTTATACTTTCCTGGTCTTTTGCAGGGCAGTCCGGAGGGGGCCACGGAAGTACCCGCCATTCTGGCCTGGGAGTATGGGGAGGACACCTGTGATTTGAGCGAGGCGACCAGTGGCAAGCTTCGTTTGCTTTTAGGACAGAAATGGTTGAACGATATGGTTACTGCCGCCTCCGTTAAAGGTGTATCAACTATTGAAGTATCGACAGCGCAGCCCGGCCAGTGGAGTGAGGTTCAGGCCGCGCCCGCGCCGGGCAAGGTAAAAAGGGGGACAGAAATCGTTCTCAGCCACCCCCAGCAGGATCTTGTCAAAATCTACTACACTATTGACGGGAGTACTCCGGATGAGGAGAGCCTGGTCTACAATCCCAGCACGACTTATTACCAGCCGGACCTGAACAAGCCGATCCCGGTTGACAAACCTCTTACAATCAAAGCAGTTGTGGTAGGTTTCGGTAAACACAACAGCCGGGTGTCAACATTTAAATACGATCCGGAGTAATGCAAGTAAACATTTGATACCTGATTGGAGTTGGGAAAGTGTGCCAAGGCCTGTTGTCTTAATCCTTGTGGCGGCAGCTTTGACCTTTGTCTTAACCGGGTGCCTTTCCGGTAATTCAAATAAGCTGACAGCCCAAGAAAAGGAAGCTTTGCAGGCGCTGTTCAGCAGCGATCAAGATCTTGATAATTCAACAATTCAACGCCTTGAACTGCCGGAGGAGATAGCTAAAAAGTTTCCTGCAGTGAAAAAAGCTTTCGAAATAACTTTCGGCGGGCAAAAACTTTATGCTTTTCACTCAAGCCCGCTGGGCTACAGAAGCGCTATCGACCTTTTCACTGTCATAGATGGTGAAAAAAATGAAATTCTGGGAACAAGAGTGCTGCAGCATGATGAAACCCCCTTGTACGGGGGAGATAGCCTGACCAAGGATTGGTTCCTAAACAGATTTAAAAACAAGAGCACAGATCTGTACTTAAATAGAGTAGCCCTGGAGCAAACCCAGCCCAATGATGTAATCCAGATAACCTGCGCCACAATTAGTTCCCAGGCGGTGATCAACGGGGTCAACGCGGCCATAGGGACCTATCGCGAGTTAATCCTGGGCGAAGAAGCCCAGCCGGTGCCTCTGAAAGTAGAAGGGTATGTTACTGAAATCGACTAGAGACTAGGGAAAGGGACCTTATAGAGTAAAGGCCCGGGAGTGTCTGATTTTGAACAGAAGAATTGTCCAGATTATTACCGCCGTGGTTATTAATAGCCACCTGACAGGTTTTCTCAAGGGGACGGTATACAATGGAAGCCTGAAAAGGATTTGTGTACCGGTGTTAAATTGCACCTACTGTCCCGGCGCATGGGGTTCCTGCCCCCTGGGGCTGATTCAGAGTTCTCTTTTATTCGGTAATTACCAGCTTCTAGTCCTGATCACCGGAGTTATCCTCTTACTGGGAGGGTTGCTGGGCCGGTTCATTTGCGGCTGGCTTTGTCCCTTCGGCTTTGTACAGGAACTGCTTTATAAACTGCCGCTGCCCAAGTACCGGTCAGGCCGGAAATTGAGCAAGCTGAATTATTTGAAATACGCAGTGCTGGTCCTTTTTGTTTTCCTGTTTCCCGCCCTCGGCCTAAGGTATTTGAGCGGTTCCACCTTTTGCAAGTTCTTGTGTCCGGTGGAAACCCTGGAAGCATACCTGCCCTTGATGGCTTTGCAACCCTCCCTGATGACAACGCCAGGTTTTTTGTTCAGGTGGAAACTGATTCTGCTGGTTGTCTTTGTAGTGCTGGCCATAATTATTTTCAGACCTTATTGCAGGTTTATTTGCCCCCTGGGAGCAGTTTACGGTCTGCTTAACCGGTTCAGCCTGCTGAGGCTCGAGGCTGACCGGGAAAACTGTAAAAAGTGTGGGGCCTGTCAGGAGCAGTGTGAATTAGGAATAGATGTAGTAAACAATCCCTGCAACCCGGAATGTATTCGCTGCACCCAGTGTTTTGCGGGTTGTCAGGATCAGCTGTTAAAGGTTAAAGCCGGTTATAAACCACATCCGTTCAATGGAAAGAAAAAAACCGGAGGAAGCAAAAACCATAGGTTGTGAATCAGGCGGGCAGGCCGGGAGACGGATCTGCTCCTGCCGCCGGCTGACAAAGGCAGCGCAACGTACCATGATTGAGCGTGGAGGGCAGGTTAGCTGATGGAGAGTAAGGTTGTTGACCAAAAAAAGATTCTTTTGGCGGTAGTTACCCTGCTGGTAGTGATTATTGCTGTGTTTGCCTTGTTAAACCGCAGCGGTGAAGAACTGCACGAAGGAGAAATCTTAATTGAAGCCGGCGGTAACACATTGGGGGTCCTGACGGTTGCTGATCTCCAGAAGCTGCCGGCGGTGCAGAAGAAAATGGTAATTCAGTCCACCGGCGGCATGACTAAACACGAGTTTACCGGTACCCCGCTGCTGGACGTCTTAAACAGCATCGATCCCGGTCTGACTCAAAAATATACCAGGATTATTACGAAGGGAATTGATAACTATACGTCAGGCGTGGAAATGTCTGAAGTCTTAAAACCTAACAATGTGTTTATAGTTTATGCGGATTACGGAAAACCCTTACAAACAAAGACCGGCGGAGAGGGCGCCATGCGGATTATTATCTACCAGGATGAGTTCGGCCAGCGCTTTACCAATTTTTTAACAAGCCTTGAATTGCAGTAGAAAATAATTTTGTTTCCTAAAATTAATAACCCTTACAGGCGGAATGAAGTATTTAAGCTACTTAAGCCCCTGCTGCCTGCAGGCCGGTTGGTTGAAAAAGGGGGGTGGACTGGTTTTGTTCTCAGCAAACAGGGATTAAGCGCTGTCAAGCCTTGTTAAGTTTTGACGGGTCAGGTAACCGCTTATGCCCTCCCTGCTCGTCCACTGGGGGTAAAGTAGATACCTGCCAGCTTTGCTTGAACCCTGTTTTACGATACCGGGATAGGGTAAAAAGAGGTAATAAGAAGGAACTATATTTAATTGGAACGGGATACTTGAAGCCAATTAAAAGAGAGGAGGATTCTCCAGTGCAAAGTTATTGCAAGAACGGGTTGGGAAAACTGGTTGCCGTATTCTTAATGCTGGGATTACTTTTCGGATTGGGCAGCGCTGTGCCTGCATTTGCTGAAACCGGAGGTGGAGGAGTACCGGTTACCTTAAACCTGAGCAAGAGCACGGCATATGTGGGGGATAAGGTTACCGCTTCAGGTAAGGACACCCCAAGCGCCTGGGTGCCCCTTAAAGTGCTCGACAGCAACCAAAACATAGTTGTTTTTGATGCGACGAAGTCGGACGCTGAAGGCAATTACAGCATTGATTTTATCGTCCCGGAAGGTGTTGAGGGAGTTTTAACAGTTGTGACAGGCTCCGGCAGTAATGTTGCCAGCAAGAATCTTACCATAACCCGCCGTCCCGGCGGTGGTGGCGGGGGCGGAGGCGGCGGCGGAACCCCGTCTGCAGTCAGCACCACCGGGCAAGCCTCTATTAACCCCTTCTCCGGAGGAAAGGTCAGCCTGGGCAGCGATGTTACCCTTAACATTCCGGCCGGGGCTTTAAAAGGCTCCTCGAAAGTTGATGTCACCATTAAGAAGGTCGGCGACCCTCCGGCAGCCCCTTCAGGATTCAAGATCTTGGGCTCAGTCTACGACTTTAAGGTTAACGGCAGCGCTGATTACAGTTTTAACAAAAAGGTCACCCTGACCTTTAAATTTGATCCAGCTTCAGTACCAGACGGGGAGAAGCCCTCTGTTTACTACTACGACGAGGCTTCCTCTCAGTGGGTAAACCTGGGCGGCACCATTTCCGGAAACACCATCACAATCACTGTGGACCACTTCACCAGCTTTGCGGTGCTGGTAGAGGAAGCAGCGGATGCACCGGGTACCACTGAACCAGTTCCGGTTACTCCGGTTCCCGGACAGCTCTTTTCCGATGTTCCTGCTTCCCACTGGGCCAGCGAAGCCATCAAAGAGTTAAGTGAACTTGGCTGCATCAGCGGCTATCCCGACGGGACTTTCAAACCGGAGAACAGGATCACCCGCGCTGAATTTGCCGTAGTCCTGGTCAAGGCTTACAATATCAATGTTGCTGCCGGCAAGGTCTTTGACGATACTGCCGGCCACTGGGCCGGGGACTACATTGCCAGTGCTTACGCCGCCGGTATCGTCAGCGGTTACGACGAGAACAGTTTCGGGCCGGATGACCCGATCACCCGGGAGCAGATGGCTGTGTTGATCGTCAAGGCAGCAGGGCTTCCTTCTGCAGCGGGAGAGCCCCAGTTCACCGACAGCGCAGCTATTTCCGGCTGGGCTAAAGGGGCTGTTGCCACTGCAGCGGAGAACGGGATCATCAACGGGTACCCCGATGGCACCTTCCGGCCTCAGGGTAATGCCACCAGGGCAGAGGCTGTTACGGTTATTGTTAAGGCCTTGAGTAAATAAAACTACCAATCTGTTTTCTTCCGCCCAGGCCGAAAGGATTGCCGGCCGGCTGCGGTTATGAGCCGGGCGCGGTTTTTCCGCTCCCGGCTATTATATCCGATAACAGCTTTGAACAAAGGACCGGGGAATCTCATTAAAGGCAACTGAAATCTTATTTAAGATAAAAGGAGTAACGCTCATGAGGCCTGGATTTGCCACTTTAAAAGGAAACATACCTGCGGCGGCAAGGATTGTTTGCCTGGTTTTCCTGTTATCGGTGATTTCTTGCTGCTGGTTTTTCCCTTCTGCCGCTTCAGCCGGGGATTCTCTGCAGCCTGAAGGGATTATTCTGACCTGGACTGGGGACCCGGCTGGCTCTCAGACAATTACCTGGTTGATGCCGGATGATGAGCCTGCCTGTGTACAGTACTTAAGCTCGGACGGGTTTACCGGCAGCTTTGCAGGCGCTCAGGAAATCAGCGCCGGGTGTTCGAAATTCGACAGTACCAATTACCGTTTTACGGCGACTATAACGGGATTGAACCCGGGTACAAAGTACATCTACCGGGTCGGCCGGGAAGGGTCCTGGAGTGAAGCTTTATCCTTTACCACTGCCGCGGACACGGAAAAATTTGAATTTTTATATATGGG
The DNA here is from genome assembly GCA_029555205.1 of Bacillota bacterium. GTDB lineage: Bacteria > Bacillota > Desulfotomaculia > Desulfotomaculales > Pelotomaculaceae > DTU098. Next base: position 51,588 of record JAKPTB010000097.1, read on the forward strand.
AGATGTGCAGTCGGGGTATACCCAGTGGGGCAGCACTCTGAATTCTGTTTATCAGACCTATCCCCAAATCAAGTTTGCTCTTTTGGGCGGGGATTTGACGGACAACGGCGATGATGAAAATGAGTGGGGACAATTTCTTGATGCCGCGACGGGCGTATTCTCTTTGATCCCGGTGATGCCAACCCTGGGAAACCACGATGGGAGTATGTATTTAAATTTCTTTGCCTTGCCGGAGAACGGCCCCGTAGGCTTAAAGCGGGAATTTTACTCCTTTGATTACGGGAATGCCCATTTTGTAGTACTGGACACCAGAAACAATACTGATGAAAGGGTAAAGCAATGGCTGCAGGAAGACCTCCAGGCTGCTACAAAAAAGTGGAAGTTTGTCGTTTTTCATATGCCGGCCTATCCGGCCACTTATGATTATAAGGAAATTGATAAGTCCATAAGGGCAAACTGGATCCCAATCTTGGAACAGAACAGGGTGGACATGGTCTTTGTGGGACACCAGCATCAGTATATGCGCACCCATCCCATTTTTCAGGGAGAAGTCCAGACCAGTCCGGCGGCTTACGGAATTGTCTATGTGATGGGAAATGCCGGCTCCAAGACCTACACGGGGAGCGGGGAGTTTCCCTATATCGCCGTTGAACGGACCGGCAGCAACTATCAGATTATCCAGATTGACGGTGATGTTTTGACGCTGACGGCTAAAGAGGCAAACGGTGAACTGATTGAAATCTATACCATAAATAAAGGAGGCACGGCCCCTCAGGAACCCGCCTACACACTTTCTCCCCTGCCTGATTCTGCCTATACCACCGGGACAACTAAGGACGGCATCAAGACAATGACTGTCAATGCCGGTGTGGCAGGGTTCAAATACTTTACTGTGGGCGTTACACCGGTTACTACCCACAGTGGTAAAGAGACAGTGGTTTTCACCCACCTGAGAAACGGTATTCAGCTTGGACTTAACGCCGCCAGGGCTGATTTTGACCAGGTTGATTCTGCCCAGGCTGGTTTTAATGTCCGGCAGGGTGATGTAGTCAAGGCCTATATAGTTGACTGCTTAACCAGCGCCGCCGGTGCCAACCCTGTGATTCTGCAATAACGGTAGAGGGGGCGGCTGTGTGGGAGCAGTTACTGTTGACAGGCTCGGTTTTAGGTATCAGCCGGCAGCCGGAGAGGTCCTGAAAAATATCAGCTTCACCCTTGAAAAAGGGGAGATAGCAGCACTTTTGGGTTTGAGTGGGTGCGGTAAAAGCACCTTGTGCCTGTGTTTGGGCGGTATTATCCCCCACTTGCTCGGGGGTGAAATGACAGGACGGGTCCTGATCAACGGAAAGGACACGAAAGATTACAAAGTTGCCCAACTGGCCCTGGAGGTTGGACTGGTTTTCCAGGATCCCGACACGCAGCTTTTTTTACCCACTGTGGAAGATGAAATAGCCTTTGCACCGGAAAACCTTTGCCTGCCTGTGGCAGAGGTGGCAGCGCGGGTAAACAACGTTTTGGAACACCTGGGAATCGATGACCTGAGGTATGCAAATCCAAACAACTTATCCGGCGGGCAGAAACAACTGGTTGCCATGGGCGCAGTTCTGGCCCTGGACCCCGGCGTCCTGGTGCTTGATGAGGCAATGGCCCAGCTGGACCAGGACGCTAAAATTAAAATTAATGACATCCTTTGTGATTTGCGCCGGAGAGGCAAAACCATTTTAATTGTGGAACATGATCTGGAAAACGTGTCCATAGCCGATCGAGTTCTCATCCTTGAAAACGGATTGCTGATCAGAGATGGACAAGCATCAGGTGTGCTGGGAGAGCGGGAATTCCTGATCCGGCACAAACTGAAATTCGAAGAAGAGCCGGGGATGGACAGATGAGTTTTATTGACTTAATTGATGTCAGTTTCAGCTACCCGGGCCAAAGGGGACATGTGTTAAAGGGGATCAATGTAAGTATTCAAAAGGAGGGGATTACTGCTGTCACGGGACCCAACGGCAGCGGTAAAACCACATTCTCCAAGCTGATCACCGGTATCCTGAAACCAACAAAAGGCTCAATCACGGTCAGTGGACAACCCCTGGCATCCCTGACCCTGTCCCAAATCGGCCGCAAGATTGGTTATGTTTTTCAAAATCCCGGCAAACAGCTGTTTTGTGAAACAGTGGAGGAAGAAATTGGTTTCGGTTTGCGGAATCTCGGCATGCCTCCGGACCAGGTATCCCGTAAAACAGGCGAGATCATGGAATACTTTGAGTTGACCAGGTATGCCCGGTCATTCCCCTTGAGTTTAAGTGCTGGGGAAAAGAGGCGGCTGGCCATAGCGGCGGTTTTGGCCCTGGAACCGGATATGCTTGTTCTCGATGAACCCACGACAGGTCTCGACCCTTACCGGAAAAAACTATTGGGTGATTATTTGGAAAGAATAGCAGCTTCAGATAGAGGTGTGGTTATTATCAGCCATGACCACAGGTTCATTGGCAGGCACGCCACCAGGTTGCTCAAGCTGGAAGGCGGGCAGTTCGAAGAGTTGTGACCCGGAATACTGGCACCAATGGTAGAAGGACAGGGAAAGAACATGATCGATATTGATCCCAGGACCAAGATAGTGGTTATTGTGTGTTTGTCAACTCTGGCTGTTTTTCTTAATACACCCGGTTTATTGCTCCTTTTGTTTGCCTTTACGCTGGTTGTTCTGTCATTATTACGCGTAAACTTCCTGGGGATTACAGCAAGATTTAAGAAACTGATCCCCCTGTTGCTGGCAATGCTGTTCATTCAGAGCGTCTTTGCTCCGGGGGGTGAAGTGCTGCTTTCCCTGGGGGGTGTTCCCATCCTGACGGCTCATGGGATTAATTCAGCGCTCTGCATCTTGTTCCGGATGCTTACATTCTTTGCCTCGGCGATGATTATCATGACCAGCAACTCCAAAGACTATATTCTTGCCCTGGTCCAGTTGAAAATTCCTTATGAAATAGCTTTTATGGTCATGGTGGCATTTCGTTTTTTGCCTGTTTTTGTGGAGGAGGTCAAGGATACTCTGGTAGCAATCCAACTCCGGGGTGTCGACCTGAAGAAAATTCCCTGGCGAAACAAGCTCAAATTTTACAGCCATTTTTTCACTCCCCTGCTCACCAGCGTTATGATCAAAGCCCAACAACTGTCCATCACGATGGAGGCAAGGGCCTTCAGGGTTTACCGGCGGCGTACCTACCTGCGGGTTTTAAAATATAGCAGGTTGGACTATCTTGTTATGGCTGTTTTTATAATCTCTACTCTGACAGTGCTGATGCTGGATTTTATTGATGTTTTACAGGCGGCTAAAAACTGAAGACGAAGGCCGGTGAGCCTGTGAAAAAGCTGGATTGCTGTCTAACTATCGTCCTTCTGGCTCTGGTTCTGGTCAGTTTGGCGGCGCTTTACCTGCTGCAGGGCAGGCCGGCGGGGGAAAATTTAACTGTTGAAATTTATAAGAATGACCGCCTGTACCGGAGCATGCCACTGGCTGAAACTTCAGCCGGGGAAATTAAGATTTCAGACTCAGAGGGGCATTATAATTTGGTTGAGTTTAAAGACGGCAAAGTCAGGGTTAAAGAAGCGGATTGCCCCAATCAAGTATGTGTCAAAACGGGATGGCTGAGCAAACCCGGCAGAATATCGGTTTGCGCGCCAAATAAGTTAAAAGTAATTGTTAAGGGTAAATCAGAAGGGACGGGCCGGGTTGATACCATTACCTATTGAACGACACTGTTGCCTATTAATCTTAAAGGATATGGTTATTGCATGTTTAACACGAGAAGGATGGCTGTAATTGCTGTGTTTGTGGCCCTGGCTACGGTGTTTAACATTGTGGAAAGGTCCGTGCTTGTCCCTGGTCTCCCCCCGGGGGTTAAACCGGGCCTGGCCAATGTGATTACTCTATTGTCGATTCTGACCCTGGGTTTTAGGGATGCTTTTTTTATTGTTGCTGTCAGGTGTTTCATGGGAGCACTAATCGCCGGCAATCCGGTCAGTTTCTTATTTAGTTTCAGTGGCGGTGTACTCAGCACCCTGGTCATGGTTGTAATGTGGAGATATTTTAATAAAGTTGTCAGTATTGTCAAGATCAGCATGGTTGGAGCCGTCTGCCATAATCTTGGCCAGTTGTTCATAGCGGCCCTGCTGGTCCGGTCCTGGCAGGTTTATGTTTTTTTGCCCGTACTGATGATCTCTGCTGTTATCACCGGGTATATCGTTGGTGTCTTGACCAGGCAATTGTACATCTCCCTGGACCAGCGAAATCTGAGATGGACTGATTAACCGGACCGGAAAGCGCGTCTGGCGGCAGGGGGGAGACAGCCATAGAAGCCGCTAAGTATCCCCGGACCGGCCTGTTTACAGAACTGAACCGGGGTGTTTTAGTTATCAAGTATCCTCCGCCAGTGAATCCTGCAATATAAAAGGGCATAAGCAAAGAGGTGATTTGAAATGAAAGTTTTTTCAGTATTTGGGGTTTCCCTGTCAGGTAAAACCACAACCATTGAACATATTATTGCTGAACTAAAAAGAAGGGGTTACAGGGTGGGTTCGGTTAAAAACATTCATTTTGAAAAATTTACCCTTGATTTGGAGGGCAGCAACACCTGGAGACATAAACAGGCCGGTTCGGAGCTGGTGGTGGCAAGGGGTTTGAGGGAGACGGGTGTTCTCTTCCCGCAAAAACTGGGCATGGATAAAATACTTAGTTATTTTGATCATGATTATGTTGTTGTGGAAGGCGTAGCTGATACCGTCCTGCCTAAAATACTCTGTGCCGGTGAGCCCGGGGAGATTGAGAGCCGGTTTAATGATCTGGTATTTTTGATTTCCGGACGTATTTCCAATCAATTAACAGAATATAAGCATGTGCCGGTGCTGAACCCCCTGCGGGAGATCGAAAAACTTGTCGATGTAATTGAAGAAAAAGTTGCTGAAAAAATGCCCTTTGTCCAGGGACTGGACCATTGTAACGCTTGCGGCAGTAATTGCAGGGATTTTGCTGTGGGAATTCTCAAGGGCGAGAGAAGGCGGGAGGAATGTGTTTACGTAAAAGACAGGGTATCCCTTTTTATCGGACAGCAGGAAGTAAAAGTCAACTCGTCATTTGTCGCAGGGTTAAGGGGGTTACTGGACGGCCTTATAACTCAGCCGGAGAATTATAATCCCCTTGATGAGATAAAAATAACCATAGGGAAGAAATAAAGTGGATTGTATAAATATCCTGCAAGAAGCTCTGAAAGTGAAGGTGCTGTCCTGTAAAAAGAAACTGAGCCTGCGAAATAACGTGTTTTATGTCGAAACGGTTTCCGGAGATGGCTTGAAAAGGCCATATATCATTAAAGAACACCTGCACTCTTCAAACGGGGATGAAGTGTTTTTCCTGAGCACTTTGAAGCGGTATGGCCTCAATGTGCCGGAGATTATCTGGCATGATTCCAAATTTATAATCATGGAGTATATCCAGGGCACTTTGTTGACGGATTTGGTTGCAAGCCCCGACGGGGATCAGGAATTATGGATCAAACAACTGGCCCATTGGTTAAGAAAAATGCACGGGTTTATAAACTCACCCAGCCGGGTTTGTTTGTGCAAGTCTGACTTAAACCTGCGCAACTTTATTTTTGACGGCAGGGAGTTTTATGGCCTGGATTTTGAAGACGTTTGTTTTTATCACCCGGAGAGGGATTTGGGGGTAATCTGTGCTTTTATCCTCAATAATGACCCTATGTTTGAACAGTGGAAGTACCAAATCTGCAATTCCCTGATCAAGGCCTATGAAAGGGCGACGGTTAATAGTTGCTTTACTGAACTCGACCGTGAGGCAATATGGTATTATATAATAGAAGAGCTAAAAGCGGCCGCCTCCAGGCGGGAAAAACAACGGGACTTTCTGAACGCTAAGATTAAAGAGCTAATTGTCCTGCAAAAAGCCTCCGCCGGTTTAAAGGATTTTCTGACCGGCTCTTGAGTAATGCCCTTTGTGTATTTTCTGGAATAACTGTTAAGCCGGGAGGGCGGTTTCGCTACTGCTGCAGAAGCCCTGGAATTTTTGGAATCCTTGGGCTAGCTTAATCTATTATAGCCAGCCGGTTGACCATAGTTCGAATATTGATTAGCGGGGGAGAGTTCCCGGAGAACTCAAGATTTGGCGAAAAGCTCCCACATCTCTTTGGCCAGCCCTTCTATGTAAGCGGCGTTCTCAACTCTCTGCACCCAGTAACCGGAATTGCCTCCAGGCCAAGCAGCGTTCCCAGGATGGCGCCTGTGATTGACCCGGTGGAGTCGCTGTCACCGGAGTGATTGACCGAGGCCAGGACGCCGCCGGCCCAATCGTTCCTGAACTTCAAAGAACAATAAAGAGAGATGCCCAGGGCTTCCTCACCGACCCATCCCTCACCGATTTTTTCTATGGCTTGAGGGGCCGCCAGGCTGCTTTGGGCCAGCTCCTTTGCTTTTTCCAGGCAATCCATGGTTTCCTGGTAACCTTTAGCGCCCCTTAGAGGAATTAAGCTCAAGCCTGCGGCTTTTTCAAGGTCTATACCGCGAACAAGGTGAGCGATGAGCTCTGCCAGAACACCCGCCGGCAGGTAACCGGAAGGATGCCCGTGCGTAATGGCGGCAAAAGCTGCTCCCTGTTCAAAAGCCTGGCCGGGCGGAAAGGCCAGGCCGGCCGGAGCGGTCCGCATAACTCCCCCGCAGCCTTTGCTGTTATTGACTGGTTCGTCCACTGTACCCATTTTACCGCTGCGCAGGGCGCTGAGGCAGGTATTGCCGGGGGCCCTGACCTGACGGGGGTCAGACTGGGTTTCCAGCCATTCCAGATACTTCAAATTAACAAATGAGGGAGGATGCCAGATGCCCTTTTCCATACCTCTTTTCCAGGCCCCGATGCACCCTGCGGCGGTGGCAAGGGACATCTGCGTGTCATCGGTATAAGTTCCGGCCGGGAACCCGCCCCAGCTGTCGAAATCTTTTATCCCGCCGCCACCGTATTTTCTTTTGATTTGGGGCAATGTTAAAAACTCCACCGGCGCCCCCAGCGCATCCCCCACTGCCAGGCCAAACAGGCAGCCCTTGTATCTTTTTTCCATTAATTTACCTCCCGCATTCCATCACCCTGCAGCCCGACCAGCCGGCCTGTTGGTTCAGCGGTTTTATTCAAACTGACCCGGCCACCCAGGACATACCCGCCATTGAGCACCCCATTTTCTGTCAGAGGCACTGCTAATTTTAGATTAGATTTCCTGCTCCCTTACAAGCTGGACGGACCAGGAAGATATTTTACCGGCTGCATTATATAGAACACCCTTTGCGGAATACTCCGATTCGTTGATTTGGGTCAGGATTTCCGAGCCAAAAACCTCTCCTTTTTCGGAGCTGAACAGGGAAATGATTGAATCCTCAACGATTGCAAAGCTTCCTAATAACGTCCCTAAATCCGGGTTAACTGATTTCCAGGATGTGATTTCGCCTTTAAAAGGGACGATTTCATAATTGTTTTTTATTTCTATGGGGTTTTCTCCTGAAAGGGTCATGGAGCTGTTGATAAACCATGTATCTTTGAGGTGCACAATCTCAGACTCTCCCTTTGCATTTGAGGGACTGCCGTTCTGGTCGTAATAGGTTCCTTTTCCGGTCCATGTGCTTTCTAAAAACAAAAAGGTATGTTTCATAAAAACCTCCTGTTCAATTAGTACCTCAAACTTAGATTGTTAATAAAATACTATACAGTTTTTAACATGTTATCGTTAGTAAAGCAAGTCTGTTTCTGTATTCCGTTGCCAGGCGCCCCGTCTGGTAAAAAAAATGCTGTTCCTCTCATTAGAAAAGTTATTAACCATGTTTATGAAAAACTACAAAAATGGTTGTGCCGCAGTGGCTGGTTTCTATTTTAATTGTAGCATTATGCCGGTTGGCGATGCTGTAACAAACCGCCAGCCCAGACCAGTACCATTATCCTTTGTGTAGAAGAAGGGAGTTCCTATTCTTTGATCATACTGGTTTTATAAGAACCGTTTTTGTCAACAAATACAAAGGTACGAATGTCAATTACAGTACCTGGATCTCTGTGTTTCTCCTCTGTTAGAGTTATTATTGTTTATTGTCAACTATTAGAAAATATTATGAGTATATATTTGTCAGGTGCTGAAATTTATCCTTCCGATATGTTGTCGAGTAATGTCAGTATAAAAACAATTTTTATAGTGAATACCACGAATTCCGCTTATTTTTTGAAACTCCACAAAAAAGCCTTTCCCTGATGGGGGAAAGGCTCCTAACAAGTAGTTCATGATATTCAAGCGGCTGTTTACAATAGTCATCGGCTTTCCTGGTTCACAAGCTAATGTCGACCACGTTGCCCTTGCTATCCTGTTTCCAGGTCACTTCTGCGCCAAGGGCTTCGCTGATGAAGCGCAGGGGCACCATGGTTCTACTGTTCTCAATGTAGGCAGGAGCATCAAGGGGGTAATCCTGCCCGCTGATATTGAATGTTTTTTCGCCGATGGTCAATGTGACAATTTTTTCAGCCTTGATGATAACCACTTTTTGTGACTCTGCCAGCCAATCCACTTTGGCCTCCAGCGCTTCCGAAACGAAGCGTACCGGTACAAAAACGCGGCCGGCTGATTCGTCCAGGTAGGGTTTCTGATCGGGAAAAGTTACCGGACTGCCGTTGACAAAGACTTCTACTTCATGGTCATAGTCCAGCGCGGGTTCAACAAGTTTGCTCCCGTATTCCAGTTGTTTTGCACTGGTCAGGGCGTCGACGAAGAGCTGGCCGTTTCTTCTCGGCAGGGAAAGGTCTGAAACCACTACTTTATTCAAGGTCAATGGACCCGGTGAACCGTCCGGGTTGGGATGAGCAGGATCCCCAACGGTGGTAACGTCGTGGATAACGTAATAACGTCCCTGGTGCCGGCCCAGGTAGAGCATTTCGTGGGTCGGCGTGTACAGGGAGGCACCGGGCAGCAGCGAATCCAACAGGGTGTGGCGCTGGTTCCGGTCCGCATCTGTGAACCGGACAGTAAGGCCCGCCGATTTCTCCTGTTCGTCTGAGTTGCGCGGCAGCATAATACCGAAACTCTTATATATGTCCATGACAAAGGCTGAACAGTCCCGCCCGTTGAAGAGGCCTCCCCAGCCATATGGTTCATGCAGGATTTTAAAGGCCTGCTCGATGATGTTGGCCCTGGTATAGGGAAGATAGCCCACTGAGACGTCGGCGTCAGCAGGCACAAGGGCCGTCATGATTTCCAGTTCGCCGTCCTTCCCGCGTGCGGGCAAGAGAATGGTATAAGTCTGGCCGTGCGCCGTACCCTCCGTTATAAGCGGGACCCTGGTCCCCATGGTCAATTCCATGCCCGGATCGGGGCCGTTATCCAGCTTCAGCCGGTTGCCCGTAACCACCAGGAAGTTTCCGGGCTGAATGTAATCCAGCCAGGTCTGCCTGTCCCTGGCAAGAGTCACGTCTGCGGCAGGCATCCAGCCATTGTAATTGTATGTCTGAACAAAATACCACCGGCCGTCCAGGCTTTGGTGCAGGAGCAGGACCGGCTCGGCCGGGCCTACAGCTGTTTCCTGGAACAGGTCGAAATCGTGGTCGTCCGGCTCTTCCAGCGATTCAGCGGCAGTGGGGAAGGTCCGGATGCTGGTTCTGCGCACCGTCAGGGCAGGTGTAACGCTGTTTTGCTCCCTGATGCCGGGCAGGTTCATCTGCTGAAGGAGGTATTCATAAAAGGATTGCTCCACCTTGATGCCGTTTGAGTAACGGTCCTCTTCCGGAAATGGGCGCCGGGTTATTTTTTCAGTTAACTGGTTACTGTCCAGGGAAGCAGGATAACTGGTTAAATCGTAAACCAGATCCGGCAGGGTATGAAGGATGTCCCGGTTAAATGCTTCAATTGCTTCCCCGTCCATAATCAAGCTGTCCGGGTCCGGCAATTTAGCGGTCCAGAAATCCGGGGAAAGCATCTCCGGTGTTACATTCGGCAGGGTTTCAAAAGCGCTGCTCCGGCCGGGTGCAAAAAGCACCCCCAGTGTTAGGAGCAGAAGTGCGGCAAAAACAAGCCCCTTTGTTTTTAGCAACATTGCAGTTTTCCTCCCTATGATTAGACTTACTTATTTTATATCCAGTAATCCAGTATGTTTCAATAGCTTTTCCCATAAGCCGGGGCGCTTCTTTTTGAGATCGAAGGGTTTTCCCGTGCTGTCAACAAACGCATGCACAGTTCTTCCCCCGGTCGCTTTCCCGGTAGCTTCTTCGGGCTTGATGATAAGATAATCAAAGATCATGCGGGTTCGCCCCAAATAGGATAGTGTTGTGCGGAGGATGTATCTTTCTTCTGGTTTTAAGTTTCTCCTGTAACGGCAGGTTGCTTCCACGGCTACTACTGTAATACCCTGTTCGTGAAAGAATTGCTGATATGGTAAGGCAATTTGTTTTAACAGGGCAACCCTCCCATCTGTAAACCAGTCAAAATACCTGGCGTAATAGACGATTCCGGCAGCATCGCAGTCTCCCCAGCGGACCTCCCTTTCCTGCTCACAGACTATAATGCTGTTGCTTCTGGATAATTTATTCTGCATCTCAGTCACCCCCAATTGTTCATTTGAATTCAATAATTAAAGTAAATGCCGCAATCTAATATTTGTTTCCCATGCGTATACTCTGGAAGTTATTACTAAGACTTACTTCCCCAATTTTATTATTTAAGATTTAAGATTTCAAGCTGGATTTCAATTTTATTGGTTAAATTTGTACAAGCAACTGTTGTTACTGCTGTTTTGAACGGCCCCGGCGGTTCCGGGGTGCCCTCCGCCGGAATAGCCCGGTTTGCAGCCGGGCTTTGCTTCCGGGAAAGTAAAAAAGGCCAGGGAACATAATTAGAAAACCCCTGTCCGGCGTAAAGACACCGGACACGGGTTTCCGTTTAAGACGAAGGCTGGAAGCGCGGCGCAGTCACGTTGTTTATACGTTGTTTATGCAATGATCACCACTTCCTAAACAACCGGGTTGCGAGCCGCGGCTTTCAGAAAACGAAAACTAATCTTGAGGAGGTTGAACCAGGTAAACCGGTTCATACTATTTCCGGCAATAGATGTTATTGAACCGGTATTCTAGAGAACTTCGAACTTATTTTCTTTCCGAAATCATCAAAGATAGTGTAAACAACGGGTACAAGTACCAGAGTAATGAGTGTGGACATGGTTAAACCAAAGGCCACCACGATAGCCATCGGGGCCCGCGATTCGGCTCCTTCACCGCCGCCGAAGGCCAGCGGCAGCAGGGCGAGAACAGTGGTAAGCGCCGTCATCAGAATGGGCCGCAGCCTTACCGGCCCGGCTTCCAGGATGGCCTGGTTGCGTTCATAACCACGTTTTCGCAGGGTGTTGATATAATCAACCAGGACAATGGAGTTGTTTAAGACAATTCCAACCAGCATGATGGCTCCGATCATGGCCGGCACGCTCAAATGGTGTCCCGTCAGTCCCAGCCCCAGGACAACGCCGATAAAGGTGGGGGGCAGTGCGAACATAATGATAAAGGGCTGGAACAGGGACTCAAACTGAGCCACCATGACCATGAAGACCAGTACAATGGAAAGCAGCAGGGCCAGGCCCAGGGAGCCGAAGGATTCAGCCATATCCTTGCTCTGGCCGCCCACCTCAAACAGGTAGCCCTCGGGTAAAGTAATTGCGTTTAATTTTTCTTGAATTTCTTTGTTGATACTACCCAGGTCCCGCCCGGCGATATCGGCGGTAATACTTACCTGCCGGGTCTGGCCGTATCTGACAATCTGCTGCGGCGTACTGTGGGTTTCCAGCCGCGCTACTGCCTCCACAGGTACTCTGGCGCCGGTGGGGGATACAATGGTCAGGTTGGCCAGGGCATCTGACGTGGCTGCAAAACCGTGGGAAGTTTCCAGCCTGATATCTACCTCGTCATCGCCGGTCCGCATCCGGCTGACAACCTGACCGTTAAAGGAATTGCGGACTGCCGACAGCACCTGGCCCGCAGACAGGCCGTAAAGGGCTGCCTTTTCCCGGTCTACCACCAGCTGCAATTCTGATCTGGTGTCTTCCAGGGAACTTTCTGCGTTTCTGATACCTTCAATTCCTTTAATCATATCCAGCATCTGGTTGCCTAATTGCTCCAGCACGGTAAGGTCATCGCCCCGGATGGAAACTTCCACAGGGCTGCCGGTGGTTCCGGCGGCAGTGGTGCTGACGCTTACAGTAATTTCTGCCCCCGGTACATTAGTCAGAGTGCGGCGTAATTGTTCCGCCGCATCTTTGGTTGAGATGGAGCGCTCTTCCAGGGGCTTGAGTATAATTTGGAGAGAAGCTTCATTTGTGTTACTTATACCCAGCATGGCCAGTTCGCCGGAACCCACTGTGGTAAAAATGGAGTCAATTTCACTGATTTCATGCCTGACCAGGTTTTCGATGTTTTCGGCAACTCTTTGGGTTTCCGCCAGTTTAGTTCCGGTGGGCATTTTTATGTCTACCGTCATCTCACCCTGGTCCATTTCCGGGATGAACTCGGTACCGATTAAAGACGTGGCTGCAATGCTTAATGCCAGCGCCACCACAACAAAGCCCACCACTTTCTTCCGGTTGCCCAGAGCCCATCTCAAGAGTCTTCCGTAAAGCATGTTCAGGGTGTGCAGGAACTTGCCGAACAGGAGGACGGGATTTTTGGTTTTGTTTCCGGGGAGAACATTATCCGGAGGAGAAATATTCTGCAACAGTTTCGAAGAAAGCATGGGTACCAGGGTCAAGGCGGCAAAGAGGGCAGCTATATGGGAAAAACTGACTGTCAAGGCCAGGGGTTTAAACAGAATCCCGGCCAGACCCTGAACAAAAACAATGGGTAAAAAGACCACGACCTGGGCCAGGGCTGATGCGGTAACCGCGTTACCCACTTCAGCAGTGCCCAGCTTGGCGGCCTCAATAATTTTAAAGCCGTTTTGCCGGTAGCGGTAGATACTCTCCAGGACCACCACTGAAAAATCCACCAGGGAACCCAGTCCCAGCATAAGGCCGCCCAGGGACAGCATGTTGATGGTCTGCTTGCCGAAGTATAACATAGCAAAGGTGGCAATAATTGAAATTGGTATAACCAGAACAACCACCAGGGTACTGCGGAAACTGCGTAAAAACAAGTAGAGGATAATGAAAGCAAATAAAGCCCCCAGCATTCCGTGATGGGTAACATTGTTTATTGAATTCTGAATGAATTCGGAGTTGTCCAGCAGTGTTTCAATCTGTATGCCTGCGGGCAGGATCTTATTAAGCTGGGTAACCTCCTCGTTGACCTTCCTGGCTACCTGAACGGTATTGCCGCCGGAAGCTTTCATGATGTACAAGCCCAGGGAAGGCTCGCCGTTTACGAAGGTTGATGTCGTTATCTCCTTGAAAGAATCTTCGATAACGGCAAGATCCCTTAAAGCAACCGTATTTCCGGTGCCGGGAATAGAGACGCGGACATTTTTAATGGATTCCAGGCTGGTGTATTCACCTAAAACCCTGATGGACATTTCGGTTGAGCCGCTTTCCACAGTTCCCGCCGTGCCGGAAATATTGTCTCCGGCCAGGGCCTGTATTACCTGGCTGATATTCAAGCCGTAGGCTTCGGTTTTGGCCGGATCAAGTTTTACCTTTATTTCTCTTTCTTTTCCCCCGCTGACGTTAACTGAGGCGACCCCTTCAATTCTTTCCAGACGGGGTTGGATTATATCCTCAGTGATTTTTTTTAGACGCACCGGGTTGTCACCGGATACCGAGAAGTAAATAATGGGCATGGAATTGATGTCCATTTTTATGGTCATGGGTGACTCGGCGTCGGAAGGCAGCATGCCTTTAACCATTTCGATTTTGTCCCGCAATTCATTAACTGCGTTGTCGATATCGATGCCCCAGTTAAACATCACGACGACCAGGGAACTTCCATTTTGCGATAAGGACTGGATTTCATCAATATTGCTGACTGTGGAAACGGCTGACTCAATGGGTTTTGTGACCAGTTTTTCCACTTCGGCCGGGGCGGCGCCTTCGTATGTAGTCATAACCACCGCCACAGGCAGTTCCATGTCGGGATAAAGGTCAACAGCCAAACGGGGCAGGGAAAACAGCCCCAGGAAAACCAGGGCGATGATTAGCATGGAGATGGCAAGGGGGCGCTCAATAGAAAGATCGGCTATCTTCAATTAGTAGCACCTCCCTGACTGTCGACCACCTTTACCTTTTGACCGTCAGTAACCAGGCGATTTCCGCCGACAATGACATCCTGGCCTTCCTGAAGTCCTTCAGTGATCTCAACCAGCTGGCCGTCTGTAATCCCCTTCTTGACGGTTACCTCTTTAGCTTTGCCGTCTTCCAGGACATAAACCCAGTACTGCCCCTCACGCTCCAGCAGGGCATCCACCGGGACGGTTACCACACCACGGGATAAGCCCGTTTCTAGATTTAAAGTAGCCACCATGCCGGCTTTGAGATCACCATCTTTATTATTTAGATGAATTTCCACGGGAAAAGCCCGGGTTGCAGGGTCTGCCTTTGGCGCCACCGAGGCCACGGTGCCTGTAATGGTTTTATTGAGGGAGTTAATGGTTACAGGAACCTCTGTTCCATCCTTAATGGAAACCACAGCATTCTCAGACAAATTCACCTTGACTTTGACAGTAGCCAGTTCAACCACTGTCAGGGCGGTTGTCTGGGGGCCGGCCAGTTCGCCGTTTTCGATGCTGACAGTGGCTACTACTCCAGATAATGGGGAGGTTACAGTGTAGTTGTTGTAAGTTTCCTCTGCGTTTTGCAGGGTAGCTTCCGCCTGCTTGAGTTGTTCTTCGGCCAGCTGCACCCCGATGCGGGCATTGTTAAGCATGCTTTCAGCCTGTTCCAACTGGGCTTTAGCCGCTGCCTGGGAGTCGTAGAGCGCCTTGGTCCGGTTGTATTCCAGTTCAGCGTCGGCCAGTCCCTGTTTGGCCTTGTCCAGATTTGCCCTGGCCACACCCACGCCGGCCTCAGCCATTGTTTTAGCATTGCGCGCCTCAGTGGCATCCAGTTCAAGCAGCACTTGTCCACGGCTGACTCGATCGCCCACTTTGACATGGATTGCAGCTAACCTGCCGGTAACTTTGGGGGCTACAGCCACCTCGGTGAAGGGAATGATTTCCCCGGTGGTGTTTAAAGTGTGGGTCAGGTCTGCAAGCCGGGTTTTGGCAATCTCCACGGGAACCAGTACTTCTTCTTCCTGGGTAGCTGTTTTTTTCCCGCAGCCGCCGATTAACGCCACCAGTAACAATACTAAGGCCAGGCTAATAAAACGTTTCAATTTGTTATCTCCCAATTTGTGATCTCCCCTTCGTAAATAAATCACAGCTCCAGAATAATTGGCTCTAATATCGATTCTCCAATAATCCCGCTGGTTATTTAGTTAAAACACCATTCAAAAAAAAATCCAAAGCCATATTTGCTGTGCGCTCAAATGTTTTTTTATCCTTCTTCTGGATAAACCATTGCAGGCCTAAACCTTCGAAAATGCTGATCAAGACATCTGCAGCGGCTTCTGCGTCCAGGGGTCTGAACTCTCCTTTCCGGATAGCCAGAAGGATATAATCTTTAAAAATAGCTTTCCTTTTTGAGTCGTTAAGCAGGGCTCGTAATTTTTTTAATACAGCTTCATCCTTGGCCTGCAGGTTAAATTCATAGATAATAGCTGAAACAGGCTCGTTTATCTTTTCCAGGAATTGTTCTTTTAAACTTGCCAGTTTTTCTACAGCAGATTTGTTTCCTGTTAATTGAGCCTGGAGTGTCCTTTCGGTTTCATTCAGCCATTTTTGAAGAAGGTACAGGAATATTTCTTCTTTACTCTTAAAATGCCAGTAAATACCCCCTTTACTCATTCCCGACGCCTTTACAATATCATCTACAGAAGTGCCGCCGTAGCCGGTGGATAAAAAGCAGGCTAGAGCGGCATCTGCGATCAAATCCTTCTTTGAGTCCTTGTCCATAAAATCACCTCCCCGTGAAAAACAGACTGGTCGGTCTGGGACAATTTTACGATGGATCTTTTTTATAGTCAACATAAATCAGGCAGTATAAATTAAAATAGTTTAAATTAAAATATTAGATACTGTTACCTGAATTTAATGTATAATGAATATGCCTGAATATTTTGAAAGGGTTAAAAACACAATTATTGAGGTTACAAAAATAATAAACCAGAGGGAGTAAATTTTTATGCAACTGGATATTGAATTAAGTGAGCAAGAGGAGCAGCCTGTACTGTATATCAGGACAAGAACAGCGCTGTCAGGTTTATCGAAAGTAATAGAGAATGCCTATGGGGAAATTTTCAATTACCTGACCGAAATCGGCGAGCAGCCGGCAAATGCGCCTTATACTGCCTACTACAACCTCGACATGGAGGATTTAGATGTGGAGATGGGCTTTCCCGTCCGGGGGCGGCTGCCTGAGCGGGGTGAAATAAAGTCCGGCGTGATCCCCGGGGGTAAGGTTGTATCGTGCATGTATAAGGGGTCATACACTCAAATGGAACAGCCGTACAACAAGATGTTTAAATGGATTGAGGAAAACGGCTATGAGCAGAAAGGCGTGTACTATGAGTATTATTATAATTCTCCGCACGAGGTGCCCGAAAGCGAGCTATTAACAAAAATAGTGATTCCTCTAAAATAATTTAAAATAACTTAGATACGGTACCCGCAACCGTTTCTTAAGTTATTGATTTTTTCTTGTCTGTATGCTTCCAAAATGCCGCTTTAAGAGATAAGTCATGACAAATAATATGAAGGAAAGCCGGAACAGCTGGTAGGCAGCTACCAGGGAAACATCGGCTCCCACCAGGACAGCCGTCAGTCCCATTTCACCCATGCCGCCGGGAGATGTTCCCAGGAAAGCGGTAATCAGGGTCAGGGAGTGCAGGCGCGTCAGCAGGTAACCGGTTCCGAGGGAGAAGAAAACAACTGCAATACTTCCGCCCAGAGTGTAGGGCAACAGCTTTTTCCAGTTTTCGAGACGGGCAGGTTTGATGGACAATCCCAAATAGGCCCCGATACATAGCTGCGAAATTAAAACAAGGAAGGAAGGTGGGTCAGGCGCCTGGAAACCGGTGAGAACCAGGGCGGCAGTTCCCAGGAGAGGCCCCAGCAGGAAGGGAGTGGGCAAGTTTATCCTCAGAGCGACCCGGACGCTGATCAGGATTACTCCAACAAATATAAGGGCATTCCAGGGGCTATGGATTAAACTGTCAGATACTGCGGGAACACTGGCGGAGCCCGCTGCCGGGGCGTCCCCGGCCAGGCCGTGGATAACTATAAAGGGTACAATAAAAACCGTCGCCAGCAGCCGGATGGTTTGCATGAAGGTAACAACAGTTAAATCTGAACCTGCAATTTCTTCGCTTAAAACAACCATCTGCGTCAGACCGCCCGGAACGCTTCCAAGAATGCTGGTTGCTGGGTTTAACCCCGTACGACGGGAGATTATGGTTCCCACTAATAAGCTGAACAGGATTATTGAAGTTGTTGCAAGGAGCATGGCCGGAAGCTGTTTGAATATTTCCAGGCCTGTGGCGACGGTAAACGCGCTTCCCAGCATGTAACCAAGGATGACCAGACCGCAGTTCCGAAATTCCACAGGCCAGAACAAGTTTCTTTTGGCAGCCAGGTTCCAGACCAGGACTGCCGTCAAGGATCCCAACAACCACGGCAGGGGCAAATTTAACAGGCGGAAGAGCATTCCGCCTGTTACAGATATCAGTGATGTTTCAAATATAGGCAACAGCATTTGGGCTCCAGGCCTTTAAATTTTTACTATAATCTTTAAACTTTTACTATAATAAAGCTAAAACTCGGCATTTTTAGGGGTTCTGGGGAACGGAATAACGTCCCGGATGTTGGTCATCCCGGTCAGGTACATTAGCAGCCTTTCAAAACCCAGGCCAAAACCAGCGTGGGGAGCGCCCCCGTATTTCCGGAGATCCAGGTACCACCAGTAGTCCTTTTTATTCAACCCCAGTTCGTCCATTCTTTTTTCGAGGTAGTCGTACCTTTCCTCTCTCTGGCTCCCGCCGATTATTTCGCCCACGCCCGGCACCAAAAGGTCCATGGCTGCGACTGTCCTGCCGTCATCGTTCATTCTCATGTAAAAAGCTTTGATTTCCTTTGGGTAATCTGTAACGAATACCGGTTTGCCGAAGTGCTTTTCTGTTATGTAGCGCTCGTGCTCGGTCTGCAGGTCGAGCCCCCATGCCACGGGGTATTCGAATTGTTCACCTGATTTTTTTAAGATCTCAATTGCTTCGCTGTAAGTAATGTGAGCGAACTTGGATTCAACGAGGTTTTCCAGGCGCTCGAGGAGCGATTTGTCAACAAAATTATTAAAGAAGCGCATCTCTTCAGGACAATGCTTAAGGACATAGCCAATTATATACTTGAGCATATCTTCCGCCAGGTTCATATTCTCCTGCAGGCCGGCAAAGGCTATTTCCGGCTCGATCATCCAGAATTCTGCCGCGTGACGGGGTGTGTTGGAGTTTTCGGCCCGGAATGTGGGACCAAAAGTATATACATTTTTGAAAGCCAGGCAATAGGATTCTGCTTCCAGTTGACCGCTCACCGTCAAATTTGTCTCTTTCCCAAAGAAATCTTTGCTGAAATCCACTTCCATTTTTTCATTCCGGGGTAGCCGGTCAAAATCAAGGGTGGTTACCCGGAACATTTCCCCGGCGCCTTCAGCGTCGCTGCCTGTGATGATGGGCGTTTGGACATAGACAAAGTTTCTTTTCTGAAAGAATTTATGTATAGCGTAGGCGGCCACCGACCTGACCCTGAAAACGGCGGCAAAGGTGTTTGTCCGGGGGCGCAGGTGGGCAATGGTGCGCAGATATTCAAAGGTGTGCCTTTTTTTCTGCAGAGGATAGTCCGGTTCAGAATGTCCTGCAATAGCAATCCTTTCCGCCTTTAATTCAAAGGGCTGCTTGGCTCCGGGGGATTCAACCAGTTCCCCCGCCGCGATGATGGCTGAACCGGTGATTAGTTTTGATATTTCCTGAAAGTTGGTCAGTTTTTCGTCGTAAACAATCTGGAGGTTGGAAAAAAACGTTCCGTCGTTGAGCTCAATGAAGCCAAATGTTTTAGAAGATCTTACTGTCCTCACCCAACCGCTTACTTGAATCTTTTTATTCAGGTAGTCGTCCCAATGGGCAAACAACTCCTTTACCGTGGCTGTCTCCAATTGATGTTCTCCTTCCTGGGCATAATTGTCTTAAAAAGACACATGCTTATTTTTTGGATTTACGATCTTAGATCAGCTTTATTTTCCTTCGTCAATGCAGTGCTTATTGATGGAAAATAATGGCCGGAGGGGTTCCATAGAATTTTCTGCGGATAATATATGATGTTTTTGTCATTTAATATTTAATTATCTACCTGAAAATATAAGGTGGGGGGGACAAAAAGTCAAGCTTTGCAGGCTTGACCCGCTCATAACCTTGCTGACGGTGGCTAAGTCCTGGAAGGTGTACTTTTTACAGAATTTGAACGGCGTCGTCCAGTGTTGTCAACTGTTCCAGCCCGCTCTCCGTCAAAACAAAAGCGTCCTCAATACCCACAGTTCCCTCGCCGGGAAATATAAATTTCGGTTCCAGGGCAAAAACCATCCCCGCTTGCAGGATCTGGTGATTCTTTGCAATAGCCGGCATCTCGTCAAGTTCCAGTCCGATTCCGTGTCCGATGAAATTGACTTTGTTTCCATGACCCATGAAATAATCGCCAAACCCTGACTCCTCAGCGATACTTAAGGCGGTCAGGTAGAGTTCCCTGCCGTCAATGCCGGGCTTTGTCCTCTGGATTAGGCTGCGTTTGATTTCAAGGGCGGTATTATGGGCTGCGGTCAGTTTATCGGACAGGGAACCGATAGAAAAGATCCTGGTATTGTCGGCCACGTAACCGTTGATAACAGCACCGTAATCTATCAGAATGGGCTCATGCCGGGCGATGGTTTTAAACCCCGGTCCCTGTGGAAAGAAAGGGCCAAGACCGGAGCCCCCCGTGGGCCCATTGAAGAAACTGGGACGGGCTGAGTTCCAACCCGACAGGATCTGAACACTGAGCTCCTGGTTAAAGGCCCTGACGCGGGGGAGTCCCTGGTTGCCCCTTGTTCTTAAGAACAGTTCCAATTTTCCCGACAATTCAATTTCTGTCATTCCTTCCTTGAGCAGATTGGGAATCTCCGAAAACATTTCGGAAGTCACACGGGCTGCTTCCTTCAGGCATTCGATCTCATAGGTTGATTTAATCATCCTGATTTCCCTGATGATCCCGGATACATCAACAAGCTCCAGCGGTTCGAGCATGTCTTTATATCTGAAAAACAAATTAACCGGCAAAACATCAAACTCCAGTCCGATCCTGCCTTTGCCTTTAAGCATGCCGGCAATATTAGCGCCTATGTCCTGAATAGCCCGTACGGCAGTAATCCTGTCCAGTGAGCTGTCTTCAAGGCTTCTTTCAAAGCTTTTTCTGACCATTAAAAGAGGTTCACCCTGAGCAGGTATGAAGAGGGCGGCATCCTGGCAGGTTCCGCTGAAATAATATAAATCGGTTTTTTGTAGGATCAGGGCCCCCTGCAGGCCGGCCTGGCCCAAACGTTTCTGAAATCTTTCTATTCTTTCGTAAAGCTCCTTCCGGGGTATGCGGAAGCTCTGTTTTTTTTCAATCATATTGTGCCTCCCGGGCAAAACAAAAGCAAACAGCAAAGACAATAACAGCAATAACCCATTCTCAAATTATTCATGGTTCAGTTAAAGTAAACATGATCCTGCACTGCACTATTTGCAGCAAACCTTCAGATTGAAGTAACTTTGAAGCAGCAATTCCGCCTGTAGCAGTCAATTCTTTCATTCCACATTTATGGAAAAAATCCTTTTAAGAGTATATAACATGAGTAAATCTGTTGACGTTGGAGCCTGTAGAATATACCATAAAAAATAATAACAAAACATTAATTATTCTTAAGTATTAATAAAAGGCTAAAAAGAGGTGAGGGAAATTGAAGAGCAAAATTACAGAGGCCATTAATCTGCGGTATAACCCGGTAGCCATTTTGTTCAGCAATGAAAAGCCCGAAGGGGCGCTCCAATTCAAGGAGGGTGTTTGGGGTTGTGTAGTGGCCATGCTGAAAGCGGCTGCGAAGGGTCGCACGGCGGTTTTTGACCGAAAAACTTGCGGCTGTACAGGTGGCGGAACCGGTCTCGGTTTTGGTAACACATACGTTAATTTTCCTGGTGGGATAGAGTATTTTTTGTCTGTGGGCAATAAAGAATTTTGTGAAAGCGAGGCAGGCAAAGCCATTGTAAGAAATATGCCTGCTTTGAGTCATGGCGAAGCGTACAAGAAAACCCCGGAATATGCCAGGTCCTTTATCGATTCGCTGCCCTATTACGATGTTCCCGCTGAGTTTGTAGTCTTTAAGCCGCTGAAGGAGGTTTTACCGGCTGAAAAACCTGAAGTTGTGGTTTTTCTGGCCAACCCGGATCAGATTTCGGCCCTGGCGATACTGGCAAATTACGGCAGGCATGGCGGGGATAATGTTATCATTCCCTTTGCCGCTGGTTGTCACAGTATTTGCATTATCCCGCTCAATGAGGGAAAATCGGATAAACCCAGGGGTGTTGTGGGTCTTATAGATATTTCCGCCCGCAAACACCTGGAAAAGGATCTGCTTGCCTTTAGCGTTCCTTTTAAAATGTTCCTTGAAATGGAGGACAATGTGGAAGAGAGTTTCCTGTCCAGAGATGAATGGAAGGAAATTAAAAAAAGAAACCAATAGAAGAAGGAATTGGTAAAAAAGTAAAAACAAGAGAAGAAAAGTAGAATACAAGAGAAAAACCGGGAAATTGATTGAATTTCAAATGATTGAGCAGCTTATTAGCTGTTTTTTTGTGGGACACGGGGTCGTGAAATTACAGATCTAAGGATACAACCGGCAGTGAGTTCAGGCTCAAACATTTCAATTTCGGAGGTTGAAGCAGGTTATTATGCCCTATACATACATTTTGCAGTGTTCAGACGGCAGTTATTATACGGGTTGGACTGTTGATCTCGAAGCAAGATTGAAGTCCCACAACAGTGGTAGAGGTTCCCGTTACACCCGGGGCAGGTTGCCTGTCACCATGGTTTATTGGGAACACCATCAGGAATGCAGTGATGCCCGGCGCCGGGAGTCAGCTATCCGGAAACTGCGAAGAGAACAAAAAGAAATATTGATAAATAAAACTCTTGAATAAGGTACAGTTAACCCTTAAATGCAAAAATCCATTGTTATGTCTTTTCCCAGGGAAAAACAAATTTTTAACAGGATATCTAATATGTTTTAAGAATATGTCGATTATAGTTGAAATATTGTGAAAAATTTTTGCAGGATATTTTAAAATAATAACCAACTAAGATCAAGTACCCAAAAACTAAAAAAGAGGATGCTAAATATGCTGGAAAAAACATTATTATTCCTATTGCAGGGTATTCCTGAACTATCTGGTGAGCTTGCTTTAAGTCTGGCTTTAGCCGCCGTCCCGTTGCGCTGGGGAATCATTGTGGCAGCAGGGACGGCCCTCGCTGTATTAATCTATGTAATCAGGTTGCTGCCATTCACCTTTGGTATTCATTCGGTTGTTGGTATATTAATTATGGTCTTGCTGATTATGATAGCTACCAGGGTTAAAACAACAACATGTTTTATTGTCGTTTTTGCAGCTTTTGCAACCCTTGCAGCACTTGAGTTTTTATTTAGCGAGTTGTTTTTTTCCGTTATCAAACTTGACCCTCAGTCTGTCATTTCTAATAATTTGTTGTGGAAATTAATCGGGATGCCACAGGCGATTCTCATGATTATAATTGCCCTGCTGGTCTCCAAGTATAAGAAGCCCAGGGAGGGTATGTGGAAAATATGAGCTATCTCCCTATCAGCAAACGCTGCGCTGCTTTCCTGGCGACCCGCACAGGTCTGGCTCAAGAAAAAGAAATAATTCTGACATATGCAATTGAAGTTCTGGTAATCAACGTGTTAAATATTTGTCTGGCTCTTCTTCTGGGCTTTTTTCTGGGTGTATTGCCTGGTACCGTTGCCTGCCTTATAACAGCGTTTTTTTTCAGGCATACTGCCGGAGGGGCTCATTCAAATTCGCCCTGGCGCTGCGGTTTGGTTACTGTGACCGTTTTCCCTTTAATTGCCCTGCTGGGGTTGCACCTTTCATCTTTGAGTCAGTCATATATTGATATCATTTCCGCTGCCTGTGTCCTTATGGGGTTGGTGAAGATCCTTCAATCAGCCCCGGTGGACAATCCCGCTGCTCCAATAATATCGCCCCTGAGGCGTAAGAAATTAAAAACCGGATCATTAATCGTTTTACTCGTTCTGGTTCTTGTATTGATATTCCTGCGACAAAGCCCGTGGCCATACGCACAGCAGGTGTCACTATGCCTGGCGCTGAGCGTGCTTTGGATCAGCTTGATGCTTAGCAGTTACGGGCACCGGATTATGGCCTGGATAGACGGAATATCAATCAAAAAAGAGAGGTTCGAGAGGAGGTGAGTGATTATGAAATATAAGTTATTTGGGTTTATGGTCACATTGTTATTATTGCTGGCAAATATTGCCTCAGCATCCGCTTGTTCTGTCTCTCAATACCAGACTGCTGTACCTGAATCCTTAAGGAGGTAGGGTAAATTGTTTTAAAGGAGGTGGTCCATTCCACCTCTTTCTGTATCAACTATATCCCGGGGTGTTATTGTTAATGGCCGATGAAAAGGACGTTTTAGAAAGAGAAAGGGAACTGTGCGAATACTTCACAATTACTCATATAATGTGTATTTTCATCTTGCTGGCGGTCTTAATCCTTAGCGGTAATAATGAGCAAATATATCCCGTGTTTCATATCAGGCTATTTATATTTTTATGTTTCATTAGCGTTATTTTGTTGTTTAAATTGAGGTCCTATGATCAAATTAAGAAATCCAAATTTATTTCTTTAAAAGAAACCTATTACATTGCTTTTCCCCTGGTGATGACAGTGCTGATTTTATTTTTGGTAAAGGAGCATACATACTGGTCAAAAACAGTGTTTCTCCTGCCGGTAATATTTGCCGCATCCGTTGCCGGGATGAAGGCCGGTATGTATATATCTACTCTTTGCACTGTTATTTTGTTGCTGCATTCAATCATTATAGAAGGAAATGTCATTGTGCAGGCCATAGAAAACACACTGATTCTCTGCGGCATGATGTACGTGGTGGGCTGGTCCGTTGGGGTGACTGTTGATACCGAAGGAAAACACCGGGAGCAGTTAAAGGCAAATCTTTTATCCCTTAAAGAGGAAATAAGCAAGCGAAAGAAAATGGAAAATGAAGTTGCCCGTCTGGCTCGATTAAATCTAGTGGGAGAAATAGCTGCAGGGATCGGTCATGAGATTAGAAATCCCATGACCACAGTAAGGGGATTTTTGCAACTGATCGGCAGCAGAAAGAATTATGCAGGGGATAAAGAGTATTTTGATTTGATGATTAGTGAGTTAGACCGGGCAAATGCGATTATAACGGAGTTTTTAACCATGGCCAAAAACAAGCCGGTCGAAAAAAAAGCAAATAACATAAATAAAATCATTCAAACCCTATCCCCTTTGCTTGAATCTGATGCGATAAAGCATGATGTTCAGTTGAAAGTGGAACTGGAAAAAATCCCCGATTTGTTTTTGGATGAAAAGGAAATAAGGCAGATAGTATATAATTTGATTCGTAACGCACTGGAGGCCACCCCCGCCGGCAGTATCATAATTATAAGGACTTTTCTGGATCCGGAAGCTGTTGTGCTAGCGGTTCAAGATCAGGGACCGGGCATTGACCCTAAAATTCTGGATAAAATTGGTACACCTTTTTTTACTACAAAAGACCATGGAACCGGCCTGGGCCTGGCAGTCTGCTACAGTATTGCCAACCGGCATAATGCTGCTATTAAAATAGAAACCAGCTCATCAGGCACTACTTTCTATGTGAGGTTTTATTTGAAGCGGACAAATGTTCTTGAAAGTACCGGTTGATTAAACTTACACTATTAACCGGTTGTTTAAGGTGCCGGAAGAAAGAGACTTATTCCAAACGCTGAGAACAGGGGCTAAGCATTACCCTGATTTTGCCTGGTATATAAATTGGTATCTAGATAAAGTAGCGACAAAGGCCAGATTTTCCTTCGTGAAGCTGGTTCTGCCGGCATAATTCAGCAAATCGGCCTTGTGGTTTGAGTTTCGACAAGGGGGATAAAGGATTTTTGCCGGCACGGATGACCGTATGTCTTTAGTTAAAACACTGATTCCCAAGGACACTCCGAAAGGGGTGTTTTGGTATTTGAAAAAGAGAACATGGTGCTGTCTGGCAGATAGCAGACTAAGGGGGCAAATTTCGACATTTATTTGGTTAACGCTATCCTCTGAGCAGGACTTTGATTGTTTATGGATAATAAATAATAGCGAATACAGTATTCGAGGACTATTCTCTTTTAATATTTTAACCAGTAATATTTAACCAGGAGTTTGTGGTGTCAGTTGAGGAACTTGAGATCAAAACAAATATTTTTAGAAAACATAACACCGGTTTAACCACAGACACAAGCAGGAGAGGAGCATAATAACTATGAAACGCATTTTGGGTATTGTAGCTTCACAGCGGGTGCTGGGAAATTCGGAACTTTTAGCCAAGGCGGCTATGGAAGCAACTGGGGCGGACACTCAAAAAGAAATGATCAGGTTGACTGACCTGAATATTAAGTCCTGCAAAGCATGTTACAGATGCTTGCCGCCGGATGTCCCCTGTCATATTAATGATGATTTGCAATTTCTGTTGGATAAAATCCGGGCTGCTGATGCTGTTGTTATTGCGGCGCCCTGTTACTTTCTGGGTCCTCAGGGGAGCATCAGGATGTTTCAGGACAGGTTCCTTTCGGTGGGCAACAAGGCAGAGGAATTTCGCGGCAAACCCTGCATTTGCATCATGACTTACGGAGCACCCGATATGAAAGGTTACGCAGAGGCGGCTTTAAACCTCACTGCCAGGTTTTTAAACTTGAATTTAATAGACAGCGACAGTTTTTTCGGGGCCAGTCCGGCGGAAGTTTTGGAAGACCCCGGAAATCTGGAAAGAGTCCGGCAAATGGGGAGGGGGTTAATGGACCCCGGTTACCGGCGAACTTTCAAAGCCAACGAATGTCCGGTTTGCTGGAGCGACCTGTTCCGTTATGAAGGTAAAGATATAGTCTGCCCCTTCTGCAGCACCAGGGGTGAGTTTAAAGCTGAGGGTCAGGAAGTTAAAATGGTCTTTTATCCCCGGGATAATCACCGTTTCACTGAAGAAGGACGCTACGAGCATTTTGACGTCTACCTCAATAGTAAGAAGCGGGAGTTTCTTGCCAAAAAGGATCACTACCAAAAACTGCAGGAACCATACCGTTCCCTTGACTGGTGGATAAAACCGCCTGAAAAGGATTAAAACAGCTGACGCAGTTGAAGGCTGTTTCTGGTATAAATTTTAAGTCTGCTCATAGTATAAGATCTAAAAGGTACAGCTGTTTAGTTTTTACCATGAGGTGAATATTTTGGTTGAGCTCACAGGATGGCTGGGTTTTATACTTGTTGCAGGCGCCTTGCTGCCATATATTTTGCGTCGTTTTAATTTGCGCAAAGCAGGCTTGTTATTGTATTCAGCAAACCATCACAATTTAGCCCTGGCCAGTATATTGGTTCTTACGGTGCATGGCCTTCTGGTTTTAACGGGCAGGCGGGGCTGGGGGTGGGGAGCCCAGGTTTTATTCAAGGGCCACCTTCTTTCGGGACTGTTGACCTGGTGCGTACTTGCAGCGGTGGTTTTACTGGCCATGCTGACGGCCAGGCGCAAATCACGCTTGAGAATACATTGCTGGCTGGCATTGCCGCTGGTTTTGCTAATGCTCAATCACGTTTTTTAAAATGCTGTTTCAGGATCGGGAAGGAGTTAACAAAATTTTTTTTGGTTCTGTGCCGGTAATCCAACCTTTGAGCATTCCACAGACCTGCCCGAAGATGTGAATAACCGTAGGCAGCCATGATTTCCCGAAAATAATTTTACAGTTTCTTATATGGCGCCCGGATCCAGGGGCGCCTTTTAGTACCTTTCGAACAGGACTCCCATGTGTTCTTTATATGTGGTCATGCTTTTAAGCTGCGGAATTGGTCCCCGGAGCGTCCTGGTTGACCTCCTCTCCACCATTTTCCGGACAGTTCCGTTGCTGGAAGTCATAAGTGAGGTCCTGTACCCCCGGACCTGGATTGAGGTGGCGGTGCAACTGGAGGCATGCCTCCAGTTGCACCGCATTTTTAACACGGCTTAGATGGTTATGGTGGTGCCGTCGAACTTGGTGAAGGAGAAGCCCGCGAAGTCTTCGTTGTAAGTTCTTTTGTAGTCCTGAAGGATTCCGATGGCCACAGCCTCACCCAGCTTCAGGCCCTCGCTGCCGTCGGTGCGCCAATGTACACCTGCGGCGTTGCGGCCATAGCCGACATTTGTAGCCAGTTTATTAATCTCCCCGCCCACCGTCAAAGGTTCTCCCGTGTAAGGCAGCAGCGTGAGGCCGTCGGCGCTTGCCACCACCGGATCGGGAATTATAAACCATTCCTTGAAGAAAGCCTTCAGCATGGTGGCGCATGCCCCTGCGCCGCAAGCGTGGCCGGCGGGGTAAGCCGGATGGTAAGGCGAGCCTTGGGGATAGGCCACAGGCAGCAGGTATGTGCCGTATTTATTGAAGATTTCGCTAATAGCCTGGGAGTTGAGCAGTTCTTCGTTAACCGGGTAGTCGGCGGCGCCCTTCAGCAGGATATGGACGCGCCCTCCGAAGGCCTCGGGCCGGAGCCGGCGGTGGACCAGGAATTTCTGGAACCATCCGGCCAGGTTTGCCGCCCGGGCCGCCCGGGCCACAAAGTCCAAAATGTGCTGAGCTGCGAATGTGGCGAAACCTGTCTGGGTCAAGGAACGCAGGTAGGGGTTGGTTTGGGACAATGCCGCCGGGCCGTAACTGAGCAAAATTAAGCAGGCGCCGAGACAACCCTGGTAACTGAAATCACGCTGGTTCCACTCGCCCAGGTCACGGTTATTGCGGATATAACGGGGTGTGGGGTCGAACTGATTCGAGGTTGACGGAGAAAATCCGTTTTGGATGTTCAGCCAGTCCTGGTATGAAGTCAGGTAGTCGTCGCCTGCCACTGTGGTGCGATTGCGCTGGACAATTGTGGAGGCCCCGAAAGGAATGTTTTTCCAGAGAAACTGGGAAATATATGGCCCCACCAAATCGCCCGGAGTGTTGCCGCGAAAAAGGGTTCCCGTAGTGACTTCCCCGTTTACTTTGGGTCCGCGGAAGTCTGAGAATTTGGAAAGATCGGAAGCGGCTGCAAGTGTCAGCGGATTTGTGTCGTAGTCCGCGAAGGGAACATCACGGGTTAGCGCCAGCCAGTAAAGCTCAGCCATCTCACTGGCGTTCCAGGCGCTGCTGAAAGCCGGAGCCGGGGGTATACTCAAATGGTGAGAATCAGGTCCCGCCAGTTCGTAGGCGTAAGCGGACTGGGGATTGGCGAGTTTGGCGCCGCCTCTTAAAGGAATCATTTCAAAATCATCCGGATTGCCGGTTGACAAAGCCCTGAGATAAGCTTTGTAAGCGTTGAGGTCAACCTCGCCAAGTTGATTATGCGGTAACGCCTTGGAAAAATTGCCGATTTTATTGGGATAAAGATCTTCATCTCCATTGCAGGGATGGCCCGGGAGGGGAAGGTCCCTTTGAAAAATTGCCGCATCCAGGCGGACTTGAAAAGCATCTTGCCGGCGCTGCCGTCCGGCGGTCGGACCGATTTCACATGACTCCACCATGTTTTCCAGATTCACTGAATTAATATCTCTAATTTGCTGGTTAATATCTATTAATTTTTCGCTCATTTGGATCACTCCCTGATAATTATGTCAATACATTATATACAAAATATGGTAAATGTTTCCTGGGTTAATAAAGTGTATTTAGACCGCGGAAGAGTTCTCTCCTCCAGAGTAAAAAACTATCCCCACTTATTGCCCGGGCAGAGTAGGTGTCAGGAGAACCGTTTCCCTGACACCTTTGATTATTCTTTACTATACCGGAAATAGCTGCTAGAATTAGCAACGTGGAAATAATTATAAGTCTTTCAGTAATATATGAGGAGTCCAGTTTAATAGGTTCTATTATTACTTTTCTTAACGGTCATGCAATATTTTTAGTGTGAATTTATACGCACGGAGATTCTGCCACATAATAGGACAAGAGGCTTCTTGTCCGCCTTATATTATTTCGTTGCCTACGGAGGAAAAATGCAGAAGAGCAAATGGCATTTTCTGGAGATTGAGGAGTTGTGCCGGGAGCTGGGCATAAAATCAGGTTCGGGGCTTACTAAAGAAGAAGCGACCGGTCGTTTAAAGGAATACGGACCCAATGCGCTTCAGGAAAAACCTGCCCGCAGCTTGCTGTCAATTTTTATCGCCCAGATGAAGGAAATACTGGTCTTGATCCTCATTGTGGCTGCCGTTATATCAGGTATCCTTGGGGAATGGGCGGACTCCATTGTCATCCTTATTATTGTTATTCTTAATGCTGCTATTGGTGTTTTTCAGGAGAACAAGGCCGAAAACGCTCTTAAGGCTTTAAAGGACATGACAAAGCCTTCAGCAAAGGTGTTGAGGGAGGGAAAGGTTCTTCAGATCGATGCGGAGGAAGTGGTCCCCGGTGATCTAATCCTGCTGGATGCCGGTGATTCGGTTCCGGCCGACGCCAGGCTTATTGAGTCGGCTTCCCTGCGTACCAACGAGTCGGCTCTGACCGGGGAGTCAGCACCCGTGGAAAAAGATCCAGCTGTAATAAAGGCCCTCGAGGTTCCAATTAGCGACCAGAAAAACATGCTCTTTATGGGCACTACCATAACTGCCGGACGGGGAAAAGCCATTGTGGTGGAAACGGGGATGAAGACCCAGCTGGGTCGCATAGCCGGCATGCTGGAAGAGGATGTTCCCGAAACCACGCCCCTGCAGAAGCGCCTGGGAAAGCTGGGCCGGGTACTTGGGATAGCTGCCGGAATCATCGTCATTGCTGTTTTTCTGATTGGCTTATGGCGCGGTCTAGACTTGCTTGAAATTTTCATGATTTCCATCAGTCTCGCTGTGGCAGCCGTACCCGAAGGACTGCCCGCAGTGGTGACTATTGTGCTGGCCCTGGGTGTGACCAGGATGAGCCGCCGCAAAGCGATTATAAGGAGACTGCCTGCGGTTGAGACGCTGGGTACAGCCACTGTAATCTGTTCTGATAAAACGGGAACTCTTACAAAAAATGAAATGACTGTTACCCGGGTTTTCGTTGCCGACAGGCTGTTTGAGGTGACCGGAACAGGTTATGCGCCCGAGGGGGAATTTTTGGAGCAGGGCGGAAGCGCGATCCTGCCTCCGGATTTGAAAACAATTGAACCGCTTCTGCTGGGCGGGTTCTTAAACTGCGATGCCCGCCTGGAAGAAACTGAGAAGGGTTATGATATAATCGGTGACCCCACGGAAGGGGCACTTGTGGTTGCCGCAGCCAAGGCAGGCTTTTCCAGGGAGGCGGTTGACGCAGACAGCCCCCGTTTGGCTGAAATCCCCTTTGATTCCGAACGCAAGATGATGACCACCTTTCACAGGCTAAATGGTTCTATCCGTTCCTTTACCAAGGGGGCGCCGGATGTGGTTTTGGGGCGCTGCACCAGTGTCTTGACCCGGGAAGCAACCATAGCGCTGGACGAAGAAAACCGGAAACGGCTTTTGGAAGTTAATGCTGAATTTGCTTCCCAGGGGCTGCGCGTTTTGGCCCTGGCCACCCGTATCTGGCCGGACATTCCGGATCGCGTCCAGCCGGAGACCGTGGAGGGGGAGATGATATTTGTAGGCTTTTTCGCCATCCAGGACCCCCCCCGTCCGGAAGTTAAAGAGGCGGTTGCGCTCTGCCGCAGTGCAGGTATCCGGACAGTTATGATCACAGGTGATCACCTGGAGACTGCTGTAGCCATCGCCAGGGAATTAAACATTATCCAGCCCGGCGACGGGAGCCTGACGGGTAAACAGCTGGAACAAATGAACGATGAGGATTTGAGAAAGGTAGTGAACAGTATAGCTGTTTACGCCAGAGTATCTCCCGAACACAAGCTGCGTATTGTGGAAGCGCTGAAGTACCATGGTCATGTAGTGGCCATGACCGGTGACGGTGTCAATGATGCCCCGGCTCTTAAACGGGCTGACATCGGGGCGTCCATGGGAATTAGCGGGACCGAGGTGGCCAAGGAAGCCTCTGACATGGTCCTGCAGGACGATAACTTTACCACCATTGTAAGGGCTGTGGAGGAAGGACGGACCATCTACAACAATATTCGCGGTTCCATCCAGTACTTGCTTTCCTGCAACACCGGAGAACTTGTGGCTATTTTTTCAGCCTTGCTGCTCGGTTTGGGGAGTCCCTTAAGTCCCATTCAGATCCTCTGGTTAAACCTGGTCACTGACGGGCCGCCGGCCCTGGCCCTGGGGTTGGAGCCTCCCCAGCCGGAGATTATGAAGAGGCCCCCCCGCAAGTTAAAGGAAGGTATTTTTTCAGAAGGAGTAGGCGCCAGAATAATCTGGCAGGGCATCACGATCGGGCTTCTGGCTCTGGCCGCCTTCTGGCTAGCCCTGCGCTGGGACAGGTCCATACAGGAGGCACACACCATGGCCTTTGCCACCATGGCCTTGTCACAGCTGGTGCATTCATTTAACGTCCGGAATGTGAAGCAGTCACTCTTTACCCTGGGTTTTGGCTCCAATCGCAGCTTAAACTATGCCTTTATGGTGTCTTTGGCGATGTTGTCCGTTGTTATTTTTACACCATTTTTAAGAGGCGTATTTGAGACCGCCTTGCTGCGGTCATCTGACTGGGCGGTTGTTCTGGTCCTGAGTATTGTTCCCCTGGTTCTGGTGGAAATCAGTAAAGCGGTAGGCCGGCTACCGGCTTTCAACAAGCAATAGGATGGTGAATTAAGCAGTCTTGAGTGCAAGACAGTGCTTGCATCTGTAATTCTTGAAGTTGAACTGATATGTTGCTAATATTATAAACTCCGGTAAGGATGCGATAAGTAACTTTTTAACAAATTCTTATTTATTTATTGCTTTATATTTCATCATCTAATTTTTCAAGCAAAGATACAATACCTACTACTTTGTCAACATCAATAACAAAACCGATGCCAGTTCCAGGTTTTTCCAGCTGTCCGGCCTGAACAATTGCTTTTAACACTTTATTGGTTTGATCTTGATGAATCAGGGTTAAAATTATATCCTTTTCCGGCTCTATCGGTATTCCCAGCAGTTTTTTCTGCTCGTGTATACCGACGCCACGTCCGTGCAGAATAGTGCCCCCCCTTGCTCCGGCTGCTTTTGCTGCATTAACGACTCTTTCCGCAAAACCCTTTTTTATGATTGTTACTATTAATTGATAATCCCTACCAATCTTCATCTTCTACCCCCCTTCCCCCGTAGATAAGTCCGAGTAATAATACTGACAGTATCGGTGATAGGGCAACAAGGGCTATCAATCCAAATCCATCCATCAACGGGTCTCTGCCCGCTGTACCGGATGCTACCCCCACGGCCAAGGCCATGATAAATGTTGCAGTCATGGGTCCTGTAGCTACTCCCCCGGAATCAAAGGCCAACGAAACGAAGGTGGGTGATGAATACCTGGCCATAATCAGAGCTATTAGGTAACCCGGAGCAAGTATATATATAAGCGGTATACCGATAATGATCCGGGCCATGGCCAGGGCTACGGCTATGGCCACCCCTGCTGACAGGGTATAAAGCATTAACTTCTGTTTAATATGTCCTGCGGATACCTTCTCCACTTCATAATTTAATACTCTAACAGCCGGTTCAGCTATAACAGTAACAAGACCTAGCAGCAAGCCGATTGGGATTACCACCCAATTATAATCTAACTTTCCCAGTTGTTCTCCTAATAGTGTACCCGCTGGCAGGAAACCTATTTGGACTCCCTGAAGAAACAGCGATAACCCGGCAAAGGAAAGGCATATGCCAATTATTATACGTTTAATTTCCTCCGGGGGCAATTTTAAAAAGAGGAACTGAAACAACAGGAAGATTATTATGAGAGGCAAAAGGGAAATAGCCACTTCCATTAAAATGTGCGAGAAACCTTCAAAAACGATTATATTCTTCATCCGTAGATCACGCCCAATAACATAACAGCCAGGACAGGTCCTATTGAGCCCAGGGCTACGAAACCAAAGCTGTCACTCATGGAGCTTTTACCGGCTAAAACAGACGTGAGGCCTACTCCGAGAGCGATTATAAATGGTACCGTCAATGGTCCCGTGGTTACGCCGCCTGAGTCAAAGGATATTGGCAAGAAATGTGAAGGTACAAAAGCTGCTAAGATGAATACCATCAAATAGCCTGCAGTTAAAATATACTTCATTGGGATATTTAGAAGCACTCTGGCAGCCCCGATAGTCATAAACAGCCCTACTCCCACAGCAACAAAAGAAATGAGTAAACTTTTTGGTATGCCGCCACCTGAAACGTACTCGATTTGGTGTGTTAAAACACGCACATCCGGTTCAGCCACAGTGACGGCAATGCCAATAAATAGTGTGGAAAAAAATAGCAAGATTAGGGAGCCTCTTTGGGGAAGTTCCGATCCTATAGCCTCTCCCATAGGCAGTAAGCCAATCTTAACACCGATAAGAAACAAGCCTAAACCAAGTGTGACCATAGCAGCACCTATTATGAATTGAATTATGATCTGGCCGGGATTCTCAAAAAGGATTAATAATAATACCACAACCATTACAATAACAGGCAGGGTAGAGCTTAAAACTTCCCTGGCAACATCTTTTACATCATCCATAAAGCACCTCTTTGTAATTAATTAGTTTTCTGAACAGCTGAAGATAGTGGGGCTGATTATGTTTTGTTCACGGGTTGAGTATAAAATATTCTTTATATGCAGGGTTGTTAAGGTTATTATTGTGTTGTTAAAAGTTTTTACAAAAATTTCTTCAGCATACTGTTATGTTGAGCTTGTTATAACTATTTAATTATATTATTATTAAATGATATTTGTCAAACTTGATGCAAAATGTCAGGTGTTAAAATGCGCCAGATTTTTGTAGAATTCAAGTATTATTAATAGGATTAATCAGATTATTGCAGGTTGATAAATGTTATAATTGAATCTGCTGTTATATATACATTATTGTACATGTTCCGAGAAAATGATTTGAATAGTAATCAAAGAACAGTTCCCCGTCTCACCAATTAGAAGTTTGAGGTAATGTCCACTAACCATCATTATTCCCTTTATTAATTTAATTCTCCAGGAGACGGTTTAAAAATTCCACAATAATAACAGATAAATTTATGTAAAATTTTATTGTCACAAGGTGAAGAATTCCGGTAAAGTGTACCGGGCCGGCGCCCATCCGGTGGTTGCCCTGGCTGAGGTCAATCTGGAGGTGAAGCCGGGAGAGTTTGTAGCCGTAATGGGCCCGTCCAGCTCTGCTGGCCTTTGCGTTTTCTGCAGCCATAGGTATGATCTTTGGTATTCTGCCGGCAAATAAGGCGTCCAGACTGAACCCCATTGAGGCGCTGAGAAGGGATTAGGGAGTGCAGCTTAAAATATGTGAAAAACAGATTTGCCCCGGATTGGCAGGGAAGCTGTTTTCGCAAATCAAGGTGAGAAAGAAAATGATGGGTATTATCAAAAGTTTACCTGTGCCTGCAGCCGGGCTGATGCTGGGACTGGCGGCAGCAGGTAATTTAACTGCGTCATACGGTATTATCTTCAAGGTTGTATTCGGCGTAATATCCGCCGTACTGCTGCTTCTTCTCCTGACAAAAGCAGTATGTGCAACCGGGGCGCTCGGGGAGGATTTAAAAAATCCCGCCATCGCCGGTATAGCCGGAACTTTTTCCATGGGCATAATGATTCTGTCCGGCTACATTCAGCCGGTTTCCCCTTTTGCAGGTTATCTGATGTGGATTGCGGGAATCCTGATCCACTGTTTTCTGATAATATATTTTACAATAAGATTTATACCGGGTTTTAGGGTACAGAGAGTACTTCCGGGCTACTTTGTGGTGTATGTCGGTATTGCAGCTGCAAGTTTAACAGCGCCTGTATTCAATGCCATTGGAACCGGTAGAGGACTATTCTGGTTCGGGTTTATAACCTATCTGATTCTTTTACCCATGCTCACTTATAGAGTGTTTGTAGTAAAATCAATTCCCGAACCGTTGTTGCCCACCTTAACAATTTTCGCCGCCCCCGCCAGCCTTTGCCTGGTGGGATATTTAAAACTATATCAGGAAATAAACATGACCATCTTCTGGTTACTGACTTTTTTAGCCATAATCATGTTACTTGCCGTACTTCTGTATTTGCCGGTAATGCTCAGGTTAAAGTTTTATCCCAGTTACTCTGCTTTCACATTCCCACTTGTAATCAGTGCCATAGCGATAAAGGACATTGACAGCTATTTAAGCAAAATGCATATTGATCTGCCCGCCCTCGGTTACTTGGTCTATTTCCAGGAAATACTGGCTGTTATACTTGTTATTTATGTTTTAATTAGATATATTGTTTTTATGTTATTACAACGTCCCGGGGTGGAGCCGCAAAACGTGCAAAGTGTTTCCAAATAGCCGGCAGTATAGATGCAGTTCAGTGAAGGGACCTGATGACATAGCTCAAATGACAGCACCTTTAAAAACAGGGCTTTATAAAAGTGATGTCAGGCTCCAGGATCCCTGTGTACAAGCTCAATCTTACGAATTTATAGGCAGACCCTTTGACACAATTCAATTATTAATGCTGAAGCCTCTGGCCGGAGTCAAGGGGCTTCTTTGTTTTTAAAAGTATTGTTTTAGAGCCTGAAACTTTTTATGTAAAAAGGGGTTAATATAATATTGAAAGCCCTTGAGGGGGAATAACGCTGGACACCAACACCGAGCACGACTTAATCATCCGTTGCCGGAAAGGTGAGGAACAGGCCTGGCGCCTGTTGTTGTCCCGCTACGAAACCTATGTTTACCGGCTGTGTTTTCGAATCAGCGGGTCGCGGGACGAGGCCCTGGACCTTACCCAGGAAGCCCTGGTGAAAGTATTGAACGGTCTGGACAGGTATCAGCCCGGCCGGCCCTTTAAGCCCTGGCTGCGGCAGGTTACAGTAAACGCCTGTTTGAACTATTTCCGGCGGCGTGCTCCGGAGACTCTTTCCCTGGAGCAGCCGGTTGCCGGGGAGATCGTGCTCGGGGATACCCTCGCCGCCGCTACAGACGACCCGGCGGCTTTTGTGGAATGGCAGGATGCCCGTGAGGTGATCAGGCAAGCGCTAGGCCGGCTTTCGCCTCAACAGCGGCTGGTGCTTGTAATGCGGCACCAGGAGGGTATGAGCTACGAAGAAATAGCGTCAGCAACAGAACTGCCGCTGGGTACGGTGAAGACTAATCTCTTCCGGGCCCGGCAGCAATTGCGGCGTGAACTTGCCGGTGTTTATGGATGGGAGGCTTGAAAATGAAGTGCAGTACGGAAGTTCTTCAGGCTTTTCTGGACGGCGAAATGGAGCCTGTTGAAATGAAAGCTGTTCGCCGCCACCTCGGCTGCTGCCCGTCCTGCCGGCAGGAGCTTTCCCGGCTGAGATTGCTCTGGCTGGAACTGGAACAGGAAGAGGAAATAGAAATTCCGGAAATCCTGCCATTTATCCGCCAGCAGGCTGTCACCAGGGCTAAAGCAGCGAGACAGGAAGCAGGGGGTACATCCAAAGTGAGCCTCTGGGACGCCCAAAAACTGGCCTGGCAGCCGGCCCTGGCCGGGGTAGCCCAGATTCCAGGCCCGCGGCAGATGGGGCGTTTGGCCATGGCCACCGGGCGGGGGCTGCCAAACGTGCTCCGGGGCATTTCATCCTTTGCAGGTAGGATTACCGGTAGAAGGCGGACACGGCGTTGAGCGGGTGGGCTGTTTTCATCTTAATTCTAGTGCTTCTGCCGCTGGGGCTTTTAAGCGTACCGCTGACCTTCAGGGCCAGGGGCTGCCTTAGAACAGAGGAGCGATGGCTGGAGGCAGGGGCAGCCTGGGGTTATGGATTTTTTACCGGCACCTTCAGTCTCAAGGGGAGAGAAACAGCATTTAGTTTACGGCTGGCCGGAATACCGTTGCCCCTCTCCCGTGAAAAGTCTGAGGCGGTCAAGGCCAGGTCAAAGAAAGTTAAAAAGAAAGACAAGAAAAAAACAGGGCGTAAAGAGGAAAAACACCGGTTAAATTTCTCCGCCGCCGCAGTGCTGAACAGGGATTTATTAGGCGCTGTTTTGGGCTACTTGCAAAGGCTTGGGCAATCCTTCAGGATTCGGCTGAGCGGTGTTTATGGTACCGGTGACCCTGCCCTGACAGGTATGCTTGCCGGCTTAATTGCAGCAATGAATACAGGGTATCATAAAATTAACCTGGAGGCCGACTTCAGGGAGCCGGCTCTTGAACTAACGGGGGAAATCTCAGCCCGGATTGTACCGCTTGTAATTTTATGGTTAACCATGCGCTTACTGCTGGCCAAACCGGCCCGGACGCTCTGGTACCCTTATTTAACAATAAGACTAAAAAGAAGAAAAGCAAAGGAGGGTGCACAATATGTTTAAAGAAGACATCGAATCCCTGGTATCCCGTCTGGAAAACCTGCTCACGACCAAAACCGTTGTGGGCGAGCCGATGGTTCACGGTAACACAACCATCATACCCATAATGACTGCTGCTGTGGGCTTCGGCGTGGGTAGCGGGGAGGGCCAGGACCCAAAGAGTGGGGGAGGCAAGGGCACCGGCGCGGGCGCTGGCTTGAAGCTTACCCCATCCGCGCTGCTGATCATCCAGGGAGACAACGTGCAGGTCTACTCTTTGAACCAGAAGGGCAACCTGGCCAAACTGGTGGAAATGATTCCTGATGTTGTAAATAAGCTCAAGCTGAAGGAGAATGCTGAGCAGTAGTCCTCACACCGGAGAGCCCTTGATCCTGAAAAAGCTCTTAACACCAAAGAAGCCTCTGCGCTAAAAACCTTACCCAAAAAAATTCAATCCACAAAGCCTTAATCCCCAAAAGCCCCTGTTTGTTAAACGAAGGCCGGGATTGAAGACAAACACCGCTGTTAAGCTGAGAAGCTTGCAAGCGGTGTTGCTTTAAGATCAAAATTCTTTAAAATCCAGAGAGAACCAAGAGGAATTTAGAGATTTTATTCCGTTAGAACTTGCGCCGAAAAATGACATAATCAAAATTTTTTTAAAACCCATGCTCGTTAAGGTATTTTTTTAACTCCATGATCTTGATTTCCCCAAAGTGAAAAACGGATGCAGCAAGAAGGATGTCAGCCTTCCCGTCCCGGGCGGCCTCCAGAAAATGCTCCATTCTACCGGCCCCGCCGGAAGCGATCACCGGTATTTTTACCGCTTCTTTAATTCCACGGATTAGCGGGATGTCGTAGCCTGTTTTTGCCCCGTCGCGGGTTTTGCTGGTTGGCAGGATATACCCTGCGCCCCTGGCTTCCGCTTCCCCGGCCCATTGCACGGCATCTTTACGGGTGGGGGTGTTGCCTCCGTCAATATAAACTTCGTAGCCGGAAGGAAGGGCCGGATTCCGGTCAACATCTATTGCCACTACAACTTTGGAAGAGCCGAATTTTGCAGCGGCCTGGTCAATCAAACCGGGATTGCGGAAAGCCGCGCTACTGATAGAAATGCGGTCGGCCCCGGCTTCAAGTACCTCCTCTGCATCTGATAAAGACTTAATGCCTCCGCCTACGGTGAAGGGGATGGTTGTCACCCGGGCAACCCGCCGGACAGCCTCTAATGTAGTCTTTCTCTTTTCTATAGTTGCGGTAATGTCTAAAAATGCCAGTTCGTCGGCCCCGTTTTCACAGTAAATCCTTGCGCACTCCACCGGGTCGCCTGCATCTCTAAGATTAACAAAATGAATACCCTTAACCACTCTCCCGTCCTTAATATCCAGACAGGGCATTATCAGAACCTTGTTCACTTAACCATACCCCTTTCTATAGTGAGCAACTGAGCTGGGATTAATGTTTTCTCGATTTAACCCTTTAATTCCTCCATATGAGTACGGGGAATCAGGACTGTCATATTAATTTGGAGGTAGTGAAGCGGGTACACCTGTGCCGTCAAAGGAGGGCACGTAACACTCGTCAGCTGCGGTCAACTCCTGGACATAGCCAGATTCTAAACCCAGCTGGAACAGGGTGTCCACTGCCCGGTTGTATTCCGCTGTGGTCAGGCGGCGGTTCAAAGGAGGGGTCTTTAAGGCGCGGTAAGCAGGGAAATACTGGGCCATCAGACTTACATAAACATCCCGGGGAAAATTCCCGGCGATCCAGCGCAGCACCTGCAGGGTATCAGCCAGTTGGCCCGGCAGGATCAGGTGCCGGATCATCAGCCCTCCGGTCATGAGGCCATCGGAATCAAAGGAGGGCGGGCCTACCTGCCGGTACATCTCCCGAATAGCCTGCGAGGCGGCGGTAAAATAATCCGGGGCGCCGGAGAACCGGGCGGCAGTTTCCTGGCCGGCGTACTTCAGATCCGGCAGGTAGATGTCCACCAGCCCTTCCAGCTGAGCCAGTGCTCCTGGTTCCTCGTAGGCGTTTGAGTTGTATACCACCGGTATCTTCATCCCGAGGGACCGGGCCTTTTTTATCGCCGCTGCCACCTGGGGAATGTAGGGTGTGGGAGAAACAAGGTTGATGTTATGGGCGCCCTGTTGCTCCAACTGCCTGAAGATTGAAGCCAGAGTGGGAATGTCCACCTCCCTGCCGAAGTGCTCCTGACTGATCCGGTAGTTCTGACAGAAGGTACATTTTAAATTGCAATGGGAAAAGAAAACGGCGCCGGAGCCCTGAACGCCGCTCAGGCAGGGTTCTTCCCAGAAATGAAGGGCAGCTCTGGCCACTTTCGGCTTTAAAGGGGCACGGCAAAACCCCGTTTTGCCGGCGGTGCGGTCGACCCCGCAATTGCGCGGGCAAAGACGGCAAGAACCAAGCAATGTTAAGCCCTCCTGCATATGGAATGAAAACTGTTTTCCCACTTAAAGAAGTTTTTCCATGATTATACCATATGGACCCGGCCCCTGGTTATGCCCAAAGAGAGGATAATAAAGGGGGCTATCATTACTCCGAGGCTATCAACCCTTTGACTTAATTCAGATTATTGGTTGATCTAAACCCTGTGTCATATGACATTTCAGTTCAGAAAACATTACCTGAGCTATGACTTATTACTC
Source organism: Bacillota bacterium (assembly GCA_029555205.1). Taxonomy (GTDB): domain Bacteria; phylum Bacillota; class Desulfotomaculia; order Desulfotomaculales; family Pelotomaculaceae; genus DTU098. The sequence goes on from JAKPTB010000097.1 coordinate 92,074, forward strand.
TACTTAACTTGAACCGGTATAATTATACTTGGAGTAAAAAAATATATATCCAAAACCATAGGGGGAGGAGGATGGGGACATGAGGAAGGTAATAATAATCGGTTCGGGAATAGGCGGCCTGATTGCCGGCAACCTTCTTGCCCAAAAGGGACATGAAGTGACCATGTTTGAATCCCACAGCACGCCCGGAGGATATACTGCCGGATTTTACAGGAAGGGTTATTATTTCGAAAGCGGTACCCTTACCTTTGAAGCTTCATCATCGGTATTCAAGGCAATGAAGGACATCGGCTTGTTGGAAAAAATAGACTTTACAAAAATAAGGGTGCGGTTCGTTTCAGAGCATTTTGACGGAAGTCCGGATAATTACGATGATTATAAAAAAATGATTTACTCCGGTTTCCCATCCGATCAGGAAAAGCTGGATAAGGCTTTTGCAGAGCTGAATAAAATAATTGACCTAATGGGGAACATGAATGGACCTATGCCCAATCTTTACAGCGGTTTTGCAATGTTTAAAACAATGCTTCCCTATATCCTGAGCGCCCCAAAGTATGTAAAACTTTCAAAGCAATACGGCCACATGACGTCGTCGGAGTTTGCCGCGAGATTTTTCGAGAAAGACTCAAAGCTGTTCCATCTGTTCAGCGGTATCAGTTATCCGGATATGTCGCCTATGCTCATAGGAGCTGCTTTATTGACGATTTTTACCGACCTTTGGACTGTAAAAAGCGGTATGCAATCTTGGGCTGACATTCTTGCAAAGAATTTCAAAAAATTGGGCGGGGATTTGAAGCTGAAATCCTATGTCGACAGGATCATCACAAAAGATGGGGCCGCTGTTGGAGTCTCCTGCAATAATACTGTTTATCAAGCGGATTATGTTATTTCTGCCGGGGATTACAAGAAGACCCTGCTGCAGCTTTTGGACAACGAGAGCCTCATTTCGCAGGAGTTCCGGGAAAAGATTAGTAGTGCTGCTGTTTCTGAGGGCTTCTTCACAGTATATCTGGGGTTGAATATGTCCAACGAAGAACTTGGCAGGTATATGAAGGCACCTCTCGTATTTCCCTTTGACTATAAACCCGGTTACGATATTTACGATTCAGAAGACGGAGAATTTTTCAGCAAGACATCAGTTTCACTTTATTCGCCTTCGATGGTAAACCCCGGACTTGCCCCTGCGGGGAAATCCTCTTTAATGCTGCAGACCATAGTCCCTTACCATTGGATGAACAACTGGGGCAGCGGAAACAAAGAGTTATACAACCAATTAAAGGAAAGGGCGATGGAGGCCGTGATTGACAGCGCATCCAGGCTAATTCCCGGCTTAAAGGGATGTATAGAATATAAGGACGCCGCCACTCCTCTAACGTATGAAAGGTTCACCCATAACACGGATGGAGCGAGCTCTGCCTGGAGCTGGAACCCCAGGAAGAAGTTTTATAAAAACACTTTCAGCGTGAATGTAGAAACACCGGTGAAAAACCTTTATATCGGTTCCTGCTGGGCGGCGCAGATCGGCGGTGTTCCCGGTGCCCTGGCAGCAGCTTACCAGTGTGCTAATAAGATAAAGTGAAGTGAGAGCTTATTTAATCTAATAGTATGAATGGAGCAATAATTCCACCGGCGATGCCGCCCACCAGCTGTGCGGCCACCCAAAAATTCACCCAACAAGTTTGTTAATAAAAAAACATTAGCAGGAGGTTTAAGCAGGTGTATTCTACGCCTCAGCCCTTATTGCTCAAAGATGTTATTATCCATTTTCCTGAGTTGCTTAAAGCTAGCTTTGTAGAAAGGTTAAACCGTTTTGTTGGGCTGGTGGACGTGGCGGGGCAGGTATGCCCTGCTCACGTTCCGAGTTCAGGGAGGATGCGGGAGTTATTGTTTCCCGGCAACAATGTTTATGTTGCCCCGATGCCTGCCGGGAAGCGGACTCAATACCGTATTCACCTGGCTCATCATGGAAAAATACTGGTATCAGTGGATTCCCTGCTGCCGAACCGGCTTATTCACAAGTCCCTGTTACAACAAGTTCTGGCTCAATTTAGAGGTTACCGGGAGATTAAAAAAGAAGCCAGGTACGGTGAAAGCCGTTTTGACCTGTACCTGGAGGATGGAGCCCACCCTTGTTTTATAGAGGTTAAATCAGTTACTCTGGTGGAAGAAGATGGTGTGGCAAGATTCCCTGATGCTCCTTCGGCAAGGGGTAGCAAACACATTCAGGAATTGGTAAGGACACTTAATGATGGTTTTCGGGCTGCTGTTATCTTTGTTGTGCAGCGGAACGACGCCCGTGTTTTCTCTCCCAACCAGGTTACCGACCCTTTATTTACAGAAGCGCTTCGCCGGGCTGGATCCGCCGGCGTAGAGATATATGCGCTGGGTTGTAGTGTGAGCAGGCAGGGTATTGGCCTGCAAAACTATCTGCCCGTTGAATTATAAGAGAGCGCCTGAATCCCTCCCCGGATGCAATTCCCCAAAGGAAATCAATTAAAAAACTCCTCCGGATAAGCAACTGGTTTTAATTAAAAAGACTGAGATAATCCTTATAACCTTCCTTTTCCAGATCCTCCTTTGGGATAAACCGTAATGATGCAGAGTTTATGCAGTAGCGCAAACCTGTTGGAGCCGGGCCGTCATCAAATACATGGCCCAGATGAGAACCTGCTTTTTTGCTTTTAACCTCTGTGCGGACCATGTTATGGCTTTTGTCAATATGTTTTGTAACACTTTCCGGATGCAGCGGTTTAGTGAAGCTGGGCCAGCCGCATCCGGAATCAAATTTATCCAGGGAGCTGAACAGCGGTTCGCCGGAAACAATATCCACGTAGATGCCCTCCTGCTTATGGTCCCAGTATTCATTGTTGAAGGGCGGCTCCGTAGCGTTATTCTGGGTTACTTCATACTGGAGTTTGGTCAACCTCTTCTTAAGTAATTCCTGCTCTTCATCTTGATTTTTATCTTGGTCTTTATCTTGACCCCAGTACTTCTCTATAAAGCCGGCCCGCCCCGAGGCCTGACGGTAAATTTTGTAGTGCCCGGGGTTTTTTTCGTGGTAGTTTTGATGGTACTCCTCGGCGGGGTAGAAACTGGAGGCTTCCAGGATTTGCGTGACAATGGGCCGGGTAAAACGGCCGCTTTCTTCAAGGGCCTTTTTAGATGCCAGGGCCTTCTGTTTTTGTTCCTCGTTATGATAAAAGATCGCAGTTTTATAAGACGGTCCCCGGTCTGCAAACTGCCCCCCCGGATCGGTGGGGTCGATTTGGTGCCAGTAAGTTTCGAGCAATTTTTCATATGGGCACAAATCAGGATTAAATGTTATTTGTACTGCTTCATAATGCCCCGTTGTATTGGAGCAGACTTCCTCATAGGTTGGGAATTCTTTATGGCCGCCGGTATAACCGGACACTACTTTAACCACTCCCGGGAGCTGCTGAAAGGGGGCCACCAGACACCAGAAGCACCCGCCCGCAAAGGTTGCCAGCTCTAAAGGTTGTTTTTTGTTTTCTTTATTAACCATAATCGGCTAACCCCGTCACTATTAATTAGACTTTATTAGACTTAAAATGCTGCTTTTATGAATATTTTATACGGAAGCAGCTGTGGGTGAAAGACGTTGGGCATAGTTCAAATTTTTGTGTTTTATTTTAATTGAGGCTCATCGATGTTGCCATTGCGGCAGGCCTGCCCGTTCTGTTTTGAGGTACTTAAATAAATATTGCTTATAGTACTAAGGAATTGTAAGATATATAATAAGGTTCAATTGTAAGCTGAAAAGAGTAGCACCAGATCACGCTTGGAGATATTTTATGGTAAAGGATAAGACTGTGGCTGTAATTAGAACACAAAAATTTGAAAAAATTTTTGATAAGTTTACAAAATCGAAGCATATTTATGAAGGAATTTTATTTATAGAAAACACAGGGGGCGATTTTTCCTTCAGTAAGGGTTATGGCGGCAGGAAACTTAATTCGCCACTGCTTATGGCCAGCATAACAAAGCTGTTTACCACAACCTGCATTTTGCTCCTGCTGGAACAGGGAAAGTTGTCATTTGACGATAAAGTAGCACAGTATTTTGACAGATCTTTGATAAGTGGGATTCATGTTTATGGTGGAAAGGAATACACATTTGAATTAACCATTTATGATTTACTGTTTCAGATAAGCGGACTGCCCGATGTTTATGAGGAAGGGAAAGACTGTTTAAAAACTAATTTCATTATAGAGGATTTTTACTTTACTATCGATGATATGATTGCCCGGGTAAAGAAATTAAAACCTCATTTTGCGCCACGTACCGGACGAAAAGCTTACTACGCGGATATAAACTTTGATCTGCTCGGTGAAATAATTGAAAAGGTAAGCGGTTTAACCCTGCCGGAAGCATACAGACAATATATTTATGAACCATTAGGACTTAATAAGACGTATCTTCCCCAAAGCGAAAATGAATATGTGCCCCGGATCTATTATAAAGATAAGGCTATCCACCGGCCCAGGGTAGTTATGAGTAGCCGGGCAAGTGGAGGCTGCATCACCACAGCTTCTGAATTAATGATCTTTATTAAAGCTTTCTTTGGGGGAAAGTTGTTTAGTAAGAAAGTCTTTGCCAGATTATCTATGTACAAACAGTTGCAAGCTTCAATGGGTCCGGTTTGCTACGGTGGAGGATATATGCGGATACCTTTAAACGGATTGGTCACACTCTTTATGGGAAAAGGTGAATTGATTGGTCATTCCGGTTCAACCGGCTCTTTTGCCTTTTATTATCCCATAAGAGATTTATATTTTGTAGGGGACCTGAACCAGATGGCAAATGCTGCTCTTCCGGTAAGATTATCAATGCAGCTTGCTGTATCTTCGAAGGAATGATCCCTTTGGGGAAATATGGGGAAGCTAAATGGAGAATCAATAATCCAAGCCCAGGTATGATTCCTTCGATGCCATTGAATTGCCTGGGGTTCAAGTGTTGTGCAGGCAGTGTTTTAGTTTTAGGAGTCCTTTACTGAAAAACAACAAATAAATCAACGAAAATCCAGGGTGAGCTGCTATGAAACTTGTCACTGTGGCCGGTCCCCCTTCTTCGGGAAAGACTTCTGTCATTCTAAAGCTCATTGAGTGTATGGATCTGGAGAAAGGCAGGATCGGCGTCGTCAAATTTGACTGTCTCACTTCCTTTGACAAACTGTCCTACCAGGAAGCGGGCATCCCTGTCCAGATAGGGTTTTCCGGGAAATTTTGCCCTGACCACTATTATGTCAGCAATATTGAGGACGCTGTCCAATGGGGCCTGGCTTCGGGCTTCGAAATGCTTATTACGGAGAGCGCCGGTCTGTGCAACCGCTGTTCTCCGTATATCAACGGGATTCTTGCCATATGTGTCATTGATAATCTGTCGGGAATCAACACCCCGCGCAAAATAGGCCCCCTGCTGAGGTTTGCAGACATAGTTGTGATCACCAAGGGAGATATCGTTTCGCAGGCGGAAAGGGAAGTGTTTGCGTTTAATGTCAAACAGGTCAACTCATCGGCAAGGGTTATTTTTGTCAACGGCATAACCGGGCAGGGAACCTTTATGCTGTCGAAGTATTTAAGGGAGGCACGCGACATCCTTACGCTGAAAGACTTGAAACTGAGGTTTACCACACCTGCTGCGGTTTGTTCCTACTGCACGGGGGAAACGAGAATCGGGGAGAAGTACCAGATGGGTATGCTAAAAAAACTAGAGTTTAAAGGCGTATGAATACTGCAGATTTAATGACCTATTTAAAGAGCACAAACTTTGAGGGGATCTTAAAAGACTACCCCATTGCCGGAGACTTTCTGGCCAATTTCCGTCTGGAGGCCATTTCTAAAGTACTACCTTTGCCCCAGGCCTTTGAAGAAGTGGAAGATGAAATTCTCGCTGAATTCGGACTGGACAGCTATGGCCTATTACAAGAGTTTTGTATGTTTCTGGAAATCTTTACCCGGGCAGAAGAGTCTACCGGCAGAGTTTCCTCATTGACCATCCTGGGCGGTCTTAATAAATTGAAGGAACCTGAAAGCGTTGACCTGACCATTACCGCCGGGGAAGTGATCAGCGTTGTGGGGCCCACCGGGTCCGGGAAAAGCAGGCTTCTGAGCGATATTGAATGCCTTGCCCAAAGAGATACACCTACGGCCAGGCAAATCTTGATCAACGGCATTGCACCGGATGACCTCCAGCGTTTTGAAATGGGCTGGAAACTGGTGGCCCAGCTTTCGCAAAATATGAATTTCGTTATGGACCTGACGGTCCGCGAATTTCTGGAAATGCACGCTAATAGCAGATTGACCGGGAATGCCGCTGAGATAGTAGAGAAATGCTTCCTCAGTGCCAATGAACTGGCCGGCGAAAAATTTACCCTGGATACAAAACTAACACAACTGAGCGGCGGGCAGTCCAGAGCTCTGATGATTGCAGATACAGCCAATATGAGCAATTCGCCGGTGATTTTGATCGATGAGATTGAAAACGCTGGAATCGACAGGCGCCAGGCCATCGAACTATTAGCAAAAAGCGAAAAGATTATCTTTGTTTCCACCCACGACCCGCTGCTGGCCCTTAGAGCAGATAAACGCATCGTCATGAAAAACGGCGGTATCAGTAAAGTCATCAGGACATCGGATACCGAAATAAAAAGTCTTGCCGCCATTGAGAAGATTGACAACACCCTGCAGGCGATCCGTAACCGCCTGCGCAGCGGCGAAATAATTACTGAAGAGCTTCTCAAGTAAAGGAAAGGAAGGGGTGCAGGCTATGTGGGAAATCTACGACGCCTTGATAGACGGAATACCTGAAGACCTCATTGTTGATGAGCTGATAAGCGGCTACGAAGCTTCCTATGTGCGCAGTGGAAAGGGAGCTGGGATAGCTTACCTGAGGGATTGTCAGACCAGAATGCCCATGTTCACCAAAAACCTGATTGGTGCGCCCCTGCGGGAAGTAGCAGGCGCCGTCAAGTCGTGGAACTTCGTGGAGGCCTCGGCAGGCCATGCAGCCATTAATGCCTATTACAACAACCCGGAGACTGCAAGGGCAAACGGTGTCAATTTTTCTGATGCCAGGCGGGTTGAGGACAGGATGCACGATCCGTTCATTATGTCCCAAAACGAAATCAAAGGCAAAAGAGTGGCCGTCATCGGACATTTCCTTTACCTGGAAAGTCTTTTTGAGCCGATCTGCGATTTATCGATAATCAGCTGGAACCCGCAGGAAGGGGATTACCCCCTCCCTGCCTGTGAATATATTCTGCCGGAGTGCGACTATGTATATATATCCAGCTCAAGCATTACCGATAAAACCCTGCCCAGAATGCTGGAATTATCCAAAGAAGCCCGGCGGGTCACCCTGGTGGGGCCCTCAACTCCCCTGGCCCCTGTGTTATTCGATTACGGCATCAGTGAGTTATCTGGGTTTATCATTAAAGATAATGCACTTGCCTTCAGAATCACTGCCGGCGCAGAAAATGTTAGAATATATTCCGCTGGACAAAAGGTCTCTTTTCAAAGGGGGGACTGACCCTCTTTGGGGGCTTATGGAACCAGGCCGGGCAATGCCGTGAATATTCTACCGGTGTTACCCGGCTTTTTTTGTACATGGGCAATGGAAGCGGCACCAGGCTATGATGATTAGTGGAATTGTGACTATGGTACGAGAGATACGAAGTGCTAGATTTGTGTGTCTGGTTAAAACCTGTACATATTGGTTATTTGTCATAATATTGACAGGAATTTATCTAACTACAGCGAAACATTACTTGTGATAAACTGCTGGGGCAATATACAGATATTGGCAACCGGTTTGATGATTGCTGATGGGGGGAAATTGTATGCTGAAACTCACTAAATGCAGGATTATTGCTTTGCTGGTAATTGTTGCTCTTGTTTTTTCCGTGAGCCCTGCCTGGGCAGGGGAAACACCGGTTTATCTAAGCAGGGGGGAAGTTGCCGGGATCGTTTTAAACGCTGCTGACGACTATAACCCGGGGATCTCGAAAAATGAGATCATGCTGGGCTTTGAGGATGGTACCCTGCGTGAAGAGGAACCAGCCACTAAAGCACAAGCTCTGGTCATGCTCAGCCGTGCCTTTGGAGAGTTTCCTTCACCCCGGGGCGATAACCTGAGAAGAGGTGTTTTTGACCGGCATTTTAATGATGTGCCCCCATGGGCAGTGGAAGAAATTAATAAGCTGAAAAAGGTAGGGATATTATCCAGCCCGGTTGAGGGAGAATTGGGGGCAAATGAAAATATAAGCGCATCCGAGTTGAATAAGATCATAAAAAGAATTTGGGCTCTGGAAGGCAGCAACTTGAAGGATGATTTTTATGCGGCTGTCAATAAGGAATGGCTGGATAGTTCCCAAATTCCCGCAGGGGAGGCCCGTAACAATACTTTTTTCCAGCTGAGGGATGAAAATGAGAAGCGGATTTCTGAGATCCTGAATACCCTGTCGCAAAAGGATTGGCCCCAGGGGTCAAAAGAGCAAAAACTGGTTGATTTTTATCAAAGTGCCCTTGATCTGGACAGCAGGAATGAACAGGGGATAGAGCCGGTCAGGAAGTATCTGCAGGCTTACGAAGAGGCGGACAGCCTGGAACAATTGATTCAGACTGACATCGATATAAACCGGGAAACAGGTTATGGACAGCTCTTGTTTTATTATTTATATCAGGATCCCCAGGACAGTTCCAGTTACATTATGTATCATCAAGCTCTGGTGCCTACCTGGGAGAAGGATTTTTATACATCCCCGGACAAAAGGGATGCCTGTATAAGATATATTAGCCGGTTGTTGACACTTGCCGGAGAAGACGAAGCAACCGTCCAGAGTGTATCCAAAAAAATATTTGACATGGAAAAGGAACTCTCAGAAAACAGTCTGGATCCGGAGGAATATTACGATGTAGATAAGACCTATAATGTTTATAGTCTGGAACAACTGGAATCGCTTTATCCAAATTTTGATTTTAAGAAAACAATCACAGACACCGGGTACCAATTACCTGATCGGGTTTGGGTAGATGATGAAGGTTTGTTGCTAAAATCAGCTCAGTATTTTAATGAAGAGAATTTGGAACTGCTAAAAGACTATGCAAAATTTAAATTTATTCATGCTTGCGGCTTCTCCCTTTCCAGGGAATTTATCGAGGCTGAACAGGAGTTTGACGCCCGGGTTTATGGTGTGGAAGGAGTAAAAACTGACCAACAGCTGGCAGTAATCGCAGTAAAAGATTATCTGCCGGACTATTTGGGCGAGATTTATGTGGAAAAATATTTTTCTGAGCAGGCCAAAAAAGATGTAGAAGAGATGGTTGCCAACTTCATTGAGGTGTATAAACAGAAAATCATTAATCTGGATTGGATGAGCAATGAGACCAAAGAAAGGGCCCTGAAAAAACTTGATAACATGAATGTAAAAATCGGCTATCCGGATAAATGGCCTACAACTCTGGATAATACGGACATCATATCCTATGAGGACGGCGGCAGCTATTTTGATAATGTATGCAGGATTAGCCTGGCTTATATTAATGAAAATATAGCTAAACAAGGCCAACCCGTGGATAAGAGTACCTGGATAATGCCTGTCTATGAGGTAAATGCCTATTACAATCCTCAAAACAATGAAATAGTATTTCCTGCCGGAATACTGCAAGAACCGTTTTACAGCGTCAATGCCTCCCCTGCCGAAAACTACGGGGGGATCGGGACGGTCATTGCCCATGAAATTACCCATGCCTTTGATACCGTGGGAGGAAAATTTGATGAAATGGGCAACGCAAAGAACTGGTGGACCGAAGATGATTACCAGAATTTTATGGAAAGATCCAAACGGGTCCAAGAATTCTATGACGGTTTGGAGATAATTGCGGGCATCGAGAGCGACGGTGAGCTGACTCTGTTTGAGAATATCGCCGACCTGGGGGCCATGTCATGCTGCCTTAAGGTTTTGTCCCGGTATGAGAACCCGGATTATCAAGCATTTTTCAAATCTAATGCCGTTATCTGGCGGCAAACCCTAACCCGGCAAATGGCCGATTATTTTAGTAAAGTTGATGTGCACAGCAACGCTAAACTTAGAGTTAACCGTACTGTGGTTAATTTCGATGAATTTTATGAGGCCTTTGACATTGGTGAAAAAGACGGGATGTATATGCCGCCGGAAGAAAGAGTGGGGATTTGGTAAAATGTTGCTGCTCAAGGTACTGAAGACAGGGTTTCTAGCAAAATTGACTGAAGCAGTAACTTGCAGGCAGTCACCGGTGCCTTTACAGCCGCTTATTGTAAGTTGTGTCAGTTTAACTTGGATTTAAGCTGGCCGTCACAGCAAACCCCATAACTGGCTTTGCATAAGTTGAACCTAGCCAGAAATGAAATAACCAGTGGAGAAAAAGCATTATTGATTTTTTGAATAAAATGAAGTATCATGTAGTAGGTTTTTTGAAGAGGAGGTGTAAAAAGATGTATAGCTTCGCCGGAATGCATCTGGCAGTTGTCCCTGTGATTCCTGTTATTGGTTTTGTTTACAGGGATAAATGCGCCCGTTTGGAAAAACTGAAGGATACAAATCCGGAGAAGGCACATCTTTATTACTAACCTTTTTATTATATTAGATTGGATTAGTATAAATAAAAGACGGTGGTGCTCTCCATCGTCTTTTTTGTGTCCTTTTTCCAGTAATTGAGAAAGGAATGTTTATGAACGCAAATCTTAAGCCTGACAATAATTCCTCATGGAAGAGAAATATAACTTTATTTTTAATCAGTCAGAATTTATCTCTATTCGGTTCCTCTATGGTGAGTTTCGCCATTATCTGGTATGTCACCCTGCAGACCTCATCGGGCAAATGGATAATGCTATTTACCATTTGCTCTTTATTGCCTCAGTTGCTCATATCTCTCTGGGCCGGTGTCTGGGCGGACCGCCATAACCGTAAACACCTCATTATGCTGGCGGATGGCTTCATTGCCCTGGCCACGCTGGGTCTGTTGATTGCTTTTTGGGCCGGGTACCGGAGTATGGAACTGCTTTTAGTGATTTCTTTTATTCGCTCAATCGGCGCAGGGATTCAGACGCCCTCCGTCAATGCCCTGTATCCGCAGATTGTACCGCTGGAAAAGTTGACCAGGGTGCAGGGGTTCAATCAAACCCTGAATTCTGTGTTGATGCTGCTTTCTCCCGCAGTTGGCGGTGTCGTACTCGGGACTGTGGGGATTACCTGGGCTTTTATGCTGGATGTGCTTACCGCCTCCCTGGCCATTGCCGTGCTCAGCTTTATTAGTGTTGAAAAGGTAGCCCGGCCTGAGGAAACGGCTTCTGTTTTCTCCGAGTTGCTTGAGGGGATAACCTATGCTCTTAACCACAAACTACTAAGGCAGGTTTTACTATATTTTGGGATATCCTTCTTCCTCATTACACCGGCAGCGTTTTTGACACCACTACTGGTGGAACGCAGCTTCGGCAGCGATGTTTGGCGGTTGACCGCGAACGAAATGGTCTGGACAACAGGTTCTTTGATTGGCGGGGTCTTTGTTTCCCTGCATGGTGAATTCAAGAATAAGATCCTTACTGTGGCTATTTGCCTGGTGGCATTCGGCATCTCTTTCGCACTATTGGGTGTTGCCGGTAATTTCACCATCTATTTGCTGATTATGGGTGTAGCCGGGCTCTTTATGCCGGTTGCCGCGACAGCGCAAACTGTATTAATTCAGGAGAATGTGGAAGCAGCCATGATGGGGCGGGTCTTTTCCCTGGTACAAATCCTTACAGGCGCTGCCATGCCGGTAGCTATCCTGTTTTTCGGCCCCCTTGCGGATATTGTCCCCATTGGCGCAATACTCCTGGTAACGGGTTTATTACTGGCAGTGGCAGGTGTATTATATCAATTCACCAGTAAGCGCGCCGGCTTGAATTTGTAGGTTAATGCCCGTGTAATTGATCTTGTATATTGTTCTGATTTTTGAACTGGTACATGATCTAGTAATTGATCGGGCAGCGCACCAGATTCACGTGCCTGCACAGCGTCCTGTGACGAAAAGGTTAATTCTGTTATAATGATAGACAATATTGGAACAACTGAACAACTGATAGGATCCAAAGAATGATGAGAATAAAGGGTGTCGTTAGACATGCACAGGGATTTTATTCCGCAGGAAAAAATTGAGGCCATGGCTGCTGAGGCGGCCAGGTGCCTGGACCCTGAACTGCTCGAAAAGGGAAAGCAGTATTGCCGGAAGGGCCGGGTGGAATACGCCAGAGTTTTCGGGCCCATGATTTACGCCCAGGTTAGTGACGGAAAAAAGTACATCGTCCAATTACACATCGATAACTTTTCCCGGAGCACCTGTACTTGTGCCAGAAAACAACTATGTGAGCATATTGCTGCAGTATTTTTTCATCACTATGGTGACGGGCCGCAGCCGGACATAGTATCGTCCGGAGCTGATGTTCCCATCCTTGATTTGAGCTACCCTCCGGAACCCATTGTTCAGCCCCGGAAACCCTTCCCGGTTATCCCGACTCCGAAGGGGCCGGTGGAACAGTGGTATAAATATTATGAACTCCAGTACCGGCGGCTCAGGGAGGACATATGTACCTCGCTAAGATCCTCTTCCTACACATATTCAGGTCATCAATTGGATGAATTGTACTTCTCACCAGGGTTTTATGACGAATTTTCCGCCTGCCTGTCGCTTCAAAGTGAACACTGGCCCTTGCCGGTTAAAGATTTGTTCCGGCTGTACGGCTGCCTGTTTTTTATGGCGGGGCTGGAGGAAGAGATAAAAGAGCAGGGTCAGAAGTCCTCATTCATGGACAGTTTTCAAATCAGCGTGATTGAGGAAGATTTTTTAGATGCCTTCAGCTCAATTATACCCGCCGGCCTGCAGGCTCAATACCAGCCGTTTTTACAGAAGCTTGTTCAGATTACTCACCAGAGCCTTTTCCAGAAGCAGGAGCAGCTTTTTGACTGGCTTTGGATTTACCGCCTGCTGTGTATGGATGTCTTTGGCGACCAGGAATGGTGGAAAAGAGAGAAGGCTTACCTGGAAGAAAAAATGGAGAAGGCTGAGGAGGGCGGACGGGAGTATTATTTAGCCGCCCTGGCCCTGGCCAGCCTGTATATTACCGGAAACAGGAAGGAAGCCGCCCTGGCCGTGCTACAAAAGCCGAGAAAGAAGCGGGTCGGGGACATGCTTTTTTACCTTGAATACCTGACCAGGCAGGAGGAATGGGATGCTCTCCTGCTCTGGCTGCGCTGGATGGCGCCCGCTGTGCTGAAAGCAAGCCCGGGGGTAATTGAAAAAATCTGCCGTTACTGCATCCGGGGGGCTGAAAATAGCGAAGCACCGGAACATTTTATCAAGCTGTTCCGCTTCTGGCTGCCCCACGGTTTCGATGTCTATGCGGATTACCTTCTGGAGGCAGGCCTGCACAGGGAATGGGTAGAATTACACATGAGCTGCCTGGGACGCATGGAAACCGGCATTGACAGAGGCGACCTGCGCTATCTGGAATCCCTGGATCCGGCAGTACTGATCCCCCTGTATCACCAGTGGGCGGCCAGGCTCATTGAGGAGAAAGGCCGCAAATCTTATAAGGAGGCAGTCAGGCTGCTGAAAAAACTGCGCAATATCTATGGAAAGCAGAAAAGAAAAAAGGAATGGGAGACGTTTATTTCCCGTCTTGCTTCATATTACCGGCGCCTGAGGGCGTTTCAGGAAGAATTGCGGAAAGGAAAGCTGATCTCCTGATGATAGATTACGGCATCAAAGTTTTTTTAGAGTGGGTTTCCGGAAAGGGATTTTTCCTTTGGGGCGGCGGCAGGGGAATATACGGCCAAGATTTAAAATACCTGCTCTTTGCCAGGCACCAGCCTTCCTTTTACGGGACATTTATAGACAGCAGCAAATACCAGGACAGGGATGCTCTATTCATATCCCCCCTCACAGCCCTGGACTTCCTTACCATACAGACCTGGTCCGATGAAATAGAATGGCATTGGAGCAAGGAGATTATTGAGCTTAAAGCAGCAGCCCCGCTGTTAAAGGCAGCCCTGGCCGCAGGTTACTGGAAACCGGACTACGATCTCTGGGCGGCAGGCCGGCGGGGATGGCGGCTGGACTGGGAACGGGCCTGTACAACGGACCTCCCGGAGGTGGCGTTGACGGTGCCGTACCTGGAAGAATGGGCCAGCCTGCTCATCGAAGAATTGATTGAACAGGACCCGGAAATCAGAGATGCCTGGGTGAATATAGTGACCTCCCACCCTTTGCTGTTACCCATCCAGAGCCACCGGCCGGTAACCGGCGACGAAGAAACCTGGCTGGAGGCCGTGGGCTGGCGGCAGGACCCCGCGCCCTTCAGGACCTGTCTGGAACTGGTTGAACCGGGGAGAGACGGTTCCGCCTGGCGTCTCAACATTATTTTACAGGACAAACAGGACCCCAACCGGGTAATCCTCTGGGAGCCCGGGGAGTCCGGAGAGCACCGGGAGTCCGGCCGGGATGAGGCAATGCCGCCGGAATGGCGGCAGCACGGGGAAAGCATCCGGCGCCAGGTGCGGAAATGGATCGAGGTCCTGCCGTGGCTGGAGGATGCCGGCGGCGAAAAGGCGGAGGAAGGGGCCGGGCTGCGCCGGGAGTTGAACGAAGCAGAGGCCTGGGAATTTCTCGACTCCGGGAGTGTCCAACTGGTACAGGCCGGACATACTGTCCTGCTGCCCAAATGGTGGGGGGAAGTGCAAAAGCTCGTACCGGCCCTGAAAATCAGGACCCGCTCCTCGGTGGGTTCCTGGAAAGAAAGCCGGCTGGGAATCGATCAGATTGTGCAGTTTGACTGGAATCTGGCTGTGGGCGATCTGGAGCTATCAGAAGACGAATTCCGCGAAATTGTCAGGAAAAAGAAGCGCCTGGTGCAAATCCAGGGCAAATGGTTCCAGCTGGACCCGTCTTGTTTTAAGAAGATCCAGCAGTTCATCCGGAAGAAGGAAGGTCTTACCCTGGGTGAAATTCTGCACCTGCGCCTGCTCGGACCGGCCGCCTCAACCCCTGCTGAACAAGAGGCAGGCGCGGAGGATGACGCCCTCCAGGTAGAAGTTGAGTTGAGCGGGCAGCTGGCGCAGATGGTTGAGCAACTGGGTAACTTGAATCAAATACCTGTTCCGGAAGTTGCTGAGTCTTTCCGGGGCGTCCTGAGACCGTACCAGCTAATGGGTACTGCCTGGATGTTGTTCCTGCGCCGCTTCGGCCTGGGGTGTTGTCTGGCAGATGACATGGGCCTCGGGAAGACAATCCAATGGATTGCTTACCTGTTAAAGGTAAGGGAAGAAGAGAATCCAGTCCTGCCGGCCTTACTGATCTGTCCCACGTCAGTTCTGGGCAACTGGCAAAAGGAACTGGCCCGCTTTGCCCCGGATTTGAAGATCCGGCTGCACTACGGACCGCAGCGGCCCAAAGGCGCTGATTTTCTCCCCTCCATCCAGGGAGCCGGCGTGGTGCTTACATCATACAACCTGGCCCACATAGATGAAGCTGAACTGTCCATGGTGGATTGGGACTGCATCTGTCTGGACGAAGCTCAGAACATTAAAAACGCATACACCAAACAGGCCGCAGCGATCAGGAGACTGAAAGGACGCCACCGCATCGCCATGACCGGAACGCCGATGGAAAACCGCCTTACCGAGCTTTGGTCCATCTACGACTTTATCAACCCTGGTTACCTCGGGAGCAGCGGGGAGTTCAGCCGCAAATTCGTCGGTGTGATCGAGAAGAGGGGGGACGCGGCGGATATCAGCCGGGTCCAGAAGCTAATCCGGCCTTTCCTCCTGAGGAGGGTCAAGAGTGACCCGGCCATAGAACTGGACCTGCCGGAGAAGCAGGAACAGAAGGAGTATATACCGCTGACGGTGGAACAGGCCTCCCTCTATGAAGGCGTCTTGCACGATCTCTTTGAAAAACTGGAAAAATCAGAGGGCATGGCCCGCCGCGGGCTGATTCTGTCTACCCTGAGCAGGTTGAAACAGGTCTGTGACCACCCTGCGCTGTTTCTGAAAGAAGAGCCCCTGGAAAATGTCAACGACATCAGCGGACGTTCTAAAAAAGTGGAGCGCCTTTTGGAAATGGTTGCCCAACTGCGCCAGGAAGGGGAGCGCTGTCTTGTATTCACGCAGTTTGTCAGGATGGGCCGGCTGCTCCAGGAGGTATTGCTAAAAGAACTGGGAGAACAGTCCTATTATTTATTTGGCGGTACCCCCAGGAAGGAACGGGACGAAATGGTGGCCCGTTTCCAGGGGACAGCCTCAAAGGGCGGGGACAGTCCCAAAATTTTTATCCTTTCCCTGAAAGCCGGCGGCCTGGGATTAAATCTGACCGCCGCCAACCACGTCTTTCATTTTGACCGCTGGTGGAACCCGGCCGTGGAAAATCAGGCCACTGACCGTTCCCACCGGATTGGGCAGAACCGTCACGTTATGGTGCATAAGTTTATCAGTCTTGGTACCATGGAGGAACGTATTGACGAAGTGCTGGAACGCAAGTCGGGTTTGAACGAGCAGATTATCGGCAATAGCGAAGCCTGGCTGACGGAATTCTCCACCAGCGAGCTGAGGGAACTTTTCACCCTCCGCAAAGAATGGGTCGGCGTCTAAGGCGGTGCTTATGGATTTGGTTTATGCTAAGGGGGTACTTCTTCTTGGGAGCAAAAAAGAAAGAGAAAAATAAAAAAAAGCGTCAGGGCAGGAAAAAGACTGTTGCAATAAAAACCAGGGATACCACCGGCGATGCCCACGGCCCTGAGTTGCCGGGTCTTAACCACATGTCCGGCCAGTGGCAGGAATTTTACAGGCTGGTGATTGAAAGGGTGAAGAATGAAGGCAGCGCTACATTCACTGTTAAATAGGAATTAATCAACCGGTATCGTTCTCATAGGTTTCACCAACTAATTCCAGAGCATCAACAGTGTTTCCCCGGAACATGTATAGGAAAGCTTGCCGGGGATAGACAAAGAATTAAAAATTAGCTATCAACAGTCATCGCAGTATGCGATATTGGAATCTTTATTTTACCAGCCGGTAGAATAGAGATTTCTTTTTTTGACATAAACAAGTGCAATGTGATGTCCTGGCGACCGTAATCAAATGGAAATATAAATTTTGCTGGCATCTTTGTTTGGAACAACGGTTTGCCGGAATAAACGATGTGGCTCCGGATAATATTCCGGCAGAGGACATAGAAGTTATGATTGAAGGGTTTTAAGCATGGACTGGAAAGACCGGAAAAAATGTAATGTTTAAATGAATTGACAAAATAAATTGAGGCCTTATAAAAACATGGACAATAAAGATGATTTAAATTTGTAAAAAAAATTACAATTTTCATTATTAGATCGTGCAGGAAATTTTAACTGGAAATAGAATCAAAGGTATCATTTGTATCAAAAACCATATTCATTGCAATTCATGATGCAAGTAACTGATTTGATTCATAACGGTGGGATCCAGATCAACCAGTTAGTTTGCGATATTGCTGACAAAGCGAGTCTAGCGGTGGGAGACATCGTGATTGAATACAGGACAAAAACCGTGAACAACAATGATAACCTTATCCCCGCCCTAAGAGAAGCGCCTGCCGGCGAGGTTTTCAAAAAAAACATACCTGTGTCTTAACCAAACTGTTAATTATATATGTACAAAAGCGATACTGACAATGAGGGGGGATAGGGCGCCGAACTGATGACGATATGGTGTTGTTGAACTATTTGAGTAAAGGAAGCTTAATTGAATAAGTTTTTTTATTGTTTAGGGAATTATGCTTTTCGAGAGTTGTGGATAAGTGTAGAATTAAGTCATGGAAGCAAATGGTAAATCTCGGGCAGAAACAATAAAGATAAAACAAATTCTTGCTGACCACTGGGAAGAAATAAACTAAAAAAAATATTCTTTGCTAAATATTTGCTGTACAACAGAAATATTTAGCCAACTGCTGAGGGGAGAGGGATTAATGAACTATGAACCCAAGCCGATTGACACATCACATATAGAATTGAGCAGTGAAATACTCTAGTTAACCGAGTTATTGGCCAAAAACTCTCACGATATCTGGGCCAACCAGCGGCTAAAAGAAGGTTGGAAATACGGGCCGGGACGTAATGACGATTTAAAGGAGCACCCGTGCCTTGTTCCTTACGAAGAACTGCCTGAATCTGAAAAAGAGTACGACCGCAATGCAGCTATAATGACACTTAAGGCTATTACTGCCCTGGGTTACAAAATAATAAAAGCTTAAAAATTAGTGTTTCATTTGATTAATACCAAGGGTTAATACTAAGCTAAGCCCGGGTGGGTGCAGGATATTAAAAGTAAAGTTTTTCAGCTATCCCAGCCGGGCCGCTGCTTCGGCCAGCATCTGCCGGATGGGCAGGTTATAGGGGCACCTTTCCTCGCATTCGCCGCAGCCGATGCAGGCATCCGCCCCGGCCTTTAAGGCCCGGTAGCGCTCCCTGGCCCAGTCCTGTAAATTGTACCTGGTGTAATAGCCGTCCAGCAGAAATACCGTTGGGATGTCGATATTCTGGCCGCAGGGTTTGCAGTATTCACAACGCCTGCAAAATGCGCCGCCCAGTGTTTTAACTTCTTCATCCAGCGCATATCTTTCGGCAGCGGTCAGGGTCAACGGGGCATTTCCCACTCCGGCGTTTTCCTCCACCTGTTGGAGGGAGTCCATCCCGGGGATTACAGTGGTTACATCGTGTTCCAGAATGTAGCGTAGGGCCAGGTTTCCGTTTCGTAATGCGCCTCCGGCCAGGGGTTTCATTACGATTACGCCTTTTCCCATGGCTCCGGCCTGTTTCAGCAACTCCTGGACGCCTACGGTTTCCACCGCGTTAAAAGGAAACTGTACAGTTTCTATTTCCTCCAGAACCAGCGTTTGGGACAAGAAGTCTTTAATATGCCCCGTTATACCGATGTGTCTGATCAGCCCTTCTTTTTTTGCCTCTTTTAATGCAGCCAGGGCGCCGTCAGGGCTGAGGACCCTGTCCAGTTCCCTTTTGCTCTTGACATTGTGCAGCTGATACAGGTCGATGTAGTCCAGGCCCATGGTTTCAAGGCTTTTCTTAATGTCCGCGGCCATGGCTTCTCCCGTTCTGGCCATGGACTTTGTGGCGATGACGGCCTCTTTTCTCCTTGCTTTTAGAACTGCACCCAACTTCTCCTCGCTGTCGGTGTAGGCGCGGGCAGTATCAAAAAAATTGATACCCAGATCCAGAGCCCTGTTCACGATGGCGTTAGCTTCGGCGGCTGAAACCCGCTGGATGGGGATGCCGCCGAATCCTACTACAGAAACTCTCAATCCTGTTTTTCCCAGTGTTCTATATTCCATGGTTTACCTCCTGTATTATGTCAATTGTTGAAAATGCTGATTAGAAAGGAAAAGCCTGATAGAGACGATAAGTTTTCCTTTCCTGGCCGGGGAAGCCTGCCGTAAAATCAGGGGAAATCCAAACCTCAAATAACCCTTGCTTTATAAAACAAACCTTATGTTCAAATCTTAGGGTATCATAAACTCGGAAAAAGGGGAATCCCCCGGCTTTCCAAAAATTTAACAACCCGGTTTACAGTTATGGTTAGTTGTGGTTAGAGAGAGGAAAATATAGTACCCAGGCAGTCTGAAGTTCTTTCAGTCTGTGCTTTTGACATAATTTGTTCTCGGATATGGTTGTGGGGAGGATAAAGCTTAGAGTGGAAACAGCATAATTCCGTAGCGGACCAGCCGCAGGGATGGCGCGCCCCTAACATAATAGTATATCCAACTTGAACCGGCCATAAATTTTATTAAGTGAGGTCTTTATCCGAAGAAAAGGTTAAGCCGAATTAAGTTCACCTGATTGGATCTGGGGGGATCTTATTGGCCCAAAGAGAACCGGGAAGGAATGATCCCTGCCGGTGCGGCAGCGGTTTAAAATACAAAAGATGCTGTCTTGGCAAGGAGGTTGCCTTTGTAAACTACAAAGGGGAAAGCGCGGTCTATCTCAGGAATGAGTTGAACGTGTTCGCCAATAGGTTGACGGCGCTCCTGGAAGAAATCATTTCCGGCAGGGACGCCCTGGCTAAATTGACCGGATTTAAGCTGTTACAAGATATCTATAATATTTACGGACAGATGCACAATTTTTTCAGCCGCTTTTATTCTTGCGGGAAAGGCTGCGCCCATTGCTGTTGCCTGTATATAACGGTCAGCAGGCTTGAGGCGGATTTCGTAAAGCATTATGTGACAAGCAGCTTAAGTGAAGATGTGCAGAAAGAACTGTACAGCAATTATTTGGAACGCAAAAAAAGATACCCTGCGAACGATCATGAGCACAAAGGCCAAGAAGCCCTTCTCTCTTTAGCAACAGAGTATTTTAATAAAAAAATACCTTGTATCTTTCTGTCAGGGAATGGAGAGTGTCTTGTTTATGAAGCGAGGCCTTTTTCCTGCAGGGGTCTGGTGGCAACATCCGACCCTGAAAACTGTAAAGGTTCTAACCGGATTAAATGTTTTTACCCCTATGCCGAGCAAGATTCCATAAAAAAAGCCATCCTGACCCTTTCCAGGAGGGTATATGGCGATCATGCGGCGGTAAGGCACTTTCCGGCCTGGTTTAGCGGTGGTTTCGGAAATAATTCATGAAACGTGGGAGCCTGTTATTTTTATTTTAATTTACCCTCTCCCGGAATACACCTGACGAAGGTTTCAGGAGCTCAGTGAAACCGCAGTCCTTTTTCAGACTCCGCTGCTTCAGCTGGCATCTGCCTGCTGGGTAGGTTGTCAGCGGCAGCAATCCGGCATTTTTTGTAAAAGGACCCCTGTTAACGAAATATGGCTTTGTTTATAGAAGAAGATGGCAGCTAAGGAAGCTGCCGTTCTTATGTTGCAAAAAAGGCGTGGTAAGCGTACTAATAAGTGCAACATAAGTAATTTGTGTAGTAGATAAATTAGTACTTATTTAAAGTATTAATCTATTGTATCGCATCTTTCTTATAGCTATAATGAAGTGAAAACCGTTTTGGCAGGGTGTTTATTTCTCAAAAAGATATGTATTAAATCTAAATAGATTACAAAAAGCCCCGATTTTATAATCTTCCTGGGAACCTTTTGAAAAAGGCAGAAACGTTCCGCAAAGTTTTAAAATCACCCTTGGAAAGGTTGTGGCTGTGTATTGCATAATTCCCGGAAGGAGAGGGCTTTTTTGCTTAAATGCCGGAAGTATTGGGAGCAATGCCGCTATGGCGTTGCAGGCAGAAGAATGAAAGAGTACAGGTTATATTATGAGTATATTAAGGTAGGTGAATGAATTTGGAGTACAAATGGAAATTCTGGTTAATACCACTGATACTGATAGTAATACTTGGTTTTATTGTCAGCAAAAATATCCTAAATAAAAGGAGTATTCAGCCTCCGGAGGTACATATTCAGACGGTGAAGGTCAAGGCAGCGGAAAAGGTTAAAAAAGAAGACATTCTGGAATATACCGGCAGCATTGAAGCTTTTGACGAGGCCTTGATCAGCGCCAGGGTGCCCGGTCGGGTAAGCCGGGTGCTGGCGGATAACGGCGGGGCGGTGGTAGCCGGCCAGCCGCTGGTTATGCTGGAAGACCAGGACTATGTCATTGGTCTGGCGGCCAGCGAGGCGGCCCTAAAAAAGGCTGAGGTCAATCTGGCCGGGATGAGGGCTAACTTTAAGCGGATGCAGGAGCTTTATGACAGTAAAGTTGTTTCCCGGAAAGATTTTGAAGATGCCGAAAACGGGCTGAAAGCGGCGGAAGCAGATGCCGAGGCAGCCGCCTCGGGGGTGGCCGCCGCCCGGGAAGCATTACGCAACGCTACGATTGTTTCTCCTATCAGCGGCTTTGTTGCCGGGCGGAGTGTAACTACCGGCCAGGTGTTGTCGCCTGGAGAGCCCCTGATGACGGTGCAGGATATATCTAATGTTTACATGGTAATCCATGTGGAGCAGAAAAACCTGGCCAGGGTTAAAACGGGCCAAAAGGCTGAAGCGACAGTGGATGCTTTCGGTGACCTGAAGTTTGCGGGACATGTGGAAATTATCAACCCGGCTGCGGACAAGTCCGCCAGGGTCTTTGAAACCAAAATCAGACTGAGTAATCCCGGTCATCTTCTAAAACCGGGTATGTATGCAGGGGTGGAAATAAGGTCCGGGGAAGCTGAAGAAGTTCTGGTTGTACCCCAAAATGCGGTTATCAGTGTGGAAGGATTGTATTTTGTTTTTATCGCTGAGGGCGACCTGGCCAGGCGGCAGCAGGTTGAAATCGGCCGGGTCATTGACCAGTCAGTTGAAATCAAGTCCGGTATAACCGAAGGCCAGCTGGTTATAGTCAGCAATGTCAACAAGTTAAAGGACCAGGACCGGATTACGTTTGCGGATTCACAGCAACAGGAGGCTTAAGCCATGTTTTTAACCAACCTGAGCTTGAAGAGGCCGGTGTTTGCTACGGTAACTATCCTGGCGCTGGTGGTCCTGGGCATCGTCAGTTATGTCAGTCTGAAGATCAATGATTATCCGGACGTGGAATTCCCCTACGTGGCGGTTACTGTTGTCCTGCCCGGGGCTTCTCCCGAGCAGGTGGAGTCCAAAATCGGCCATAAACTGGAGGAGGCCCTGGGGCAGATAGCCGGGGTCAAGCATATTTACACCAATGCTCTGGAAGGGGTCTGTATTACTTTCGGGGAGTTTACCCTGGAAACCGATCCCGATGTGGCCGCCCAGGATGTCCGGGATAAAGTCGGCGCCATCCGGGGTCAGCTGCCCCAGGATAGCGAGGAGCCGGTTATCTCCAGATACGATCCCCAGGCCATGCCCATAGTTTCCCTGGCTGTGACCGGGGACCTTACCATGCGCGAGTTGTCTAAAATCGTGGACGACACCATCAAGAGCCGCATCGAAACAATCAACGGTGTGGGTGCCATAAAACTGTACGGCGCAGAGGAAAGAGAAATTCAAATCAAGCTTGACAGAGAAAAATTGGCCGCCTATAAACTGACCACCTCAGAAGTGCTGGGAAGCCTGCAAAGTGAAAATATGGATGTTCCGGGTGGTAAGGTAAGCAAGGACGGCCTGGAAATGACTTTGCGTACTGTGGGAAAAGTGAGCTCGGTGGAGGAATTTACCGGCCTTCCGGTAGCCCGGCGGGAAGGTGTGCAGCTTTTTGTCAGGGATATCGGCACGGTGGTGGACGGGGCCAAGGACCAGGACAGCTTTTCCCGTTATCAGGGCAGGCCGGCCATCGGTATTGACGTTATAAAGCAGTCCGGGAGCAATACTGTGGCCCTGGCGGACCAGGTCTTAAAAACCGTGGAAAGCATTAGAAGGGAGCTCCCTCCCGGTGTTTACCTTGATGTGGTTAAGGACAATTCCGTAAGCATCCGGAGCGGGGTCAGTGATGTTCAAAGGACCATCATGGAGGGCGCTTTCCTGGCAGTGCTGATGGTGTTTGTATTTTTAAAGGACTGGCGCAGTACGCTGATCAGCGCCCTGTCCATTCCCACTTCCATTATTGCCACCTTTTTTGCCATGAGCATTCTGGGCTACACAATCAATTACATGACCTTGATGGCTCTTTCCCTCTCGGTGGGTTTGCTTATTGACGACTCCATCGTGGTTATCGAAAACATTGTCCGGCATTTGCGGATGGGCAAGAACCCCTTCCAGGCAGCCCGGGAAGCAACCGCCGAATTGGGCCTGGCGGTAACGGCCACCACGCTGACGGTGGTGGCGGTGTTTCTGCCTGTGGGGATGATGAGCGGTATCGTTGGGCAGTACTTCAAACAGTTCGGGATCACCGTGGTATGCAGTGTGCTGGTTTCCCTGCTGGTTTCCTTTACCCTGGTGCCCCTGCTGGCTTCCCGGCATTTAAAGACCGGAGATTATGTCCCCAGGGGGCCGCTGGGAAAGTTTTTGTCCTGGTTTAACCGTGTCTTTGACCAGATAACCATAGAGTATATTAATTTTTTAAAGATTGTCTTGAGAAACCGTTTAAAGACCCTGGGGGTAGCTGTCGCTTTATTTATCGGAAGCCTGCTGCTTATACCCTACCTGGGTTCCAGCTTCCTGCCACCCGCTGACCTGGGTGAGATTAATATAACGGCGGAGTTTGACGCCGGGTTGAACCTGGATGCAGCGGGTAAGATTACCGAGGAACTGGAGGGTATCATCCGGAGTTGTCCGGAAGTGCATAAAATATACTCCACTGTTAGGGCAGGCGGCGCCAGTATTTATGTCAAGATTCCGGAAAAAGGACAACGTCAGTTTGCAATTGAGAAAACCGCCGGCGAGCTGAGGCAAAGGCTGAACTCCGTACCCGGTGTCAAGGTTGTGGTTAACTCCCGGGCAGAAATGATCGAGGGGCCCACGGTCCAGTACCTTGTGCTGGGGGAAGACCTTGACGAATTACAGAAGTATGCGGAAAAGGCCCAAAAAATAATGGAAAGCACCCCCGGAGCGGTGGATGTGGGTATAAGTTACAAGCCGGGAAAACCGGAGGTAAGGGTTGAAGTTAAACGTAACCTGGCGGCGGATCTGGGCATCAGTACGGCCCAGGTATCGCAGACTTTGGCCACGCTGTTTAACGGAACGGTTGTAAGCCAGTACGAAGAGGAAGGAAACCGCTACGACGTGCGGGTCCGCCTGGCGGATACCCAGCGTCAAGAACTGGCGGATTTAAGCAATATTTTTCTTCCCGGTATGGTTCCCTTGAGCCAGGTAACCGAAACTGTTTTTTCCAGCGCTCCCAATGAAATCAGCCGCTATGACCGCACCAGGGAAATTACTTTATCGGCGAACCTGGAAAACACCTCCCTGGGAGAGTTTGAAAGAGAATTCATGAAGCGGGTGGAGCAGGAACTGGAAATGCCGGAAGGCTACCGGCTCTATGCCAGCGGACAGTCCGAGTTTATGGGAGATACTTTCAATACCATGTTTATAGCCCTGTTTGCCGGGATACTTTTTATCTTTTTTATCCTGGCGGCTCAGTTTGAAAGCTACATCGATCCCTTCTCCATCATGTTGTCCATTCCTCTGGCCGTGGTGGGCGCCATCCTGGGTCTGCTGGTCACGGGAAGCGACTTGAGCGTAATGTCCATGATCGGTATGATTATGCTCATGGGACTGGTGACGAAAAACGCAATTTTGTTAATCGACTTTACTAAAAAACAGCGCGCCCTGGGGGTGGAGCGGAACGAAGCCTTGCAGAACGCGGCCCGGATCAGGCTGAGGCCCATTGTGATGACTTCCCTGGCCATGATCTTCGGAATGACGCCCCTGGCCCTTGGTTTGGGCTCAGGCGCCGAAAGCCGCGCGCCCATGGCCCACGCTGTTATCGGCGGCTTGATTACCTCAACCCTGTTGACCCTGGTGGTGGTGCCGGTTGTTTACTCCTATCTGGATGACCTGAAGAAAAAGATTGCCTTTCTGTCCGGTTCCAGGTAAAGGTTTCCGCTTTAGTAATAAAGAATTGATTAACGAAGCATACAGGGTTTGGGAAAAGGATCTTGTGTACAGCATAATTGGAGAAAAGGGGTTTGAAGTTACTCAACGACATCACCTTGTTAAACCAATTTGGACTTAAGCTTTCCACAGGTTAAATATATTTCCTCAGATCTATTACAGGGCGACATTATCACAGTACAAACAACAATCAAACAGTTTTATTTCTATTATTTATGTAATCCTCAATTGATAGATAATTAATGCCTGTCTATGACGGTTATTAAACTATAAAAAGCTTGAAGCCCTGTATTTGCAGGGTGTTCAAGCTTTTTTCGCAAAGGGTAGAAGGAGTAAATTAGCAAAAAAGCGAAAGAAGAACAGGGATTTATGAAAGTATTGGTCGATAATCCAAAAGGAGCCACTGGACAATTGGGCTTCTAACTTTCCGAAGATGTTGAGGTCCAAGTGGTTGAGGAATCCACAGAGGTGGTCAATCCTGAACTGCTGGTCAATCCCGACGAGTTGACCGATGAACAAATTGACGATGTTTCGGGGCGGGTCCGGCTGTTCAAGTGGAGATGTATGTCCCTTTCCTATTTGCGAGCCTACCTGCCAACCTACCATAATACGGAAAGGATAGCGCGGGCAGGGTAAGGCAATGCGCAAATAGGTGAGAGGGTAATTAATCTTAAAATGGAGGTTTTTGAGGTGAGAAACAGGATTTACTACCCGGCGTTCTTTCTCATGTTGCTGACCGTGTTGCTTTTTGCGGCTAACGGCCGGGCCGCAGCCCAGGAAAGTAAGGCGGAGGCGTTGCGCCAACAGGATGGCGTCCAGATAACAGTCAGGGAGGAAAAATACAGTGATAACAATCTGGAGGTAAACCTCAAGATCCCGGTGATCGCCGGCATGGCCGACACGGATCTACAGTCCCGTCTCAACGCCCTCTTCGAGAGCAGCGCCTCAGAACGAAAAAAGGCAATTACTGAACAGGCCGGAGAGTTTGTTGAGGAAGCAGCAAGGGGCGGTTTCCCTTTACGGACATTTCAGCTCTACTCGGATTACCGGGTTACCTGCAACCGGAACGGCCTTTTAAGCATCACCTGCGAGTTTTACGAGTTCACCGGCGGTGCCCACGGCATGACGGTCAGAGATTCTTATAACATCGATCCCTGTACGGGCCGGCAACTGGCCCTTAAAGACCTGTTTAAAGAGGGTACGGATTATAAGGAAATCATCAACCGGGAAATTGAAAGGCAAATAGCTGCCGATCCGGACAAATATTTCACGGGTGAAGAATGGGGATTCAAAACCATTTCCGACAACCAGGCCTTTTATCTGGAGGACGCAGGCACGGCGGAAGATGGAATTTCCCCTGCCGGGAATGTCCCCGGTTTGGTCGTGTATTTCGACCTGTATGAAATCGCGCCTTACGCAGCGGGATTTCCGGAATTCAAAATCCCGTGGAATCTTTTTGGAGACGCCGTGCCAGCTTTCGCGCCTTCCGGGCCGGCCGCCGGAGCCGGCTTCAGCGTGAAAGTGAACGGCCAGCCTATTGCCTTTGATGTGTCCCCGCGCCTGGAAAACGGCTATTTCCTGGTCCCCTTGCGGGCGATTTTGGAGGCTATGGGAGCGAAAGTATCCTGGTACGGTGATACTGGTACAGCAGTGGCGTGCCTACCGGGAGCGACACTTACCGTTACCAAGGGTTCCCAGTATGCCGGGATCAACGGCCAGGGGTTTACAGTGCCGCTTGCTGCCCGCATAGAGGGGGACAGGCTTATCGTACCACTGGAGATCATTTTACAAGCCCCCGGCGTGCAGTCCGGCTGGGACAGCGCAACCCAAACCCTTTCGCTCTTTTTGGAAGATATCCCCGGTTATCCGGATCAGCTTCTCGATCTACAGCGGGACATTCAGAATGAACTGGAGCGGATGGACCGGGACCTGTTCACCGCAGCGGGGGAACTGGCCCGGACCGGCCTGGACGGGGAGGAAGCGCGCCGGATCTTAAGGGAGTTAGCGGCCCGCTACCCCTATGTGGCGGACGCCTGCACCGTGGATAAAAATGGGAAGATTGTCGCCGTTGAACCTGCCACCTACCATGAGTATGCCGGCTCAGATATCAGCGGGCAGGAGCAGGTCAGGAGGCTCTGGGAAACCGGGCGCCCGGTCATAAGCTCTGTGTTCACGGCAGTGGAAGGTTTTCCGGCACTGGACCTGGAATGGCCGGTGTTCCCGGTAAGCTACCAGGATACCTATCACTCCCCGGAGGATACGATGTTCAACAGGCAAAACGAACTGATCGGCTCAGTCAGTTTACTGATCAAGCCGGAACAGTTCTTTGCCAGTTTTAACGTCCCGGAACTGCAGGGACAGCAGCCGGAAATGATGGCCATGCAGAAAGACGGGTACATCGTTTACGACAGCGACACCTCCCAAATCGGCCGCAATGTCTTTACCGACCCCTTTTATCAGGATTACACCGGACTGCCTGCTCTGACCAGGAGAACAGTTGCCGAAAGGGCTGGGGTTGGGACCTACACTCCCCCGGAACAGCCAATTCAAAAACAGGTGGTCAAAATGTCGGTCTGGACTACGGTGGGCCTGCACGGTACGGAGTGGCGGCTGATTATAAACTACGCGGTAGACAATGCCAGCTAGTCCAGTAAAACCGCGCCGACACTGGAGAGCAGCCCGCGGTGATCCTTTAATGAATGCGATGGTGCTGCAAATTGTCAACGGCGCCTACCAGGAAGTAAAGTGAACGACAGACCGGGGCGGGCGGCGGCGTGGTTTTGTACCGGTGCTTCAACGGTATGGTTCTGCCTGTCGCCCCCGTTTCGGTTTTGCCGTAAGTACATGGCGAGGTGGTTGGGTATGAATATTGAGGCAACCAGAACAGGAAAGTTGATGACCCTGGCGCTTGAAGGTAGAGTTGACGCCTTTGCGGCCAAAAACCTGCAGGACACGGTGAATCAAAAATTAACGCCCGATATTGACGCTTTGATCTTCGACCTGAAGGGCGTCAGCTATATCAGCAGCGCGGGACTGAGGATCATCCTGTCAGTTGTCAAAAGGATGAAGAAAAACGAAGGCTCCGTCGTTTTGTGCCGTGTCGGCCGGTTTTGCCGGGATGTCATGGACACGGCGGGATTCCTGTCCCTTTTACCCGTCTTTGACACTCTGGAACAGGCCGTGGCCTTCGGACTGCAATGCATTAAGGAAAAAGAGCAACTGCAGAACTGGGATCAAATGGAAAATATCCTTCTCTCCTGCGGCAAGGCAAAAATAATTCCGGTTTCTCCGGAAAAGGGCGAGGCTTTGGTAACAGGAGACATCAAGGATGTGCTGTACTCCAGGGTTACCAGGGAAAAGCTCTTTTCCAAGACTTTTTCGGAAGCCGAATATTCCATCGGATTGGGGGCGCTGGGGGACGATGTGGACGATTACTACACCGTGATGGGCGAGATGATCACCATCGGCGGGACTATGGTCTGGCTGCCCACCGACGGCAACGATACCCCTGATTTTCTCATTCCAAAGGCGGATACCGGCAGAATAAAGGTGCGCACAGGTTTTAATGTTTCCTTGAACGGTAGGTTTACGAATTGTTTTATTTTGTAAGCGACAGCCCCCAGGGTGTTTCGTTGGGAGAAATCTACGGTGAGCTGTTCCGGCTGGCGTCAATCAGGCGTCCCGATTATAAAGGCGCCATCGGCCTGGCGGCCTGCGCCCGGATGCCCGCGGTTTTCGGCTCGGGCATATTAAAGTCGCCGGTGCGCGAATTTGCCCCGGCCAACGGCAGGATGATCACCGACGGCGAGAACGTGGAGCAGTGGATGGAATCCGACAAAGAACCCAGACATACCGGTGTTACCGGCCTTATTTGCGGGATAGGCGTATCTTTACAGGCGGATTTGTCGGTTTTTGATCAGGATATCCTCAACCGCATATTTTACCTGCACCCGGCCAATACGGGGGGCAAAAGCCAGATGTTGCACAACCACGGGGTGCTATTCAGCCAGCAGCCCTTCCCCGAGAGGGCGGTAAATCTGGAAAAGCAGATCGACCGGGTTGTGGAAGAGGGTGATTTTATTGACATGCGCCACCTGCTGGACGCTTCAACCGTTGAAAGAGCCTTGATCGGCGTCAGCTATCTGCAGGAATTGAAACAAGACAACATATAAAAGATATGTTCGACAACATCGGCACGCTGATCGGGGTGTCGCGCAAGGCGGGGCTGCTTGACAAAAAGGGACAGTTGCCCCGCATCGGCAAGGCCCTGTTTGCGGACTCTCTGGGCACCATTTTCGCTTCCTTTGCGGGGATCAGCACCGTGACCAGTTATATAGAAAGCGCCGCCGGGGTGAGCGAGGGCGGACGCACCGGCCTCACCGCCGTTGTGGTTGCGCTTTTTTTTCTGGTCTCCGTTATTTTCGCCCCCCTGGTGGCGCTGATTCCGGCCCAGGCCACCGCGCCGGTCCTGATTATTGTTGGCTTGCTGATGATGGGGGAGGTTGTCAATATTCGCTTCGACGACTTCACGGAAGCCCTGCCCGCGTTTTTTACAATTATTATGATGCCGCTCACCTACTCCATCGCTCAAGGCCTGGCCTTCGGCTTCATGTCCTACACCGTCATCAAGCTGAGCACCGGGCGCCACCGGGAAAACAACGACGTAACTTATACCCTGACTGTTTTATTCATTCTCCACTTCATGCTCGGCTGAACCGTCTTTTTACCTGGCACAACGGGCGGGTTGCCGGGTGCCGGCAGGAATGTGGCGGGTATTGAAGACAAGATGAATCCAAGGAGGTTTGGACCAGTGAGGAAGTGTTTGTACCGTATGATTGCCGCCGTCCTGCTGGCGGCGCTGCTGGCCCTGGCCGGATGCGCTCAGGCCGGTAAAGATAAAAAGCTGAAGGAAGCAAGCCCTCCCGAAGACACTGTTTTTCAGGTGTCCACCATCAATGCCCTGTTGCAGGGGCTTTATGACGGGGAAATGACCTGCGGAGAGCTGAAAAAACATGGCGACCTGGGTATCGGGACCTTTGACGGGCTGGACGGGGAAATGATCATGGTGGACGGAAGCGTTCTGCAGGTGAAGGCGGACGGAAAAGTCCTTCCCGCCCCGGACGGGGAAAAAACTCCTTTTGCCGCGGTCACCTTTTTCAGATCCGACCAGGCGCAACAGGTGAAGGAAGTGGCTGATTACTCTCAACTGCAGCGGCTGCTGGACGGGCTGATCGCAAACCGGAACATGTTTTACGCCATTCGCATTGACGGCACGTTCTCTTATGTAAAAACCAGGAGCGTGCCCGAACAGGCGAAGCCCTATCCCCCTCTGGTGGAAGTTACCAAAAACCAGCCGGTTTTTGAAATGCGCAATGTCAGGGGAACCGTGGCAGGCTTTTACTGCCCGCCCTACGTCGAGGGATTCAACGTGCCCGGCTACCATCTACATTTCGTTACGGAGGACCACCAGCAGGGAGGCCACCTGCTGGAATGCAGCCTTCAGGAAGGGGAGATACAGATGGATGAGACCCGGGAGTTTTACCTGATGCTGCCCGCCGGAAGTGATTTCGCCATGGCCGACCTGACCACTGACCGGGCGGAGGAACTGAATGAGGTCGAAAATAGTATAAGTGGAGGAAAAAGAATAGAATAATGGAATTGCCATTCAAGCGGCTAACGCTTGTCTGGTGATAGAAGTTGCAGGCAGATTTGACAGCAATACAGCAAACGAATTTGAACAGAAGTGCGCCGCTTCCTTTCCGTGGCGATAAAGAAAATCATTCTGGATTTCAGCAAGCCGCGATATATCAGCAGCGCGGTAACGCTGGATTGCGGTGCATTTTACGCATGGTGAATAAATTCCGGGCCAATTGGGGCTGTTTGCTTCTCTGCGTTTTAAGCGGGTTGGTGGAGAAGGTTATAAGCATTTCCGATTTTGACAATTTCCTTCTAATTACTGCCGGTGTGGACCACGCTATGCGCAGTGGGACAGAGGGACAGGTCTCAATGTAATGGTCTGGTTAGATGTGAGGGTGTGAAAAATTATGTTCCGACTACATATGAAAAGGGCTTCCGTTCTGGCTTTACTCTGTTTATTTACCGCTGCCGTTCTGGCAGGGTGCGGCAAGTCTGAGAAGGTGATTGAGAAGCTGGATGACGCCAGGGAGTCAAAAATCGGTGTCATGACCGGCACTACCGGTGAGCAGCTGGCCCTGGCCAGGTTCCCAGATGCGGACGTCAAAAGCTTTGATGATGTCATGGACGCCGTAGCCGCGCTGAAAGCGGGGCAGCTTGACGCAGTAATCACGGCCTATTCCATCGCCTTAAATGTGTCGAAACACAATCCGGACTTGTGGTACCTGCCTGAACCGGTGGAGAAAGAGGACATGGCCGTCGGGGTGAGAAAAGGCAATGAAGAAATGCTTGCAGCGGTAAACAGGATTATTGCAGAGCTGCAAGACGAAGGCATATTGGAAGACATGAGAAGGCGCTGGTTCAAGCAGGACCTGTCCCCTTACGAGCAGGTCGACCTGCCCCTGCCCGCAAGCGGGGAAGTTTTGAAAGTCGGCGTGAGCGCTACCCGGGAGCCTTTTAGCTTTACTGATGAAAACGGAAGAATCACCGGCTTTGACGGCGAAGTGGCACGCAGGATCGCAGCAAAATTAGGCAGGCCGGTTGAGTTTTTGGACATGAAGTTTTCTGCGCTGATCCCGGCCCTGCAATCAGGCAAAATTGATTTGGCAATCAGCATGGCTCCCACCGAGGAACGTAAAAAATCGATCAATTTCAGCCAGCCGGTTTTTGCCAGCGCCCAGGTGATGCTGGTCAAAAAGGCCCCGGGGGCGAAGACGGGCAGCGGTGAAACGTTCTCCCTGGATGACCTTAACGGCAAGAGAGTAGCCGTGTATTTAGGAAGTATTCATGACACTTTTGTCACCAGCCGCTACCCGGGGGCAGATATTAAGCGCTTTGACAGCACGGCTGACATGATTTTAGCCCTGAAAAACAAAAAAGTCGACGTGGCCTTTTTTGCATTAACATCCGCGAAGGTTGCTCTCAAGGACAACCCGGAATTGACCATCCTTACGGAGGAGGCCTTAACGAATCCCATTGGTGTGGGGTTCAATAAAAACAATCCGGCGTTGCGGGAGAGGTTTAACAATTACTTAAAAACAGCCAGAGCGAACGGCACTTACGATGAGATGTACCGGCGCTGGTTTGAAAATGATCCTGAAAAAGCGGAAATGCCTGAATTTGAAAATCCTGAGACCGGGGAAGAAATTGTTTTGGGGGTTGCGGTGGTGGAATTGCCTCATGTGGCCTATATGAACGGTAAGTATGTTGGTTTTGACATTGAAATGGTGCAACGTTTTGCCCTGCACGAGGGGATAAGGCTGAAAATCATGCCCATGGAGTTTTCCGCCCTGGTGGCAGCCCTTGCTTCCGGGAAAGTTGACATAATTGCCGACGCCATCACCATTACCGAAGAGAGGCAAAAGCAAATTGACTTTTCCGACCCGTACATGTATACCAAAACAGCGGTCATCGCCCTCAAGGGGTATGGTGCTGACGGCGGGGGTGTAGCCGGAGGGGATGTTTCCTTTCTTCAAAAGGTTGGCGACAGCTTTTACAAAAACTTAATCCTGGAAAACCGCTACTTGCTGATCATAGACGGACTGAAAGTAACGGTGCTCATCTCACTTCTCTCAACAGTTTTCGGCACCCTGCTCGGCGCCCTGATTTGCTTTATGCGCATGTCGCCGAACAAGGCGCTCCGGCAGCCTGCCAAAGTCTATATCTCCATCCTGCGCGGCACTCCTGTGCTGGTTCTCCTGATGATCATATTCTATGTCGTGTTTGCTTCCGTGGACATTAACCCTATCCTCGTGGCGGTGCTCGCCTTCGGCATGAATTTTGGGGCTTATGTCTCCGAGATGTTCCGGACAGGGATCGAGAGTGTGGACAGGGGGCAAACCGAAGCCGGCATCGCCATGGGATTTACCAAAGCGAAAACTTTTCTCTACATTATCCTGCCCCAGGCTGTAAGGCAAATTTTGCCCGTCTATAAAGGTGAGTTCATCTCCCTGGTGAAAATGACTTCCGTGGTGGGGTATATCGCCGTGCAGGATTTAACCAAGGCCGGCGACATTATCCGCAGCCGCACCTTTGACGCCTTTTTCCCGCTGGTTATGGTGGCGGTGCTGTACTTTTTCATAACGTGGCTGCTTTCCCTCTCCCTGGGTTATGTGGAGTGGGTCGCTGACCCGAAGGCAAGAAGAAAGCCGGTTTAATAGAGGGTTCTCAATTGAATGTGAAGGCAAAGGAGAGCTAAAAGAGCACACTGAAAAATGATGAAAGGCAGGGAAGATAATGATTGGCGCGGTAATCTTGCTCATTGGAATTTTAGTTGGAATAATACATATTGCAGTAAAACGAAATAGTCTTGACCGGGCAGGAAAAGTTGAACTCTTATTACTCTATTGTCTTGTTTTTGGCGTAGGGGTGTTTGGTGCCAACAGTTTCGTCATGCACGTCTTCTTTCCTGAATATGTCGCTCCCATGATTGGATGGGATGTGAGCCCCTTTGAAACTGAAGTCGGCATTCATGATGGGGCCTGGGCGCTCCTCGCCTTTCTGGCGATCTGGATCAGGGGCACGTTCTGGCATGCGGTTGTGCTGGGGTGGTCGTTTTTTATGATTGGCGCGGGAATAGGTCACTTAAAGGACACGCTTGTTCACGGCAATTACGAACCTTACAACTTCGGCATGATTTTTTTCGATCTCGGCGAGGCGTTGTTGTTAATCGTTTTATGGCTTGCCTGGATCAGGCTTTCTAGTAATAAACAACGAAAGTAAATCTGAAGAGAAATGCTTCTTATAGCCACCAAACTAAGTCCGGCACCCGGGGACCTTGCTTTAAAGCGGCAGCAGTGAGATCTCCCCCTGGGCAAACGATTCGGTGGTTACGGCGGCGGTGAATAACGGTATCATCAAAGGATACTCCGTACAACACCTGCGATCCGGAGCCAGGGCCGTCAGGACCGAAGTCGCCGTGGTGGCCGTTAGAGCGATCGGAGTTAAAGGAGCAAATCATCTTGAACCATGACAGCGCCGTTTATCTGCTCAGATTTGATCTTGACGGCTAATATGTTCACTTGCATTTTACCATTATCGAAATTTCAAGTTGTAGGAGGAATAGTTGATGCTCAAGAAAGAAGTTTTGCCGGTTTCCGGACTTGCCGGGACCGACATCCAGCAAATGTACGAGCTCATGTGCAAATATTACTCCAATCTTGACCCCGATATATTCCGGAATGACCTTAAAGAGAAGGATCATGTTTTGTTGTTCAAGGATGAAGAGGGATCAATTGTAGGGTTTACCAGCAGCATGATCATCCGGCTTAATATTGATGGTGAGGTTATCAAGCTGCTATATTCGGGAGATACCGTTATGGACCGGACATATTGGAATTGGAGCTATCTCCAAAACAACTGGTTCAACTACATTTCATCCCTCCCGGAGTTCAAGGAAGGAAACTTTTACTGGATGTTGCTGTCAAAGGGATACAGAACATACCGGTACCTGCCCTATTATTTCAATCTGTTCTGGCCCCGGTACAACGCTCCTACGCCTCCATTTGTCAGGGCAATTATTGAGGGTTTTGCGAATTTGATGTTCCCGGAAGTTTTTGACCCTGTCAGCGGCGTAATCCGTTCCGGCTGCGATTTTGTCAAGCCGGGAGTGGCAGATATAAAAGAGAGGCATTTGAAGAATCCTCATATCGAGTATTTTGCCAGGGTGAATCCGGGTTATGTACGCGGGGATGAACTGGTCTGCGTGGCCGAGTTAAGCCCCCGAGGTATTAAAGATTTTGTTCATAAATGGTTTGTTTGATTTTGGTTTAGCCTGATTAGCTGTTGGATTTGTGCTGGAGGTAACGATGTTCAAAATTGTAGGGATTTTGTCCTTACAGGGCAATGATGTTCCCAAGCTGTTGGTAACGGCTCCCCTGTTTCTGGCCCTGGGTATGGGAGAGGTCATGGGCGTTAGCGCGGCTATGTCCATTTTCAACGTGCGGTACGGGGTAGAGCATTTACCCGAAATGTACGCGCTGGAAGCACTGGCTTTACTGCTTACCTCCGGCTTGATTGCGCATTTTTCAGGTGTCTGGGCCAAGCCTGCTTTTGTCAAACGTGCCTATGGTACTATGGGATTGCTGGTTTTGGCCGGCTCGCTTTGCCTGGAGGCCTCCCGGTGGAGCGGCCTGGCCTTGCCACGCTTATTTTACCCGTTTCTGCTGGTGACAACTACGGTGATATATTTTCAGATGGCTCCCCTGAACTGGCAAATAGCCACGGATATATCGACAACTCAGCAGGCCAGGCGGCTGTTTCCCCTTCTCTCCGCTTGCTACACCACAGGGTGCATTGTATCCAGCGCGGCAACCCACTGGCTGGCGCCCCTGGGAACAGAGATCATCTATTTGTTGTGGGCGGTCATCCTGGGTGGGGGTTTTCTGTCCTTGCGGGAATGTTCACGGCGCTATCTGGTTCCCCTGGAATTTTCGCCGGAGGAAGAGGCTATAAATCTTGGAGACAGCCTGCGGTATTTCTTTAAATCTCCCTTTATAAGCCGGCTGTTGGTTCTGTTGACCGGTCTTATGGTCCTGTATTTCCTGATGGATTACCATTACAATACCGTCGCCGAATCTCTTTTTCCGGATGAAAAACAACTCATGGCCTTTTTTGCCACCTTGATGGCTATATTTAATACCATAGCCGTGGTGATTGAGGTAGGGCTGCTCAATAAGCTCATGCACTGGCTGGGAGTAGGTGTCACTATGGTGGTAGTGCCCGCAGGGCTGGTGGTTTGTTTCTTGGTTCCGGTTTTTCTTTTTGCCTTGAACCAGCCCCCGGGTGGTGTTTTTATCAGCGTCGTTTTAACCCGCCTCTTAATCGATGTTCTGGGCGAGCCGACCTGCCAGCTGGTTTTCAAGGTTGTGCCGCCGAGGGAAAGGAGCAGTATCCGTTTTTTAACGGGAGGGTTTTATGTCCTGTTCGGCATGCTGGGAGGGGGCGCTTTAAGCCTGCTACATGCCGCCGGGGCGGTTAGTCTGCCTGTGCTGTCGGCTGCGGGGGTTTTAATCGGGGTGTTCCTGGTGTGGATAGCCGTGCAGGTCCGGAACCTTTATATGAGAGAATTAATTGCATCGGTAAATTACGGTTATTATGACGCATCTTCAAATGTCGATGCGGCGCTGGGCAGCCTGGTGAAGCCTGAAATTTTTGAGGCAATATTAGCTTTCCTGTATCAACCCGACGACCGCAAACGGGGTTTGGCCGTGGAACTGCTTAAGAATAGCCCGGGTAAAACCAGATTACCGGTAATGAACCGGCTATTGGGAGATGCTTCCCGAAAAATACGGCTGGCGGCGCTGCAGTTATTCCCGGCTGCCGAAGCCGGGCCGCAAGAATGGCAGCAGGTGCTGGCCTGCGCCCGGGACCCTGATCCGGAATTGAGGGCGGAGGCTGTTTTATGTCTGGCAGGCGCCGGGCCTGTCCGTGAACAGGCCAGGTCCTGCCTGCACGAGACCCTGGATGATTTGGAGGTAAGGGTGGCCAGTGCCGCCCTTATCGCCCTGCTTCGTTTGGACGGGCAATTACCTTCGGGGAAAGCGGAGCAGATCATTGGGCGTTGTCTGGATTCCGGTCTGGAAGGTGAGGTATTGGCCTGCACCGTCATTGGCGAGTGTAAATTTGAGCAATATGTCCCCTGGCTAACGTCAAAGCTGGCGGAAGGGGTAGCACCCCGCATGCGAACAGCGGCGGCCGCCGCCCTGGGAAAGCTAGGTTGCGCCGGTGCGGTTCCCGCCATGCTTGCCCTTTACCCGATGGCCGATCTGGAGTATCGTGCCGCCGTGGAAAAGGCATTACGGGATATGGGTCAGGCCGCTCTACCGGTTCTGATCGAGCAGTTGAACCAAAACCCCCCTTCCTCAACCTGGAAGGTATTGATAAAAACTCTTCAAGATTATTTGTTTGACCGGAATGTGCGGAGGCTGATACTTGATGAATGCAAGTTACGGATTGAGCAGCTTCAGTCGATGCTGCCCCTGGTACCTGCTTTGCGCCAAATGGAGACTTACGATTTGGCTGAGCTGGCAGGGCGGCGCATCAAGGAAATAGAGGCGGAAGTGCTGGAGGCCTCCTGGCTGGTTCTGGCCGGGCTCAGTTCGGAAAGTTCCGTGAATGTTTTACGCAAGGTCTTGCGGGAGGAGAATGAGGAAAAAAGAGACAACGCTTTGGAGATATTGACCGAAGGAATAGGCGACCGGAGTCTTTCCCGGGCCCTGGCGCTGTATCTCACGTCCGCGCTCGGTTTAGACAAACAAAACTTGTGCCCCGATTCCTGGCAGGCCGGGGCCGTCGCTGAGGCTGATTACTGGCTCCGGGAAATCCGGGCTGCCGCCGAACGAAGAAGGGAGCGAAAAGATATGGAAACCATGCGTGGCTTTGAATTGTTGGACCGGATGCTGTTATTAAAGGATACGCCCCTTTTCGCCGGCCTATCTGTTGAGGAGCTGGCGCTAATTGCCGGCATTGCCAGGGTGGAAACCTGGCCCGACGGTAGTTTCCTGTTGACGGAGGGCAGGCAAAACCAGACTGTTTATATCCTTCTTGCCGGCCACATTGAGATCAGTGCCCGATCCAAATCAGGGTGTGAAGGCACCATCGGGGTCATGGGGACCAAAGAGCTCATCGGCGATACGAGTGCTTTCGACGAATCTCCTTCACCGGTAAGCGCCCAGGTTATCCTGGGCGATGCCGTGGTGTTGGCCATTGAGGGCCGGGAACTGGCGCGCCTATGCCGGTTATACCCTGAAATCGGGATCGGCCTTATCCGGGCTATTAGCGCCCGGGTGCGCAAGCTTGAGAAAATGGTGATTCTTGCCGGTTAATCCTATTCTTCGAAAAAAGAGCTGGAACATTACAACACCTTCATATGCAGGGTATGAACCCGGGTTTCTTGCCTGGTGTGGTTAATGCGAAAATAACAGCAGGCCAGGCTGGACTGGGTAATCTACAGTGGTAAGTTTGAATTCTTCCTGGGTGCTTTAATATTTAAAGATTTAGTTGTATTGAACAGGCTCACCCCGGACATTTTAAATCCGAGGCGAGTTTACTAATGTCTATGGTTATTGAACAAAGATGCTACCGTGGTTTTAAGGGGGAGAGCTGGAAAGGGAGTATTGACGTACAGGACTTCATTCACCACAATGTCACTCCTTATACCGGGGATGCTTTCTTTCTGGTTGGACCCAGCGCCCGAACCCGGACCCTCTGGGAGAAGTGCCGTAATCTGCTGAAAGAGGAGTCAAAAAGAGGCGGGGTCTATTCGATAGCCAACCACCAGATCACAGGTATAACCGCTTTCCAGCCCGGCTATATCGACCGGGATTTAGAAATTATCGTTGGCCTGCAGACTGACGAACCTTTAAAGAGAGCGGTCAATCCTTTTGGAGGGATCCGTATGGCAGTGAAGGCCTGCCAGCAGTACGGCGCTGAACTGGATCCCGAGATCGTGAAAATTTTTACCACGTACCGGACCACCCACAATGAGGGAGTGTTCCGGGTTTACACTGATGAAATTAAGAAACTGCGCCATCATGGCATAATTACCGGGCTGCCGGATGCCTATGGCCGGGGCCGTGTCATGGGGGATTACCGGCGGGTCTCCCTGTACGGGGTGGACAGGCTTATTGAAGCCAAAGAGCAGGATTTAAACGCCCCGGATTTGCTGGCAATCACCGATGAGGAGATTATCAGGCTCCGGGAGGAGGTGCGGCAGCAAATCCGGGCCTTGCAGGAGTTGAAGGAAATGGCCGCCTCTTACGGCTACAATATAAGCCGGCCGGCGGAGAACGGCCGGGAGGCGGTGCAGTGGCTATATTTTGCCTATCTGGCGGCAATCAAGGGACAGAACGGGGCGGCTATGTCCCTGGGCCGGGTGAGCACCTTCCTGGATAAAGCCGGCCATCCCGGTTGCACGCGCTTCCGGGATGGCTACCATAAGCCATGACTTTGCCGGTCAGCTTTACCGGCTCCTTCCCGAGGTGCACCGCTCCTATGATGAACCCTCGCCTTCCGATAGGGGCAGGGGGCAACTGCGCAAATTTCTCGAGGTCTTCGGGGCTGCTCTGGACTATTTCAGGTGCCGGGCGGAGGGGTTGCGCAGCCTTCACGACGTGCTGCATACACTGGCCGGCTTCCTGCCTCATCTGGCTAGATGGATCGGCTGGG
The DNA here is from genome assembly GCA_029555205.1 of Bacillota bacterium. Lineage (GTDB taxonomy): Bacteria > Bacillota > Desulfotomaculia > Desulfotomaculales > Pelotomaculaceae > DTU098. The sequence goes on from JAKPTB010000097.1 coordinate 131,907, forward strand.
ATTTGGATCTGGCCCAGGATGAAATTTCACAGCGCATGGAGATCCTGTTTGCTCCGGAATTGTACCGGAAAGTTGGTACCCTACCTAATCTTGAGGCTCTGGTAAACAGGGTCACCGGATGGAACTGCCGTATCAAGGAATATGTTCATAATGTCTGCCTGAGTAATGCCCCTGAAACACTTCATCTGTGGGATATCTGGGGAACCTCACGCAACAGTGCGGGCAATGCCTGGCTAAAGTCCGTGCAGTATTCAAAAGCAGAAAATTACGACGGGCGTCCTGCCGGCGCATGTGACGCAGCCGGCGGTTTATGGCTGTTCTGGCATTCCAGCCGGAGCGACGGATGCGGCATTTGGTGTCAAAACCCTGATGGCTGCGGGCAACGGTCTTGCAGCCCGCCTCTCCGGAACGGCGAGAGAGCCGTTTGCTTTAAAAGAAGGTATGTCGTTGGTGATCAACGCTGCACGCATTCCTCTTAATTCCAGCACTGGAAGGGCCAATTGGACGAAAACGTGGAAAGTGGTATTTAAAGGCGAGCAGTTTAAAGATATTGGGAAGGCAACCGCTGATGAAGTCGCTGCTGCAATTTCCCGGGTTGCTTCAGACCTGCGCGTAATCGCCGTCCCGGAATATGATTTCATCATCAAGGGTGGTGACGGGACTCCTGAGGGTGCGGGCCGCTGTCTGGTGGATGGATGGGAAGTAACTAATGAATGTGATTTGCACTATACGGATCAACAACTGTACGAAAATGATACCCTGGCCGCTGCCCTGGGTGTAGACCCTCTTTTGCCGCTTACCGGCAAAAAGCTTGATCAGGACCACAGCAACTTGTACTACCTGGATGTATGGGAGCGTATAGTTGACGAGCATGAGGATAAAGATCTTGTCAATAAGGCTATTGGCGTCCCAACTTGCGTGCGTATCAAGCGCGACTGGGTAGTACGGGTATTGGAGGGCTGTGAAAGAAACACGGTAACTGTCCCTGAGGCTTATCGCAGACAGGGTCATGTTTATTATCCGCTGGCACGCATGGATTACTATCAGCAATATGGCAGGGGCTTAACCATACTTGTCGATCTGCGTCGGACCGGGGTGACGCTTGTCTCACAGCCTGACGTGGAAAAAATAAAGCTAGATGTAAAGACTATAGCAACCGATGCTTTTGGCGCCGATTACAGGCTTGCCCACACCGGAAGATCATATATAAATACCAGCTTGCGGGAAGCGTTAAATGCGCTCCTGCGGGGCGGTATGCCGGATATGCCTGCCCAATCTTTAGCTAAAACCGGTTATAAGAAATCTTGTCCTTCCATAATTGAAGGAAATGGAGTCATGCATGTCTGCTGGCAGGAGAACCGGGGAGCAGGTTTTACAGATTCCTGGTACCTTTCTTTTATGGTATATGATGGCAATGCCTGGCATGGTCCTACAAGAGTAGGGCGTGGTTATGCTCGCCCCTGTAACCCGTTCCTGTTGAAAAATGAATATGAATTATACGCCCTGTGGATCGGCGATTATAGAGGAAGTAACCGTTATATATTTTTTACCAAGTATGTAGATGAATGGAAAGATATCGAAATTCAGGTTCTCGGCATGTCGATAAGCAATAATGAATGTGAAGTATTCGCAATTATGCATAATAATTATCTATGGCTGTTCTGGATGGACTTGGACCCCGAGTCGGGGAAAGATGCTATATGGTACAACAGGCGTAAGCCCAATACCTCAGGAAGGAATAATGAAGATTGGGACGGCAGGCAAAAGATACCGGTCCAGTCGGCGGGACACCCGGTTGCTATTTTAGATGGAAACAACAATATCCAGGTATTATGGTTGGATGGTTCAAGCATACACAAAATTTCCTGTGATCTCAAAGACACGGCCAAACCAACCTGGGGTAAGGAGGAAATTTATCCTTTGTCACAAAAGGTATCAGGCAGTTTGTCGGTTGTTAAGGATAATAAAGACGATATATGGGTGTTCTTTTCTTCTGAGGTAGATTTCAAAACAAGTCTGTGGTACTTGAGAATCAGGGCGGAGCAACAGGGTGCGGCTAAAGTACAACTTACAACCGGGCAACTTAGCAGTGATAGTACTGTGCGGGCTGTCAGCAATAGTGACGGTGATATATTCATATTCTGGAATAAATTCATTGGCGGCAATATATCGGAGATATGGTGCAGGTGTTATTCAAGGGATTACGGATGGGGTCAGGAGATGCAAATTGCTCCTGGAGTATTTGGTACCGGAAGTGGCATAGGCGCAGTTGCCGACATTGGGACAATATTTGGACGGTTTATATTAATAATTTTTTTGAGGGAAGGGATCGTCAATGGGAAATTAGCTGCAGGAAGCTGTTACCCTATATATAAATGTAAATAAGGTAGGTCGTTAACCGGCAGCTGGCGGCCCGCATCCTGGTAAAAACAAACTTGTAAAATTCGTGTAAATTCTCACTTGACAGATAGTTAATTATTTGATAACATAGCTCACAAATTATTTAAATGCGATGACAGGGAAAACACTTTGCGGTATGCTGCTACAGAGAGCTGTTGGTTGCTGCGAAACAGTGCGCAGAGCAAATGTGAACTCACCCTCGAGCAGTCAGCTGAAAGCTTAAAGACGTCATATGGCGGCTTTAAAGCAAGTAGGTGCGAACGGGTTTCCCGCCGTTATCACGGGAGGGCATTCGTCAATTTGACCGATGCCTGAAGAGTGGGTATGGTTCATACCAATTAGAGTGGTACCACGGAAGTTTAAGGCTTTCGTCTCTAGCGATAATGCTGAGAGACGAAAGCATTTTTAATTTTTGAGGGGAATATTATAAAACATTTAGGAGGGGAATATTATGAAACTTGCTTTTTCAACACTTGGTTGTCCCAACTTCAGCTGGGTCGAGATCTATTCCATGGCCAAGGACCTTGGTTTTAAAGGTATTGAAATCCGCGGACTAGGCGATGAAATATCTGTGGTCCGGGCACAGCCTTTCTCCGAGGAACAGCTCCCGCATACAGTAAAAAAGCTTGCTGAGTTGCGCCTGGAAATACCGTGCCTCACAACCGGCTGCTGCTTGAAATTTGCTGAAGATGCTGAAAAGAACCATGCTGAGATTGTGCAGTACATTGAGCTGGCTGCCAGGCTCGGCACACCCTACATCCGTATTCTGGGGGATCTTGAGCCCCATGTAACCGGCGAGGTGGATGACGGGGTTGTTCTGGCTGCCCTGCGGCGCCTGGTGCCGGTTGCTGAGGAAAAGGGTGTAACCCTGCTGGTGGAAACCAACGGTGTCTACGCCGACACTGACCGCCTGTGCAGGCTGCTTGACGAAGTGGCCAGTGACGCGGTGGCAGCCCTGTGGGATATGCACCATCCTTACCGGTTTGCAGGGGAGAAACCCGAAAAGACTGTACAGAATCTCGGCGCCTATATCAAATATGTACATATCAAGGATTCCGTTGTAGAGAACGGCATTGTCCGGTACCGGATGATGGGAGAGGGTGATTTGCCCATTGACGATTTGATGCTGGCGCTGCGCTCAATTAATTACGACGGCTATATTTCCCTTGAATGGGTCAAGCGCTGGGCAGAGGATCTTGACGACGCAGGGGTTGTCTTTCCGAATTTTGTTAACTTTATGAGCCGTTATAGTGAGATAAGTGTGGTAAAGGGCCACCTGTTCGAAAACAACGCGCGCACAGGGAAATACATCTGGCAGAAGTACACGCTCATTGACCTGACCTTTCCTCAGGTGCTTGACCGTGTTGTTGAAGAGTTTCCTGATCAGTATGCTTTTAAATACACTACACAGGATTATACCAGGACTTACGCCGAGTTCCGGGATGATGTCGACACATTTGCCCGCTCGTTGATTGCCCTGGGTGTTAGGCCCGGTGATCACGTTGCCATCTGGGCAACCAATGTTCCCCAGTGGTTCATCACCTTCTGGGCAACCACCAAGATAGGCGCCGTTCTTGTCACTGTAAACACTGCTTACAAAATCTATGAAGCGGAGTACCTCCTGCGCCAGTCGGACACGCATACGCTGGTCATGATCGACGGTTACAAGGACTCTAATTATGTAAACATCATGAAGGAGCTATGCCCCGAGCTGGAGACCGCCGAAGCGGGGAAACCGCTGCATATAAAGCGTTTGCCCTTCCTGCGCAATATCGTCACCATTGATTCCAGACAGAAGGGCTGCCTGACATGGGAGGACGCCATTGCCATGGCCGGGCAAGTCCCCCTTGAGGAGGTTTACCGGCGCGCGCTTTCAATCAACAGGCATGATGTCTGCAACATGCAGTATACTTCGGGAACCACCGGCTTTCCCAAGGGTGTTATGCTCACCCATTATAATGTCGTAAATAACGGCAAGTGCATCGGCGACTGCATGGATCTTTCCACAGCTGACCGGATGCTGATTCAGGTACCCATGTTCCACTGTTTTGGTATGGTGCTTTCCATGACGGCGTCAATGACCCATGGTGCTACCCTTTGTCCAATACCATATTTTTCACCAAAGTGGGCTCTTGATTGTGTAAACAAGGAGAAGATTACCGCTATCAACGGTGTTCCCACCATGTTTATCGCGATGCTTGAACATGAGGATTTCTCCAAAACGGACTTCTCCCATATGAGAACCGGCATTATGGCCGGCAGTCCCTGTCCCGTCAAGGTTATGCAGGATGTAGTGGATAAGATGAATGTAAGAGAGATTACCATTGTGTACGGCCAGACTGAGTCTTCCCCCGGCTGCACCCAGAGCCGCACAGATGATTCCGTGGGACTGCGCGTAAACACTGTCGGCCGTGCGCTGCCCGGTATAGAGTGCAAAATTGTTGATCCCGGGACCGGTAAGGATTTACCCCCCAATACCGATGGTGAATTTGTAGCCCGCGGCTACAACATCATGAAAGGGTACTACAAAATGCCCGAGGCAACCAAAGCTGCCATTGATGAGGATGGATGGCTGCATACCGGTGATTTAGCCAGGTGTGACGAGAATGGATACTACAAAATAACCGGCCGGATCAAGGATATGATCATCCGGGGCGGTGAGAATATCTACCCCAAGGAAATTGAGGACTTTATCTACACCCATCCTAAAGTCAAGGATGTTCAGGTAATAGGCGTGCCCGACAAACAGTACGGCGAGGAGATTATGGCCTGCGTGATCCTTAAAGATAATGTGACAATGACAGCCGATGAACTTAAAGACTACATCCGTTCACATATGGCAAAGCATAAAACTCCCCGCTACATTGAATTCGTTTCGGAATTTCCAATGAATGCCGCCGGGAAAATTTTAAAATATAAAATGCGGGAACAGGCTGTTGAAAAACTGGGCTTACAGGCTGAAAGCCGCATTGTTACCGCTTGACAAACCAGCCAATTGATTAGCTGAAATTAATTAGCAAGCTTGTTTGGTCTCCGAACATCTATCCCGGGGCATATTCCACCTGCCCCGGAAGCCGGGATAATGTTCTGGTTATACCCTGGGAAGCAGTTCGTACCGGTGAAAATGGCCAAAACGAAGTCATGCAAATCACAAACAATAGGATAGTCCTCAAGCCGGTCAAATTGGGCATCAGGAACCAAAAAGATGTGGAGGTCATAGAAGGTTTGCAAGCAGGTAATAGCGCAGTTTACGGAGTATTTGATCGTCGTAAAATACAACGCGAAGGAAAACTTATTTGGCCTGCTGTTCGCGCCGGATGTACCAGGTACGGCTCAAACCTATGAATTTGAAGCAAAAAACACTGACGATGCTGTTTTTCAAGGAGTAATGATGGCTAAAGAAAAAGGGTTTATCTAGTTTTAAACCCCGTTTACTAAAACGGGGTTTAAAACGTACGATGGGGTAGTCTCATCCGTTGCGTACTTACACAACTATAATAAAATTCCTTTTCGTGGTATGCCTGGTGTACCGGGTACCCAAGTCATTAAGTTATTGGTATGTTCAGGCTAATTGGTTAACAAGTCAAACACATGCAAAACCTTTATTGGTGGGTCTGTGTTTGTTCCCTCTTGAAGGATAAGGGCTTAATTTCCGGGTTTTGTCCCTGGATAATGGCTTCCATCCGTTTTCTGACAACTTCATTGAATTCAGGGTGAGTCAAAATATAAAACCTTTCCTCCCTGATGGCAGTAAAAACCATATCCGCCACCTGAGCGGGAGACAGCACCCTGAAATGATTATTTTCAAGGTAAGCCCAGGCGGCTTCTTCAGCTTCCGGGCTCAACGGTTTTGGAGAGGACTTTAATCTTAACTCCGCCGGCCGATTGCGCAAGGAACTAAGAATCCGCGTCTTCACGAATCCAGGACACAAAACGGATGTTTTAATTTTTGCACCCCTTTCACCCAGGGATCTGTACAGATTTTCAGACAGAGCCACCACGGCGTGCTTGGTAACATGGTAACTTGCCCCTGGATGGTAGGGCAGGATACCCGCTGTTGAAGCTGTGTTGACAACATGGCCTTCGGTGTCCTGGGAGAGAATGATGGGTACAAATGTACGAATACCGTTCAGCACTCCCCAGAGGTTAACGCCAATAACCCAATCCCAGTCGGCCAAACTGCATTCCCAGATTGTACCGTCTGCGGCGACACCGGCGTTGTTGCAGAGGAGATGCACACCTCCAAAGGTATCAACTGTTTTCCTGGCCAGGGCTTCAACCTGATCGGCACTGGAAACATCCGTCAAAACCTGCAGTACGGTTCCGCCCAGGGCAGTTAATTCTTTTTCAGCCCCGGTCAGGGCATCCTGCTCAACGTCAGCAAGCACCACCTTCATCCCTTCCTGAACACAGCGCCTTGCTATAGCCAATCCGATGCCGCTGCCCGCTCCTGTAATTACAGCCACTTTATCCTTAAACTCTTTCATTTTTTGGCTCCTTTAATCGTATTTTTTACGGTTTACTACAAGGGGTTAGGGATAGGCATTATGATTCTTTATTTTCTGCCCTCCCTGTTAAGCGCACCGTTCAGAAAGAGGTCTGTCATCCTATTGACCATAGCGTTTAAAGACATCTCAGGGTAAGCTAGCCAGGCCATCATGACTAAAGCGTTGTTCCAATCCAGGTACGTGGCCAGGGTTTCAGCCGGGATATCGTCTCTGATTTCCCCGTCCTCTTGGCCCATTTTAATAATTTCAGTCAGAAAATCAACGTAACCGCTTCGCAATTCCTGTTTTCCGGGGGTGTCAGGGATTGCCTGGACAAGGTAAGTCATATATTTTTTTGCAACATCGTCGTTTAGCCTGGATTTCAGTAATTCCTGCGAAAGATGAAACATTTCAGTTATTCGTGAACGGGTGTCCGCCAGCTTGCCTATTTTTTTTATTATTTCAGGTCCTGCATCTCTTAGGGCTGTTTGTACGTACTCAAGAACGATAGCTTCCTTCGCTGAAAAATGATTAAAAACGGTTCCCTTGGCAACGTCCGCCTCCCAGGCAATCTGCTCGACTGTTGTCTTGTCAAAACCCTGCCTGTTAAAGAGATCTATGGCTGCTGAAATAATCTTTTTTCTGGTCTCTTCCTTTTTTTTATCGGTTCTGGTTTTTTTAACAGGTTCTATAAGATCACCTCTTTTTTGCATCAAGTACAATATTGTACCCGGTATAAAATTAGATTAAGTTTATTTTATCATTAACCTGCAGGCGCCGGCAAGTGGGAACCGGCAAATTAAAAATAAAACATTGTATAAAAAGTATTGGGAAAATTCCTATATTGAAAATGGAGAAATTTATTCTTTTTTATTGAGGTGGAGGCGCTTTAAAAGTGGAAGTTATTATGGATTGTAACTTAAGGGTTGGAGCTGAGCTTATTTGTTTTCATGAAAAGAATAGATGCAGAGATTGCAGGGATTATGGAAAGGTTTGTTGCGCTGTGCCGGCCAGCTTACCATATACAATTCTCCAGGGCGTTTGGTAAAATTTTGCAAGTACGGAGTTAAGCGTGATTCCCCTGACCACATAGAGGTAAGCGAGATATTCGAAGAAACAGGATATATGGGAAATTTGAAAGGGTGCCGGGAAAAGATGTCAAGAAAACCTCCATTTTACACCCCTTTATAAAGAAAAACTTATTGTTTTTGTTTGTAGAAAACATTTTTTACTTCATGTTTGTGATACAATTAGGGTAAATAATTGTAATAAAGACTTAATGTTTTCAACAATTAAAAAATTTTTGTTAAATGCAATGTTGTCACAGGAGATGGTAGGATGGATATGCGTCAGTTGGAATACGCCCTGGTTGTGTCAAAACACCTTAGTCTTGCACGTGCCGCAGAAGAAATCAATATTTCTCCGTCCATATTATCGCATCAGATTAGCAAGCTTGAAGTTGAATTGGGTGTCTGTTTATTCTTGAAAAGTAAGCGGTTAGTACGGCTTACACCGGCAGGAAAAGAGTTTATCATCAACGCAAAACGCATCATAACAAATTTAAAAGAGGTTAAATGTACCGGCAGGGAATATTCGCCCGTCGTAAGTGGAGAACTTAGACTGGGAGTTATGGCTGTCATCGGGTATTATAATCTGCCAAACCTGTTGTCATCTTTCCAGCAAAGTTTCATAGGAATGAGAATTAATATTGTTGAAGAGCAGTGCGAAAAACTTTTAGACATGTTGCTTTCAGACAAAATTGATGCGGCTTTTGTTCAGATTTATAATCCCAATCCAAATCTTAAGTATTGCAAATTAGTGACTGACAGAATGGTCGTTGTAACCAATAAAAAGCACCGTTTTGCTAACAGAAAATCAGTATGCATAAAGGAATTACAAAATGAAAGGTTTATTTTAACCCCCCCTTCTTCCGGACATTTTTATGATTTTAATAAGGCCTGTCAGGAAGCAGGTTTTAGTCCTATATTGGCAAAAACCTGCTATGTTGCCAAGAATATTGTTTCCTTTGTGAGCGAGGGGCTTGTTATTAGTGTACTTTCGAGCAAAGTGGCCGAAGCGGAAAAGGCTGATAACGATAACATAAGAATAATTGAACTTAAGCCTACCATACAAAGGAGGACTTATCTAGTAGTTCGGAATATCTCCGATACACCACAAACACTTAAATTATTCCTGGATTTTACACACCAATGGCTGGCAACACAGACTGCCCTTGAACAAGCTAAGAATGCACTTATTTCCTCAGTTTTAGAAAAGTAAAAAAGCTTTTGCTTCCGCAGCTAATGGACGTATAAGAGCTTCATATGTACATGATCAAGCTCTTTCAGGATATTGGGAAAAGATTTTCGCTACCTGCTCCCACATCCGGCTTTTTTTAAACACTGGCGGGCAACGGCTCTGCCTGCTGCTGTATTAACCCGAAAGCTGGTTGAAACTCCATCAGCCGTTTTTTCATGCTGCATAGAAATGTAATCCCCGTTATTAAGCATTTTTTTCTTTCTCGATATCTTTGTTGTTCTTCCCGACGTCTTGGGAGCCGTGTATTAAAGCAAGCTCTTTTCTGCCATGATTATCCCTCGCTCTGGATTTTAAGCTATCTCCGCCATTTCCCTGCTTGAAAGCCGCAATAATTTGTGTTCCGGCGACCACATGCATGCCGGCAGATGACAAAGGCCTTGGTTTTTGCTTATCAGAGCCAGGGCTCCGGGCCGTTATATGTAGAATATTGTTATGGCTCCAGCCTGGCAACCATTGTTTCCAGCTCTGCAATGGTATAATTGCGGTTCATTTTATACTTTGATTCCCTCTTGATCAGTAGATTCATATAATCCCAAAAGGCGGTCGTCATATTGTTTTCGTTAATAGCAAAAATAAATGAAGGAGGCAAAGTTTTTCCAAATAATACCCCCAGATCCTCCCTGACATAGATCATGCTACCGTCCAGGTGTTTATTACTTGTAAGGTGTACATGGTAGTTATCGTAAGTCTTAAGGAGCCGGATAATATTTTGTAAGTGTTGGTGGTATTCCCCCGGAGTGTAAAAAACAGGTTTTCGTTCAGCATGTCGGAAAAGTTCACCATAACTTTTCCTTCTAATATACTTACCGGGTCCGGAAGAGAGAGGATTTCGGTAAAACAGTTTTTTTGCAGTCCGGCAAGGAACTTTTTTATACTATTTTGCTGATAGGACAGCAGGTGGTCGCTGCCGGGATTTTCTGCCCGGGCCAGGATGCGTTCCATAACACCGAGGGGCATAGTAACATTGGTAAGGATATCAGTTTTTATAATCGAGTCTTTCTCTTCATCTTCAAATTCTGACAGGAGCGACAGATAATCGTCATTGCTGTGAGGAGTGAATATGCGCATGAGCGTGCGGCAACGGGACAGTAAAACGTTATATTCCTCGATTAATGCTTTGATAATCATTTTATTTGTGAAAAGAAAGTTGGCGGCGTTTTTAGTGCCGCTCCCCACAGTCCCGGAAGATATGGCGGCAGTATCAGGGGCAATGAACAAGGTTCTCCGGAATAAGCCGTCGCGGATTCTCGGGTAGTAATAGGGTTCTATACTGCCGGTCATGTAAAGTGGGACCCATTCTCTTATAGCAGAAATCATCTCATCAAAACCACGATCTACTGTATGGATAATTTTTATTTTATTGCCGCGCTTGATGACCTGGTTAAGCATAGAGGACCATTTCAAGGTAAATTCACGGTTCCCGGTCAGCCATCCCATGTCTTCATCACTGTAAAGAAGCAGGGTTTGCGGATTCTTGCTTTGCAGTACTAAAGATAAAAAAATAAGCACCGCATTTTGCTTGCCCTCCGTACAATAAAACACTTCAACTCCAGAAATGTTCCTGCGGTGTAGTTTGTCAAGATCAAAAGGTGCAGCCGGGTCTGGTTTTTTGAATTGAAAATGACTAACACCGTTTATTAACTTACCAATTGAGTCGGACCTGTCTGCATCTTCCTCCCTGAGCCACTTATACATTAGTTCCTCCACAGTATCCATTTCTTGTAACTGAATCCATGAACTTTTCTTAATTGCTGCCCGCAGGGCAGCTTTTTGAAATTCAGCGGTACAGTTGCGGGCGAAATATTCAGCCATCGCCCGTATGTAATTTACGTTCCTGGCAGGTGTACGGACTCCCCTGCGTTAACGGCTGATAAAAGAGGCGTCTATTGAGATATTCCGGGCCAGGAGACTGTTGGAAGTATTTGTGATGGTCATTAAAAAATCAAGCTTTTCAGCAAATGTCATATATTCTGCTCACCTCTTAAGTCACATATTACCAGAATGTTCAACCAGCATACAATAGCAAGAATTGGCACAATTCGTGCCCGCATATTGTCATTGCCAGTTTGACGGTACTAGTTATTTTGAATAAATAATGATGGTAAAATTTTAAGGCGAGGTGGGAACAGGTGAGCCTTAAGATTAAGCTTAAAGCAGGCTATTTTAAAACCTTAAGCTATTGTCTTACTATTGGTTGCAGGAAGATATTCCTGACACCTTATGATCCGGATAATGAGGAGTATATCATCGATGAACTGGAGCTGATATCTGTTTGCATCTTCAAAAAAAGTTGTCAAACAGGGGAAATCGAGATCATTACAAAAAAACGCACATACATAGGAAACTTTGCTCTCCAGACGAATTTGGAGGAGGTGTTTCACTCCTTCAGCAAGGAGTTCGGCAATAAATTTTTTTATCAATAATTGGTATGTTTGAGTGATTTTAGCAAGTAGTTTGATGATTTGAGAGAAATTTTTACAACAGACTGCCCGCATTGAAAACTAAAATAGAGAGTATCAATCGACAGGAGGTATTGAAAACATATGAATACACTGGCTTCCACGCAAGGGCCCCGCTGGAAAACAGCCCGACCAGGCCAGGGCGGAAAATATGTTAAGCGGAGCTTTTAAAATCCTTGTTCGCGGTGGCGGAGGCCTATCCGGAACTAAAGGCCAATACCAATTTTATGCAGCTGCAGACCGAACTCAGCGATACCGAGAGCAAGATCTCTTATGCCCGCCAGTTTTTCAACGACACGGTGCAGATTTTTAATAATAAGTTAGAAGTATTCCCCAACAACCTGGTTACCGGTATGATGGGTTTTCAGATGGTTGATTATTTTACCCTCCAGGGTGAAGTAGAAGCCAGGCAGAATGTTAAAGTGAATTTCTAAAAAGGGGCATTATCACATGAAAAGATCCAACAGGCTCCGGCCGGACCTGAAGAGCTGCCTGCTGATTCTAATTCTGGGGATGTTGCTGCCGCTGGTGTTTACCGATACCGCCCGGGCAGAGCGCAGTTTCGACCTGAAGCAGATAGTGGTCGAAGCGAAAGCACTGCCGGATGCTTCCATGCAGGTTACGGAAAGGTTGACGGTTGATTTTTCCGGCCAGTGGAACGGATTTTACATCAGCATCCCCCGGGGTGACTCACCGGTCACGGAAGTGGCGGTGTCTGAAAACGGACGGCCTTACGAATTCAATTCAGGCAGTCAATACGGCCCTCCCGGCACTTTCCTGGTTAAAAATGAAATCAACAAAACGACCATCGACTTGAGTATAAACGCCAAAGATCAAGTGCGCACATTTGACGTGTCCTACCGGGTTGTTAACGCGGTTAAGCTCCACAACGACACGGCCGAGCTCTACCGCAAATTTATCGGTTCGGACAATGCCCAAAAGGTCCGTGAGGTAAAAGTAAATTTGCAGCTACCGGCGGGAGCGGCGAATTACGAGCAGGGTAAAGACATACGGATCTGGGGCCACGGGCCGCTCAACGGAGAAGTGAATTTCAGCGCTCCGGGTGTCGTCACCTGGCAGGTTAAAGGCCTTCCCGCCTATACTTTTGTGGAAGGACGGGTGGTCATGCCGGCGGCATTATTCCCTGCCGCTCCGGCCGAAGCTTACACGGGTAAAACAGCCCTGCCGGGCATACTGGCCGAGGAACAGAAGTGGGCCGGGGAGGCCAACCGGAAGCGCCTGATAGCGCGGGCGGAAGTCGGCGGGGCGGCGGCCGTCGTAATGCTGGCCCTGGGGACCGTATTCCTCTTGTGGCGCAAATACGGGCGTCCCTACGCCACCCGGTTCGACGGCCCTTACTACCGCGAACTGCCAGGCCAATACAGCCCGGCGGAACTCAGCGCGCTCTGGAACTTCAGAAAAATAAAACCACATGACCTTACCGCCACTATACTGGATTTAGCCCGGCGCAATTTCCTGTCAATCGAGGAAGAAAGGCAGGAAATAAGTAAGGTGTTTGGCTCCAGGGAAGTCAAGACATATCGCCTCACCTTCCTGCCCGCGCCTGAACCGGCTTCTTTCAGAAAGCCGGAGGAAGCGTTGCTGCGTCCCCACGAGCAGGAATTGCTGGACTATTTGAACCATACTGTTGCCGGCGGTCGCGGGTTTTTATATTTAACCGATTTAGAAAGCTTCGCCAAGAAATACGGCAGGGCTTTTTACGGTTTCTGGCAGCAGTGAACGGCAGGCATAAACGGGCAGGGAGAAGAGATGGAGTTTTTTGACCACAGCGGCAATATGCCCTTGTTTACCTTGCTGGCCGGACTGGCGTTCTTTATCCTGGGAGCGGCGGCCGCCGCCAACACCAACATGGCGATATTAGGCGCCGCGCTGATGGTCGCCGGGGCTGTCATAGGCCTTGTGCCCCGGTCGTTTAAAAGACGCTCCCCCACAGGGCAGGAAGATTTCACTCGCTGGCAGGCCTTCCGGCGCTTTCTTCAGCACTTTTCCCAGATGGAGCGGCATGAAATACCCAGCCTGATTATCTGGGAGCACTACCTGGTCTATGCGGTAACACTGGGGGTGGCCAGGGAAGTAATCAAACAGCTGGAAATAGTGTTTCCCAACATGCGGGACGGCGACTACCGTTTTGGTTACGGCTGGTTGGCCTATGGCTCCTGGAACAGCTTTAACGCCTTCCACGATTCCTCCCTTAATATACTTTGATTATCTTTAAATATCTTCATAAATCTTAGAATTTCACTTTGTGCCCAGATAGCCCATCTCTTAATATTTACATCAATGTGTAATAATGGATAGTAATGTGTAACCTTACCCAAGGCCGCTTG